>CAZNGN010000078.1:0-1520 GCA_964572865.1 uncultured Bacteriovoracaceae bacterium | reverse complement strand
GAAGCGTTTTTGAGCTATTTGTTTCCCATATTTCTTTTGCTAATTTATTGCCAAAACTAACTATCATAATACCACTATACCACCTTGTGGGATAGTGGGCAATAGAAAAGGTTTATCGTGGTGTGTTCCACCATTGTGGGATGAGAGTCAATGATGAATGGCGCACCCAAGTGGATGACTTTCGAACTTCTTGCTTAAACTCCTCATTTTTTTAGGCCAATGCGCTTTCGTTGTGGGGATAATGCAGGAAGTTCTCTTTTTAATTTTGAGATTTTTAAGTCCACTTCATCAAGTCGATCAAAGACCACTTCAAACAATTCATTTGTTTCTTTCTGAAGCTCCGTAATCCTTTTCGCTATAATTTTGTCAGAATCAATTAAACTTCTAATTTTAGTAAATGTTCTCATTATGGAAATATTCACAGTGATAGCTCTCTCACTATTTAAAATTCCAGACAACATTGCCACGCCATTTTCAGTGAAAACATAAGGTGAAAATCGTCTTTTGTTGTCGATTTTTGCGGTTCCAATTTGGCACCGCAAATCAGCTAACTCTTCGGAATTTAATCTAAACATGAAGTCTTCTGGAAACCTTTCCGAATTACGCTTAACCGCTTTATTGAGATTTTTAGTCTCTACTCCGTACAGCTCAGCCAGATCACTATCAAGCATCACTTTTATTCCTCGAATGATAAAGATCATTTTTTCGATTCTTGTTACATTTAATTCACTCATGTTTTTCTCCTAATATTTTAGGACTACAAGAGAGTTGAGTTAATTAAAAGGGTATCGATTAAATGTAAGTGATAAATTTCATAATTGAATTACTCAAAGTTTTTATGAATCACAAGTAGGATGACTTTCGGAACTCTTTAAAATTTCTTAGACCCCGTTCTTTGATTATGAACCTTAAGAATGCTATCTGACTTATAGCAAATTAAATTCACAAGTAATCCAAAGCGGGGATTGATCTCAAAACCTTGAATCACAAACCCAGCCTTAAGCTTTGGTATAATAACGGCATTATTGTCGGGATGATGTTTTGAAGTGATTTCTTGAAAGCCATCTTCTTGGGCTTTTATAATAATTTTTTTTACAATTTCAGAATAAATTCCCTTTCTGCGGTAATCAGGGAATACGGCACTATTACACATATAAAATTCAGTTCCACTTTTTTGAAACCCCCAAGACCAACCAATAAGTTTTTCATCATCCCATACGGTAAGGTATATTCGATACTGAGTCGTACACATTTTATCGAGCTCATTGATTTTTTCTTTTTCAGACTCACTGTAAAGCGAATTGATATCAATATCGTTATTATCTTGAAAAAGTTCAGGGCGATATTTTCTGAACAGAGGAACAAATTCGTCTTTAGAAATAAATTTATAGTCAATCATTTGGAAGCCTGAAGTAAGGGTTATGATTATATCAAAGAGCTTACCTGAAAAAGTTCGAGACATCCATTCGGGTCGGTTTGCAATTTTATGAATTTAAAAAGATTTTTTTATGGCGCACCCG
>CAZNGN010000077.1:0-1620 GCA_964572865.1 uncultured Bacteriovoracaceae bacterium | reverse complement strand
ATTACAAACTGAGTGATCCAAGGAAGTTCTTGACCTGTATCTTTTAACATTCCAACAAATTGCGGGACAACAAAGACCATCATTCCCCAAATTACACCAATACCAACAAGAGTTACAATTATTGGATACATCATCGCTGATTTAATTTGTGATTTGGTTTTTTCAATTTTCTCCATTTGAGTGGCAAGTTTTTTTAAAATACTGTCTAATATCCCCCCTGCTTCTCCTGCCTTTACTAAATTGACATACAATTTATCAAAGCCCTTTTGCGCCCCCATTGCCTCTGCAATGGTTTTTCCCTCTCCCACGTCTTGAGCGATTTGCTTTATAGATAATTTCAATACCGCATTTTTTTCTGCTCGATACAAAATCTCCAGAGCCTGAAGAAGTGGTACCCCCGCTGAAATCATTGTAGATAATTGTTTTGTAAAATTCATTAAATCTTTGGCAGCAAAAGACTTTGCAAAACCTTTTTCTACCATCCATTGCCCTAGATCAAACTCTAAAATTGAAGGCGGAGTTAAAACTTTTATTCGAATAGATTGAACGCGAAGCTGTTTTCTTGCATCTCGCTCATCAGCAGCATTCAGCTGACCTATGGTTTTTTTACCAGCTTTATCAATTCCTTCATATCTCCAAATGGCCATGACTAGTTCCTGAAATTATTTACCCTTAACACCTAATTGCTGCGACAGCTCTTCTGGTGCCGATGAATAGCTTAACGCAACTTCAACGCTAATAGCACCATTATCAACAAATTTTTTTAATGATTGATTCATTGTCTGCATGCCTGTTTTATCTTGACCAATCTGCATCTGGGAATAGATTTGATGTATTTTATCTTCCCTAATTAAATTTCTAATACCTGGTGTGGGAATTAGCATCTCCATTGCGGCAACCCTACCCTTTTCCCAAGTTTTTTTGATCAACTGCTGTGCTACAATTCCCTGTAATACAAACGATAGAAGTGTTCGCACTTGCCCTTGCTGGTGAGAAGGAAAAACATTTATAATTCTGTTAATCGTCTGAACGCACGAATTGGTGTGAAGTGTTCCAAACACCAAGTGTCCTGTTTCAGCAATAGTCAATGCAGCTTCAATTGTTTCTACATCTCGAAGCTCTCCCACCAACACAATATCTGGATCTTGTCGCAAGAGAGATTTAAGGGCATTGTGAAAACTCAAAGAATCGGCTCCGATTTCACGCTGGTTTACTAAACACCCCTTATGAGAATGGACAAATTCGACCGGATCCTCAAGCGTTATGATATGACCTGCTTCGTTTTGATTTAGATAGTCTATTAATGCAGCTAGGGTTGTCGATTTACCTGATCCAGTTGGGCCCGTTACAAGAATTAAGCCGTTTGAAGCATCGGTCATTTTTAATAAAGTATTTGGTAAATTTAATGCTTTAAAATCTGGAATAATACTTGGAATAATCCTAAAAACTGCCGCGACATGTCCTTTGGAGTTAAAGACGTTTGCACGAAATCTAGCAAGCCCCTTTATACCAAATGAAAAATCTAGCTCTAATCTTTTTTCAAATTCATTTTTTTGATCTTCAGATAGTATTTGATAGATTAGTCGTTTTGTATCCTCGCCAGTAAGCGGTGGCGTTTTA
>CAZNGN010000076.1:0-1641 GCA_964572865.1 uncultured Bacteriovoracaceae bacterium | reverse complement strand
TAATTCCATCAGCTAACTCAAGAAGCTCTTTTTCGTTTTTTACCATAGTTTCATCATTGCAAATTTCACCACAGCAAAACTCAGAACGTACAATCACAGTCGGCCGACTGTTTTTATCTATACTGGTCAAGGACTGAAGCAGCTCATACTCCCAAGAAGAACACTCACAAATATCAAACGAACTTTCTTGTATAATTCTACAAACTTCCCAATTATATTCCTGAATTGAATCACAAGCCCTAACTACTATACATTGAACATTCGGTATATCTATTGGAGTACCACTTCTTGCAATAAGAGTTACAGCATGGCCTTTTTGCACTAATTCTTTCGCTAACTCTACATACAGTCGAGAAACACCACCTTTGTTAACTCGTGTTGAAATGTCTTTGTGAACCAATGCTATTTTTAACATAGTCACTTAGCTCCACATCCCAAACGACTAATGACATTAAGGAGCCTTTCTTCGAGTATCTTAACTTCCTCAAGTAGTTCATCCTTTTTATGAATCCGTATCTCCTTGATCAAGATAAATGCGATATTTATTTCAACCAATTTCCAATTCACTAAATGCTTGAAACGATTTTCTAAATACAATTGATGATGGGGGTGATAAATTAATTGAACCCAAAGCGTTGCAAGATCAAAAAATTTAATACCTGTCCCCGCGAATTCCCAATCGCAAACATAAATTTCATCACCTTTTGCAATAAGATTGCGCAATAAAAAATCACCATGAGTGAAACCTATTTCAAATTCAATTTGGTGAATTGCTTTATTTAAAACCTCATACTGAACATCTGATATTATTTCCATATTATGAGCATGTATCAAGGTTCGTTTGTAATAATTTTCAAGCTCCAATTGCTTTTCTTCGATTACATCTTGCAAATTTGCGATATCAGAAATTTCCAAAGCAATGTCTGCACACTTATCTAGTAACGCGACAGATATTTCTCCAGTCATCAAAAATCGTTCCTTCGACAAACTGATGCCATCAATAAACTCAAGTACAATTAAATCTATTTCTTCATTGCAGTGAGCAAGTCGAGGCATTTTAAAATTTTGGAATTGTACACTTTTAAATTTATTATAAATTTTAATCTCATTTGAAAACAAATTTTTCCAAATCTTTTCATGATTTCTCAAGTTTTTTATAAAATATTTCGATCCCCCATTTTCTAAAATATAATAGTCACACTTTCCGCTTGAGAAGTTCGGCTCAATTCCCCTAAGCCAGTTTTCATTAAAACTAATCATTAAAAAGTTCTCCATAATTAAGTGTTGGCTGAACAATTCCATTTAAAAATTGTTCATATAGCTCTCGAATCAATCGCTCATACGAAAACAAATTTACAATACCATTATTTTCAAAATAAAGAGTTCGCTGTGCATAGTATTCTTGAACGACTTTACGATAGTTTGAGATCTTTTCATCCGTTGTAGGCCAATCATTAATTATTAGCTTATAGTTTTCCAAGAACAAATCAACAACTGATTTCTCTGTAATCCCATTTGTCATAGAAAGCCACTCTTCATTGCGATAATATAGGGCAGTGTTACTATCTATATGAAAAAAGGATAATCCTTCCTTTAATAACTTTAACCAATAATCCCAATCTTCTGAAGCCGACTTATTTG
>CAZNGN010000075.1:0-1652 GCA_964572865.1 uncultured Bacteriovoracaceae bacterium | reverse complement strand
AGAAGATCTATAAAATTAATTTCATTGTAAATTCCTCTCATAAAGTACAAATAAGTAAATTTAAAAATAGGCCCAACTTAATGGGCCACTCTTCCTTTAAATTTATTTTCAAAAATTGAATAAAGTATTGGCAATACAACCAAAGTTAAAATCGTTGATGAAATAATTCCACCAATAACAACTGAAGCTAAAGGTTTTTGCACTTCCGAGCCAATACCAGTAGAAAGCATCATTGGTAAAAAACCAAATATAGCAACTAAAGCTGTCATAAGCACCGGACGAAGCCTGATTAAGGTTCCAGTAACAACTAAATCTTTACCTGTTCTTCCTTCAAGCTTGAGCTGATTAAAATAATTAACCAGAACAACACCATTCAAAACCGCAATCCCCGAGAGAGCAATGAACCCTACTCCTGCTGAAATACTGAATGGCAAATTGTTCAACATTCAACGTAAATCGTTCTACATTTATTAGATTCAGTTCAATTCGCGACAAAAGCCAATCGTGATGTTCCGAACCGACCGTTTGGTATCGAACACGCGCACTCTCAGCTGAGCCTTCAATGAGTCCGCGAATTTTTTCATTAAGTAATAATGCTTGTTGATTAAAATTAAGTTTGTAAAAAACCTGAGCCGCAAGAAGTGTCGTTTCTCTTTCAGATGTTTAGCGACCACTTTCTGCAGAATTCGCTCTATACTCAGCAATATCTTTTTTAAGTCCAAGTTTGCATGTTCCAGCAGGATCTATTTTTGCATTTAAAGCCCTTGCTCTCAACTCATATGCTTTTAAGCCCGGATTCAATTGTTTCACTTGTGCAAGATATTCCACAAGCGTCATTTCCGCAGAGAATGCTTGGTTAACGATAGCTAGACTGAAAAAAAGAAAAGTTTTTAATTTCATATAGGCTCTGTGTGAGAAATCTTTTTAAAAACCTAAACGCGAATCATATATTTAACATAACCTAAATCAACTTCTCTTTATTTTATAGATAGAACTGACCCATTATCCAATGGAGATTATCTTTAGATGAATTTGCAGTGCGCGCTTTTCTTTGGACCGCTCCTGCTAGTTCAAAATGCGTATTGGAAAAAGCGAGCCATGTAATGTAGTTCTGAATTTCAACTAGAGAAATTGAAATATTTTTGATCAAAAGTGAGAATTAGTATATTACATTTATGAAATTTGTAATTCAGTCGATGACCCAAACCTCTCCATTCGTAATCGCCCGATTGAACTTTGTCATGAAGGTCTAATGATCAATTTCAAGTATAAAAAATTTGCTTGGTAAAAGCACCCATCCCCTCAAACGTTTCTGCCGAGTATTAGTATCAATGGAAAAACTAAACACTATTTTGCCTTTATCTAACTTCAAGCCACCATTAAAAGCGAGTACATTTTCATCAATACTAAAAAGTCATCTGTTTTTTTAGTTGGCCGTAACCGTTAAGAGCGCATTGAAATTCTCTGCAAGTAGGAATACTCTGTATTGTATGATTCTTTATCATAAGAAATTTTCCCGCGCGAAACTAGCGAAAGAATGACTGATCTTACTTTCAAAAAAATGAAGAATACAAAAACTGAATTCAATATATGGACCCTGAAAATCTAAGAAGGTGCCTTTAATTATTAATGACTTTTGTAATTTCAAAAAT
>CAZNGN010000074.1:0-1655 GCA_964572865.1 uncultured Bacteriovoracaceae bacterium | reverse complement strand
AAGCCTATGAACAACATAAAAAGGGAATTGGCATTTGGAAATTTGTACACAGCGGTTACAAAAATCCCGACGTCGTGCTTGCCTCAATTGGTGATCATATGACTATTGAAGCTGTTGCAGCTGCAAAGTTGATTCATAAATTGGCGCCCGATGTAGCAGTACGATTTGTAAATATTTCCGAGCTTACCGCACTGGGTGTGGGTGATGAAAAAGTTGCTGCTAAAATCAAACTAGATGACTATTTTACCGCTACCGCTCCGGTAGTTGTGAACTTTCATGGATATGTAGGAGACATTCACAAAATGCTCTGGGGTAAGATCTCTGTAGATCGCGTTTCGGTACATGGTTATAGTGAAGAAGGTACAACTACTACTCCATTCGATATGCATGTCCGCAACCAAACAAGTAGATTCCACATTGCAATGGACGCAGTTCAGCGTGCTGCAAGTATGAACAAAAAATTAGTTCAATCTGCTGAGAAGGTTGTAAATTACTGCAAAGATAAACTTAATGAGCATCAAAAATATATCCGTGCCAATGGCAAGGATATGCCAAATATTGATTAAACTATTAAGTTCTATGACAACGAGTTCTATCGAGGATTTTATCAGGGTATTACCTAAAGCAGAATTGCATTTGCATATTGAGGGCACATTTGAGCCGGAGTTAATGTTTGAAATTGCTCAAAGAAATAGTTTGCCAATTAAATATAAATCTATAGAGGAAGTTAGACGTGCGTATAATTTTAATAATTTGCAGGATTTTTTAGATATATACTATGAAAGCGCAGCTGTTTTAACTACTGAGCGTGATTTTTACGATTTAACGTGGGCATATTTAACCAAGGCACATTTGCAAAATGTCGTTCATGCTGAAATATTTTTTGATCCTCAAACACATACAGATCGAGGGATTTCATTTCATACGGTCGTTACTGGGATTCACAACGCACTGCGGGACGGTCAGGATAAACTAGGAATTAGTTCTAAACTTATTCTATGTTTTTTGAGACACTTAAATGAAGATGCTGCGATGAAAACTCTTGAAGCAGCACTTAAATACAAGAAATGGATAGCCGCTGTTGGCCTTGATTCGGGTGAAGTCGGCAATCCTCCAGCTAAGTTTAAGCAAGTTTTTGAACGTGCATTACAAGAGGGATTTTTGACAGTTGCTCATGCAGGTGAAGAAGGTCCAGCAGATTATGTTTGGGAGGCACTTAACACCTTACATGTTTCAAGAATTGACCATGGTAATCATTCAATTGATGATACAGACCTTCTTGATGAATTATCTGAGCGCAATATTCCCCTTACTCTATGTCCACTTTCAAATCTTAAGTTAAAAGTAGTAAATGATTTGTCCCAACATCAATTGCGTACTTTTATGGATAAAAAAATATTAGTTACTATTAACTCGGATGACCCAGCATATTTTGGTGGATATATTCAAGAAAACTACCTTGCGATTGCGTCTGCATTGAAGTTATCAAAAGAAGAAATAATTACAATCGTCAAAAATTCTTTTAATGCCAGTTTTTTAGATGTTGAAACAAAACAACGACTAATATATAAAGTAGATTCTGTAGTGAGCGACAGCTTATAGAATAATTGCGCTTGCTACGAGGCCATAGATGATCACGCTGATCATGTCTTGTA
>CAZNGN010000073.1:0-1697 GCA_964572865.1 uncultured Bacteriovoracaceae bacterium | reverse complement strand
AAATCGAAATCGTGTTCCAGTTCGGCACCTGGGATTTACAGAATGAAAAAATATTTAGAAATGATGGATGGTAAAATTACTTTGGTTGAACTTTCAAAAAGTGAGACCGGTACTTGTTTTGAGCTTGAACTTGTTGGAGATCAAACACAACGAAGTGCTTGATTCTGGTTTATATTGTCTTTGTACTTTAGTATGACTTAATCGCACTCTTTAAAGAATCAATGACAAGCTTTTCACAAGCTATTTTGCCAAACTCAGGCCGGTAAACTAGGCAAATTTCGTCTTTATATGTAGGTAAATGGTTATGTACTTTTAAATGATTGTGCGAAAGTAGCACGGCTCTTTCTGGAATAACACCATAGCCAATTTTTTCGTGAGTTAATCTGCAAATAAGTTCTAAGCTGTCTGTGGCTATGATTTTATGAGGTTTGTTTTTCCACTTTTTGAGAATCGATTGCGTTTGAAAAAGTTGTGGATTGCAAATCAAAGTATCTGATTCATCCACTTGCGGATGTGACCAAACTGATATTTTATCGTAATCAAGCTTTTGAATGATTAGGTCGGGGACTTCAACAGGGTTTATAACAAGGCCGATGTCAATGCGACCATTTTGTATTTCAGTTTGAATGTTGCGTGATAAATCGTGTTTGAGTTCAATTTTGAAATCAGGTGCTTTTTCTTTAAGAAATTTAAGTGCTTTAGGGATTGAATACTGTGCGACAGTTGTGTGGCACCCAACGGAAATAGTACGGTTAGCAAAAATTTCAGATTGATCATTTTTAATGTCTAATTCATGCAGATACGAGAGAGCTATTTTAGCTTTTTCTAAAAAAAGTTTACCACTAGGGGTGAGTTGAATACCTGTACGTGATCTATAAAATAATGTATAGCCCAAGTCACTTTCAAGTCTTTTAAGGCTTTCAGATAAAGCAGGCTGACTTATCTCTAATTTATGAGAAGCTTGTACAATTGTTTTACAGCTCGATGTTTCAATAAAGTGCGAAATATCATTTAAACGAAATTTCATAGGCTGTCCTTATTTATGGATGGATTTTTTTTTGTAGAGTTAAATTTTTTCAAAGGGCGATCTATTTTAACAGTTAGCTCAGGTTCTATTTGGCGTGTTTTTAAGAATTCAATGAATTGTTCTGCTGTCAGTTCAATATTAAGCCAATCTAAGGCATCGCGAGGATTTAAAAAAATAGGTGATCGATCATGGCCATTATCTAAAATAAATGCGGATGGATCTGTCGTTAAAATAGCAAAAGAAAAAACAGATTTTTGAGTGTTTGGATCGATCCAGCAATCAAAGATACCAGCAGCGTAGAGTTGTTCATTTTTAATCTGACTAAACTCAATTATATGACCCGCAAGCGGACCTTCGTGTACAGATTCATAAAAAGACTGAATTGGGATAATGCAGTGCTGTTTAGCGAAAGGTATTCTCCATGTAGGTTTAGTCATCACTGTTTCAATACGTGCATTATGAGTCGCAAATTTTAATTTAGCATCTTTTGACCAAGAGGGGACAAGAGAGAAATTCATTTTAGCTAATTGCAACTGACCAGTTTTGTTTTTAACGATTACTGGTGCTGGTTGATAAGGAAGAAGGCGTGATTTAAATGAGTTTAATGAATCTGAAATCTTGATGTTGAAGTCAGTATATAAAACATCTGAATTGAGCTCAACTTGGTATT
>CAZNGN010000072.1:0-1825 GCA_964572865.1 uncultured Bacteriovoracaceae bacterium | reverse complement strand
TAGAGCCTGTCCCATTTGAAAAAATCGATTTAAATAAAGAGTTTTTATAGAAAATTAGATTCAGGAAAAAGCATCAATTTGACACTTTTCCCCGAAAAAAGCGTGTTATAATTCAGTTTTCTACCAAAAAAACAGGATAACACGCCATGGATAATATACCATTTCAAGCCGAATTCCGTCCAGAGCTTCCTAACATTTATGGTACAGTCGATTATCGAGAGTTTCGCGAAATACTCATCAAGATCGACGAAATTCTGATCAAAAGTAATTTAGAGTACGAAATAGTATCATCTACGTTAAAGCAATTTTCTGAAAATCACGCCCTTAACTTTCAAGAGTTCTCTCAAACTAAAAAAGCCCACTTTCATTATCAAAAAATAAAACACGCACTGCGTTGTAATATCGCCAGACATTTGACGGGTGAATCTTATCGCCTATTCAGTATTCGATTAGCAGATAGTACATTATTTCAATGGTTCACTGGCATTAGCACGTTTGGTTACCGAAAATCCCTCTCAAAAAGCACGCTTGAGCGTTATGAAAAATATTTTGATGAAACATTTGTTTCCGAAAAAATACGTCAATGGTTGGCTGGATTATCGGATACAAATAAATCTAAAAATATTGGATTGCAATACTCTATTGATTTTGAAAAAACATTTACCGACAGTACGTGTATCAAAGCCAATATTCATTTTCCAGTAGATTGGGTGTTATTACGTGATGCGGCAAGAAGCTTATTATTGGCAATTAAAACTATTCGCACACAAGGATTAAAGCATCGAATGATGGAGCCTAGTCAGTTATTAAAACAGATGAATAAACTTTGCATTGAGATGACGCATACACGACGAAAAAAAGAAAGCAAGAAGGAACGTAAACGTATTTTAAGAGCGATGAAAAAAGTAAGCCGATGCATTGCAAGCCATGCTGTTCACTACCGTGAGTTGCTCAATAAGGAATGGAAGAAAACTGCTTGGAGCATAGCTCAAATGCAACAAGTCATTCGTCGCATTGATGCAATTTTGGAGCAATTACCCAAAGCTATAGAGCAAGCACATGAGCGTATTATTGGTGAGCGAATGATTGCGTCTGCTGATAAAATATTAAGCTTGTACGATAAAGATGTACAGGTTATTGTACGTGGTAAAGCAGGTAATGAAGTAGAATTTGGTCAGGGATTAGTGCTGACTGAACAAATGAACGGCTTGATTATTGATTGGGAATTGTTTTCAGAACAACCTTCTTTTGATAGTCAATTATTAGAACCCGTGGTAACACGAATTAAAAAAAATTATGGAAAAATTTATTCAAGTTGTGCAGACCGCGGTTTTGCGAGTAAAGAAAATGATACGTTGTTGAAAAAAGAAAATATTATCAATGCAATCTGTCCAAAGAGCCCAAAACAATTGCGAGAAAGGTTAAACGACCCTATTTTTGTTTCCTTGCAAACACGCCGCAGCCAAACAGAAGCGCGCATAGGTATTTTTAAAAATGTGTTTTTAGGAAAACCGTTGCGGAGCAGAATCACCTTAAATAAACGTCATGCAATTAACTGGTGTGTATTAACTCACAATCTTTGGATAGTCTCAAGA
Organism: uncultured Bacteriovoracaceae bacterium; assembly: GCA_964572865.1. GTDB lineage: Bacteria > Bdellovibrionota > UBA1018 > UBA1018 > UBA923 > CAZNGN01. Next base: position 230 of record CAZNGN010000072.1, on the reverse strand, counting down.
ATGGTGATTGCTGACGAACATCTCTTATTCAAAGAAGCAGCTTAGTTTTTTTAAAAAATTAAAAGTTCTCTCTTTAAAAATCTTGCGCTTAAAAATCAGGGATTACGCAAAATTTAACTCAAATAAAGCCATTTAGAAAGTTTCTGATTAATTTTCACTATGCAAGCAGGGTGCTACGAAAAGTGGGGCCCGCATTTCATTAAAAACGGGGGCAAATGGGACAGGCTCTA
>CAZNGN010000071.1:0-1828 GCA_964572865.1 uncultured Bacteriovoracaceae bacterium | reverse complement strand
TATTATGTCAGTTTTCCAAACTGATGACGCGGGTTCGACTCCCGCTACCCGCTCAAACATTTGAGAATAAAAATTCCGCTTATTCAGCGGAGTTTTTATTTTAATTTTGTTTACCCCGTAAGGGAGATCGAACTGATTGTCAGGAGAATCGTTCCGTGCTATGCTTTTTTCATTATGAAATTATTTGTTTGGGATTTTCATGGTACATTGGAAAAGGGCAATGAAAACGCCGTTTTAGAAATGAGTAACACGGTCTTGAATCAACACGGTTTTGTTGAACAATTTACTGAAGACCAGTGCCGTTTTCTTTATGGTAAAAAATGGTATGAGTACTTTGAACATTTATTGCCCCATTTGCCCAACAAAAAACATATTGAGCTTCAAAATGATTGTTTCTCGTTTTCTCTTTCTCATCCCGAAATAATTGCCAAGTATATTAAAGTGTCTAACCATGCTCTTGAAGTATTAGAACAAATACAACAAAAGCACGATCAAATTCTGGTTTCTAATACTAAGCCAGAGTCGCTTATCGTATTTATGGACTCTGTAGGCATATCTCATTTCTTTCCCTCAGGGAAGGCTTTTGCAACCGATGCCCACTCGGTAAGCGGGACAAAAAAAGATATTGTTATGGATTATATTGAAAAATCAAATTTTGACGAAATTATAACAATTGGCGACTCGCCAAGTGATATAGAACTTGGAAAAGCATTTGGAGCAAAAACTTTTTTATATACTCACTCAGGAATTGACTTCAAAGATTGTGCGGCGGATTACAAGATAAGAGATTTAAGGGATGTGCTTGCGGTTATTTAGGTAAATCTGATATTTGAAAATATAATGAGTTGAACTGTGGAGTAAACTGTATTTCAGTTCTAACATACGATACCAGCCAGCTCAGAGAAAATAAGGCTTTACGAGGCCTTATTTTTTGTTTATCCATTCGACGGTATAAAAATAGAGTTAAAAAATAGTTTGTGATACAATTTAATGTACTATTAAATTCTTTATATGTCAGCAGATCAAGAAGGTCAGTTTACCCCCCACTTCGAAAAAAAGAGTCCAGTAATTGAGGTAATGCATTTACCCGAAGTTAGAGTGAGCTCAGCCTCGTTTATAATTATTCAGGACGAAAGCGGCCGGTACGCGCTTTTAATTAATAAAAATCGCGCTAAAAAGGGTGATCTACTTTTAGCCCCCATCGGCGGAGCGATTGAAGGGACAGCAGAAGGACTGCAAGAATTGCAAAGTATTTTGGGAATTGATTCAACTGCTTTTGAAAAAGGGAATGATTTGCGTTTTAAAATGCCTGGTGCAAAGGCAAACGAATATCGCGAATGGTTTTTGAGCGGGAAAGGTAGAGAAAATGATCCAAGCCGTGAAGTAGTTGAGGAGCTAGTAGATGAATCAAACTTGCTCACGAATGAAGAGTTGCAGACATTAGAATGTAACCCTGCTGGCTATAATGTTGAGCTTGAGGAAACCACACGTACAGGTCAGGAAGGTCAAGTGACTCTTCGTTTATTAGAAATTTTCCGCGCAGAGCTTGCTCCGGAAATTATTGGCAAACTTAAAGACCTTGCGTCAAAACCTGACTCACTAATACGTTTTGTTTCTAGTGAAGAAATTGCGGCCGGACGATCTGTTAAAGATGTAAAAATTGCCGCTGTTTCCAAAAATCTACTTGACCCAAAAGAAACTATTGGGGTGTTTGTTTAGTCTGTGGGGTTCTAACACCTAATACTAATGAGCTCATTGCAAAACATCGCCTAAAAAAGAATACTGTTTATCTTTTCAAAACACATGAAATCCTCTTTGAAAAAATGGC
>CAZNGN010000070.1:0-1942 GCA_964572865.1 uncultured Bacteriovoracaceae bacterium | reverse complement strand
AATTCCTAATCCATTTTTTATGAGTCGAACTTCTCGTCGATACATTGAGCGGATATATTTATATGTATCAACATTGCCGTAAAAATGTAGATAATTAAAAATTAATCCTTGAATTCGAGAATCAGTCTCCATTTGACTTATACCATTGAGAATATATTTTAAATCATCTTCATGTACACACTCATCTCCCTGGATATACTGCGCTTATTTACCACGACATTTTGCTAGGGCGATGTTGGTTTGCTGACTCAAAATCAACCCAGCAGTTTTAAGCTTGGGATCCCAATGGGATTTTAAAAACACATAGCGATCCCCTGTTAAATGATCACGTAGGTACTCATATGTACCATCATCACCCGTTAAATCAGTACTATCGAATCCAACATTGATTACAATTTCATCGCAAATAGGATCTATTGATTGAATTGACTCCAATATCGGATAGCCTAAAGTCAGTCCATTTTTAATAAAAGTAAATCCTGATATTTGCATATTCATATTTGCACCAAATCTATTAATTAGACTTAAGTATACACCCTCATGCAATTAATTGAAAATTACAAATATCAAATACTATGTTTGATTGTTTCCCAAAAGAACAAGATTGATACTCCTAAGAGTTTCTCGTAATACATTTGATCGATCATCTAACTTTTTGGCGGCATCTGACGATTTCTTTGCACTATTGGTAGACTTCGCCGTTCCTTCACTAAGCTTAATCATCGCTTCGTTTATGGAACCCATGCCTTGACTTTGTTCATCTGAAGCATCTGAAATTTCAGTCACTAATTGATTAACCTGTGTAAAGTTATCATAAATTTTATTAAAAACATCACCGCATTCTTTGGCAACAAATTGCCCTCGTTCAACTTTGATTTTTCCCTCTCTGGAAATGCGCTCTAAAAGAATTTTACTATCATCAACGATAGTTGAGACTTTTTGAACACTTTGAGAAAGAAGTTCCGAAATCTCTTGAGCAGATTTTCCCGACATATTTGCCAAGTTCCCAACTTCTTCAGCAACAACAGCAAATCCTTTTCCATGCTCTCCGGCCCTAGCAGATTCAACTGAAGCATTGAATGATAAAAGCTTCGTTTGAAAAACAATTTCATTTATCACTTTAGTTTTTGTTTCAATTTCTGAAATGACATGTAAAATATCTTGGATCTTTTGATTACTTTCTTGGACTTCTTTAATCATGTTTTGATTCGAAATATTTATTTCATCCATTGTTTGAATCATTGTACGGACAACTTCTCGTCCATTCTCCGCAGTTTCTAAGGAGGAAGCAGATACACTTGCACTGTTTCTAGCATTATCACTATTTTGTGCAATAGTCGCAGTTATCTCGTCAAGGGCAGATACAGTACTTTGCAACGCTTTTTCTTGCCCAGTTGCAGATTCTGACAACTCCACCGATGTAGCATTTAATTCTTCGGAATCAAGGCGCAGTTCATCTGTAATTTCATTTAATTTTCCGACAGAATCAATTATAGGCTTTGACATTTGAATCGCAAAATAAAGTCCTAAAGATCCTAAAATTAATAAAATAATAATTCCTATTAAACTTACTGTTTTTAAAAAAGTATAAACTGGTGACAATATTTCTGACATATCTTTTTCAGAGACAACCACCCAACGGTTTCCTTCAACATCTAGCGAAGAGTATGATGCTAAAATATCTTTTCCATTTACGCTCACCGTCTCTAAAAGCTTATTATGTTCACCTTTTTTTTCTAAATTTATCAACTCTAGCTTTAAAGGATTGGCATTTCGATAATTAATATTCACATTAAATTGATCTTTATTTAAATACATATCAGATCGTAAAAAACCATCTTCACCAACAATATAGGTTTGTCCTGAATCCCCCATTCCATCTCTAGATGATAATAATTCTGAAATTTTTTCAATATTGAGTTCAACGACAACTACTCCCATG
>CAZNGN010000069.1:0-1973 GCA_964572865.1 uncultured Bacteriovoracaceae bacterium | reverse complement strand
ATATTAATTTGTTGTGAAAATTTCTCAAGACTTTGTGTTTGTTCATCATCAAATTCAAAATCTGGATCATTTAGTACTTGAATTCCTGATTGATCAGAAACGCGACACCGGGCATTAATTAGAATGCAAAAGCTACGAAATGAAGCTTTGTCGAAAACTTCAATATGCGAAAGTTGTTCAATACGTGAATGCATTATATCTTTCATAATCCCTGATGGATATAAAAAGTGATTTAAAAGGGCTACTAAGAGAACTACTACCGTATATTGAAAATTTAAAAATGAACGAATTTTATCTTTATGAGGTCGAACAATATTAGAAATTTGAAGAAGAAGTGCTGGGCAAAATAATAGAATTTTGCTGTATTGTGGATTGCCAGAGAACGCAGGATGACCAATGAACTTGTAGAGCCCAGATTCAATAAAAAATGGATGCACAATTTCATCAAATACGAGGTGCTTCTGAAGAAAAAAACCGATGACAATGGCTAACCACAAGCTTCTGTAATGGTTTTTCAATATGAGACTAAGATAAGAAAATACCAATGTGGCTTGAAATAAACTTTGGTGTAGGTTTGTCCATTCGCCAGCCGAATCTAGAATAGGTTCTGAAATAATTTTCCATGAAAATGATGCCGTCGTGGTAAAAACTAAAACTAAGAAAATAATATCAATAGCATATGGACGGTTAAAGCTAATTCTTGATTTAAAACTCATCGCTAAAGGCTACACTGCTTAAAATGAGAGTGCAAGTAGGTGCCTCGAACTTACCTTAATGTTCATTGTAAATGCATACGACTGCAACGCAGCTCATTTGAGTATAGCATTTACAATTTGGGTTGTCTTAGCAATAATCATCAACAGATGGATTTAATAATTAAACCAACAGAATTGTGTAATTTTAAATGTACTTTTTGTAGTTCAACTCATATTGCAGATGATAAGGCTACAAAACTTTCAATTCAAAAAATTGAACAATTTCTAACAAGATTTCCAGAAACAAATACAATTATAGTTAATGGTGGTGATCCGCTTATGATGCCACCGTCATATTATTGGAATATTATTGAAATTTTAGACAAAAAGAATCTAAATACTTCAATCAGCTTTACATCAAATTTGTGGGGATTTTATAAAAACCCTGAGATTTGGATTCCTCTCTTTAAACATCCAAGAGTGGCTGTCTGTACGTCCTTCAACTATGGAGAAACTCGTCGAATTACAACGGACAGGGTGTTTAGAGAGTCTGACTTTATAGCGATTTCAGATTTATTTTTATCAAAAATTGGCTATCGTCCTGATTTTATTTCTGTAATTAATGAAGACAATGTCGATACTGCTATTGAAAATGTTCTATTGGCAAAAAAATTGGGTGTTGTCTGCAAGCTTAATTATGCCATGGCGTCAGGCGATCAGGGTCACCCTTTTATTCTAGCTCGTATATACAAAATTTATATAGATATATACAACGCAGGATTGGCTGCGTGGGAGTTTAATACTCAACAAATGATAAAGCGAATGACTCGTCATAATACAATATGTCCGCAAAATCGTTCGTGCGATTCGGGTATTCGCTGTTTACAGCCGAAAGGTGACTATTATAGTTGTGGTGCCTTTGGTGATGATAAGGAATACTCAATAAATTTTGAAGAGGAAATGCAATCATCTGTTATGGCTACGCCGCTTTCGACTGATATGAGTATTCAATATATCAAGCAAGATTGTTTAACATGTCCAATGTTTGATATTTGTAATGGTTGTAAGAAAACAATCAAAGACTTGAAAGTTTCTGGTTTGGATGAAATTCATTGTCAAGAAATGAAACAGTTGGCGCCATCCATTGTTTCTATAGGCAAGACTCATTATCAAGATAAGCCAATCAGAAGCTTTGGAGAAGTTTATAATTAGTCATTCCTTTATGGGACATTAGCTATTGCTTTATTTAATACTTCAGCACTGATGTTTCCTTGAAAT
>CAZNGN010000068.1:0-2174 GCA_964572865.1 uncultured Bacteriovoracaceae bacterium | reverse complement strand
CAGATTCAGGGGGGAATATAGCTTACAACCGTCGGATTTAAAAGCTTTTTTACTCCAAGTTATTAAGAGGAAAAAACACCATATTTAGCGTATTACTTTTTTCTAAACAAAGCATCGCGAGCATTGGAGCATTTTGATCTGATTGTAGCCCAAGATTTGCACAAGTCTTTGGAATTGCAATACTCGTTCGCACGGGCCTAATGAAATTTTCCCCTACTAATGATGCTACATACAGTCTGTCACCAAATATAAGCGTAGAATTCACGAAAAGACCAGGTGCGCCATTATGGCGAAATACACTTAAAGTCTCCGAGAAATTTACTCCAGGAAAGCTAGAGTCTCGATAAATGGGTAAATTTTGGCGCTTTAATTCTTCGCCGTATTTATTAGTGGCCAAAGTTAACGAGTATCGATTTTCAATTAACAAGTGGCGCGTTTCATCTTTATCAGTAAATGCCCCAGTCAAATTTATAACCGGATCATCATAGCTTACTGCTTGATAGAAAATATTTTTACCTTCAACATTTTGGGCCTTATTGAAAAATAAATTACGAGTGGTTGTGCGATTTAAAAGAGTGGTTAACACCAGTTCATTCTGAACTTTGTTATTCTCATCCAAAACCGGTACGGCCACCGATTGATTAATCCCTGGTATATTAGTTTGCATCTCTTCTAAAACATATTCAACTTTGTCATTTTTAACTTCAGAAATTTTTACCAAATAAGATTTTCCTAAACTTTCTGTTTGCAATGAGAGCGAAGCACTCACTTGCCCGTCATTTTTTTCACTTTCAGTTTGCGGCAGCAATCGATCCATTACTACTAGCTCTGGATCATCGATAGAAGAAATCTTGTTAATGACCTGGCTTCTTACATTGAATGAATCTAGGATGCGCAAGCGCAACTCAATATCTTTTGAATCTTCATTAAACTTCGGCTCAAGATAGAAAAAATGATTTCTGGCACCTAATAAACGATCTAGGATATTTGTTGAGTTATCCAAATCAGGAGTCGTGTAGTTTCTTAAAAAACTTGGTACTAAAATCGCACCAAACTCAGCACTATTTAATTTTAGCCAGGAGAAATTTTCACGATTACCCTCTACTGGTAAGCCTTCAAACGTTGAAAGTGCCAATTTCCAAATATTTTTATTTGCAAACAAGGCTTCGCCGTTATTTTTAAAAACGCCCATTATGATTTTATCTTTCTTTTCATTTAGTCCATAAAATAAATAATCGCTTGCTCCATCAAAATTCAAATCGCGTTCATGGACAGTAATTAAGCGAGATAATTTCGGCAATGTGAATCGCACTTTTTCAATCGTACTTGTTACATTGTTTTTTCGAAGAATGGTGTATACGCTCGCATTTTCTTTCTGAGCATTTTTTTCTAAAGCAAAAAAAGCAGGGCTTGTTCCCTCGGACCGTAAAAGACTTTGTAGCCTTGCGATCAAACGATCATTCGACGTAGATAAAAGATCTTGCGCAATTACATCTGAAACATTTAAATTTAACTTTTCAGAAACTTCCAGTAAATCGCGAGAAAGTATTAATGTCTGCGGAAATGACAAATCGTTTAAATTGCTTCTTTTAATTTTCACTATCACATCTTGATGTGAATCCATATTAAAATTATCTAGCGTTAACTTAAAGCTAGTCTCTAATAATTTCGAAGGCACTACCACCATTTCTTTACATGGATCAACAACTCGAATTCCATTATTTACCTGCAAACAAATTTGAATTTTTTCATTTTCAACACTCTGGGAATTTGCTTCAATTTTTTTTAATTTAAACTTAAATTCAAAATCCCCATTATTTGCAACCTTCACCTCGGTTGACTCTTTTGTCTGCGGCAAAATAATACTTTCAGACATATCAATTTTAGAAATAGCATTACGCATGTTCAATTCGCCAAAAAGAATTTTTTTTGTTGAAGCTAAAAATGCATTACTGGAACTTAATAAAATTGTTTTCAAATCATCTGATCGAAGTGATGGTTTTATGGCCTTTAAGGTTGCCGCGACTCCTGCAACTAGAGGCGAAGCTTGTGAAGAACCTCTTTTTGAATCGTATCCTTTTAATCTTAAAAGCCTAGACTCTAAGCCCTCTGGAATGGTTGAAATAATAAATTCACCTGGAGCAACTAGTTCTATTTTTGGCCCATGATTTGAA
>CAZNGN010000067.1:0-2281 GCA_964572865.1 uncultured Bacteriovoracaceae bacterium | reverse complement strand
ATGAAGGTTTGGTGTTACTTTTTTCTTCTCACGACATTGAAAGATATTATGAAGCTCTGATAATGGGCGCAAGAATGGAGCCATCTGGAAGACTCGAAAGTACAATTGGTCGTGATCCGCACAACCGATTAAAAATGGCGGCCAATGTTCGCCATGGCAAAAAGGCACTTACCTACTATCGAACTCTTACTCAGTACGAACATTTCGCACACGTCGAATTTAAATTAGAAACAGGTCGCACCCATCAAATTAGAGTGCACGCAGCTGATCTTTTAAAACGAGCATTAATGATGGACCCACTTTATGGAAACCCCAATGAACACCGCCGAAGGCTAGGTAGTAATTATTCTGAACTTTTAAAAAATATCGAATCTCCTTTTTTGCATGCAAAAGTTTTGGGCTTCGTTCACCCTATCACCAAAGAGAAATTGCGTTTTGAAGTTGCACCCCCTAAAATATTTCAAGATGTCCTGAGTATCGGACAAGAGCAACTGCAAAGAGGTTAATACTAAATGGCAATCACATACGGCCACACTTTCCCAGAAGGTGTTTTCGAAGTTCATAATACGAAGCCTCCTTTTCCAGTGCAAAGGGTTAAGCAAATACATAGTGATTTAGTGCTCACCATTGATTCACAAACAAAGAACTTAGAGATCATTGGAACAGGTGATGGAATAATCGATCTTGAAAAAAAACATAATTTAGCTGTGCTTACAGCAGACTGCACCCCTATTTTATTTTTAGGAAAAATTGGAAATGCTATGGTCCATGCTGGTTGGGCGGGAATAAAAAACCAAATTGCACTCGATAAAAAAATTCAAGAATTAGACGTTCACACAATTTTTTTAGGGCCACATATTAGGCTTAAAAATTTTGAAGTGCAGGAAAACTTTAAAGATCATTTTACCGACATGAATTTTTATCATCAACATGAAGGAAAACTTTTCTTTGATCTCACTGCCAAACTAGTGGATGATCTTAAAAAAACTTATCCAACTACTATAATAATTGACTGCTTACTGGATACTCGCGACGATGAAAATTTTTACTCTTATCGTCGAAATAAAACTGAATTTAGAAATTGGAATGTATTTAAAATAAAACAGGAGAATTTATGAAAGGAAAATCGCTGTATCGTGAGGATAGCATCAGCACCATGGCCCTAACACTATTATTTGGCCTCTTGATGCTCGGAACTTCACTTTATTTAACAAACCATTACTATGAAGTTTTATACCCAACCGGGCTTTCATCTGGTTCATTATGTAATTTCAATTCATTCTTTAATTGTGACAAAACTACCACTTCTGCATTTGGTAACCTTTTCATGGTTCCAACTTCTATTTTTGGAGCAATCATTGCAGGATTAGTTCTTTTTGGTTTGATCATTAAAAATGAAGAATATGAGAGAACCATTTACTTTACACTTATTGTAAACTTCATTGGCTGTATTGTTCTGTTTCTTTATTCGCTCTTCGTTTTAGGCGGCTTATGCCCAATGTGTACAGCTTACTACATCTTCTCTGGTGTTATGCTGTATTTATTTTTCCAGAAAAGTTCAGACTTTAAACCAAATTTTGGAATACTTGCTATTTTCTTAGTTATTACTCTAATCATTGGATATATTATCCGCGCTAATATTTTATCGAAAGAAAATGCTAAATCTTCAATTGCTGTTAGTCTTATTGATCAATACTACAAACTACCAAACTTAGGTATGCCAAATCCTGCTTCTGAATTTAAAATTGCAGAAGCTCAAAATGCTCCGATCCATATGGCAATTTTTTCTGATTTCCAATGTCCAGCTTGTAAAATGCTTAGTGAACAGACGATGAAACTTGCAGAGTTGTATAAAGGAAAAATAACTATGGAGTATTTCTTTTATCCTCTAGATGTGAATTGTAATCCAAATATGGAGCGTCCATTACACGATTTAGCATGTAAGGCAGCCTACATTGCAGCTTGTACTGGTAATAAATTTACTGAAGTTCACGATGAAATTTTCAAAAACCAAGAAAATTTAACAGCTGACTACCTTCAAAAGCTTGCAAAAAGAGAAAATGCAGAAGCATGTGCCAATGACCCGAAAACAAAAGAAAAAGTCGTCGCACTTATAAATGCAGCAAAAGCATTTAATGTTAGATCTACTCCTACATACCTAATAAATGGTGTTAAAATTGAAGGTGTTCTCCCGCTAGATCAGTTACAAATTATTCTAGATGAGATTGTGAAGCGTGCACAAAAATAATTAGCTCAATGGGCCCTGGTAATACCAGGGCTT
>CAZNGN010000066.1:0-2281 GCA_964572865.1 uncultured Bacteriovoracaceae bacterium | reverse complement strand
AAATAAAAAACAATGATGTTGAAAATAACTCTTTTTGAAAAGACCAGTGACGTATCGGATATTCTCTCTTTGCGTGATTGTATAAATTTTATAATTTGTAATACAGATCCCCTATCCCACCAACCTCAAAGAAGTCTTAAAAATGCCGTTCAGCAGTTAGGCCTAGCGCTCCGGAACTTGTGCTGTGGCGCAAAACCAAAGGCTACTTTATAGTTATTTCGCTTTGAGCTTCATCAATCAATGCTTGCTGAGTTCCTAGAACGGGGCGAGTAGGAACAAAAAGATCGTAATCCGTATTACTTTGTGCGACGAAATATAATAAAAATAGTAAGAGTATCAACCACAAAATAAGATTCGGAATTATGAGGGCACTATTGAAGCACTTATATTCCTGTTTTTGCATCACAGCACAAGTTCCGGAGCGCTATGCCATATTGCGCCCTTGGAAATTCGGGCGGGATGGGCGGTTTCTCTTTTTGCTGAATTTAAGAATATACCAATCCCCCTTTTTCGACTTTCTGTTTATTTTCTCTAGATGGGGTTCTAGCCGGAAATCTCAGAAATTTCCGATGAGTTAATTTCGGAGACAAAAAAAGGCTTTTTAATCTAATTTTCCCAAAAAAAAGTGTGTGAATAAGACGAAAACAAGACAAAATAATCGCTTCCCACATGGGAGCAAGTAAAATCTTTCCGTAAATCGGTTCCTTTCAGGAAAGATTGTAATAATTAAATCCAATATGTCACTAGGTAATGTTTCATCGGAAATTTCTGAGGTTTGCGGCTACCCCGCCAGATAAAGACTTTCTTGCTCTATTTTTCCTGATATCCACAGGAAAAAATGTTTAATCTTGTTTTTTCTTGTTTTTAATCTTGTTTTTAAGGGCTCGGTAAGCCTTTGCCAGCAAAGGATGTAGAAGGTCGGGGACGACAGATTCGGGGTTAAACAACGACAGATTCGGGGTTAAACAACGACAGATTCGGGGTTAAACAACGACAGATTCGGGGTGTTATCCACAGTATAAAACGAAAAGCAAATAAGTTGTCGTTGTTATTGAAATTCAACGACACAAGTGATAATTTGTCGTCAGTAGCTCTCTTTTGCCTGTCCTGAAAATAGAAGCATAAATCAACAACCATGGATACAGATAAGCCCTTAGTAACAAAGTCAAACCATTTAGTCGAAGCTGGTTACCGACTTTCCTTAAACGAACAACGACTTGTGTTAATAGCTATTTCAAAATTAGACGGGAGAAAGCCTCTACCGAGAGACAATGACTTTACTGTAACAGCACAAGAATTTTCATTGATGTTTAATATTTCACTAAAAAAATCCTATGAAAGCTTGGACAGTGCGGCTTCACGCTTATACGAGCGAGATATAAAAACTTACGATGGAAACCATAAAACGCGTGAACGTTTTAGATGGGTTGATTGGGTTAAATATTGGGACGGAGAAGGCAAAGTAACCTTGAGCTTTTCTAATAAAATTATTCCATATTTAACTTTACTACATGAGAAACTAACAAGTTACGATTTAAAGCAAATATCCAATTTAAGTTCATCCTATGCAATTCGTTTTTATGAGCTAATGATACAATTTAAATCTACCGGAGTCCGATGGATTACCATAACTACACTAAAGGAGCGCTTGGAGTTACAAGAACAATATTCACGCTTCTTTGATTTTAAGAAGCGAATTATCGACCCTGCAATAAACGAAATAAACAAGTCAACAAATATTTTGGTAAGTTGGGCTTTGGTTAAAAAGGGTCGAACCATTAGCGGAATAACATTTAACATAAAAGCGAAAAAGAAAAAGGATAATTGAAACAAGATTAATAGATTTTCATAGCTCCAGATGATCTGGTTTTGTATAAATTTTATAACTTGTAATACAACACCCCTATCCCGCCAACCTCAAACCAAGACTTAAAAATGCCCATCAGCACTAGATCGAAAAAACTGTGCTTACAGAGATCGAGAAAGTAGCAAAACTAAAAACCGACTGTCCCGAGGGTTTATCCAAGGAGCAATATACAAACTCCGTTTGTGGCTTCTTTTTAAACAGTTTCAGGCTGAAATCCTGTTTGCTGTGCTAAAACACCTAAAACTTCGCTTTTTAGCCACGAGCATGGATTTTCATACCCTGATACGGGAAAACAGAAGAAGTCTTCTCCTAGGGCTCGGAAATGTCCCCTGCGGGGACTTTTTAACTCCCCTTCAGGTGTTCCCCTGTGGGGAAGCCATTCGCCGCCATGTGGCTCGCGGGGCTGGGTTTAAA
>CAZNGN010000065.1:0-2352 GCA_964572865.1 uncultured Bacteriovoracaceae bacterium | reverse complement strand
TTTGGGAAATGAAAAATGGAAAACATCACGTAATTTCAATACATTAAGTAATGGTTATACGAGAGCTGCATAATAAGCTAATGTTTACAGTTGAAGGTCACTATCCCGATAACCGCTTTATTCTTCTTTAATTTTTAATAGTTCATTAAAAGCTTCTTCAACTTTTATACTTGCCGGCCCATAGAAATGTAAATCAAAGTATTCACTGATCTCAGACTTTTTCAAGTTTACCTCAACCTTAGTACACATAGAAGACACTCTGTTCACAAAAGATGCGGCAGGATGAACGACACCGCTCGTTCCTACTGAAATAAAAAGATCACATTTTTTTAGCAAATCGTAGCAACGATCTAAATCCTTAGGCATTTCACCAAACCAAACAATATCAGGTCTGAGTGAGTTGTTTTCCCCGCAGCTCGGACAATATGATGCAATTCCAATCTCGGTTCGACATTCACTTTTTTCTTTGCATTTTGTGCAAATCACTTTCAAAAGCTCGCCGTGCATGTGAATCACATTTTTATTTCCTGCACGCTCGTGAAGATCGTCTACATTTTGTGTGATTATATAAAAATTATCTTTATATTCTTCTTCAATCTTCGCTAAAAAAGAATGGGCAGAGTTTGGCGCAACAGAATCGGAAAGCAAGTTACTTCTTCGAATATTGTAAAATTCATGAACGAGATTTGGATTTCTTATAAATGCTTTCGGTGAAGCAACATCTTCAATCCTATGATTGTTCCACATTCCATTGCTTCCGCGAAATGTTTGAATTCCTGATTCTTCAGAAATTCCTGCACCTGATAAAACGAGAATTTTTCCGAATTTTTTCATAAAGGCTCCCTTAAAGTTCAATGTCTATTGACATGCAAGCATTGATAACGTTCACCTCTATTTGTCATATCGCCACAGAAAACTAAGACATCTCCACTTGAAAATGCAATGTTTTTATGTTGATTATGAGTGGCTGAGAAAAATGTTAGCTTCATCATTTAATTATACATTAATTATTCAACAGATGAAAAAATAAAAAAATAAATTCATTGTTTTCTCAAGATTTGAGACAAGATTAAATTTCATTAAAATTACTATTTTTTTGCATTTGCGTATTTTTTTGAGACAAGGATTACATTTCCTTCCGGCGAAAAATCTTTTACGATTCCTAGCTTTGATAATGTTTGATCATCACCTTTATTAACGTACTCAATCTTATTAACTTTATAGTCTATATTTAATTCCTTTAGATGTTTATCTATGCCAATATCAACTTCATCTTTAAAACAGCACAGCGTTGCTAAACTTTCCAATGCATCTATCATGTGATATTTGCTAGGTGAGCATTCATCGTATTTTTCTCTTCTTTGGTCGGTCTTTGATTCAGTTCCATTGAAGCCTGATACGTATGACTCATATAAGTATATTTTCTTTGCAATTTCATTGTCTTTATTATTGTTTTTATATTTATCGTTTATTTTTATTATCAAATGTGAAAGAAAAATCTGAGCTATGAAGCCCGTTGCTCCTCCCGCGGAAGTGTAGTAAGGGTATTCTTTTAATGTAGTTTTTTTGTTATTATTACGAACTTTAATCTCAAACCTTGGCTTCCACATATTCTCATTAGAAAAACCAAACAGAGGAGCTTCAAGTGCAATATGAACTTCATACTCTTCAGCATCTTTTACGATCTCATCAATAGTTGCATTCCATTTTTTTAATTCTTCAACCTTATGCTTATTATCAGCACTAAACTTATCACAATGAGTTATTTTTTTACCATCCCACTTAACAGCATAAAACCCATCTCCTTTCGATGGCGCACCAATATCTATCCCATAATAAAATACTTTTTTTTAGATTTTCCGCTCATGTTTTCATCCTTTATCATTTTTTATTCCACATCATTATCGGAATCTATTAAGAAAACTAAATAAAGTTCTAAGTCATTTCTGATGCTAACGCCAAATATGCTAAGACAATTTTATCTTTTTTTAAAATTGCATCTCCCCAACGTTTCGGAATTCCATCAAGGCCATAATGGGCTCCTGCAATTGCGCCAGTTACTGCTCCATAGGTATCGGCATCGCCACCTAAATTTACAATTCTAACAAGTGCATCTTCAAAATTATCTGTAGATAAAAAGGCCAAAACGGAACCAACAAGTGTGTCAACAACAAAACCTGTAGGGTTAAATTCATCTAAATTTAATGATTCAGTTTCTAAAATCCGACCACGCAAATAATCTGATCTTGCCTTTGAGTTTTTAATTAAGTTCAAATATGCTTCTTGCTTGGATTTACCATCGAGCAGATCTTTTAAAAATAAAACATATACTTGATCACAAAAAATGCACAT
>CAZNGN010000064.1:0-2354 GCA_964572865.1 uncultured Bacteriovoracaceae bacterium | reverse complement strand
ATGATTAATAAATTAAGACTTAACACCATTTATTTGTCTTAATGTAATGACTACGGCACATAGTGTCAACAATGTAGATAAAATCATTGCATTTCCACCCATTTCTGGCCATGACGCAGCAGTAATATTTAAAAATTGTTTCTCACCCACAAGTGGCGGCTGATAAACCATATCATCCATCTTAATGGGAGCATCTGGGTTCAAATCATGACCAAATTTATATTCCCAATTATAAAAATCATGAAATGCCCAAACAGAAAAACAAACCAAAATGAAAGCCCAAAGATAATTAAATATTTTTCTGCCAATTAATGAAAATAACAAAGCCAAAACAATTAAAATACCAAATACAATTGGAAAATATTTTAATTCAGGAAATGAATCTTCTTGAATGGGATGCATTCCCACATAGTGATTTAATACATTTACGGTTTGTACATCACCTGTAAATTTATTTGCCCATATATTTAAAGTTAATCCTTCAGGATATTGGGGCGCCCAAAGAGATATTCTCCAAAGTGGAAATAAATAAGTAAGCAGCAATAATAAACCTGATATTAAAATTAAAATTCTTGATAGTTTTGAAGATTTTTGTAACATATTCTGGCCCTAAATTTTTGAAAAAAAATCCCAGGTAATTATACTTCAACTACCTGGGATTTACTCATGACACTACACTATTATAATGCTTTACCTGTGCCATATTTGATTGGTGTACTTGAACCTGCAGGAGATACTCTGATGTAACCTTGCATTTCTTGGTGTAAGGCTGAACAGAAGTCTGTGCAGTAAAATGGAAATACTCCTACTTCTGTAGGCATCCATTTATATGTGTTCGTTTCACCTGGCATAATTAACAATTCAGCATTGTTTGCGCCAATCACTGTGAATCCGTGTGGGATATCCCAGTCTTGCTCTAAATTTGTGACGTGAAACAATACTGTATCGCCTACTTTTATTCCTTCTATATTATCAGGAGAAAAGTGTGAACGAATCGAAGCCATATAAACATGAACAGTTTTACCTTCACGAACTACTTTTGCGTCCGCTTCTGATTTAACAACATATTTATGTTTATTGTCTTCTATTTTATACACTTTCGTTTGATGATTTGTTACCAACTCTGCAGCAATTCCTTGTGCATAGTGAGGTTCACCAACTGTAGGAAAGTCTAATAACATTTCCATTTTATTACCGGTAATATCTAACAATTGAGCAGCTTGATTCAATTCCGGTCCTGTTGGAAGATAACGGTCTTTGGTGATTTTGTTCATTGCCACTAAGTATTTACCCCAAGGTTTCATTGTGTTTCCACCAGGAATCATTAAGTGCCCTAATGAGTAATAAGTTGGCATATGATCTGCAACTTCCCAAGATCCTAATTTCCATTTTACAACTTCAGAACTTACGAAACAGGAAGTATAGGCATAACCATTTCCATCAAATTCAGTGTGAAGAGGGCCTAAACAAGGTTTTTTCACTTCACCTGCCATCACTTGGTCATACTGTAAAATAGGCACACCTTCAAAATCGCCAGCAAATTTCTTTTCAGCAATTGCAGCTTGCATTTTTTTGAAAGAATACACTGTGATCTGAGCAGCAAGTTTTCCGCCACCTACGATAAACTCACCTGTAGGATCTACATCTGATCCGTGTGGTGATTTAGCAATTGGAACATAATAAATAGAGCCTGGGCAATCAGCCGCAAGTACTGTTTTGACTTTGTTCATTTTATTTGATTTAAAACTATGAGTTTTTTCATCAAATGTATTGTGAACATAGTTAGAGTTCCACTCTTTTGCTTTTCCATTGGCTACGCACTTTTCGAGAGTTTGCCAATTTACTGCTGCTAAAAAATCTTTATCACCTTTTGATGCATTAATTTCAATCAATGTATGAGCTTTTTCAACATTGTATGATGTGAAAAAACACCAACCATGAGATGGGCCTTTACCACAATGAGCTAAATCGTAGTCAATACCAGGAGCAATCAATTGAAATGCAATTCCCATGTTTCCTGAGTTTTTATCTACTTTAATGAAACTAATAGATCCTTTGTATTCTTTTACATTTTTAATCGGAATATCTTTTTGAGGAATTGGCACAGAAAAACGTGTAGATGCTACTAAGTATTCTGTGTTCATTGTTCCGAAAGGAGATCCGTGGTTACCACCTGAGTTTGGAATCTCAATGATTTCTTCGGTTCTAAATGTAGAAAGATTAATACGAGCAATACGTGGAGTATTGTTTGCATTGATAAATAACCAACGACCATCGTGATGTCCATTGGTTAAAGAAATTTCCGGATGGTGCGTATCGTCCCAAGTTACATATCCTTTAGAAGTTAGAAGCAT
>CAZNGN010000063.1:0-2433 GCA_964572865.1 uncultured Bacteriovoracaceae bacterium | reverse complement strand
GGATGACTTCTCATGCAGCTGTTGTTGCCCGTGGTATGGGGAAACCTTGTGTTGCCGGTTGTGGATCGCTTTTAATTGATTATTCAACTGGAACAATGGTCGTTGATGGAAGAAAATATAAAGAAGGTGATTCAATCACAATTGATGGTGGTACTGGTGAAGTGATTGATGGAATCATTCCAACTATTGATGCAGCTATTTCTGATGACTTTGCCGTGTTTATGTCTTGGGCCGATGAATATAGAAAATTACGTGTACGTACCAATGCAGACACACCGGAAGATAGTAAAGTTGCCGTACAATTTGGAGCAGAAGGGATTGGTCTTTGTCGTACAGAGCATATGTTCTTTGAAAAGGATCGTATTTTAGCAGTTCGTGAAATGATTTTCGCTAATACACTAAAAGATCGTGAAACTGCACTGGCCAAAATTCTTCCATACCAAAGAGAAGACTTTGTGGGAATTTTTACTGCCTTAAATGGACTTCCTGTAAATATCCGTCTTCTAGATCCACCTTTACATGAATTTTTACCTCACACAATTGAAGATAAAAAAGAATTAGCAGCTAGCCTTGGACTAGATTTAAAAATCATAGAGCAAAGAGGTGAAGGGCTTCATGAATTTAACCCAATGTTAGGCCATCGCGGATGTCGTCTTGGTGTTACATTCCCAGAAATTTATCGCATGCAAGTTCAAGCGATTATTGAAGCTGCATTAATTTGTGATGAAAAAGGAATAAAAGTTTATCCAGAAATTATGATTCCGTTGGTTGCAGTAGAAGGAGAATTAACAGTTCTTAAAGAAGATGCAATTAAAGAAATTGAACGCATTTTTAAACTTAAAGGTCGCACAATTAAGTACAAAATTGGAACAATGATTGAGCTTCCAAGAGCGGCGATTATGGCCGGACAAATTGCTAAGCACGCTGAGTTTTTCTCATTTGGAACAAACGATTTAACTCAAACAACTTTTGGACTATCTCGCGATGATGCAGGTAAGTTTTTACCTGATTACGTTGCGAAAGGCTTGGTTCCATGTGATCCATTTGTAAGTCTTGACCAAGAAGGAGTCGGTTTTTTAATTAAGCACGCAGTTCATGAAGGAAAGAAAACCAATCCAAATATGCACGTTGGAATTTGTGGAGAGCATGGAGGAGAGCCAAAATCCATAGACTTCTGTCATCGCGTTGGTCTTGATTATGTTTCTTGTTCTCCTTACCGAGTACCTATTGCAAGATTAGCAGCAGCTCAAGCAGCACTAAAAAATTAAGTTTAAACAGTGGGAGCTTCGGCTCCCTTTTTTAATACTATTCATAATGAAGGATTATTATGATTGATAAAATACAAAATAAAATACATGAACTCATGACGAATCAACATTTTGATTCGATCGCTTTTTCAATGATTGATTTTTCTAAGAATACTTATACAGCTCTTGAGTATAGTAAAGGCGAATTCTCTACAGCGCCATATTTGTTTTTTGATCTTGCAAGTTTAACTAAGCCGCTGACCAATTCTGTGATTAGATTAAAATACCCAGAATTATTTGACCAAAAAATGGATCTCCTTTTGAATCATCGAGCTGGACTTCCCTTAGGAGGGAGGTTGAGTTTAAAAGATTGGCAGGAATTTTTATGGCAATATCAGATAAAAGAATCAGATACCACCTATTCAGATTATTCATCCTTGAGGACGATGCTAGAAATTGAAAAAAAATCTGGCAAAAGTTTAAAAGAATTATGCTCATTTTATTTTGATGAAGAAATGGTTTATTGGAATGAACTGCCAGAGTACGCCATAACACCTGTTACTGGCATGAGAGAAAAAAAAATAATTTATCGAGAAGTGCATGACGATAACTGTTTTTTGTTAAATCGTTTTGTATCTCATGCTGGACTTTTTGCAACGATTGATGGGATTTCAAATTCTTTGTTAAATTTAAACAAAGAGGTTTATTTAATTGATCAATTAAATAATGCATTTAAAACTCATGATCAATCAATACGTTTCATAATGGGTTTTGATCATCCGCAGGATTTGGAGGGAACTTTAGCAGGAAAGGGGTGTAGTAAAAATACCTTTGGGCATTTAGGTTTTACCGGAACTTCGTTTTGGATAGATTGTGATAAAAATATAGGCGTTGTTCTATTAACAAATGCAACTCAAAATTATTGGTATGATAGAACTGGTTTAAATACTTTAAGAAAAACCCTCGGGCATATGGTCTGGGAAGGTGAATTTTATCAAATAATTCAAAAAAGATAAGAAGCAAAAGTAGTGATGACACAAGTGAGCTTGGAATGATTAATCATGAAACATTTACTGAACCTTCTTGAAAAATATCGAAACGAGATCATCGAAAAGTTGTCTGAGGATACTAGTGGTGCTTCGGGTTCAGGCGTTTCTACATTAGGAAGAGTGTTGTCCCTAGAACT
>CAZNGN010000062.1:0-2749 GCA_964572865.1 uncultured Bacteriovoracaceae bacterium | reverse complement strand
ATGCCCAGGTAGCTCAGTCGGTAGAGCAGCGCCCTGAAAAGGCGCGTGTCGGCAGTTCGATTCTGTCCCTGGGCACCACCGAAATCTAAATGCAAAAAAAATGAAATTACTTATTTTATCAATTATTTTTAGTTTCTCTACGATTAGCTACGCGATGTCGCCTAAAAAACCAAACTCTGAAGCGACCACTACTTCTTCACAAACTTCAAAAGATATCGTTTGGGTTGGAAAAAGTGATGAAGCCAAATCATGCGACAAAGATAAAGGAATTGAATTAGATAAAATGGAAATAGATTTAAAAAATTCTGGCGTGACTATCTTAAATAAAAAGAAAGTTCATGACGATCAAATGCGAATTCAAATGTGTGGCGCTGATAAAGGCACTATGAATGGTTTTCAAATTGATAAAAAATTCTTAGATAAAGCAACCCAACTTGGATTTAAATATTTAGGCACTAACATAAACGAATAATTATCGTGCCAATCTCATTGCAGTTGATTCAATGTCAATTACCATAATTGAACAATCTTCTTCAGGCATATCATCTTCTTCAACAAATTTATTTTTAACATTGAAGGTGCATTCATTTATAAATTCAATTGAATCGTTTTTGTACATTGAGTGAACTGATTTCAAAAATTCATTTTCATTTGCGTAGCTTCTGTAAAATCCATCGCTAAGTAAGAGTAATCGATCTCCCGGCTCTAAATGTAATATGTAATCTCTAAAATCATGCTTTGAATCTCTTTTTAATACGGAGAAATCAAATCCGTACTCTTGAGTTTTGTTTTTTCCATTGTTTGATGTCTGTAATAAAAATTTTATATTACCTGCACCGGTATAATGTAGGTCTAAATTTTTTCTATTAAAAATTCCAAAAAAAATAGAAAATTCTTCTGAGTCTTTCATTGTAATTTTAAGTTCTTCAAATATTTTTTCTACAACATAAGAAGGGCCATCATGCGTTGATTGAATGAATTTCATAGCCATTCGAAGCATAATAGACATAAAGGTGGATGATAAACCGTAACCTGTCGAATCTGTCATTAGAATTCCAACATGTGTACCATCATCAAATTCAAAAAAATCTAAATAATCACCACCACTTTTCATTCCACTTAAATATTTGTGTTTAATTTTCAATCCTTGAATTTCTTTGAACTTTTGTGGAATTAATTGCTTTTGAATTGCTTTGGCTCTCAATAAATCTTCTTGAAATTCAGTGACCAGCTTTTGCATGTCATGATTCATTTGATTAACGATATCAATTACTTTTTTAGAGCCTTTTTTGTTGTTACTCACTGGCGCCTCCACCCAAAAAACTACGAGTATATTGAATTACAAATTTTTGATCGCGAAACGCTCTCAATCTATCTTCCATTTCGTCAGAATACCAAGTTAAGTTAATACTGCCTCGCTGATTTCCCATACCGAAACCGGCAGTAGGATAACCGTGCATATATCCAGCTCGAAGTTGAATAAAATGAAAAAGAGAAAGTTCTGCACCGGCAAAAATGTGCTGCATTCGTGAGCCTTGATTCTTATTAGTCACATCACGATAATCTAATTCAAATTTAGATTCAATTTGTCCTGAAACATAATGAACAAATGATGCAGCAAAATCATATGTCATTGGTTGTGTTGGAATTGTCGAAGTAGATTGCCCCGAAGTTCCTAAAGCAGGACGTGAAAAAGATGTTCCACCAATATTTCTGGCAACTAATGAAAAACTTGGCAAATGTTGAAATGGTAACGACAAAGTAAAACCTGCCGTTTTAACTAACCCAGAATTTGCAGACATTTGTTTACCCCAATCAGCTGTGCTCAAAGTGGGGTTTTGAATATATTTATCTGCGTAACCGTAACTTAATAATTGTACCATTCCGCCGAATCTTAAAATGCCGCCAAATAATCGAAACGAAAGTGCTGCTGTAGGAGCTACAATATCTCTAGCATGTACATACAATGCACCATCTGTTTCACGAACCATGGCACCTCTGTCTTTTTGATACAGAAGACCTAAACTTAAATTTCGAAAAGTAATATTTGGATAAATTGAATAGCGAGCTTGTTCATAAGCATTTTTATTACTATCTAACGTAGTATAAAATTTACTTAAATCCATTACATTAATATTTCCACCATTTTGAGTTTGAGCGACCCACATTTCGCTTCCTTCAACTGAAAAATTTAATAACTGAACGGATGTGGCTGTACTTTTAGCGGCAATATTTGCCGGATTATAAAATACAGAATTAGGCCCTCTTTCAGAATTGATTCCTGCATTCCCCATTCCTAATGATTTTGCAGAAGGCATCACGGTCGAACCATCAAATCGATCAGATAAAGCTCTAGGCGTATTGAATATGAAAATAAGAAATGTCACTAACGCGAAAAATAGCGCATATTTAACTTTAAAAATGCTATTTCTAATCACATTCCCTTGAGTCATGGGATCTACAATCTTTCCCTTTCTTGTCGTTCCATCGACAAAATTAGATACACTTACTGCGTGCCTCTAACACACTTAACGGTCAGTAAAAGTGAATACTTTAGGGAACAAATTACCCATGAGTCATCTTCAAGCATTTATCAAAATTTGTCGAAGAGTTTGCAAGGTTATGAGCAACCAAAAGAAAAAAATCATTACAAATACGAATGCTGAAATCATTAGACTTCCAGGTCAACCACATACTCATAACCATGATCACGAACACAATCATGAAGAACCAAATGTATTTTTAAATT
>CAZNGN010000061.1:0-3025 GCA_964572865.1 uncultured Bacteriovoracaceae bacterium | reverse complement strand
GTTTTATAGACATTGCCGAGTGATAATGAAATCAGCATCGCAGATTGCAGCGCCCAAATTATTTTCCAACTCGCAATTTCAATGAGTCCTTTAAATAAATTTCTAGTCATGTGTGAAGTTGACGGAAAAATATAGAAAAAGATCAAAATTGGTGAAAGTGCTGTCAGCAGTACCCAGAAAAAATAATACAGCGCCACTGTTAAATATCTGGCAAAATACAAAACCGCAAAGCTTGCGTAACTTAATACCGCAA
This sequence comes from uncultured Bacteriovoracaceae bacterium, assembly GCA_964572865.1. GTDB lineage: Bacteria > Bdellovibrionota > UBA1018 > UBA1018 > UBA923 > CAZNGN01. Next base: position 2,772 of record CAZNGN010000061.1, on the reverse strand, counting down.
TAAATAAGTCATCAAACTTTAAAAGCAGTGCATTTTTTGCTGTTGAATAAGTTCTGGTTTTTTCTTCAGCTAGTTGTAAAACATGATCAATCCCTGATTGGTTATCAATTTTTAGAGCAATTCCATCACAAATTGTCAGAATCAAATTTGAGACTTCAGGAAAAGAAACAAGAAGCAAACTTGCAACAAGGGCTCGTCGTAAGATATCCACATAATTTGGTGTGGATTCTTGAAAATAACCAATCACAACTGAAATTAAAATCCCTACTGGTAGTGCAATGAAAAACAATTGTGATAAACTTTGATGAATATTTTTAATCATATCACCTAGGACGTCAAAATTTGGAATCATTTACTACCTCCATTCAACGAAGGAAGTTTTAATTCTTTAGGTAACGAGTTAAACCCATTTGATAAGCCCTGATAGTTTTCTTTAAATTCTTGTGTGAGGAGTTTTTCTTTTCTGGTTTCAAGTGCTGTATTTTGAGCCATGATTTTTAGCATCTGGCTTTGAGTGCGCAGTAATTGAGTCATCACACCAATAAGAACAGCTAGTGACTGATTTTGTAGTTTTGCGGCTCCTTGCGGACTTACGACTTGTGTGTGAAACAAAATGCGCTCACGTTCGCGGTCAACCTGATCAGCATAGTCGTATAAATTTCTGTTCATGGAAATGACTTCAGCGACACTTTCATCTTGTGATTTCATTAAATCTTGATCTGGTCCATCAGGGGTTTTCCCATAAATTGATTCAAGCGCATGCAGCACATTTTGCGGATCACGCAGATCACCGTACACTCCAGGATTAAATCTTGGATTAATGATCTGAATAAGATTTAATCCCGACCTAACACCTGCATTGAGATCACGAGTCAAATTCAAAGCATCTTGTCCGTTATCTAATATGGCTTTTAACTGAATCACAGTTTGAATGGACTGAACCAGAATTTGAGTTAACACTACAACATCACCTCCGAATAAATCCGCCTTAGATTTCAGAGGTGATAAAAATACAACTAATACAGTTACGATGGATATGATTGCATTTCTCATGCAGCCATCCTGTTGTGATTTAAATCGTTTAGCTCATTGATCGAAAGTGCCGATATTCCAAGTGGTGCAATTTGTGAAGCCATCAGAACGGCATCTGCAAGTGATAGTTCTTTCTCTTTTTGTAATTTGGCTAGAAACTGATTATCCCTCGAATCAGATGTTGAAATCCAATACTCAATCGGCGATGGTAAAATTCTGATGACTTGCCTTGAATCTCCTTCCATTAAAAAGCCTTCAGCAAAAACACCTTTTCTTTGCTCTAAACTTTGAATCAGTCGTACTTCTTGGTTATTGAGTTTAAGGGCTTGTGCTAAAACACGCGTATCACCTTTTTGAAGCATGACGAGTTTCGTAGCGGTATTGTTTAAAATCGCAGAACCAATCGGACTTTGAACAATTTCTTCAACCCCTTGAGTGATGAATGAAATTCCAGAACCAGTTTTACGAAATGTTCTTGCTGCATATTCCATAAATGAACTTGCAGCTGGGCTTTTGAGTAATTCCCATGATTCATCTAATAAAACCCGCTTTGGTGTTTCACGGTCATTTTCAACCTGATCCAAGATAAAATTCGTTAAGATCAAAATCATCACAGATTGAAGATCTGGGTATTGAGATAATCCTTTCAAATCAAAAGCTACAACTGGAGCATTGGCATTGATTTTACCAGCGCGATCTAAAAGTTTTCCGTAAGGGGAATTTCCAATCCACGGGAATAGAAGCTTTGATATTTTCTGAAGAGATTCCTCTTTTGAATTTGCACAGAGTTTTGCAAAATCTGAAATCAATGGTGATTTTTTGATTTTCTCAGACTGCATCTGTGTATAAAGCTTTGTGAGGGTTTCTTCAATTTGAACACGATCGAATCTTGTGAGTTTTTCGCCGTAATCCACAACCATCTGCTCAATAATTGAAACTAAGCCCTTAATTTTTTCACCAGTTGGTAAAATACTGGGATCAGCTAATTCAAAAGGATTAATTGAATAATTATCCGACAAATTAATTTCAAAATACTGACCATTTAGAAGTTCACACATTTTTTTGTAACTTCCGCCAATATCAATGATAAAAACTTTGGTGCCTCTTGCAATTTGTTGAAGCATTAAAAAATTATTCACAAAACTTTTTCCAGAACCAGATGAACCCGTAATAAGTGAATTAAAATTACTCAGTCTTGATGAATACGCATTTATTGCATACAAAGAACCTTGTCTTGTGTGGGTTAGCACCAAAGGAAGATCATCTCCTTTTGAAGAACCATAGAGCGGTAAAAAATCGACTAAGTTATTAGTTTTCATTTTCTTTTTTCTTATAAGCCCAATTGGCGCAGCAGGTAGGCTTGATGAAAAAACCTTCCAACTGCTGACAGTTTCATGAATGCCTTCAGCACCGCTCAGAGTTTTAAATTTAGAAAGCACTTCTTTCGTATTAAGACTGAGTCGTTTTTGACCTAATGCTGTGTTTTCTTCCCGTAAGATTAGTAATAATTCAGCCTCAAATATTTTTTGACCTGTTTCAATGATTTCACGAATGAGATCTGTTGTTTGAGCAAGTCTTGATTCGCCTTCAAGATCGCTAACTCGGCCTCCGCTATTTGCAGTCAACGAGTGAGCCATGCGCCGATTTGATTGAAGTTTATTCATTTCCTTTGCTTGATCAGGAATATTAAAATTAAACATCAATTCATATTTAAACGGCAGTGACAAAAACTGATTCATC
>CAZNGN010000060.1:0-3543 GCA_964572865.1 uncultured Bacteriovoracaceae bacterium | reverse complement strand
ATATAATAAAAATAGTAAGAGTATCAACCACAAAATAAGATTCGGAATTATGAGGTCACTATTGAAGCACTTATATTCCTGTTTTTGCATCACAGAACAAGTTCCGGAGCGCTAGGCCCAGTGGGACTTTTGTCCTGCCGGCTTTTTCATTTTCAGCATCATTGGTTAAATTAAAGGAACGGGGCAAATGCGAATCACAAGCCCTTAAACAGACTATAATTTAACCATTTCGGCTTAAATTAAAAAAATTATCTCTCAATAAATCTTACGGATTTTAACTTGTTAAACTACTGACAAAACATATTCTATAAAGCTTTAATCTTTTGATTTCTACGTCAAAACTAATCGCATAAAAATGGAATTGATTGACCCTTGAAAACTAATCATATAATAATCATTATGCGCTCAGTTTAATGCTAACTCAGCGTGTAATTATTATTTTAATGTACATTATCTACTTAAAATATAATCGCATAACAAATAATGAATTAAAATTATGAATATTGATTTAATTTTTAACTTAAATTCACGAAAAATGTCATTCGTTTATTTCCCGTGAGACTGAAAAATAATGATACAAACTGCATCTGGCATTGATGTCACATTTATGCGATTAGTTTTTATGCGAGGTCTAACTGATTTATGCCTTATATGATGTGGTTTCCTAGCTGTATATCAAGCAATATTTATCGAGAGAGAATTTTTTTTTGATTTAAGCCGAAATGATTAAATTATGCTCTGTTTTAAGTGTTCTATGTCGCTTTTATTCCAATCCTGTAATTAAACCCATCATTGCCAGATTTTCTAAGCGGAGGCTGGGTCAAGGCCACGCGCAGCGTGCCCGCAGGGTTCAGCCTTGACGCAGGCGCAGCGACCCACGCTCCCCTAAGGGGCTGGGTTTAAACCCAGCCCCTCGAGCCACATGGCGGCGAATGGCTTCCCCGAAGGGGAACGGGAAGGGGAATTAAAAAGTCCCCGCAGGGGACATTTCCGAGCCGTAGGCGAGTTCCTTTCAGTAGGGGGTATTTTTTTCCAAAAATACCCCCTACTGAAGAATTAAGAAGGGAAAGTGGGTTTAGCCCAATAAAATCAACCCCTACCATGTCGGCAAATGAGACAAACAGTCTCACCAGCTGTGAGACTGTTTGTCTCAAAAAATACATTGAAAATGAGACAATCTCATATTATAATCATTTTTTGAGACAAAACATCTCATTGATCGAGACGTATAGTCTCAAATCATTCAACCCAAATGAGACAAGAAATGACAAAAAGCCCAATTCCTGGAAAAAGAAAAAATGTTTTGGCATATCCGGAAAATCCATTCTGGCAAAAAACGGAAGTAAAAATAGGGTCAAAAATAATTAGAGTTGCAGGAGGAGTCCATCTTAATACGGATGGGGAGAGCATATCGCATAGCGGAATTCACGTTGTAAGGGAGGTCGATGAAAATGAGTTTATAAAAATATACACTAAAAATATAAGAGCAATTTTTGACTTAAAACCAACCGCTCAAAGAGTTCTTCAGTATCTAATAACAGAGCTGCAAAAAACACCAAATGCAGACGCAGTTTATCTTGCTTGGGTTGGTGCAGAAGATTATTTTTCTGAAATGAATATAAAGTCATCGAGAGCGTCATTCCATAGAGCGCTAACAGAACTAATACAAAAAGGATTTTTAGCTGAAAGTACAAAACCAAATATGTTTTGGTTTAACCCTAATTTATTTTTTAATGGGAACAGATTAACGTTTATTCATGAATACAGAAAAAGCAGTATAAATGATAAAAAAATTGAAGGAAATAAAAACACCTAAAGAAAAGCAAAAAAAAGAAAATCAAGTATCATTTAATTTCGATTAATCGATCTCTTAAAAATAATCCATAAAAACGCGGTAATGGATTTAGCTCTCCAAGCGGGGAGGGTTGTGCAAATTTTATAATTTGTAACACACATCCCCTATCCCGACAACCTCAAAACAAGCCTTAAAAATACCTCTGAGCAGCCAGGCTGAATATTGCTCTCTAGAAGTTATCAAAAGCAGGAAAAATCAAGACTACTCATCCCGCCGGAATTCCCAAGGGCGCAATATACAAACTCCGTTTGTGGCTAATTTTCAAACAGTTTCAGGCTGAAATTCTGTTTGCTGTGCTAAAACCAGCAAAAATACGCTTTTAAGCCACGAGCGGGATTTTTTTATCCACTGATACGGGAATACAGAAAAAGTCTTCGCCTACGGCAAGGAACTCGCCTACGGCTCGGAAATGTCCCCTGCGGGAACTTTTTAATTCCCCTTCCCGTTCCCCTTCGGGGAAGCCATTCGCCGCCATGTGGCTCGAGGGGCTGGGTTTAAACCCAGCCCCTTAGGGGAGCGTGGGTCGCTGCGCCTGCGTCAAGGCTGAACCCTGCGGGCACGCTGCGCGTGGCCTTGACCCAGCCTCCGCTTAATAAATCAATAACCTTTGTCTGCTATAATTTTATTTTGCTTTATTTTTTTTGGGTATTGTATGCCATTTGAATCTCGGTATAGCCCCGGTAATGTGATAGAAGTTTTGAACAAATCACCTCATTTGTTTGGTAAAAAACCCCATATTAATTCTGGTGGTGTTAATATATTTTCATACTATGAAAATGAGTCATGCATAGTTTTATCTCCTTCGACTGATACTGAAAAAAATAACGCCCAAATGATCCAAACAATTAGTCAAGGGTTAATTAAGCTTGCAGAAAATAAAAATTTACAGAGCAAAAAAATAATTATTCCTGTTGCTGAGGAGCAAAAAATACTTTGGATTTTTAAAAGAAATCATTGGGTTTCTTTGCATTACGATCCGAAAGAAAATAGAGCAACAGTATTAGATTCAAGACCTTGGTTAGTATCCTTTCTGTATCCCATGAAAGCGATGAAAAATGAATTGAAGACTGGGATTAAAGCTTTATTTGGCGCAAAAAAAGCGCAAGAAATGCATTTCGACAAAAAATATCAGGGTGTTCAACATAATGACATTTATTGCGGAGCATGGACCAGTAGAAACATTCTTGATTTGTCAGGTGAGTCAGGAAATTGTTCGTCAATAGATGAGCAAGAAACCAGATATTCACCCAAAGATGAGCAAACCATCATTTTGAGAAATATGCAATTGGTTGGATATCAAGCCAAAGAAGGAAAAAGCCGGTTTGGCGTCCTTGAAAATTTGATGTTTTGGTTGGGGTTAAAAGAAAAGCCAGCATTAAAAGCTCCTGTATTGAAAGACAGCGTTTTCGCGTCTATTTCGCCTGCATTAACCGAATTGCAAAGAGAAATTAAGGTCAGTAAATCGGTAAGAACTACTGCATTATCACCTTATTCGCATGATGAAAATCAAAAGAAAGAAACCCTCGTCAATGATTTTGAAGTGATTGAGGAGGTTGACGAAGAAAACCCATTGAATCCTAACCTCTTTTAGGTTTGTTGCTTGCAACGTATAAGCGCGCACACTTGGCCAGTGGGCCTAGCGCTCCGGAACTTGTTCTGTGGCGCAAAACCAAAGGCTACTTTATAGT
>CAZNGN010000059.1:0-3562 GCA_964572865.1 uncultured Bacteriovoracaceae bacterium | reverse complement strand
ACCCATAGGGTTTTACATAATATTAATCGACTACTTTACTCAATTATATTAGGATTTTCGATGCACCGCAAGGCAGTTTTTTCCTAACTATACGATTTAATTGATTATATAGGTTTTAATGTGCTGAAACTTATACTAGTCTAGCATTAATGAACAAGTTTAAGGGCATTATTGTTTGTCTATATATATTCAGTACAAGTTATAGTTTTGGGAATATATCTAAGTTTTTAAAACCTTCAGAAGATCCTTCTTTTCATTATAAAAAGGGAACAACATACGCATTGAGAATCAACCCCCAAGGATTTTTATATGGAGTTTATGGCGCTTCCGCAGATTTAAAGTTTCATAAACATTGGTTTGCAAGCCCCACATATCAATACTTTGGTAAAAATGTGAGTCCCAGAAATTTAGAATTAGATCAAGTAGGTGCTTCTATTACGTATTGCTTTTATAATGAATGTTTTGAAAACACTTGGTACTCAAGAGTCACTTTAGGAGTGATTCACGTTTATTTAATTCGTACAGTGAATACTGTAATTTTTGAAGGCGATACATATTCACCGTTCATTCGAACTACGTTTGGTAGAAACTGGAAAATATTTAATGGGCTACATGCAGGAGCAGGTATTGGACTAACGCAAGCTTTATTAGATAAGGCGATGATCTTACATGATTTAGAAGGTAGAACTATTTATGAAGATTCTCCTGTTTCAAGAAAATTTAAACCAGTGCTTGAAATGTATTTAGGTTGGGCGTTTTAATAATTTACTTGAACAGATAATGCCGTTGGTGGAGTCGTTTGTTGAGCATCATGAGATAAAAAAACAGTTTCAATTCCTAAAAACATATTTGACCAGAAATGAACTGTGATTCCAGGTTTTAGATTTCCATTAAATTTATAGTTTAAATAACCTAAGTAAGCTCCCGCAACGGCTGCTGAGATTCGCCCAGGTCCTGGACCATGAGAAAAAGCAAAAGCTGCAGTAGATAGAGCAATCGCAGAAATTGGACTTTGAGTTAAATTCATAAACTCATTTTGCAAGTAACCACGATAAAACATTTCTTCAGGAGCTCCTGAACCAATTGGCTGAACAACTTGATAATTCATTGAATATAAAAAATTAGAATAGGGAGTAAGTCTACGCACATCAGGTAATCCGTATAATTTTGTTTGTTCATAATCAATCCATGTAAATACTCCAACAAGACCGATTGGTATATATACCCAAGGATCAAATAGATTTTCAGTATTGAAAGGTGCAAGAAATAGTTCACTAACAGGGGATTGATCGATATTTTGAGTGACCCCATCTAGTTTTGCAGCTTCACGGTAAGTGAGAAAGGTAAAACTCATGTGAGATTTTATACCGATTTCTTGCAAAATATCTGCGTACAAATCATCTGATAAATTTGTTTCACTTGAGCTTCGAGCGCGCGCTCGATTTCGATTAAATTTCGGTAATTGAGTCGGAACCCCATCTAAAGTTAAAGCACCTGATCCAGCAACGGCATAACCTAAACCAAAAGATCCAACACTCAATGTGAATTCACCAACGCCTCGTATGGGATCGTTTAAATAAAATCGGCCTGATCCTGGGAGAACGGTATTTGAAAATGCAATTAAATGATAATTTGAGCGAGCAAAAGCAGGTACAGAAATAAGTAAGTAAAAACTAAATATGTAGAGCAATGCCCGCATAAATAAACTCTAACCTTGATTGTTTTAGTTCGTAAAATTTTAAACGAGGATCCATTCCATGATAGTAACCAGCCACCAATCGAAATCCTGAGTGATGGGTGCTTTGGTAGTTTGATAAAAAAGAAAAGCCAGTTTGAAAATGAATCGTAGTACGAATATCTTCGACACCACCTTCTTCTAATCCTAATGAGGTATAAAAGTTTCCATGTTTATGATTTTGAATAAAACCAAATGGATAGTATTCAATAAATTGATCAGCGTTGAAAATTTGCATTCGTGGATCTGAGGCAATGATTGGTTTAAAAGTTGCTCCATATTTTAGTATGGGCATAGAGTTAGAATCTAATAAATATTGAATGACTCTGAAGTTAAGAATTTCTGATCCTACATTGCCGTTGAGTAGTGTTTTATCAAAAATTTCATCTGCTGCATGACCTGATATATGATACCAACCAATTGTAGCTAAAGTAGATTGGCTGATACTTAAATCAAATTGAATTCCAGCTTGAGCATCAATTGTTTGCGGTAACAGTAAGCTTCGATTAGAATCAATTTCCATCCAGGCTTTTGCTGAGCCTATTACAATCAATTGCGGTTTCCACTTCAACTCTTGATTTTCTAATAACGCAAATGCTCCACCAATTGCAAACCAAGTAGATTTTTTAGTTAATTTATAAACTGCAGCTAAATCATCTGAAAAAATTGCATTAGAGAGATATGCATCATGTTTAGAGTCTGGTAAAAGTTCATATTTTGCAAATACTGAAGCAGAAAGTAAAAACGATAATAATAAAATTAATTTTGCCATAATTTTTCTAGTCGTTTTAATTTAAATTGATAGTAAGTCATTGCATAACCAATGATGAGCGCAAATAGATGATTAAACTCAGTATAATCTTTCTGATGTATAGCAGCTATGCAAGTGATTAATGACATTAACGTAAAAAATATATTTCCTCGTTTTAAAATATACGAAAGAATTCCAGCTAAACCAAAGATACCTAGGGAAGCGCCAACATCAATCGGATGACTTGGCATATTTGGTAATAAGTAAAAAATAAAACTAGTGATCAATTGAGAAATAATGGACGATGTAACAAATACATATAATAAAAATCGTTTTCCAAAAACATTTTCAACAATAGGGGACAAAAAAGATAATAAAAATAAATTTGTAATTAAATGATTGAATCCACTATGAACACCAATAGAGGTAAACCAAGGAATTAAATAGTTGCGAAATGGATTTCCAAAGTGAAATCCCATAAAGTTATCTATTACATACGTAAATGTTTTTTGATCTAGAATCGAGGTGTAAAAGTATGTGCACGTGAAGATAATACAGAAAAATATTGATAAACCAGAATGTTGCCATAACTCATAAATGGTTTCAGGTGGATCAGAAATGATCACTTCATCTTTGACCAAATTCTTAAGCCATCTTGAAAAAGGAAAATTTTGAAATGATCTACGTATCCAACCAAGCGTTGTTAACAAAAATCCAAGTGGTTGAAATGCTTTAATCAATGCAATTCCATCTCGGATCGTTAGTTTGTTGGGATAATAACATAAATAAACTGGTTCCCATCGTGTAGGTTTCATTTTTTTCTTAAATTCATATAAAGTTTGAAAATTATAAAATGATTCCATTTTTGGAACTAAATTTTTGAGAAATGGATACAATTTGGGGTGGTCCACAATAGGTTCACGTTCGATACCTTCTAAAGGAGCAGCCCCTAAACAAACCCAGCTCACATTTTCATTTTGAAGCATTTGCATCGCTTCAAATAAAATGAGTTCAGCACAACCGTTCATTGAGTATTTAGAGCGTAAAAGATCAATTAAATACCATGCATTTTCTTT
>CAZNGN010000058.1:0-4291 GCA_964572865.1 uncultured Bacteriovoracaceae bacterium | reverse complement strand
ATTTTCCAAGACTTGCTGTTGCACTTTTAGCAATGACAGTAACAGTTGGTTTATTTATTCGAATCTTATGGACACCCATTAGTTTATTTGCTGAGAAAAGATATCGAGGTTAAGATTATTTTATGAGCAACATTGAAAAACCAATTTTAGAACTCAAAGGCGTGCACCATGTTTTTACAATGGGTATGGGCCAAAAAATGAAAGTTCTATTGGATATAAACTTAGCTCTGTATCCTGAAGAAGTGGTTGCGATTTTAGGTCCTTCTGGATCTGGTAAATCAACTTGCTTACGAATTTTAGCAGGATTACTAGAACCAACCGATGGCGAAGTATTTGTAGAAGGCCAAAAATTAATGGGCGCAAATCCATACGTCTCAATGGTATTTCAATCGTTTGGATTACTTCCTTGGCTTACTGTATTTGAAAACATTGCTCTTGGGCTTGAACCATTTAAGTTGCCTCAAAATGATTTAAAAGCACGCGTAAGACGAGCTATCGATTTAGTGGGTTTAGAGGGTTTCGAAGAAGCATATCCAAAAGAATTATCTGGGGGAATGAAACAACGTGTGGGCATTGCAAGAGCACTCGTTATGGAGCGCCCCGTGATGTGCCTAGATGAACCATTCACATCCTTAGACGTGTTAACTGCAGAAACATTGCGCACAGAAGTTTTAAAATTATGGACCTCGAAAAAAACTCCCATTAAAACTCTTGTCGTTGTTACTCATAATATTTCTGAAGCAGCGTTACTAGCAAAACGAATTTTAGTAATGGGAACAAATCCAGGTCACATTAGAGTTTCTATTAAAAACGATCTTCCATATCCTCGTGACGAAAAATCTTTAGGATTTAAAAATCTAGTTGATCGCATTCACGATGTGATCACTCAAACGATCATTCCTGACACTCCCGAGTGGGCTCCTCCTTCTTTGGGAGATTCAGGAATTGAAACCATTCCACCAGTGCCGGTGAACGAAGTGATTGGATTATTAGAGTTCTTGGCAACTCGAGGCGGGCAGGCCGATGTGTTTGCAATTGCGCCTATATTGCAAAAAGACTTTGGACATATTTTATTTTTAGCAAAAACGGCAGAACTTTTTGATTTCGTCGATACTCCTAAAAATTATATAGTTTTAACTGAGTTCGGAAAACGCTTTATTGAAGGTGATGTAAATGTTCGAAAACGTATTTTACACGAAGTATTACGCTCGCTTCGATTGTCTCAGTTATTAGAACAAAGATTGCGTTCTGCTGAAAAATATCGTCTGCCTTCTGAGCAAGTGGTAGAGGCAATTCATGAGTGGCTACCTAATGAAAACGCAGAGTCTGTTTTAAATTCAATTGTACTTTGGGGTCGTTACGCTGAATTGTTCGGATACAACGACGACACCAAAGAAGTCTATTTAGACGTCGGCGAAGAAGCTAGCTAATTAACGCAAGGCGCAGTTTCTAAATATTCTAAAATTCGACTGATTTACTCTTGAAGCAATCAATCCAAACGAATAAAATCAAGCACTTAAAATATGTCTAAATCAGGTTTCTATATTACAACTGCAATTGTTTACCCAAATTCTCGCATGCACGTAGGATTTGGTTGGGAAGTCATGGGTTCCGACATGATCGCAAGATTTCAGCACATGCAAGGCAGAGACGTTTTCTTTGCAACCGGTGTTGATGAGCATTCTCAAAACGTAGAAAAAGCAGCGATTGCTGCCGGCAAAACTGCAAAAGCATATTGTGATCAAATGAGTGAAGACATTATCAAGGTAATGGACCAAATGGAAATTGCCTATGATCGATTCATTCGTACTTCTGATTCAGATCACGAAGCAGTTTGTCGCAAATTAATTGAGCAAGCATTTAAAGATGGGGACATTTATAAACAAAAATACGAAGGTTTGTACTGTGACTCTTGCGAAGTATTTTATACTGAAAAAGAAGTTGCAGATAAAGTATGTCCCACTCATAAACAACCATTACGAGTGTTAGCTGAAGAAAATTATTTTTTTAAGTTATCAAAATACGAAAATGCTTTAAAAGATTTATTTAAGAAAAATCCTCAATTTTTAGAACCAGCAGGACGAAAAAATGAAGTGGTTTCATTTCTTGAAAACGGTTTAAAAGATTTTTCTGTATCACGCACGTCATTCAAATGGGGGGTAAGCCTTCCTTGGGATACAGAACATGTCATTTATGTTTGGTATGATGCTTTGATCAACTATTTGTCCGCAGTAAAAATGTTTGAGGATCCAAAATTATTTCAAAAATTTTGGCCAGCTGATGTTCATGTGATCGGTAAAGATATCACCCGCTTTCATTGTTTGTACTGGCCTGCAATGCTTATGAGTTCTAAAATTGAACTTCCTAAAAAAGTTTGGGCGCATGGATTCATAGAGCTTAATGGCGAAAAAATGTCTAAAACCCGTGGCAACATTGTCACTCCTGATGCCGTTATTAAAGACTTTGGTGTAACCGCTCTTCGTTGGTATTTGTTGTCTGGAGTTCGTTTCGATGGTGATGGACAATATTCAGATGAAGCATTGGTTACTAAGTGCAATGCAGATTTATCAAATAACATCGGAAATCTTGTGAATCGCTCAGTGAATATGTGTTTAAAATATTTTCCAAATTCAAATCTTACACATAAAGCAAAATTACCAACAGGTGTTCAATCGATTTCTGAACGGTATTCGCAAATATTAGGTAGTGAAGCTCAAAAGTTAAAAACATCAATTGATACCTTTGCTCTTTCAGAGTATTGCCAATTGATCATCGATTTTGCGATGTCGATGAATAAATTCATTGATGAAACAAAACCTTGGGCACTTGCAAAAGCGGCAGCTGCTGGTGATGCATCTCAAAATGACATACTTGAAACGGTTTTATTCGAACTATTAGAGGGAATTCGTTGTTTAGGTGTGATGATTTGGCCAGTGATTCCTCAAGCTTCTGATGGAATATTAAATCAACTTGGATTTGAAAATGCATTTCACAAAAAAGTAAAACTCTATTCTCAAAAAGAAATGAATGTTCCTCAATTTCAAAATGCAATATTTAATACTAAAACTAAATTTAACTTAAAAGCACCTCAACCTTTATTTCCCCGATTAGAATTAAATAAAGAGAAAACAAATTAGGATTTAATTATGGCAAAAAAAACAAATTCAAAAAAATTAAAAAACATTTTAATAACAGGCGGAGCAGGGTTTGTAGGTTCAAATTTAACTTTAACGTTACAAGCACAAAATCCAGAAGCTTTCATTACAGTCATTGATGATTTTAGATCTGGTGATTTTAAAAATTTAACTGGATTTAAAGGCGATGTAGTCGCTAAAGACTTAGCTACTCTAGATTTTGAAAAACAATTTGGCAAAAATAATTTTGATGCTATTTTTCACTTAGCTTCTGTAACCGACACCACAAATCACGATCAGCGATATCAAACACATGATAATGTTGAATCATTTCGCAATATTTTAAATTATACTCGCACGAAAAAAACTCCAATTGTGTATGCATCATCTGCTGCTACATATGGAATTGTGAATGGCATTAACAAAGAGTCCGATGAAGCACGTCCAGCCAATGTCTACGCGTTTTCAAAAGTAATCTTAGATAATCTAGCAAAACGTGAATGGAAACAAAATCCATCTTGGAAAATTAGAGGCGTTCGTTATTTTAATGTTTATGGCCCAAAAGAGTCGCACAAGGGAGTGCCTGCCAGTATGATTTGGCATTTATCTCAGCAAATGAAGGCTGGTAAAAATCCAAGAATTTTTAAACACGGTGAACAAAAACGAGATTTTGTGTACGTAAAAGATGTAGTTAATATGACGATTGCTGCATTAAATGCACCTATAAATGCAATATTTAATACAGGCTCAGGTGTTCCTCGATCATTTAATGAGTTGATTGATATTTTGAACAGTGTACTTGGAATGAATAAGAAAACTGAATTCTTTGATAATCCGTACTCTCATTATCAAAATCATACGGAAGCAGATCTAACGCTTAGCAAGAAATATTTAAAGTATATCCCTGAGTACTCACTTGAAAAAGGGGTACAAGATTATATGCAGTGGGTGAAAGAAAATTTGAAGTAGTTAAAAAAAAATCATAAAGTTTAAGCATGCAAGGAAGCACTGCTTTAGATCAATCTCAAAGCACTAAAAAGATTTTTAAATTTAATAAAACAGACTCTAAGTTGCTATTACTCATTTCAATCATAGCAACTTCTGTATTAATTTTTGCTGTTGTAGTTTTCAATCGTATCGATCACTTACAAACTAAA
>CAZNGN010000057.1:0-4539 GCA_964572865.1 uncultured Bacteriovoracaceae bacterium | reverse complement strand
CGGTCTACCTTGGTTGGATCTTTACCGCTAAATGCTCCACCACCGTGTGCACCATGTCCACCATAAGAGTCAACAATGATTTTTCTTCCAGTCAAACCGGTATCGCCCATCGGACCACCTACAACAAATCTTCCGGTAGGATTTATAAAATATTTTGTTTTAGAATCTAGTAAATCTTGAGAAATTGTTTTCTTAACAACTTCTTCCATTAACGATTCTTTTATTTGATCATAAGATACGTTTTCTGAATGTTGAGTAGAAACCACAACTGCATCTACTCTCTTTGGTCTTCCATTATCATATTCGATTGTAACTTGTGTTTTTCCATCTGGACGCAAAAATCCTAGTGTTCCATTTTTTCGAACATTCGTAAGTCTTTGAGCAAGCTTATGCGATAAATCAATCGATAGCGGCATAAACTCTTGAGATTCATCCACCGCGTAACCAAACATTAAACCTTGGTCACCTGCACCTTGTTCTTTAAATAATCCTTCACCTTCTGTTACCCCTTGTGAGATGTCTGGCGATTGTTTATCTAATTGAGTAAGTACAGCACAGCTTTTATAATCGAATCCTTTTTCAGAAGAATCATAACCAATTTCTTTAATTGCATTACGTGCAATTTCTTGCAAATCAATTTGACTACCTTTTGCTGTAACTTGTCCCGCTATTACAATTAAACCCGTTGCAGATAGAGTTTCAACTGCGACTCTTGCTTTTGGATCTTGAGTTAAAAATGCATCTAAAACTGAATCTGAAATTACATCACATATTTTATCTGGATGTCCTTCCGTAACTGATTCTGATGTAAATAAATAGCGATTGCTCATGATATGCTTTCCTATATTTAGAATTGTTAATTAGAAAAATTATTTTGAAGATTGAGCTTCAATATGTACCGGAAATTTAGGAGTTGTTCCTTTATTTCTTTCCATTTTCTTGCGACGTAAGCCTTTTCTTGCTTTACGAATTTTTCTTTGTAAGCGCGTGCGCCCTGTACGTGATGGCATAATTCCTCCCATGTTCACTTTAAAAAACAACACCTTAACCACTTGTACGAAGAGTGTCAATCATGTGTTTCAAAACATGGTCTTAGTTTTGCTATGAATCAATGAGGGAGTATAAAATGGTAAATAAAATATTCTACTTATTAGTTTTAATATTAATTAGCTGTTCTAGCTTACAAATACATGCAAATGAGGCAGATTTTGAAGATGATAATGAAGACAATGAAATAACCAAACCAAATGACGCGTCGGGCAATTCCTCGGCCTCACTCTCACAATTACATTTACAGGTTGGCCAAAAATATCCACTTCAAGGACTTGAAATTGAAGATTACAAACTAACTGATAATTCTCTCATTAATATAAAATCTGATCAAACAGGAATACTATTAACAGCTCTTGCTCCAGGTAAAACAAAATTAACACTTAAATCACAAAACAAACAAATTGAGATACCAATCGTAATTACAGGAACTATTCAGAACAATATTAACAATAAAAATCAGAATAATTTAGTTAATGATCTAAAAAGTATTCATGGCATTAAAATCAAACCTTTTGGAACGAAATATCTAATCGAAGGAGAAATCATCGGAAGATCTCAATATCAAAAATATTTAAAAATTCTAAAATTTAACTCAAAAGATATAATTTCGATGAACAATGTTGCCCCTGGAATTAAAGAAAGTTTACTGGAGCAAGCAAGTCAAGCACTGAAAAGTGATAATTATGAACAAATAAAAATTGAAAATGCAGGCGATCGCTACTTTGTGGAAGGAAACGTTTCAAAAGCTTCTGAAATTGATAAAGTATTGAATATTTTAAATGTAATTATTCCAAATATTGAAAACCACATTCCAATACCAGTACAAATAGATCCTACTGTATCGATTCGTGTTTTCATTCTTGAGTTAACTAAACATGCGCATGAAGTGTTAGGACTTTCATGGCCTAGTTCTGTAAATCAAGCAGCGAAATTTAGCCCGTCTGAAAGTTTGATTTCACCAACTTGGAATGTGGCAATTAAGCATTTAGCGCAAAATGGGCAAGCAAAAGTATTAGCAGAACCATTGATAGCAGTAAAAAATGGATCGACTGCTGAATTATCTGCTGGTGGAGAGATTCCATTAAAATTGACAGGAAAATTTGAAAATAAAGTTCAGTGGAAAAAATATGGATTACACATTCAAATACAAATTCTAGGTATATCTGGAAATTATATTAAAACTAAAATCAACACAAGTTCTAGTCAGCTAGACGATGCTACCAGTGTTGATGGAATTCCTGGCATACATTCAAATCGTATGTCTACTTCAATCGATGCAGAAGAAGGTTCCCCAGTCTTATTGACAGGACTATTTCAATCTACGGCATCAAAAGATATCGAAAAGATTCCTTTATTAGGAGATATTCCTATTTTAGGAGAACTCTTTAAATCGAGAAGATTTCGAAATCATGAAAGCGAACTTCTAATTGCACTATTACCTCAATTTGGACAAATCCATTCAAATTTACCATTAAAAAGTACACGTGGAATCGAATTTGATAAACATTGGAGAATTAATGATTAAAATCGATATAAATCATAATGAGCAATTCATTAGATCTTTAGAATTAATAAATGGATCCTATAAAATTGGCTCGCATCCAGACACAGACATTTTACTTTCATATCCTACAATTTCAAAAACTCATGCAATATTGAATGTAAATAATAATGAGTTCTACGTTGAAGATGCCAAAAGTAAAAATGGAACATATTTAAATTTCAATAATAAACGATTCCGTATTAATGAAAAATCAAAAATTAATATAGATCAAAGTATTTACATTGGCCCTTTTACTTTAGTTTTAAAAAATAACGTAAGTGAATCGATAAATTTAGAAGCATTATTGAGTCAATTTGAAGTTTTAATTAACGAAAATAAAGATACAGCAAAAGAATGCTTTGCTAATCAGCATTTAAACAACAAACAAATAACAAATGAACTCATTGAAGTTCTTATTAATGAAATAGTATATGACGGCCCTATTACTCAATTATTAAATAATATTAAATGCAAAGAAATCATCATTAATCATTTTAATGAAATCTATATAGACATTGGCAATGGACTTGAACTTACAAAATTAAACTTTATATCTAATAAAAGTTTTGAGAATTGGGTATTTAGAAAAGTGCACGAATTAAATAAACGATTAGACTTACAACATCCAATTGCAGAAGCAACTTTAAAAAATGGAGCAAGATTTCATGCGGTTTTGCCACCTATTTCTAAAAATTCAATTAGTGTATCAATACGAAAGTTTGGATCGGCACCTATTCAAGAACAGGATGCAATCAAAAGTAAATGGATGAGTACTGAGCAAATTCAATTTTGTAAAATGATCATTGATAAAAAACTAAACTGTATTATTTCAGGTGGAACCTCAGCTGGAAAAACAAGCTTATTAAACTTTTTATGTCAGTATTTTTTACCAAGCGAACGAGTGATTACCATTGAAGATACCCTTGAATTAACTCCACCTTGTAAAAATTTAATTCAACTAAACTCAAGAATTGCGAATAGTGATGGTGCAGGCGAAATAACGCTTCGTAAATTAATTCAATCATCACTTCGAATGCGCCCAGACAGAATAATTGTTGGAGAATGTAGAGGCGATGAAGTGATTGAAATGTTACAAGCATTAAATACAGGCCATCCAGGAAGTTTAACTACAATACATGCGAATTCAAATTACGATGCGATCCACAGGCTTGAATTACTCTGCTTACTAGGGGCATCCAATTTAAGCATCGATGCAATCCGATCATGGATATTTCAGTCAATAGATGTGTTTATTCACGTTACAAAAGATCATGTTGGAAATAGAAAGATAAATCAAATCAGTTTAACTAAAAATGGCATTAAAAAAAGCATACTAAAAGACAATCATAAACTTATAAACAATGGTGATCTTTATGACGTACAATTCTAAATTTAGAAACACATTCTTCACAAATGATTTAGTAATTAAAACTGAAATAATAAATAAATCAAAATTAACAATAATTAAAAAAAGAATTTTTAATATTTTTGATAATAATATTCCATTTATACATGTACCAAATAAAATAAGTATTCATTCTCTAAATTCTTATGAATCAATAATAAAATTAGAATTTAAATGGATTAACGGTGTTGATCTCTATCATTTTACAAAATCTCAGTCCGACAGAATTACCGAAGAAATTAAATTTAATTTAAAACAAATAATAAATTCATGGAATAAAAATTATTTTTTTGTACATGGCGATATTTCCTTAAAAAACATTATCATTCAACCAAATAATGAAATTACATTCATTGATTGGCTGATAGATTTAAATAATTACGCAGGCACTCCTTATTATGCATCTTCAGAGGTCTATCGTGGAAACCATACCTTTGAATCAGATTTATATGCTTTAAATCAAACATTTAAACGAATGAATAGGTGCGGTAGTTAAGAATTGAGTTTACATGCTGCTCTCGGCTGGCGCGTGTTTATA
>CAZNGN010000056.1:0-4863 GCA_964572865.1 uncultured Bacteriovoracaceae bacterium | reverse complement strand
ACAAAATTTTTGTGTAGGGAAGAATTTTCCTCTTGAAGAAGAATTCTATCGAAACTATCAACTGGACCTTCCTCTTTTGTAACACCACCAAGTACATGTAAACTACAACTTAAAAAATGCTCGACTGTTTCAGTTAGTGTCTTTACCATTCGTTGGTATTGTCCATCACTTGATATCTTATTTAAAAATAAATGATAATCATTCACACCAAATTCTTTATTCAAGATTTTAATTAACGAATAAGAATCTGTTACAGATGATTTATCAGGTGTTACTACCACAAAACGATAATCGCTATACGCATTTAAAGTTAATGTTTCTTTACTAATTCCTGCTGGACAATCTAATAAGATATAATCGTATTCTCTTTCGTGAGTTACTAGGATATCGATGATAATTCTATCCAACTCTAAACCACGTTTAAAAATATCTATATTCCCATTACAACCTGCCAATAAATGAAACGAACCCATCTTAAAGACGCATTGTGAAAAATCTTTTTGAGCTGAAATCAATTCGTAAAAATCATTTGTAACTGGCAATCCCAATTTTACGACAGTGTTAGAAAGATTGTAATCACAGTCGATAAGCAAAACTTTGTAGCCTTGATTAGCGAGGAGCTTGCCCCACTTTACCGCAACAGACGTTTTACCTACTCCACCTTTACCAGCAGTAATGGAAATAGTTGTTGCTTTCGAGAGTGTTTTTTTTCCATGAAATCGATTTTGAGATAATAACCATTCACTTGGTGATGGTCTTCCTGACCTTTGTCCAAACATAGACTTCCTGTCCCCTTTTGGCGTGTGTGTTAAATAATTTTTTTAAAAAAACTTATGTCAATTTAAATAGCCCGGCCAAAATCCTTTCGGCCGTAGCTGCTTCTAAATCATCTGGAACAACTTCTCCAGTGCCATAAAACTTGTAAGGTAAATCACGAGTTTCTTCACTAAGATTAAAAAGGGCTCCAAAATTTAAACAAGCATCTAAATGTGTTGCAACTATACCATCAGAAAGCCTTCTGTAAGTTGCAAGAACTCTTTTATTGTATAATTCAGAATGAATTGATGAAAGAGTGATCAATACTTCCACTTTTGCAAATGATCTTCTCATACCATCTACTAACTTCTTAGTTTCATTAGCTTCAGAGTCTAAACATTTATAGTCGATAAAAACACACTTGCCATCTTCTAAACTTTTTCTTGTCTCTGTTACAATTTCAGCAATTGATCCTGCATGAACAACTTTTATATTAAACATTTTTTCAGCAAAACTAATTGATTTATCATTCTGCTTATTTATTGATCGAGAATCATTTTTAATAATTACAGAGTCAGGCTTTAGCGCACAAATTTTTTGCACAATCGAACTTTGACCAGTTGATGATTCTGAGACAAAGATTGTTACCGCTGGAGATTTATTGTCTGTTGATGAAAATAATGGCATTGCAGTTTGTACTGCAGACATCATTTCTCTTAAGCCAAATTCAAAAACAATATCTGAATTTTCTACATCCGTTTCACTTAATTCAAAAAGTGCTTTTTTTATCAGTCGCTGAATAAATTCATCATTTATTTCTAAACTACGCAAAGTCGCTCTTAATTGATAGATGCCAGTAGGTTCACGTTTTTGAATTTTTTCAACATTACGAGTAAGTTCATAAAGTTTTTTTTCTAGCTCTTCAATTCTATTTTTTTGCTTTTCATGAATTTCTTCTGAAATTACTGAGGCGCGTGCTTCGTAATTATTTGTGCTCGCTTGAATAGAAGTTTGATTTTCTGCACGTGGTGCAGGTACTTGATTAGATTTTTGTTTGGATTCAACATAAGCATAGTTAACCGGATTCTTTGCAGACATTAATTCTTCTTCAAAATCAAAATCAGCTTCTTTATTATCTTTTTCTCCCAATGACAAAAAGTCGTCTAATCCATTTTTAATATTACCTGCAATATTTTTCGTGGATGCTACTGTCTTATTTAACCCCAAACTTCCATAACTAGCTGCAGCTCGTGGCGATGGTTGATTTGAGCTTTTAGACCTTGAATCTTCATGTCGATCAATCATATTTGAAATATAAGATGAAGAACCTGAATAAAATTCATCTTTTTGATCGGTTGATAAAACAGCATCAACATGTGCCTTTTTAGTATATGTTTTTTCAGAAATTGCAGCAGTAATTTCAATTTTTTTCTTCTTAAATGCACCTTTTAAACCTTTATTGGTTAAGGTTTTTAAGATAATTGCATCAGGCCCCAATTCTTTCTTGATGTCTTTCAATGCTTCTTCAATAGTGTCTGCTTCAAATTTTCTAACGTACATACTCTTACAACCTCACCGTTCCTAGTGACCTAATATTAGCTTCAGGAGAAAGCTCATTGTGGCTTACTACCACAAGGTTTGGAATAAATTTTTCTGTCAGTTTTTTAAAGTGGCTTCTAATTACAGGTGAACACAAAACTACCATTTTTTCACCCAAACTTGTTGCCTCTTCGATTT
This sequence comes from uncultured Bacteriovoracaceae bacterium, assembly GCA_964572865.1. GTDB lineage: Bacteria > Bdellovibrionota > UBA1018 > UBA1018 > UBA923 > CAZNGN01. Next base: position 2,370 of record CAZNGN010000056.1, on the reverse strand, counting down.
TTTCATTCAAACTTGCCAAAATAATTTGAGTAACTTTTGGATCTAGAGACAATTGTTGCCCTTGATCTGTTTGAATAATATTTTGAGCAATTTGCTCTTCAATATTACGGTCAAGTGTAAACAACGGAATATCTCCTTGGTCACTCTTAATTTTTTCAGTAATCGTTCTAAACAGAGATTGTCTCGACATTTCTGTTAGAGCGTCTGCATCCTTTATTGTAGAGCCATACTCGGCCAATGTCTCCAAAATTGTACGAAGATCACGAACCGAAACCCCCTCTCTAAGTAAATTTTTCATTACCTTTAAAATAATACCTAAATTTAAAATATCTGGTACTAAATCTCCAACAAGTTTTGGATTAATTTCTTTAAAATTATCGAGGACTCGTACCAATTCTTGACGACCGAATAATTCATGTAAATTTGATTTCAGAATTTCAGTAAGATGAGTAGCCACAATAGTAGAGCAATCAACTACGGTATAGCCATTGTATCCAGCATCTTCCTTTTGATCCTCTGAAATCCATACTGCCTTTAGGCCAAAAACTGGTTCAGTTGTTTCAACTCCGTCAATTGGCTCGATAACTGTACCCGGATCCATTGCCAAAAAGTAATCAGACATTAGTTCACCTTTAGCAACCTGCACTCCTTTTATTTTTACTGAATAACCGCCGGGTTTCAATTCTAAATTATCCTTGATTTTTACAGATGGAATAATTACACCCCAATCAAGTGCAAATAATTTTCTCATATGTGTAATGCGCTCTAAAAGATCTCCATTTTGTTCGGTATCAACTAAATGAACTAGACCATAACCGACCTCTAGTTCTACCAACTCCATATTGAGTAATTCTTCCAGATTCTGTGGTGACGTTTTTTTAACTTCGACAGATTTATGTTTTTCTTCAATTTCAGCCTTGGCATTTGATTGCTCTAGTCTGTGAGCAAGATAGCCTAGCATTCCACCCATTGCAAAAAATGGAAGTTTAGGTAACCCTGGTATTAATCCAAAAAATACTAGTACTGCTGCTGAAACATAGATAGCTTTCGGATGAACTTTAAATTGTTTTTGTACCTGCTCACCTAAAGCGTCATCGTTTGCATTTCTAGTAACTAAAATACCTGCTGCGGTTGAGATAATTAAAGCCGGAATTTGAGTAACAAGACCATCACCCACTGTTAACAAAGTAAAGGTTTCAGCGGCAGTGCTTGCATCCATTCCATTTTGAGCAACCCCAATAATAATACCACCGATAATGTTTATTGCTGTGATTAAAATACCCGCAATAGCATCTCCTCTAACAAACTTCGAAGCACCATCCATAGATCCATAAAAATCTGCTTCTTCAGCAACTTCACGACGTCGCCTTCTAGCTTCCTTGTCGTCAATTAATCCAGCGTTTAAGTCCGCATCTATGGCCATTTGCTTTCCTGGCATTGCATCTAATGTGAATCGAGCGGCAACCTCAGCAACTCGCCCAGCACCTTTTGTGATAACCATGAAGTTAATAATAACTAAGATGATAAAAATAATGATACCGACAACAAAATTTCCTTCAACTACGAACTCCCCAAATGCTTTGATGACGTGACCTGCGGCAGCCGTTCCATCACTTGCACCATGAACTAAAATATTTCGAGTAGAAGCAACGTTTAAGGCCAGTCTGAACAATGTCGAAACAAGTAGTACGGAAGGAAATGTCGAAAAATCTAGTGGACGTTTTGTATATACCGTCACTAAAAGAATAATCACTCCAAACGCTAGTGAAAATGCAAGTAGCAAATCGAGAAGAATGGGGGGGATAGGAACAATGAATACCACTAAAATGATTAAAAGACCTACTGCCAATACTACGTCTGGTCCTTGACTGAAAATCTTTAATTTTTTAAATACATCGTTCATATAAACCTAACCTATACCCTTGATTCCTCAATATTGTTTTTAGTTGGTAATCCACTAGCAAGTGCCTTTTGTTTTTTTCTTAATTTATAAACAAAGGCCAATACTTCAGCGACTGCTTTATATAGTGTTCTTGGCACAGGTGCCCCAACTTTAACTGTTTTATAAAGGGTTCTTGCCAATTGGACATTTTCAACAACTGGTATATTGTTTTCTTTTGCTATTTCTCTAATTCTAAGTGCTAAAAAATCTTGTCCCTTGCCTACTAACATTGGTGAAACCATGTTTTCACTATCGTACTTTAACACAACTGAAATATGTGTTGGATTTGTGACTACAACATCAGCTGTTTTAATATCTTTCATCATTCGTTTCCGTGACATTTCACGCTGTATTTGTCTAATGCGTGCTTTAACTTCAGGGTTCCCATCCTGTTCTTTGGATTCCTTTTTCAATTCTTCTTTTGTTTG
>CAZNGN010000055.1:0-4943 GCA_964572865.1 uncultured Bacteriovoracaceae bacterium | reverse complement strand
CGTTTACCCTCCTTCAAAATCATCTACTACTAACGTATCCGTAACACTTAAATAATGGATAACAACAAATTTCCTGACAAGCCATCAAGTGGCGGAATGTAATCACAGGGTGCGGTGGGGCTTTTATTTTAAATTTCTAACGAAATGTTCAATAGAAGCTCCACAGTAGCACTTGCAGGTAAATGCCTTGTTAGCGGCTGTATGATGGAGTAATTATAAACTTTAAATTTTAAATCATGTCAAAACAAACTATTTCAATTGAAGAAGCAAAAAAACAGGGTTACAAATATGCAACGCTCGAATTTGGTGAGGGAGAATTAATCCCTTTGGATGAATGTGAAAAATCTAAACGCTATTTACTTGTGTCAAAAGAGGGGAAACCGTTTACAATTGGCGCCGATACTATAAAAGATTTGGTTGAAGATTATTTATGGAATCAAGGTGAAGTTGCTGACGAAGATGGTCTTTTAAACGATTTGGCAGAAAAGGTTGATTATTCTGAAATAACTAAAAGATTAAACGAAGCATTTTCTGTTACAAACTATTATTTCGCTACCGAATTAAGGTTGGTAGTATAGCCGCTAACATGCGCTTGGCGCAGTGGCGGATTTCGGAGTGTAAAACTGTCAAGTTACCACTAAAGCTGATGCGAGGCACAATGTTGAATTAACCACTAAAACCGCCATTGAGCCAAGCGCATGTTATGCTCTCGTTGCGGTTCATTTAGCAGAAAACCTCAATCGGAGCAACGTGTTTTTAATCTTTTTTTTGTGCGGTTGGCTAAAATTATTCACGCTGAAAATCAACACTTTATAAAGAAAATTACAAATAAGTGGAAAATATTTGTAAAAATGTTTGGTAGATACAAATAAATGACGTATATTTGTATCAACAAATTAAAACAACAGCAAGATGAACACAACAGAAATCAGAAAAAAAATAGCGGCTTACATGGAAGTAGGCTTTACAACGAAAGAAGCCTTTGAAGGTATCAGAAACGCAAAAAGAAACGAAGGCAAAAAACAAACTACTGCTGATAAAATTGCAGCTATCCAACAAAGAGCAGGTACTTATGAGTACGGCTTTAGTGGAAAAGAATATGGAAACAGAAAATGGGGCAAACAATAATTTTAACAAATTAAAATATAACAAAATGAAAACTTTCAATTACACAGACAGCGAAGCTGGAAAACAAACAGAAAAATTCAATACCCTAAGCGAAATAATTTCACACATTGAAAACTTTGGATGGAACGGTGATAGCGAAGGGATTATCTTCCAAAACGAAGAACCCATTTTGGAGTATGTAAGCCGTGAAAACGTATTAACTTGGAGAAAGGTCTATGCGTAAGATTTTTCACTTAGAAATCAAATCGGAAAACCACCATAAATACTATGGGAGTTTATCCGCTTTATGCTCTGAAAACCCAAATTTGGGTGTTTCAAAGTTTACCCTTGATAGATTTGATTTTACTGAACCTTTTGAAAACGGTGTTTGCATCATTCGCAAATCGGTAATGAAAACTACTGGAAGCGTGGGAGAAAAAAAGATTTAAAAAACTTCCAATGATTTTAGTTAAGGAAAACGATGTTTACAAGCGTGAACGTGAAGTTCAGTTCACCAACAAAGAAACAATCACATTCAAATTGCCAGAGCCAAAAGTTTACAACAAACATGAAAGCGACTGGTACATGACGGTGGCGCTTGAAAAGTCCGACCTCGTAAAAGAAGATAGGCACCTGCTTACTTATGAATTGCTTGTCTCTTACAGGTGGGCAATTCGGGAAGGCTTCAATCACCAGCTTGACACAACGCTTAGAAACCAATATGATTATCCACGGAACAGAAACACCGTTAAAGGCATTCAAGGCTACATAGACCGCATAAAAAAAGCGTCAGACGCTGAAATGGCAGAGTACAGGTAGCCATGTCGCACAACGTTCTGCCAGCTTTGCGAAGGGCTGGTATTTGAAAAACCTTCGCTGAACATTTATTCAAAATCTAAATAGTAGCACTATGCGACATGATACAACTTCAAGCCAGCCTTTTGCAAAACTGCCTGTTAGCCGCAGTGATTTTTCTGTCGGTGATACAGTTGTTGTCAACCCAAACTTGATAAGCGAAATAACTTATACGAATAAGCCTCAAATTGGTGTGAAGTATAAAATACGTTGCGAATGGATTGGCGATACATGGACGTTTGGTTTAAGTTATTTAAGCGGTCAAGATGCCAATATTCACATTAGCTGGAAGCATTTGCTTCATTGCGGCTAACGGCAGGTATTGCTGCTGTGCAGCGATGCAGCCGAATAGAATTAATACAAAAAAACAAAAGATATGAAGTCAAATAGAATTACGTCAGCCGGGCATAGCAGCAATACCATTGTTAGCAGAAGCCAATTTAAGCCTATCCTTTTCTCTACTCCAATGGTCGAGGCTATTGAAGCAGGAAGGAAAACGCAAACAAGAAGGTTAGTAAAATTTCCGAAAGACTTTGACGGCAAAGAAGTTTATCAAAACGGAGTATTTGGTTTAAAATATTCATCAAGTGAATTTGAAGGCTGCATACATCGCCTATACCCAAAATATGAAATAGGAGATATTCTTTGGGTTCGTGAAAAGTGGCGTAAAAATGATACGCCTACTGGCTTCCCTTACCATCATTATGCTGATGACACAATTTATACGGATAGAGATAATGAGAAATGGAAACCATCTTTATTTATGCCGAAAGAAGCCTGCCGTTTGTTTTTACAGGTAAAAGATATAAGGGCTGAACAGTTACAGAAAATTACTCCAAAAGATGCAGAACGTGAAGGCATAGAACATTTGGGCGGTGATATTTGGAAAGATTATATGAACAAAAAATGTTTCCCTGAATTTATGCAAGGCTCAACTTTTACCCGTACAAGTTCTTTTAAAAGTCTTTGGGAGAAAATTAACGGTGTCGAAAGTTGGGAAGCTAATCCATACGTTTGGGTCATAACCTTTAAAGTAGTAGAGTGTCCGCAAGGTTTCTGCTAACGTTTGCGGCTTGCTGTCAGTACAAGAATTTGAAAATATAAAGCACAATAGACATGATAAGACTTATAATAGAGGCAGACCTTAGTTCAGAAGAATTACAGGTGCTGATAGATGAAACAAGAATACTGTTCCGTGATGGTTTTCAGAAACCGCTTGTATTGCAGCAAACCGATTGTTATACGCCATTGGGTTTTGATGAAGGTTATGAGAAAGGTTATGCTGATGCGACTACTGAAGCTATATCGGAGATACATAAGAACTATCGCCCCAATGGCGTATAACGGCAGGGCTTTGTGTCAGGCAGGGCTTTGAAAAACAAATGTTCAATAAACCACAAAAGATGAGTAAAGAAATAAATGTTGAGAATTTAGATGTCAGCCCTGCTTGCACAAAACCCACTGTTGTAGGCAGTACGGTTATTTCATCTGCTGGTCACTTGTTTGATAATATTGATTGTTTTGATTTTTTGCGGAAATTACAAAATGATAGTTGCGATTTGATAATTATAGACCCACCCTATAATACTACAAATGCAGATTTTGAAGTAAAGATTGATTTAGAAAAATTATTCTCCGAACTAAACAGAGTGGCTAAAAATGATGCAGCAATTATTTGTTTTGCATCATTGCCTTTTACTTTCGATGTCATATCCGCCAACAGAAAGTATCTTAAATATTCAATGGTTTGGAATAAAAGATTTGGGGCTAATTTTTTCCAGGCGAACATAATGCCAATGAAAGTGCATGAGGATATTATTGTTTTTTGCAAAGGCAAAACAAAATTTAATCCGCAAAAAGTTAAAAGAAAAACACCGCTAAAAATTGATTTTAGACCTGCTAAAAATAAGGATTATGTAACCGTGTACGGACACTCAAATGAAAAAGTGAAAGAGATAAACAAGGACTATGGATATTTTGAGTTTAGTAACCCAACCACAATACTTGATTTTGAAAGAAAAAAGGATGGGAAAAATATATCACCAACTCAAAAACCAATTGATTTAATCAGGTATCTAATAAAATCTTACAGCGATCCTGGTGATACTGTTTTGGATTGTTTTGCGGGTAGTTGTACAACTGGGATAGCGGCCCACATTGAGGGGAGGTTTTTTTTAGGGTGTGAATTTCATGATAGGTATTACAAAAAGGCAAAAAAAAGATTTGAAAATATTATATGCGCCCCACGAATAAAAGGCTGGTAGTATTGCCTACAACGTAAAAGCATTTATGAAGTAGCGGCAATAGCGTTACTTCAGCCTAAACAGTTGATGAAGTTAAATTAAAAAACAAATGGTTGGATTAAGAACATCAAGCCGCTATTTTATAAATGCACTGTTAGCGGTTCGTTTTTCGTCCACCGAATAAAACAACCTATATGCTAAATGTAAATGAAATCAGAATTGGTAGCTGGCTTTGGCACTCACAATACCAAAAAGCCGTAACAGTTAAGCAAATTCATGTTCAGGGTTATTCCCAAAACTTTCCAGCTAAAACAATTATTTGGTTTAATGATGATTGGAAAGCTGGCAGCAAGTTTTACTCCGAATTGAAACAATTTGAAGGCATTGACATTACACCTGAACTGCTGGAAGATTATGGCTTTTATGACCGAGTAATTGGCAAGCAATGGATTTTACAGATTGAGATTTTTAATGAGGATAAACCAACGGAGCAAGGCGTTAGATTGGTTTGGGATGAAGAAGAAAAGAAATTATTCATTGAAATGCACCAAAGAGATGAAAGCGAAGAATTTTATGAACAGTCGCACTTCTATGAAACCAAAGTAACGGAGTTGCACCAGTTACAAAACCTGTATCAAAGTCTAACTGGCAATGAATTGAAGGCGGCTGTCCAAAATGACCGCTAACGCTATGCTTTATGATATAAAGGTTACCAAATGATATTGATTAACAGTAGGT
>CAZNGN010000054.1:0-5131 GCA_964572865.1 uncultured Bacteriovoracaceae bacterium | reverse complement strand
TAAGTCATTGTGGATAACAACTAACAAAAAAGCACGATTAAGACGCTGGAGAGAATTATCTAACCTAGAGAGAAAATGGGTGGCAGACACTCTATCCCCTAGAATCTATCTATCAACGTTTATCCACGAAATGGGACACAACCTAGGTCTTCGTCATAATTTCATTGGGTCGTTTGATAAAGACAATTATTACACTGATGAAGAAGCAAAAAAACTAGGCCTTGAGCGCTCCCCAGAATATTCCTCAGTCATGGACTATTCTGGAGAAGAACTTAATTCCCTGACGGTATTTGGTAAATACGATGTCGCAGCTCTTCGCTATGGATACGCACGAAAAATAGAAGTTGAAACAGACAAGGGCATTCAAACAATACCTTTAAAAGGGACAATCAAAAACACTCTTGCTGCAAATAACTTAAAAGCTAAGAATTATTTATTTTGTACTGATGAAAATGCTGGTCTTTCTCCTCTTTGTAATCGTTTTGATGAAGGATCTAGTTTTAAAGAAATTGCACAGTGGAGAATTCAGAATTATTTAACCGATTACCGCTACCGCAATCTTCGAGATGATCGAGAAGAGTTTAAAAAGTATAGTATGAACTACTATGCCGCTGCTAGGTTTAATGAGTTCAATCAAATTCAAAATTTATTCCATTTTGTTGCAGATTTTAGACCAATTGAATACCTAAATTTTGAATGTACAGAGGAACAACGACAACAGTACCCGGGCCCTTGTGCCGTATTTGCGGAGGACAAAGAGCTTTTTAAAAGTGTTGGTAGTTTCTTTAATACAATTCTGAAAACACCTGACCATGTCTGTGCTGTAACTTTCTCAAAAAACAATCGTACCCAAAAGGCATATATTCCATTTTATGATCTTTTTGAAAATTTACCAAAATCAGAAGAGGATAATATCACAAGTTGTTTCGATCCTAGAGTGAAAGAATCGCTATTGAACTTAGTTGAAGACAGATTTCAATCAAACCAAAACATACGTCTAGTTAGTGAAGGAGGAAAACCACTAAACTCAATACGTGAGCAAAATGAGAGATTTAAATATTCTGATGATATCGGGATTCGAGGATCTTGGGTTGATCGAGCACTTGCGGCCAGATTTTTATTCAAAAGAAGCACTGACATGCCTTTTAAAATGAAAACGATTGCCTTAATCGATTATGATAAAGTTGCTGGTGAAACATTCAACATCCTAGAGCATCTAATATTGAGAGAGCCTCTAAAAGATCCAATACCATTTAAAAATGCAAATGGGGACTTAGTCACTGAACTCTATCAAGTTGATGCAAAATCATTAATTGATGCCGAAGATTTATCCCCAAACATTAAGAGAGCACTTATGCTTCCAGAAGAAGGGGACGAATATTTACTTCCAATAATTGTTAAAAATGCTCATCGTGGAAACCAAACACAAGACATTACAAATAAGGATTTAATCACTGCGTATTCTAGAATATTTGAAGTTAAAAAAGGCATTCTTGAGTCGATTGGAAATACTGACAAAGAGGCATTTTCTACTGAAATTGATGGAACAAGCTTCATTGCCAATAAAAATAACTTTTTTGCTCAAACAATGATGGCTTCAATCTCATTAGAAAATTCTTTATCGCAAATTGACGAAGAAACAATTATTAAAAATATTCAAACACGGCAAAACCCAATTACTACGATACCTGATGGTTTACCGGTTGAATTAACAGAAATTGAAAAAGAATTACTATTAATGGGTGAAATGGAGATAACCACGATAAAAAACTTAAAAAAGCAAGGGCTCGACACTAAAGAGAAGATAGCGAAAATTTACGGTATGAAAATCGCAGAAGCCATTGCTCCAAAACTCGCCATTGATGATAAAAAACTAGAAATTATTGACCAACTTGCGCGTGCCATAAATGCACAAACAATAGATCCTGAAGGAAAAGATGAAAAGGTAAAACTTCTAATGTCGATAGATCTAAAAACCGCAATTGAATTTGCCAATAAGTCTCTTACAGATAAAAATGATTTCTATCGCTATGTAATCCAAAATCTTCCAACTGAACAAAGACGCTAACAAAAAACCAAGCCCCGCATAAGCGGGGCCTGGTTTTTATTAAAATGAATACTTCATATTTGCATACATTGTTTTTTCTTCTAATGTTGAAGCTGTAGGTGCTCCTAAGTATCCTTTCGTCCATTCATGATCTTGTAACTGATAACCAACTCTTAGACTTAAACCTGATTCAAGTGGTTGCGCCCAAAATAAATGAAACGCATCCCCTCTTGTTTGATAAAATGCAGTTAACGAATCAGATGCAAATCCAAAAAATTGTGATCCTTTTGACCCATGTAAAAACTCTCCACCAAGAAGTGGATTTTTCATAGCTTGAATTGGCAATTTATAGGTCATCGTTACAAGAATCATATCCCCGGTAGTTTCTTTGCTACTAGAGTTTGTCATAACTCCTCTTCCGATACCAAGGGCATCTGCTAAATCAGTATTTTGAGCACCAACTGCGATCAAAGTTGAATTACTTTCTAAGAATCCACGAGACTGAATTTTTCCATGTAAATAAGTCATGGCCATAGAAAAATCAGTGTTAGCAATATTGTTAAATGAAGTATTTAGCGCAAGGTAATCAAAATCAAAGGAAAGAGTTGAGCCAGAAAATGTCGTATCGCAAAGCCCGCCTGAACCAGTTGCAGCAGTACAACCAGCAAGTGAACCCGCAGTTGTAGAATCTATGGCAGTTCCATTTCCACCTAGTGCAGGGTCTTTTAAAACAGTTCCTAGCGATAAGCCTCTAGCGACACCATCTGCAATTGCAATATTGCTTCCTTTGGTTAACTGAGCAATTAATGACATTTTCCCTAAAAAATTAAATTTAGAAGTTTCAAACTCAATCATGGCAGCAGTTAGCGCTGCTTGTTCACTCATTTTTCTCGCATTAGGAGAATATTCAGGAGCAGAAATTTGGCCACCTGGAATTTTTGTTGTTGAAAGATTTACGTTGTAAAGTGGAGTGTAAACTACTCGTGTTGTTAATTTATAATCAGTAGGTATGAAACCCATATTATAAGTTAAAGCAACACCATCTAACATTGCACCATAAGCAAGCATTGGATAAGTTCCAAGTCTTGGAGCCCCATCCCACATTTCAGTAGGATTTCCGTCAGTTGTTGGTAAACGTCCTGCTGAAAAAGACAAACCACTACCGACATTGTAATTTATAAAAGCTCTATCTAATCTTAAAAAACCCGACTTTTCTGTTCTAGATCCAGAAAACGTGTCATCTCCTAACTCAGACTGATTTTCAATATCGTTAACAAATTTTGTAATACCTACACGTGAAAAAAATTGAACTTTTGAACCTTCGTCAGCTTTTGTATTAGCGTCTAAAGTTAGTCCTAGTCTCATTGGATTAAAACTTTCTTTAGAAGTACGATCTTTTAGCTCAACCATATCATATCTATAGTTAAATTGACCGCCCCATTGAATCGCTTCCAAAAACGAAAGAGATTCTAATTGATCTACTCTTTGCTCAAGTGATGCCTGAGCAAATACAGCTCCAGTTGATAACACTGCTAGTGTTGTAAAAATTTTTTTCATATACATCCTTCCTTAGAAAATAAAAATATTAACCACCAATTGTAGAACCAGATTTTGTACAAGTTACTTTACATCCTCCACCAACATCTAAAGTTGCTTCTGAACATACAGTAAACTTCACGACGTTTCCTGTTCTACCTGGTGTTGCAAATTCTTCTGCTTTTTCTTTAGCAAGACCACACTGCTTAACAACCGCATCAATAAAATCCTCTTTCATTCCAGCGCGAGCTTGGAAACTTCCGAGGAGCACGATACATAAAAATAATTTTGCCACTTTTAAACTCCTTTAAAAAAATGACCGTTAAATAAAAAATTTACCCAATACAAGAAAAGAATAAGCTATTTTAAAATTTGTACAATTGTACATCACTAATCTTTAGGTAAAATTAAGAATTAAACAATAAAATTAATAGAATAAAAAAGCCTCCACGTAGGAAGGCTTTATACAAATATAAATTTACAAAAAAGAATTATATTTTATTGAACTTAATGACTTCAACCGGGCAGGCTTCTGCGGCTTCTTGAATTTTCAAACCATCATTTAGTGGTGCTGATGGCCTAATTAAACATGTAGTAGAAGTTACTTCAAAAACCTCTGGGTAAATTCCCTCGCAAGCGTTACAAACAATACAGCCAGGCTCAATCCATACTTTAGCAACAGAAAAATTTGCTATGGCCTGTGCTTGGGCACCTGTTGCGTCTGAGGTTCCGGCAAAACTTCCTGCAAATTCCGGATTAGTCGCAAGCTTTAATGCCTTCCCTGACTTAGGCAGAGGTGGAGCAATAAATGTTCTATCTGGAATTGTAAACTTTGGTTTCTCAATAACAATTTTATATTTATCATTAAACTCTGAAGCAGACATTGATGCTTCTTTAATTTTTTTTAAAAAATCAAAACCTTTCATTTCCAATTGATGAACGATTCCCTCAACTGATGAAACTTCTATTTGAATAATGGCATCGTGGAAACCTTTTGCCGTCAAAATTTCTCTAAACGGATTTCCAAGATCCAAATCAAGTGCGAAGTCCGATGTTTTTCCATCAAATTCTCTAGTAACTTCAACCTGCGTTGGACTTCCAAATGGATTAAAAAGCCTCAAACGTATTTTATTAAATTTTGCAGGCTCGCGAGATGAGTCCCATTTAAAAGCAAAAGCAAAACCATTAGATCCGAGATTTGATTTTAGAAAATCTACTTTTGGTCGGCCAAATAAAAAATGAAGTGCACCTGACAGAAGGCTTAAAGCACCTAAGTTAACAACTAGACCAATTCCTAGAATCAATGCCACACCCATGGCAACAAAAGTCGTATTCACGAAAAGATACTCCTTCAAAATGTTTTTGTGATTATATCATAACATATTTTCACAAAGCATTTCTACTAAAATGGTCTAATTAAATCAGCTATTTCTAAAATTGAACAAGTGAACCAATTCACCGGCCCTAATTTCAAAAAGTCCCAACAGAACATTTTCTACAGAATAAGCCCAGAATCTCTGACCTTCAACTAATGTAGATAATTCGTCT
>CAZNGN010000053.1:0-5488 GCA_964572865.1 uncultured Bacteriovoracaceae bacterium | reverse complement strand
GGTCGGATGCGAGTTTTTGGGCGGATTATGACAACTTAGCGTTCGTTCTTCGTTCTACGGCGGATAAAATTCCGGCACCTTGGTTGGCAGCCCAAAGTGATTTAATATTTTCTTGATCGCGTCATCATTTAGAATTGCGGCCAGCACCTTTATTTTGCCACCGCATTGTGAGCACTTTTCAACATCAAATCCAAACACACGTGCTAAAAGCTTTGCCCAAGAAATTCTAGTCGCTGGTTTTTTCTTATTAGTTTCATTTGTGGTCGTATTAGAAACACATGCTTTTAGGCTTGTTTCAGGCTCTGCTTTTTTTGGCACAACTTGATGCCGCTGCTTTGAATGCGGAGCAAGTACGCCGTGAAACCTTGTCCCGTGAATTCTTGGCTGTGGAATAATTGATACAATTTTTTCAATAAACTCTTCACCTGTTAAAATGATTGCCTTGGTGCCGTCATTCCACTCACTTTTTAGTTTATAAATAACTGAATCCGCGCCAGTTGCTGATCTCTTAAAAGTAAGCCTTTCTTCAGAAATCGGAGGTCTTAATAAATATCTGCACATTTGCTCTAAACGAGCTCTGTCATTTTTTGGAATATAAGTGCCCGCATGTAGCGAATAGCCTCCAATAATTGCAGAAGTCTCACTTGTTTGAAACGCCTGCTCGCCAATGTAACCAAGGGATCCAATTCGTCTGATTTTTCGCCCTGGAGGATGCCCTAAAGCAAACCTATATTGAACGGCAGCTCCTTGTATCTCATCTTCAATTGTGGGCTCTATCTCCACTGCATTTCCACCATTTTCTGCTTCAAGTTTTTGAACAAGGCCTTTTCGCTGCAAAGCTCTTAGCATTCTTTCTGAAATAATTTGTAGCAATTTTGCGATTTCTTCACCCTTGGGTTTTAGGGTTTCATGAAATGTGAGCTCGTTATTTTGATTTTTTACATAAACCCCATCGAGCATCAACGTATGAAAGTGAACATTTAAATTTAATGCACTTCCAAATCTTTGCACAACGGTCACAGCCCCCGTGAGTGGCAAATCTTTTAAACCGGTTAGTTTTGCTTTTGCAATGTAGTGGGATCTAAGTGCCCTTTGATAAATTTCAAGCAATTGAGTAATTAATTTTGGATTTCTTGCCATCCAAAATCTAACGGGGATTGGAAACGAGAGAACAAACTGACGCACGGGAACACGGGGAAATATATTATCAACCATGAATGCAGCATTTTCATTCATGCGCCTTGCACAACAACTTGGACAAAATCCACGGCGTTTGCATGAAAAGGGGAGAAGCCTAGAAAAACTACAATCCTCACATTTTAACCGCAAAAACCCACGAGCTAAAATTCCACAACCTAAAAATTCATCCATTTCACGCATAACATAATAGGCGGGCTCTTTGCCCGTTAGTTTTACCGATTCATTAAATTTAAGCCAGTTATTTTGAATGAGTTTAAACACAGGCCCATTTTCAGGATTGCGGCCTTTGTAAGTTTGAGCTTCTAATTTTAATGCAGACGAACCAATAGATTGGTAAAATTGATTTTTCACAAGAAAAGGAAAATACAAAATATCTAACGGGGATTGGAAACGAGAGAACAAACTGACGCACGGGAACACGGGGAAATATATTATCAACCATGAATGCAGCATTTTCATTCATGCGCCTTGCACAACAACTTGGACAAAATCCACGGCGTTTGCATGAAAAGGGGAGAAGCCTAGAAAAACTACAATCCTCACATTTTAACCGCAAAAACCCACGAGCTAAAATTCCACAACCTAAAAATTCATCCATTTCACGCATAACATAATAGGCGGGCTCTTTGCCCGTTAGTTTTACCGATTCATTAAATTTAAGCCAGTTATTTTGAATGAGTTTAAACACAGGCCCATTTTCAGGATTGCGGCCTTTGTAAGTTTGAGCTTCTAATTTTAATGCAGACGAACCAATAGATTGGTAAAATTGATTTTTCACAAGAAAAGGAAAATACAAATATTATTCCATTTTTGAGTACAATGATTATTAATTATAAAAAAAATATCCAGTCGCGCCAGACACATCCATTTGTGTCAGCGACTTGATCGTTAACCCCTGTTACATGCCTTAATATAGCATCCACACAAGTTACCTGAATTATTACATAATTCTTTCCGACCACTCACACACACCCTGTGGGTATTTGCGAGTGGTCGGTAACCGGTAACTTGTGTGGGTACAGGGGAATGTAAAAGTTGGGAGTAGTGTGTTGTTTGTTTATAAGTGCTGTGTCTGAAGAGTATTGTATTACTAAATAATACGATCGTATTATTTAGTAATACAATTGATGTATAGTTATTTTGATTTTGTTTTAGTTTGTTTAGTAGTGGCTGCCATTTTATAAACTCTGGCTTTATTTTCACCTGTTGCTACCAGTAGCTTTTCTTTCACTAGTAAAGCCAGGTCTCTTTCAATGGTTCTTCTGGGTATGTCAGACATAAAACTGACAATGTCTCCTGCTGTAAACGAAGAATTACCTCGAGCATATTTAAGTATTTTATCTTTACGTGAATTTGGTTTACGTGCAGTTTTTTCCTTCAGTAAGGCTTTGCCTTCTTTCACTACATCTTGTGCTGATAGTGCAAAACATTCAGCCAAAAACTCAAGAATGGGAGTTAAGGAGTTGAGCGCTCTGCTTTGACGTAAAGTTGAATAGTAGCGATCACGCTCACGCATAATAACTGTCTCACTAGGAACCAATCTGGCAATTGATTCGCCGCCATTTAAAAGTAATAAATGTTGCATGAGTCTAACACTTCGACCATTGCCATCGGCAAATGGGTGAATCGATACAGCAATAAAATGAAATGCAAATGCTCTAAGAAATGGATTTACTCCTGTAGTGTCATCTAACCAATCCCAAAGTTCGTCTACTAGGTCTTTTAAAAGATGGGGTTCAGGGCAAGCTTCAATAATCTCTTTTGTGGAAGAGTTTACTATTGAAACTGGGATCGTTCTAATTTTACCAATTTGTTTTTCAGGCAGTAAGTCTTTGGTAACTAACCGTTGAATGTCATAAAAATCTGACTTTCGAATGGATCCCTTTTCTTTGGCTATTTGTTCTACGTAATCAAGTGCTGCTCTGTAGTTGCCGATTTCTTTAATATCTTGTGCGGAACCTTTTATCTTTTTTCCTTTTAAAACGGCACTTACATCTAATTCACTAAGATGATTACCCTCAATTTGGTTGGAGTAGGTAACTGCTTTAATTTTAGCCCGTCTGAGTAGTTTCACTTCTTGGGGAGTACCAATGTATTCATCGAGGAATGGTCTAGCTTCGGCTATTTTCATTAACCATTTTAGGAGTGAGTCTGAGTGAGTAATCTCAAAAGGAATTTTAGCTCTGGTGAGGGCTGGATACTTGGTCTTCATATATAAGATTATCCGCCATATATCCGCCATTGTAAAGTGGCGGATATATTTATCCGCCATATATCCGCCAATATAAAGTGGCGGATATAGCATTTTAGTAAATTTAGAGCAAAATATGCCAGGTTATGAAAGTTAGTAAAAGGTAGCCCGTCGTTAGTAAAGTACACTTTACTAAGTGTGAAAAATTCATTGTTTAAAATAAACAAGTTCGATTTCCATGAGACAGTTCAACTTGTCTTGAACTGTCTCGAACTTTCTCGACATTTCCTGAGGTTTCCCGAGGTATCTGGAGGTTTCTTGAAAGTGATCTGCAGTCATCTACAGTTATGTCCAGTCATGCTGAGTAATGTAAGGTCATGTAAGGTTGTGTAAGATTTACCTTAAAAAATTAAATTTATTTTTAATAAAAATTATTTTTTTCGAGACATTTACAAAAAAATACGAGATGGGTGGATTAAGAAACGTAATGAAGGAGTATTGATTTATGTTTAAAAGCTTTATTGATGAAGCCGAGCAAATCTACAAAGGTAAAATGTTTTTAACCTTAAACGATGTGACAGCGCTTTTAGGATGTGAAGACAAAGTAATTTATAATTGGACAAGACGAGTTGATCCAAAGAAAAGACCACCTAAAATATTTGTAGGAAAAGAATTAAGATTTCCAAAACGAGATTTTCTACAATGGTTAATCGAAAATAATTCGATCGGATGATCTATGAATAAAATTCAAACATACATATTCAAGCGATCAAAAGCAGGTAGTTACAGAATCCGTTGGAAAGATCCGATCACTGGCCAATGGAAAGCAATGTCTGGTGGTAGAACGCGTGATGAAGCTAAAATCTTAGAAGCAAAGGTGCGCGAAAGTATTTTAAAGGGTATTGCTCCAGACGCTAAGCCTGAATATAAAAAAGTCATATTGTCTGATGTAGTAAAGACTTTTTTTGAGCAAACCAGATATTTAGGTGCATCAGATCGTTGGAAACAAGAAGCGAGATACAAAATAAATTGTGCAATAGTTCCTGAACTTGGAAAATTAAGTTTTGATTCAATTACAAAAGAAAGAGTATTTAAATTTTATCTTAAATTAAAAGATCAAGGTTTATCTCATGCCACAATTGAAAAGCATCACCATTTACTTTGCGCAATTGGGGATGTGTATACTGAAACCACAAAGCGATCAAATCCATTTAGAGAAATTAGGGACTTTAAAAAACGTTTCCCCAATCAGCCATCG
This sequence comes from uncultured Bacteriovoracaceae bacterium, assembly GCA_964572865.1. Classification (GTDB taxonomy): domain Bacteria; phylum Bdellovibrionota; class UBA1018; order UBA1018; family UBA923; genus CAZNGN01. Next base: position 839 of record CAZNGN010000053.1, on the reverse strand, counting down.
ACTAGAGATATAAATTTTTTAACACCTGATGAAATTGAGAGTTTAATCGAAGGCTCTCGAAAAACAAGAAAAGAGCTGATGCCAAATATGATTCAGTTTCTGGCGCACTCAGGATTGCGAAGATCAGAAGCATTAAATTTAAAATGGTCTGATATCGATTTAAAATCAGATCTAATCCATATTCGAAAATCAAAAAATGGAAAATCAAGAATCATTCCATTAGAAGAAAAAGCAAGATTTGCAATCATTGAGCTTAAAAATAACGGTGAATATGTTTTCACAAAATCGAATGGCTCTCGTTATGATCAAGGAACCTATTTAAGATATTTAAAAATGGCATTAAAGAGAACAGATATTCAGAAACGAATTGATGTACATTCATTGAGACACTCTTTTGGTAGTAATAAAATTCGCCAAGGTTGGGGATTAAAGAAAGTTTCAAGACTATTGGGCCATTCAAATATCAATATTACTGCAAATGTTTATTCTCATTTATTGGATGGAGATCTTAAAGTTCGAGACGACATAACTTTTGAGAATGAAAGCAAACCAAAGAGTGAAATGAATGTAGATCTGGTTGCTAAAGTGGTTACTCAAAAAATTGCACAAGTATTACTAAATTCAAAAAATGGAATTCAGTCAGTTGAAAAATTAATTTCCTCATTTGAAGATTCGCAAATGAGTACAAATGATTCGCAAGATGTAGCAATAAAATTGAATCAAGAAGTCTATGCTCCACTTGTGCTCCACCCCCTTGTAAATGCAAAAAGTGGACGCACCAATCCCGATGCTCATTTTTCAAAAACCATTAATGATTATGGGATTTTAAATCGAATTTT
>CAZNGN010000052.1:0-5840 GCA_964572865.1 uncultured Bacteriovoracaceae bacterium | reverse complement strand
TTAGTTTGAGATAACCAAGGATGGTGCGAATCATCCCAAGGAACAAATCCTTTAGATGTTTCTAAAATTGGTTTTGTTTCTTCAGCGTATCCATAACCATTTTCAGGATTTACTGTAAAAACAGGAATTACTTTTAAAAGTCTTCCTGAAGGCAATCCATAAACTGATACTTGGCCACTAAAACCACCTGATAAAAATGCATAAAAAGCATCATGCTTTCCAGGTGCGACATACACTTTCTCTGCAGCGTCAGAAGCAATAGCAGCTTTTGGAGGAGCTCCCATTACTTTTTTCACGCCAAGAGAAAATGTTCCTACAACTAATGCGGCAGTTATTGCTAACGCAATATGCCTTTTGCTTGTAAACATACATTCTCCTTTTTGTTAATTAACTAGATAAAACTGTATTTAATAATATTTAATACAATTTTTGTTCCAGTTTTTATAATTTGTCATAAAAATTGCATTTAATATTATTAAACGTTGATTTTAAAACAGAATAACGAACGAATGGAGCGAAATTATGAGATTTTCTAACTTTCACACAAAATTGAAACTAAAATTTTGGGCCAAATTGTCCATAGGATTTGCAATTATGTCCCACGTACTAATTAGCTATTCTTTAGCAGACGACAAAGGAATTGGACCGGTTAAAGAATTAAAATTAGAAAGTCTCAATGTAGACATGGCTACCAAAGGTAAACAATTATTCACTGCAAAATGCTCTGCATGTCATAAATTGCCAGAACGTTATGTAGGTCCAGCACTCAAAGACGTAACTAAAAGACGTACTCCTGAATGGATCATGAACATGATTTTAAATCCTGCTGAAATGCTCGATCAAAATGATGCAGCAAAAGAATTACTTGGCGAATTTATGGTTCCAATGACTTTTCAAAATGTTACTCAAGATGAAGCGCGAAGCATTCTAGAATATTTTAGACATTTTGATGAAAAAGGAGAAATTACAGATTCTAAATCAACACCAAGTACAGACAAAAAAGTTAAAGCTAAAAAATAATTTTTTAATTAAACAGGAGAAAATATGAAACTTAAAATGATAACAATCGGAGCAGTTTTATTACTAACAATCAGCACTTCTTATGCCGCAAAAGATAAAGCAAAAACGAAATCTGCAGCGGGTGGATCTGCTTATCAAATTGTAAAAATGAATGGTGATGGTGGAAAAAATATAGTTGAGGTTGCTGTGGGCTCTAAAGATCACTCAACACTTGTAAGCGCTGTGAAAGCAGCTGACCTAGTAGACACATTAACAGGTGCAGGTCCTTATACCCTATTTGCTCCAACCAATGGTGCGTTTGATAAATTACCAAAAGGAACCGTAGAGACATTATTGAAATCAGAAAATAAAGAAAAACTTGCAGATATTTTATCTCATCATGCAGCAGCACCTCGCTATGAGCCTGCTCTACTTTCAACTATGTCAGAAATCGACATGGCTGATGGTAAGAAAATCAAAATATCTTCAAAAGAGGGAAAAATCTTTGCAGATGGCAATGAAGTAAAAGCAGTTATTATGGCTACGAACGGAATCATTTATGTAGTTGATTCAGTTATTTTAGCCAAATAGCATACACATTTCATATAATTATAAGAAGCCACATTTGTTTCAATTACAGTGTGGCTTTTTTGTTATTTGTTATCGTATTGAGATCTATTCTAGAAATATTTGAATTAATTTCTTGGATGTATTTTGTAACAACTGACAATTCATTAGAAAATTTCGTAAACAAATCATATTCATCTTTCAATGGTTTATAAATTGCTGCTATAAAGTTTTCTATTTCTTGTAGGTGGTTTTTAAATGCAGTAGAATATTCAGGATTAATTTTTGCAATTTCGATTTTACCACTAATTCGAATTACATGCATCCCATTGATTTCAGATAATAAAGTTTCAGTTCGTTTCGTTAAACCTTGTATGATATTTAAAAGTTCAAAAAACTTTTTTTGTATAATTTCAATATATTGTTTTGCCAATTGAATTAATGATTCATAATTATCTCGAAATTGCATATCCTTTTCATTTTGCCCACTTAAATAATTCATTAAAGTTTCAATTTGTAATCGAACCGAACATATTTCATATTGCGATGTTTGAATATTAATTACAATATTATCAATAAATTGAATTACTTCTTTCATTGTTCTTTCAATATCCATCGATACATTTTTAAAGTTTTTTGATATTTCACTTAATGATCTGCCTTCATCCCCTGTTTTTTCTGCAGCAATAGCCATATTGAGTGAAATATTATTTAGATTTTCAAACTTTGAAATCACACTTTTTGAATATGTTTCAATTTCTTTACAATATTGATTAAACTTTATGAGTGCGTAAAATATTTTTGTACTTTTTTCGTTCGATTCATTTAACTCACTCAAAACAAAAGGGTACTCAAAATTTCGTTTTGACAAAATTTCATCTCGACTCTGTAATTCAGAAACAACAACAGTAGACATAAAACTATAATAATCTTTAAAACCCAATTGATTGATAGTTTTTACAATCGTATTAAGCGAATCGTTCATATTTCTTTTATCTTCAATTAATACAGTAGTGTATAAGTTTTCAACAATAGGTAACAACTGACTGCTAGGTTTAAATCGAATTGAAATAAATTCATCATTATAAGGAAATACAGAAGCTACTACCCAGTAATATAATCCATTTTTTGATTTATTTTTAACATATGCTGAAATTGGTTTTTGATTTAAAATTGTATCCCATAATAATTTGAATACAGCTTTGGGCATATCTGGGTGTCTAATTATATTGTGAGGAGCTCCCATTAAATCTTCTTTAGAAAATTGACTTACTCTTATAAAAACATCATTTCCGTTTTTAATGATTCCTTTTTTATCAGTTTTTGAAAAAAATAATTCATTAAAATCATAGAAACTTTCTTCTTTTTGATTCATTTCAGCTCTATTCATTAAAGTAATTGATATTCAGCAATAATAGTTAATTATATATTTATATCTGAAACAAAGCGAAATTAATGCTGTGCGCAACTCTATAATGAGACATTATATCTTGCACCAATTGTTACATCTGATAATTTAGGACAATGCTTAACAACATCTTCATGGCATTGTCCTTATCAGGTGCAAACTGGGTACTATATTTATTAGTCATTCTTTCAATCGTATCAATCGCTTTAATTGCAGAACGAATTGTATTTTATAATAAAGCGTCTCAGGGTCTTGAATCGTTACGCCGCGACTTACGATTAATGATTCAAAAAAATGATTTTGATGGTGCATTCTCAATCGTTGAAAAATCAGTAAACGAAAATTTTAAAAAATATCCAAACTTAGAATCAGAACTTTGCAAAGTATTATTGTCTAACTCTAAATCAAAGAACAAAGATGCATTACAAGAACTCTCACAAGATGCAATCATTCGAGCCAAACTATCTTGGGATAAAAATTTATCAGTTCTAGCAACCATTGGATCAAATGCTCCCTTTATCGGATTATTTGGTACTGTTTTAGGAATTATTCAGGCTTTTCATGATTTATCCAATCAAGCGGCCACTTCATCGATGCATACCGTTACTTCAGGAATTTCTGAAGCACTGGTTGCAACAGCCGTTGGTATCTTAGTGGCAATTCCAGCAACCATTGCTTACAATTTATTTTTACGTAAAGTAAAAGCAGCGACTCAAAATGCAGAAAGCATACGTTCTTATTTAATCGGAATTATATTATCTAAATAGGAGCATTCATTTGGCATCAAATTTAAATTCAGACGATGAAATCATTTCAGGTATCAATGTCACACCTCTGGTTGATGTCGTTTTGGTTTTATTGATTATATTCTTGATTACTGCTCCTGTGATTTATCAAAATGCAATCAAGGTTCAACTTCCTTCTGCCAAATCGGGGGAACAATCTACGCCATCTAAGCTTCAATTTACCATTAAACAAAATGGTGAGATTTTTTGGAATCAAACAAAACTATCTATGAATGAAATTTCAGCAAAACTAAAGTCAGAGTCAAAATCCAATTCAGAGACTGCGTTTATATCAGCAGATAAATTAACCCCACACGGAAATGTCGTACAATTAATGGATGTTTTAAGAGAAAACGGAATTTTAAAGCTCTCTCTTACGGTTGAGTCAAAGTAACCGGTATATAATACTTAAAACTATCAATATATTTATCTTTTAAACTTTTAACCATATCTTCATTATAATAATCTACAACACCTGTTTGAATGAACTTAGAATATACATCTAAAACCCACTGTGGATTTCGTTTGGGCAATGGAATTAAATATATTCTGCCTTTTTCAATTTCATATATTTGAATATTAGGATCAATCGTAATATCTATATAATATTGGTTTGCACTCTGACTCAGTCCAACCATTTGAGCTGGTATGTTTGGTTTCGTTAAAAATACTCCTGTTAAATCTGAGTATATTTCTTTATCTGGGCTAAACCGTACATACGGTTGCAGTGATGAAAAAAGTCGATTCGATTTTTTAACCTGTTCATAGACTTCTTTTTCTTCAAAATAAACTCGAAATACTTCATACTCTTTTGGTTTGGCTTTTTTTAAAAAAGAAGGTACACCTTCAAATAGTTTAACACTCACTTCTAAATCATTTTTTGAATCAAATACGGTTTTCACAAAACGAAATTCTTTTTTCTGAAGTATGGTTGAATAAATAGAAGTAATTGCACTTCCATCTTGTGTAAGTTGTAAAAGCGTAGAACAATCTTCAGCGTATGTAATCACAACAAAACTACTTGTAATAAAAATGAACTGAATGAATGTAAATAGCAATTTCATTATAATTTAATCGGTATATTCACTATAATTAATTACATTTAAAGAAAATATTGCCTATCGTATTTTACGCAGCCTGAGTACTTTGATTACCTGATGGTATTTGAATTACAAAAGTGCTCATTTTTGAACTAGTGTCATAATATAGTTTACCATTATGTGACTCTATAAAGCTTTTTGAAATGCTTAATCCTAATCCAGTTCCTTTACCAACTGCTTTGGTTGTGAAAAAAGGATCCATAATTTTAGTGACAATATCTTGTGATACACCTGGACCTGTATCGCTAACATAAATATTAATATTGGAATGATTATCTACTGCCTTGATTATAATCTCTCTATTTTCTACGTCCGCCATCGCATCAATCGCATTCGTAATTAAATTGAATAATACTTGTGTTAGTTGAGTTTTTCTACAATTCAGAAATAAATGTTGATCAATGAAAACTGATTGTTTGATTGAATATTTTGTAAACATGTATTTACATAACGATAAGGTTTCTTTTACTAATGATAATAAATTTTCATTTTGTAATGGATCTGAATTCGATCCACGAGCGTAATTTGATAAACCTAAAATAATATTATTGGTTCTTGTTACCATTTCATCAATTTTATCTACACATTTAATTATTTCTGAACGATTTTCATTTTCTAATTGATTTAATATAATCTTACGAATCTTAAAATTATTTCCATGCAAGATTGCCAAAGGGTTACGAATTTCATGAGCAATGCCACTAGCCATTACTCCTAACGAAGCCATTTTTTCTTGAATAATAATTGTATCTTGTTGCTTATGATTTTCATCCAGCAATTTATTTACTTCTGATAATGTTTTTTTCAAACTATCTTCAGATTTTTTGTTTAATTTTAAAAAATAAAATAATTCAAAAAATACGGTTGTCATCAGAAACCATGGCACTGTTTTAAATGCAGCCAACGCGGTTACTCTACTTTGATCAGTTAAGATAATGTATTCGTTTAATGAATCTTTAAAATACAAACCAAAAATGGGAA
>CAZNGN010000051.1:0-5894 GCA_964572865.1 uncultured Bacteriovoracaceae bacterium | reverse complement strand
TGTTGGCAATGCTGAACGCTATAAACACGTTGCTACTTTAATCGAAGGTTTTGGAAAATCACATAAACTGGGCATCGTAGTTTCTGCGATGAAAGGTGTAACGGATAGGCTTATCGAATTGGTAGATCTAGCACGATCTTCAAATTCTTTATATGAAACAAAATTAGAAGAATTACTAAAACTTCATATTGATGAATCTAACAAACTTCACAAACCTGAAACTGCAAAAAAAATTGAACAAATTTTACAAAAAGATTTTGGAGAAATTAAAGAAATTTTACGAGGAGTGTTTTTAGCAAAATCTTCATCTGAAAGAATCGTTGAGCTCGTTTCAGGCCATGGCGAAATTTGGTCTGCACAGTTTCTAAATGCACATTTAAATGATTTAGGAAAAAAGTCAGTCTATCTTGACGCAAGAAAAGTTTTAGTAGTTGAGCCGTTAGATGTAAGAGTGAATGTGCTTTGGAATGAATCACAAGTTAAGATAGACGAATGGATGAAATCCAACCCATCCGATTTAATTGTGATTACTGGTTTTGTGGCGTCAACCAAAGAAGGCATTCCGTGCACTTTAAAACGAAATGGTTCTGATTTTTCAGGTTCAATATTTGGAGCACTCTTAAATTCAGAACGAATTGAGATATGGACAGATGTTGATGGAGTTTTAAGTGCAGACCCACGAATTGTTCCAGATGCAGTAGTCTTAAATGAAATGTCATTTCAAGAAGTAACGGAGCTTGCATACTTTGGAGCAAAAGTTGTGCATCCTGCGACGATGGAACCAGCGTTTCGAAAAAATATTCCGATATTTATAAAAAACACATTTAACCCAAACTTTCATGGCACAGTCATTCATGCAAAAGCAAAGTCAGATGCTACCGTAAAAGGGTTTTCTGCTATCGAAAATATGTCGGTGCTTAATTTGGAAGGCACAGGAATGGTGGGAGTTCCTGGTGTTGCTGAACGATTATTTGGTGAACTTCGCTCAGTGGGCGTATCTGTTGTCATGATTTCTCAAGCAAGCTCAGAACATTCAATCTGTTTTGTGGTTCCAGATCATCAGGCTGAAATTGCAAAAAAGGCAGCCGAAAATGCATTTCACAATGAAATGAGATTAGGTCTAATTCAAAAAATAGAGTGTTCCAAAAATAATAGTATATTAGCAGCTGTTGGTGACAACATGGCTGATCGTCCGGGAGTATCAGGTCAACTTTTTACTGCATTAGGAAATGCTCAAGTAAATGTTCGCGCCATTGCACAAGGTTCATCTGAGCGAAATATATCTTTAGTGATTCCTGGAAAAGACACAAAACGAGCATTGAGAGTAGCGCACTCCGCATTTTTTCTATCTAACCAAACGCTATCTGTAGGTATTATTGGCTCTGGCCTAATTGGCGGAACTTTATTAGAACAACTTGCAAAACAAGCCGATTATTTGAATAAAACACGAAAAATTGACATTCGAGTTCGTGGAATCATGAATTCAAAAAACATGATTTTATCTGAAAAAGGAATTGATCTTAAAAATTGGAAATCTGAAAAAGAAGAAAGTGCCAATTTAGACAAATTTTTAGAGTTTATAAAACCAGACTATATTCCACATGCAGTATTAATTGACGCCACTGCAAGTTCAGACATATCTAAAAAATATTTAGACTTTATTCAAAAAGGTTTTCATTTAATTACACCTAATAAAAAAGCAAACTCCGATTCAATGGAGTACTACTTACAGCTTAGAAGAGCCGTGAGAGAGAAGAAAAGACATTTTCTCTATTCAACAAACGTGGGAGCAGGACTACCTATTTTGCAAACGATTAAAGACCTAGTTCAAACAGGTGATGAGATTCAAGAAATCGAAGGAATTTTAAGTGGTACATTGTCTTTTCTTTTTAATCAATTTGATGGGTCGAAACCATTTTCAGAAGTATTAATGGATGCCAAAACCAAAGGATACACTGAACCAGATCCAAGAGATGACCTTTCTGGAATGGACTTTGCCCGTAAAGTTGTGATTGTTGCAAGAGAAGCAGGTTTTCCAGTTGATTTAGATAATGTAGAAGTTCAAAACCTTGTAATTCCCGCATTGCAAAAATGTGATTCAAAAGAATTCTTAACAAGAGTCAAAGAAATGGACGCATTTTTCAAAAGTGAATTTGAGAAAGCAAAATCACAAAACAAATCACTACGATTTATAAGTAAGATCAATCGAGCAAACAAACCAACTGTAAAGCTTGAAATGTTAGATGCAAATCATCCATTTTTACGTTTGAAAGGTTCAGATAATATTATTTCAATTAAAACAAAAAATTATAACACTCAACCACTCATTGTTCAGGGACCAGGCGCAGGTCCTGAGGTGACAGCAGGAGGAGTATTTGCAGATTTACTTAGACTCGCTTCGTATTTAGGAGCTTCTTCATGAGTCGAATTAAAGTTTTTGCGCCTGCAACGGTCGCCAATGTTGCTGTTGGTTTTGATTTGATGGGATTTGCGATAGAAGGAGTAGGAGACATCATTGAGTTTGAAAAAACAAAGAATAAACAAGTTGTTGAAATTGTAGAAATCAATACGGGTTTTCCAAGAGATCCAAATCAAAATACGGCAAGTATTGGCGTCATACAAATGTTAAAAGATCGAAAAGTTGATTTTGGCATCAACTTACGAATTCATAAAGGCATTCCGGTAGGATCAGGGCTGGGTGGTTCTGCAGCTTCTGCCGTAGGTGGAGTCTTCGGTGCAAATGCATTATTTACTAAAAAATTTAAAACGGATGAACTTTTTCAATATGCACTATTAGGTGAAAAAGTGGCAAGTGGCTCTTCTCATCCAGACAATATAGCGCCTTGTCTATTGGGTGGCTTTGTATATACGCATTCCATTGATCCGTTTGAATATTATAAATTAAATCTACCCAGTGAATTTTATTTTTCGCTTCTGCACCCTAAAGTAAAAGTAGAGACAAAGCATGCCAGAGCAATTTTAAAACCAAATTTATTATTAAGTGATTTTATTGAGCAAAATAAGAATCTTTCAGGATTTTTAATTGGCATACAAAATAAAAACGAAAAATTAATTGCTCAATCTTTAAAAGACTTTATTGTTGAACCGCAGCGTGCACACTTAATTCCTAATTTTGAAAAGATGAAAAAAGCTGCCTTTCAAAATAAAGCATTGGCATTTTCAATTTCTGGTTCAGGTCCAACTGTATTTGCGTTATCTAAAGGGTTTCATACTGCTAAAAAAGTATTAAATGCATTAAAAGACTCTTATAAAAGCGAAGATTGTAACGGTTGGATTACGCCCGTTTCTAAAAAGGGAGTGCGTTTTCTTTGAAATTTGTTAGCACTCGAAACTCAAAAAAACTCTACACGATTGACGAAGCGATTCATTTAGGACTTGCTCCAGATGGTGGTTTATTTGTTCCGCAACAAATCAAAAAAATCAAAATGAATTTCAATCATTCAGTTCCAATATTTGCTGCAAAAATGTTAAAGCCATATTTTGATCAAGAATTAAATCAAATCACAAAAAAAGCATTTAACTTTAAAATTCCCATTCGACATCTTAAAAATGGTCCAAAAGTATTAGAATTATTTCACGGACCAACTTGTGCTTTTAAAGATTTTGCTGCCAGGTTTTTAGCTGAGTATGCAGTTCATAATCAAAAGACAAATCTATTAAAAACTGTCTTAGTTGCTACTTCAGGTGATACAGGTGGAGCTGTAGCAGCAGCTTTTTTAAAGAAAAAAAACTTTAGAGTGGTCATATTGTTTCCGAAAGGAAAAATTTCTAAACGACAAGAAAAACAACTAACATCATTTGGTCATAATGTTCATGCATTTGCAGTTAAAGGAACTTTTGACGACTGTCAAAAAATTGTAAAATCTGCGTTTCAAGATAAACGATTTAAAAAATTCAAATTAATTAGTGCCAACAGTGTAAATTTAGCAAGAATATTACCTCAATCCGTGTATTATGCTTACACTTCTTTGCAGTATCCTAATTCCACATTTATCATTCCAACAGGAAATTTAGGTAATGCAACTGCATGTATTTGGGCTAAAAAAATGGGTTTTCCAATTAAAAAAATTATATTTGCATGCAACGAAAATAAAACACTTCTCAATTATTATAAAACAGGAAAATACTTACCTAAAAAATCAGTTCAAACTCTTGCAAACGCAATGGATGTAGGTACTCCCAGTAATTTTGAGCGTGTAAATCATTTGTATTCTAAATTTATCAACTTCAAAAAAGAGATTGAAGTGTATTCAATTTCTGATCAACAAATTCAAAGCACAATTCGTAATGCATTTCAAAAATATAAATATGAGATATGTCCACATACCGCAACTGCATTTGCCGTTTATGAAAAACACAATATTAAGAACGCAATCCTCGTATCAACTGCACATCCAGCAAAGTTTGAAAAAATAGTTGAGAAAATAATTCATAAAAAAATTAAAGTTCCCAAAACTTTACAAAAAATATTAAAGCAAAAAAGCAGATCTGTCACAATTGCGCCAAATCTAGATACGTTTTATAAAAATATTTCCAAGTTATAAAAAATGTGAAATAAAAATATAATGAAAATTACGGTTTTATTAGTCTTTTTTTCTTTATTTCATTTTAACGCATATTCTGCGCAAGACATTAGTCAATATAACCATTACCAATGGGACGGAAAGTCTCAAAATTGGTATGAATGGTGGTATTATAAAACTGTCATCCCTGAGACGAATGAATCATTTTATTTTGTTTATGGAGTAGTTAATCCTGCGGATACAAAACAGGAACGAAAAGCAACGAGATCTTATGTTGGCTTTGGTAATTTTAATGAAAAAACAATTATAACAAATCATTTTAATGTGAATGATTTTAATGCAAATCAAAATCAACTGTCAGTTCAAATTGGTAACCAAAATAAAAACTTCGCACTTGAAAATCACATTCAAGGTGATTTAATTGATGATAAACATCATGTTCATTGGAATATTCAAATAGAAAATAAATGGTCATTCAATGCAATGGGATGGGGTATGTTCATTAAGAACTTACTCAATATATATTGGTTCCCAGCACAAGCTTCTGCTGTCATGAATGGTGAAATTATTTATGACAATAAAGTATATAAATTAGAAAATGCTCCTGCATACCAAGATCGAAATTGGGGAGTAGGCTTTCCGAAACGTTGGGCATGGATTGTTTCAAATCAGTTTAAAGATTCACCCGGAACATCATTAGCAGTTGGTGGTGGAAAACCTAAAGTATTTAATTTCATTGCACCTCTTCAAAGCGTTGTCGTTGGGTTTAATGTACACGGTAAAGAATATGCTTTTAGGCCTAATTCAGGTTCAATCATCCATACTGAAATTTCTTACGGTAAATGGAATGTGAAAGCAAAAAACATTCATGGTGACCAGATTGAAATTCTGGCTACAGCTCCAAAAGAAAAGTTTATGTGTTTAAAATTCATGACCCCACAAGGAGATGAGTTTAATGATTATGAAACGCTTACTGGAAATGTAAAAGTTAAATTTAAAGCCAAAAATGATAAAATCTGGACAAATTATGATTCAAGTTTCGCCGGAATTGAATACGGCACATTTGAAAGCGAAGGCTTAAGTTCAATCTATAATTCTAGTTTAAATTTTGATTAAATATTTTAATTAAAAAATTATTGATTAACTACAATATCCACTTTTTAAGAAGTTTTTTTCTAAGATAAAGAAGATTTTAAAAAATGAGGATTGTGTACAAAAATGTACACTGACGAAATTTTTTAAAATATGATGAAGTATTAGGAAAAAATATGAAAAAGTGGTTGGCTCGACTGGTATTGAACCAGCGACCCCTACCGTGTCAAGGTAGTGCTCTCACGCTGAGCTACGAGC
>CAZNGN010000050.1:0-6569 GCA_964572865.1 uncultured Bacteriovoracaceae bacterium | reverse complement strand
AAAAAAACAACAGTCATTAGTGCGGGCGCTATCATTACAGATCAGTTAATAAAATCAGATGAAAATGCAGTTAAAAATATGTCTGATACTCAAAGACTAATATCGGTTGGAATTGTAAAAGTATTATAAACTATAAACAAATAGTTGAATATGTTTTAATTATTTTTCAATTGGCAAACCAGAAGCTATCCAAGAGCGCATTCCAGATTCGCAAATGTGGACTAGGTTTTGAATGCCGTATTTTGTAAGCGTTTCAACGGCGCGGCCGGCTCGGCCGCCGCCTCCACAATGGACATAGATTTTAGAATAGTTTTTAAGTTTTTCGAAGTGGTTTGGCAACTCATCTACTGGAATATTGATAGCACCTTCTACGTGACCTTCGGCAAATTCATCTGTGTCTCGTACATCTAGAATGATTTGGTTTTGAGGTAGTCCTGATTTATGCAGGTGATATAATTCATCCATTTTCATTTTAGAGCTCATTGATTGATCCCTTTATAAAAGTTTAATGCCGAAATTTTTTAAAATCACATTACACACAATGAGTGAAGTTATTGTGATTGCAATGCTGATTCCTAAAGTCATCCAATATCCAAATTTTGGTAGAATGTATGGAAAAATTAAAAACATAGGTAGAGTGGGGAGTACATACCAAAATGTGTACCATGCGTGATTTGAAATTTTATCTGTAGGCTGCTTCTCGATATAAAGCCACGTCAGAGTTAAAATGGTAACCAATGGTAGAGCAGCAATGAATCCACCCAAACGATCGCTTCGTTTTGCAGCTTCTGAAATTACAACAACCATGAATGCAGTGATTGCATATTTGAAAATGATCCAACTTGACATTTATTCTACCGTAACTGATTTTGCGAGGTTGCGAGGCTTGTCGACATCAGTACCGCGAAGTACAGCGCAGTGATATGAAAGTAATTGCAGTGGAATTGCACTTAAAAGTACATCTGAGAAATCACCTGAAAAATCATACTCTAAAAAGTGGTCTGAAAGTTTTTTAAGTTGTTCATCACCTTTAGTTCCGATAGCTACAATTTTTCCGCCACGAGCTTTTACTTCTTGTAGATTTGAAATTGTTTTATCAAATAAATTATCACGGGGGGCAAGTACTACGATCGTCATACTAGGGTCGACCATAGCAATGGGTCCGTGTTTTAATTCTCCTGCAGGGTAACCTTCAGCGTGAATGTATGTAATCTCTTTCATTTTAAGCGCACCTTCGAGTGCGATGGGAAAAAGTTTACCGCGTCCGATATAAAGAAACCCTTTTGAAGTATCTAAACAATTTTTAGCAATCGCTTTAATTTTAGATTCTGTATCTAATGCGTTTTGAATTAAATGCGGAAGACGTAAGTAAAAATGTAAATCTAATTTCTGATGATCAGCACCTTCGTCATTGTTTTTTAGATGTGCAATTACTTGTCCCATCATCATTAATACTAAAATTTGTGTTGTAAATGCTTTGGTAGAAGCAACGCCAATTTCAGGACCTGCTGCTGTAAATAAAGTAAAATCAGATTCACGTGCTATAGAAGAGCCACGAACATTGCAAATGGAAGCAATCATTGCACCTTGTTTTTTTGCTTCTCTTAAAGCGGCAATTGTATCTGCGGTTTCTCCAGATTGTGAAATTGCTAAAAATAGCGTTTTATTATTCACGATTGGATTTCGATATCGATATTCTGATGCAAGATCCACTTCTACAGGAATGCGCGCATGTTGTTCTAGAATGTATTTTCCAACAAGAGCTGCGTGCCAGGCGGTTCCACAAGCTACAACATGAATTTTGTCAATTTTAGGAAGAATGTTTTTTAAAAAATCCATTCGTGGAATTGCAGTTTGACGATCGACTAAATTATCTAGTGTATCAAGTATTGCGCGCGGTTGTTCGAAAATTTCTTTGAGCATGTAGTGTGGGTAACCTGCTTTGTCCATGCTTGTAAGAGACCAATCTAATACTGTTGGATCTCGTTTGATGATATTCTTTTCTTCAATAGATGAGTGAATGTTGAAAACTTTAAATCCTTTGCCATCGCAAACAATCATGTCTTCATTTTCTAAAAAGGTTACTTCATTAGAATGTTCGATCAAAGCTTGTGCATCCGATGCGATCATTGCGCCACCTGATTTTTTTGAAAAACAAGCAACGAGGGGAGTGCCATTTCGAACAGCGATCAATTGATCGGGATGATTATCATTTACAACTACAATGCTGCAGGAACCTTCTAGTTTTAAAAACGCAGTTCGAACTGCTTCAACAAAAGAAAGTTTTTTAGCTAATTGTTCTTCAACTAAGTGTCCGAATAATTCTGAATCAGTTTCAGAAATAATTTTTGCACCTTTTTTGATTAAGTCTTGTCTGATTGAATCGTAGTTTTCAATGATTCCGTTATGAACCAAAACGGTTGAACCTGCTCTATGAGGATGTGCATTGATTGAGTTTGGTTTGCCGTGAGTTGCCCAACGAGTGTGGCCAATTCCAATTTTGCCACTTAGGGGTTTTCTAGAGAGTTCTTTTTCAATGTTTTCTAGTTTACCTTCAGATTTGAAAACTTCAAATTTACCCGACGCGAAACTAGATACTCCTGAAGAGTCGTAACCTCGATATTCTAATAATTTTAAGCCTTTAATTAAGTATGGAACGCATTCGTTGGTTCCGATATATCCCATGATTCCGCACATGCCTAAAAATTAGGATTTTATACACGATTTATCAAGGAAATTGAGCGTTAAAAAGGCAAATAATTCCCATATTTTACCCTCCGTTTCAAAAAAATATCGTCTTATGTCAAACCTGTGAGAAAATATATAATGATGAGGTAATGAACAAAATGGCTAAAGCTAAAATATATCATCCCAAGAATGACGGAAGAAAGCATTCTAGAAGAATTGTTCATCAACGCTGTTCAATTAATTTGAGTGCCGAGAATCCTTTGAGTGATAAGCAAAAAGATATTCCTGGTACTTTGCTAGATGTTTCTCATGGGGGATTTGGTGTTTGTACCAATCGTAGTGTGCCGATTGACTCTATCGTTTTAGCAGAAGTTAAAGCTACAGGTTTTACGCAAGTTTTTCATTGCCGAGTTGCTTGGTGTGAAGCAATTCCTTCATCTGGGAGAGTATTAAAATCTGACATTGCAAGCGAAATGAACTGGAGAATGGGTTTAGAGCTTATCGATAAAGATCCAAATGAAAAAACGTTGCTAGATAAGCTAGTACAATCTCTATAAAATAAATTATTTTCTATATTTTTTAGCGTAACCTGGTTTAGTAACTTGTCGGGTACGTGCAATCACTAACGTGTCAGGCGTGTCTGTACTGTCGGTAACTGTAGAACCTGAAGCTATATATGTTCCATCAGCAATCGAAATGGGAGCTACAACTTGTGAGTCTGATCCAATAAATACATTATTCCCAATTTTAGTTCTATGTTTTCGGCGACCGTCTTTAATTGTTCCGTCAAAGTTACAAGTAATGAAACCGCATCCTAAATTTACATTTTTTCCAATTTCAGCATCCCCAATGTAACTTAAGTGAGCAGCATTTGTGTGCTCACCGATACTAGATTCTTTTGTTTCAACAAAATTACCAATTCGAACATTGTCTGAAAGTTTTGTACCTGATCGTAAATAAGCCATTGGCCCAACGGTACAGTTTGAGCCAATTTCAGAATTCTCTGCAACGACAGAATTTTTTATGTAGGTATTTTCATTCACTTTTACGTTATTTAGCTCGCAGTTGAGTCCAATTTTTACTTTGTCCGCAAAAAAGCATTCCCCTGAAATAATTGTATTTGGATATACTTCAGCAGTTTTTTCAAAATAAACGTCCAATCCTATATAGGTATGTTCAGGATCGTGAATGGTGACACCTGAATTCATCCATTTAGTTGCGGTTTCTAAATATTTAAACTTTTGAACAGATGCAAGTTCTGAGAGTGTATTTACACCACGTAATTGATTAGAATCTTGAACTTTATATGCAGTAATTTTCTTCTTTTTCTTTACACTTTCAACAAATACATCAGTGATATAAAATTCTTTTTGTGCATTTTTATTATTAAAACGCATTTTTTCAACAAAACTTCGGTCAAATAAGTAAACCCCACCATTTACTTCTTTGATTTTTAATTCTTTTGCTGATGCGTCTTTTTGTTCGATTACTTTTTTAAATGTTTTACCAGATCTAACAATTCTACCATATCCGGTTGAATCATTGAGTTCAGTAGAGCAAAGTGAAGCAGTCGATTTAGTTTGAATGTGATCCATAATAAAATTTACTAAAGTTTGACCATGCATAAGTGGCAGATCACCGTTTAAAACTAATAATAAAGACGATTTTTTTGTACTTTGATCGAGGGCGCAGCGAAGAGCATGGCCTGTTCCTAGTTGTTGATCTTGAATTGAAAATTGGATGGGTATTTTAACTTTTGCATTTTTTTGAATTTGCGTAACTTCGTCTTTTACCATTTGGCGTTCATGGCCAATCACAATGTTTATACTTTCGAAACTAATTGTAGTAAGTTCTGAGGCACGTTGTATTTTTCGAAGTACATGCTCAAGCATTGAAACGCCACATACTTTGTGTAGTACCTTTGGAATATTTGATTTCATTCGGGTGCCTAAACCCGCTGCTAATACAACAACTTCAATCGATGCCATGTTAGGATTCTACATTTTAAGATGTAGCTGAACAATGGGGAATTGAAGTTCCCAAAAAATATAAAATGAATATTCAATTTTAATTTATTTAAAAATTACGCGTATTTTTTACGGTTCTTTTCGCGAATTTCAGCGCCTTCAAGGCTTAAGCGTGTCCAAGGAATGCTCATTAGACGAGGCTCTTCAATTGGTTCGCCTGTTTCTTCGCATATTCCATAGTTATTATTTTCAATACGAATTAATGCTTCATCAATTTGCATAAGTAATTCGCGTTCACGATCGCGTAATTTAAATGCCAATGCTTGGTTCACTTCTGTTGCAGCTAAATCAGTCTCATCCGGAAGATCATCTGCATCTATTTTAATATCATCTAAATCTTTTCTTGAATTGTTGATGATCTCTTCTTTTTTAGTAAGAAGTAATTTTTTAAATTTCATCAATTTCTTTTGATCCATGTGCACTTCCTCCATTTATTCCGGTATCCGTTGGAACCGATCGCACTATCTATATAAGTGTAACAGCGGACCCAACTCTTACAAATTAAATCTTAAGAATACCTACGGCATTATTAGGCAAAAACTTTAATGGCTATCTAAAAATGGGAAAGTTTTTCCCATCGGTATAATTGCTTTAGAAAAAACGGCCAAAAACACCTGACATGAAGGCCAAAAAACAAAGGTTTCTAAAGCTTTATCGAATCAAACCCGATTCAAGGTACATGAGAACAACGGCTGTTGGGCGTTGTTTAACAAGGAATCAAGGACGAAACCGCTTTAGAGGAGAGCAACATAAATGGTAACCAACTACGACGGCGAACAAATTGAAATTCCAAATTCACTACCGATGCTTCCAGTGAGGGACATTGTAGTGTTTCCGTATATGATCATACCTTTGTTTGTAGGTAGAGATTCGTCAATCAAGGCGGTTGAAGAAAGTTTATCTAGAAATGACAGACTTATTTTATTAGCAAGCCAAAAAGATATTTCAGACGAACATCCAAATCCAGATGGAATTTATCAAATTGGTACAGTTGCAATGATCATGAGAATGCGTAAGCTTCCAGATGGTCGAATCAAAATTTTAACTCAAGGATTATCAAAAGCTCATATCGATGAGTATATTCAGACAAATCCTTATTTTGAAGCCAAGATTACAAAATTAGAAGATAAAAATTCAGAAGCAAATTCTGAAGTTGAAGCAATGATGAGATTAGTGCGTGAACAATTAGAAAAAGTAATCTCATTAGGTAAGGCTCTATCTCCTGATATCTTAATGGTATTAGATGACATTACAGATCCAGGTCGTTTGGCAGATTTAGTTGCTTCAAATTTAGGAATGAAAGTTTCAGATGCTCAAAATATACTTGAAACAACTGATTCAGTAGAGCGCTTGAAGAAAATCAATGAAACGTTGAAGAAAGAAATCGATATTCTTCAATTACAAGTAAAAATTCGCTCTCAAGCAAAAGATGAAATGACTCGTTCACAAAAAGAATACTTCTTACGTGAGCAAATCAGAGCCATTAAGAGTGAATTGGGTGACAATGATCCAAAAGGTGAAGAGGTTCAAGAGTTGCGTGATAAATGTGCTTCTTCGAAAATGCCACCTGAAGTTGAACAAGAATGTTTAAAACAAATTGCACGTTTAGAACGTATGCATCCAGATGCTTCTGAGGCATCAATGTTACGTACATATATAGACTGGTTACTAGATATGCCTTGGTCAAAAGCTACCAAAGACAATTTAGATATCATGAGAGCTAAACAAATCTTAGATGAAGATCATTATAATATGAGTAAAATCAAAGAACGTATTCTAGAATATCTAGCAGTACGTAAATTGAAAGACAAAATGAAAGGACCGATCCTGTGTTTTGCGGGCCCTCCTGGCGTA
>CAZNGN010000049.1:1534-7273 GCA_964572865.1 uncultured Bacteriovoracaceae bacterium | reverse complement strand
GATTCGAACCTTCGAAGGTATAAACCGACAGATTTACAGTCTGTTGCCTTTGGCCACTCGGCAATCTCTCCGGGACTATCTGTACTTACTTTGAACTGGAGCTGACCACAGGAATCGAACCTGCGACCGTCGGTTTACAAAACCGATGCTCTACCAACTGAGCTAGGTCAGCTTAAGTTTCAAAAGCTAGTGAGACAAATTTATAATTGACCCACAAAATAATGGCAAGTTTTTTTTCTAATTTTGTCCAAAAATCTTTTCCATGGCAACGGCTGCAGCTACCGAAACATTTAGGGATTTGATTTTTCCCTGAGGTTTCAATGCGACGATAGTTGTCAAAAGCCTTTCAACTGCATTAGACAAACCAAAATCCTCGGCACCTAAAACTAAACAGGTCTTATTTTTTACATCAATTGTGTTTAGTGTTTCTTTAGCGTGTTCAGAAAACCCAATAATTTGAATTCCCATGTCTGCAAGCTTTGCCAGAGTCTTTGGAAGTGCTGAAACTTTTACTACTTCAATATATTCAACTGCACCAGATGCTATTCGATTGAAGCCTGGACCTATTCCAAAGGATCCTTTACTAGAGAGCATTATTGCATCAACACCATAAAACGCAGCGGTTCTCATAATCGCTGCACCATTGTGTGCATCTGTTACTTGATCAAGGACAAGTAATTTAAATGAATCGCGCTTAATCATTTCATCATAGAGCCAATTTAAATCTCTTGCAGGCACTGGCTCTGCGATTGCGAACATATTTGAAGGCACTCTTTGGTATTCGTAGTCTGCTTTTTTATACCATTTCTTAGCTTCCTCTTGTACATCATGAGTAGCTTTTAAGACTAGTTTATCCAAAGGTAATTCATTTTTAGAAATGCCCTCGCGTTTTTTTAATTCATCTAAAGCTTCTTCTGAAGCAAATATATGAAGCACTCTTCTACGTTTTGCTCGAAGAAGTTCTGCAATACTATGAAGACCTATAACAATATCAAATTCCATTAAATACTATCCCAAACGCGCTTTAATTCAGCAACGAGATTTTCTTTCTTAACTTTGAGTGTTGTTCCACCTTTTCTTGTTACTATCTCTAACTCTCCAGACGCTTCGTAGTCTCTTTCTCCTAAAACTAAACGTATTGGTAAACCAATTAAGTCTGAATCTTTAAATTTAAAACCTGGACCTTGATCACGGTCATCATATAAAACCTCAAAACCAGCTTTTAATAATTCACTATAAATATCATCAGCAAGTTTTTTTGTTTCTTCTTTTTTAACAATGGTCGCAAAATAAATTTGGTAAGGAGCAATGGCCTTAGGCCATATGATTCCGTTTTCATCATGGCTTTGCTCAATGGCAGCTGCTACTACTCGTGTAACTCCAATTCCGTAACAGCCCATTAATGGCGTAGCAAGTTTTCCATTTTTATCTAAAACTTGTACGTTCATTCCTTTTGTATATTTATCTCCAAGTTGGAAAACATGCCCAACTTCAATCCCTCTTTTAATTACAACTTTGTTTTTACCATCAAGAGTTAGATCCCCTTCTTTAGCTAAACGAAGATCATGGGTCTGAGCTGATTTTAAATCGCGACTTGGTATGAAATTTTCTGTGTGTGTATCAACCGTGTTTGCTCCAACTACGTATGCTGCATCTAAATCAATTTGTTCATCAAAAACGATTACTAAATCATTTGATAAACCGACTGGACCTATAAAGCCTTTCACTAAACCTAATTTTTTCATATCGTCTTCAGTCGCAGCTGTTAAATGTTCAGCTTTCAAGAAGGCTTGAAGTTTTATTTCATTTAGGTCATCGTCACCTAAAAGTAGTGCAAGTACATAAACATCTTTATTTGCCACAACAGCTTTATATATCAATGATTTTAAAGAGTGATGTTTATCTACTTTTAAAAAATTGCAAACATCCTCTATTGTTGCCATTTTTGGAGTTGCAACGTTTTTCATTGCATCAGAAGATTTCTTAAATAGAAGTTGCCCTCTAATTGTTTGAGCTTTCTCAATGTTGGCCGCATATTTTGATTCTGGAGAATAAATGATTGCATCTTCGCCAGCATTAGCTACAACTTGAAACTCATGAGTTTTCGAATCAGAAGATGCCATTGCACCTCCGTCAGCTTCAACTGGAATGTATTCTAATCCAACGCGATCAAAAATGCGGCAATAACAATCATACAGATCTTGATAAACGCGATCTAAACACTCTTTATCCATGTGAAAACTATAAGCATCTTTCATTGTGAATTCGCGTCCACGCATCAATCCAAAACGCGGTCTAATTTCATCACGAAATTTAGTATTAATTTGATACAATGTTACTGGTAATTGTTTATAAGACTTTATTGTTTTTCGAAAAATATCAGTTACTGCTTCTTCGTTTGTTGGCGATAAACAAAGATCTTGTTCTTTTTTATCTTTGAATTTGGCCATTAAATCGCCCATTTTATTCCAACGGCCAGTTTCTTTCCAAAGCTCTCCTGGTGTAACAACACTCATAGAGATTTCATGACAGCCGATTTTATCGTGCTCATCACGAATAATTTGTTCGAATTTCTTAATCGCACGAAGTCCCATAGGTAAGTAATTATATAGACCAGCTCCTGACTTATGAATTAAACCAGCTCTCATCATTAACTGATGTGATGGAATTTCTGCATCACTTGGAATTTCTTTGTACGTTTGCCAAAAACCTTTCGAAAGTCTCATGACTTTATCCTTTGTCTAAAAAAAATTTTATTTAATATAACTGAATAATATGATTATTGGAAGGACGGTAGCATTGCACGGGGGAGTGCAAAAGCTTCGATCGCTTCTTTTTGTAGAGCAGATGCTGAAACAATTTCAAAAGCCCCTGGAGTCTCAAGAAGCTTTCTACATAATAGATTATGAAGATTATGCCCTGACTTATAAGTAGTAATTTTTCCAGCAATCTCAAATCCAAGCAGAGAAATATCTCCAATTGTATCTAAAATTTTGTGGCGCACGAATTCATCTCCAAATCGTAAACCTTCTGGGTTTACAACCTTGAACTCATCTAAAACAATTGCGTTATCTAAAGATCCACCTTTAATAAGGCCTTTTCTTTTTAACATATCTACATCACGCAAAAGACCAAAAGTTCTAGCGCGACCAATTTCTTCAATATAGTTTTCGCAAGAAAATTCGAAAACTTTTCTTTGCTCTTTAATTATTGGATGAGCAAATACTATTGTTGAATCAATTATTAACTTCGATGCAGGTTCAATAGTTGCCCACTTATCATCAACTTCTACTTTTATTTTTTCTAGAACAACTAAAAATCTTTTTGATTTATTTAATGTTGTGATTCCTGTTTCTTTTAGCAAAAAAACAAATGAAGCACCTGAACCATCCATTATCGGAACTTCTGGCCCATCAATTTCACATAGTACGTTATTGATACCTAGACCATAGAAACATGACAGCAGATGCTCTACTGTATGAACTGCATTTACACCTGAACCAATAGTTGTGTTATTTTCTGTTGCTCCAACGGTTTTTGCATCCGCTTTCAAAAGTGGAGAATCATTTAAATCTGTACGCTTAAATTGAATACCAAAATCTGCCTCTGCAGGACGAAGAGTCATCGTCACTTTCTTTCCAGAGTGAATACCGATTCCGGTGACTTTTACAGGTTTTGCGAGTGTTCTTTGATACAACATTAAATATTTCCAAATAATTAAGGCGAGTTATGATTTTATACGGTGAACAAAACAATGACAAGCCTATCTTAAATTCAATTATAATTCCCGGTTGGTTTATCTACCAGTAGGGAGTTGTTTTCCTTTTTAACTATGGAAAACCTCTAACAGATTGTACCCTTAGAATCGACTGAAATCTTAAAAATTGTAATTTTTCCTCAAAATCATACGATAGAGATTTTTTATACACCTAAAGAGAAACTTCATATGCCCTAAGACTTGGGCAATTGGTCCTTGTGTAAATGAAAAAGCCTTAAAAAACCAAGAGTTGAGAGGCTCCAGCGCAACTCGTCTTTAAAGAATTTTTCCATAATTTCTTCAAAGCTAAACTCT
This sequence comes from uncultured Bacteriovoracaceae bacterium, assembly GCA_964572865.1. Classification (GTDB taxonomy): domain Bacteria; phylum Bdellovibrionota; class UBA1018; order UBA1018; family UBA923; genus CAZNGN01. Next base: position 3,201 of record CAZNGN010000049.1, on the reverse strand, counting down.
TCAATTGAAACAATTACGTCCCCATCCGGGTTGGGTATTTTTGAAGGAACTAAGTTTTTTGCCAAAGCAAAATAAACTCTATTGTTTACTGTTCCACTTGCTTTTACTGAATAAAAGACATTTATGTTTTCGGCCCTAAAGCCCACTTCTTCTTGAAGTTCTTTATTAACATTCTCTTCCACTGATAATTCTGGTTCTATATGGCCAGCAACAAAACGTAGTCTAATTTTTACGTCTTCGTGGGGTCGCTTTTCTCTTATCATTATAAATTTGCCGTTATCTTTTTGAGCAAAAATAATCACGCCATCTTTAAGATAGCAGCGCTCCCAATTGATGCCATCAATTTCTTCTTCAGTCACACGTATAAAGTTGCCTTGATATACTGTATTTTCCATTTTTTCCCTTTAATCTCAATGACCAATTCATTTTAATCTTCTATTCTTGGTATTACTAGATTAATCAACAATGAGAAAAACATGATTTGGTTTAAAAAATATTCGCTTGAAGAAGTTAATAATTTTAATAAAAAAACTCTACTCGATCATTTAGATATTCAAATTACTGCATTAACTGATGACTCGATTGAAGGCACTATGCCTGTGGATGAAAGAACATTCCAACCAATGCGCCTACTGCATGGTGGTGCAAGTTGTGTGCTTGCGGAATCCCTTGCTAGTATAGGATCTTTTTTAACCATTGATCCATCTAAAGAAGTTGCATTAGGACAACATATTGAAGCTACTCACTTAAGGCCTGCGAGTTCTGGAAGAGTAAGAGGTGTGGCCACTATAACTCACAAAGGCTCTACTATGCATATGTGGAATATCAAAATTTTCAACCAAGAGAATAAGTTAATTTGCGATTCGAAGCTAATTCTTGCCATTAGAGCTAAGTTTTAAATATGACATATTTTTTTATCGCACTTCTTCATTTAACTGCAATTATGAGTCCTGGCCCTGATGTTACGCTAATAATTTCTAACACTCTTTCTAAGGGAAAATTTCAAGGGTTTTTAACAGTGCTTGGAGTGGTAACTGGTATTGCAATATTTCTTGCCGCAACATTGCTTGGGTTCACTCAGTATATTTATCAAAATACAACTGTATTTAAGATTATTGCTTTTTTGTCTGGCTTTTATTTGATGTATTTGGGAATTAAAATTATTTTTCCGAGTTATCAACATAAAGAAGATGAATATGAAAAACCTAAAAAAATCAAACTGCAATCTAGTTATTTGCAGGGACTCATTACAAATTTGTTAAATCCAAAAGCATTACTCTATTTTATTGGGCTTTTTTCCAGACCAGAATTTCAAAAGAATTCTATTCCCGTGGCGATTACACTTTGGCTTGTGTCTTTATTTGGCTTTTCGGCAATCGTTAGCGTTATCTCAATTCCAAAAATTTCAGATTTTATGCAAAATTTTCTAAGTAAAATTGAAATTGCTTTTGGAATCTTAATGGTCATTTTCTCATTTCAGATTTTATATTTTGCATTCATGATGAAATAATTTTTGCGAATTTTATGGTAGTCCTGAAAAAAATTGAGAAGCACTCACAATAAGAGAATCGCCATTATTGCGATATACTCCAGGCTCAAAAACAACTTGTACAAATTCACATTTTGTAAACGCCATAAATTTATTAGAAACTTTATGGTTTATTGCC
>CAZNGN010000049.1:0-1434 GCA_964572865.1 uncultured Bacteriovoracaceae bacterium | reverse complement strand
TAGATACCTTTTAGCTTTTGCTTCCATCCCTTCGACTTATGAATTTCATCGAGTATCAGTAATTTGGAATTATTCACTTCTAGTTTAAATCCTTCGACTATTAGATTGGGGGATTTGGTCCACAACTTTCGAAACATTGATTCATCCCAATTACGATATTGGAACTGTTCATATTCAGGACCTAAACTTTTTGCAAGCGTTGTTTTACCAACTTGGCGAGGGCCAGAAATAAAGGCCATTTTATTTCTACTTAGTGCGAGTTCTTGTATAATATCTACTAAATATCTTTTCATATATTGCCCAAAACCCAACCTTTTCTCTAATGACTATTTTCGTTAAAGACGCGAATTTGGTCAAGACCAAATTCGTGGGTGACATGATATTGGTCAAGAAAAACAGGATAAAGATTAGTGATAACAGAGCCTTATCAACAAGGCCATTTTAAAGATATAAACTTGCGGCTTTTGATAAACGATCCATTATCCCAAGCCAATCTTCGTGGAAATGATTTTCCTTGATTACGAAGTAAATGGCCTCAGTTCCTGATTTTTCAGAACTTTCTCTAAGCTTTGCATAAAGCTCTCGGGCAGCGATTGCTGAATTATCTGATAATTTCATTTCTTCTATTCGGGTAATGTCATTTTTGGGTTTTATAATTTTAACGTCTTCTACAATGTCTGGTAGATTTTTTAATTCCGAATTTAATTTATTTAAAATAAATTGCGGACTTACAAAATTTTCTTCTTTTACTAATACCAGTGGAATATTTGGCATATAATGATGCTTCATATGTCCAGGCGATTCCAGTTTAGATACCGCTTCATTAAAAACAAATTGGATATGCTGTAAACTTAGACACTCTTCAATTTGGGTTTTAGAAACTCCGCCATGACGTAGAATTGATAACTCTAGAGTTTTGCCCTCTGGTTTTACTAAAAGAACAGTCGACTCAATTCCAATGTCGCACTCACCACCTTCAACAATAGCTACGTTTTCTTTTTTGAATTCACTTTCAACGTGAATTGATTTTGTTGGAGATGTTTTGCCAAACTTATTGGCAGACGGTGCTGCGAGAGGAACACCCACTCTTGATATAATTTCTGTAGCAATTTTATGATTGGGCATTCTAATCCCAACTCGTGGAAGACCTGATGTAATAACATCACTGACTCGATCAGATTTTTTCAATACTAGCGTTAGTGGTCCTGGCCAAAATGCATTGGCCAGTTCTGAAACTTCATCAGTCCATTCTGTTGTTAATGTTTTTGCTTCAGCAACTGAAGCAACATGAACAATTAGGGGGTCAAAAAAAGGTCGTTCTTTCGTTGAAAAGATTTTTTTTACTGCTAATTCTGAGTCAATTTTTGCAGCTAATCCATATACCGTTTCCGTTGGTATTGCTACCACATCTTCATTTTGTAATAGTTCAACTGC
>CAZNGN010000048.1:0-9893 GCA_964572865.1 uncultured Bacteriovoracaceae bacterium | reverse complement strand
TCATGGCCAGAAATGGGTGGAAATGCAATGATTTTATCTACATTGTTGACACTAGGTGCCGTAGTCATTACATTAAGACAAAAAAATGGTGAAAAGTCTTAATTTATTAATCATATCTATTTTATTTTCAGCCTGTAATCTCGTCAAAACAGAAGAAATATTTTTTGGACAAGATCACTGCACTCAATGTCGCATGACCATTGTTGATTCACGTTTCGGAGGCGAGGCGATCACAGACAAAGGCAAAGTATTTAAATTTGATTCAATTGAATGTATGCATGAATACCAAAAAAGAAATTCTGATCAAAAATTAAATATGTTTGTTCTACATCATGAGCATAAAGGTGAATTCATTGAGGCTCAAAAAGCTATTTTTTATATTAACCCTGATTTGAGAAGCCCAATGGGTAAAGGAATTTTAGCTTCACGAGAACAATCATCATTTAACGGTAAGAAAGTTATTCAATGGCAAGAACTCTTAAGCGAATTAGAACATTCATCGCAATAACAATTCTAACTTTTTCAACCGGTTCTTTTGCAAATACTTTAAAAGTTTGTAAAAGCGGATGTGAATATTCTAAAATTCAACAAGCTGTAGAAATTTCTAAAAACAATGATGTTATTGTCATAGGACCAGGTACTTATGAAGAAAATAATATTTTGGTAAACCAAAATATTTCAATTCAATCAGAATCAAATGATCCTAAATCTGTAATCATTGATGGTACAAAACAAAATCACAATATTTTTAAAGTCTTCAAAACTAAAAACTTTGTAATTAGTGGAATCACATTACAAAATACAGGACTTAGTTACACAGAAGAAGTCGCTGGAATTAAAATGATCGAAAGTGAAGGTTGTAAAATATTCAAAAACAAATTTCATGATACCACATACGGAATTTATTTAGAAAAATCTAAAGATTGTGAAATTTCTGAAAATCTTTTTCAAGGATTTGCAAAGGATGAATCCAGTGGAGGAAACGCAATTCATGTGTGGACAGGATCAGGACATAAAATCCATGATAATCAAATCTATGGTCATCGTGATGGAATCTATTTAGAATTTGCTTCTACCTGTGTGATTCAAAAAAACGACGTACAACGTAATATAAGATATGGATTGCATTTCATGTCATCTCATCAGACTGAATACTATGACAATCAATTTAAATTTAACGGCGCAGGGGTAGCTGTCATGTATTCACATGAAATCAAAATGATTCGCAATGAGTTTTCACAAAATGCAGGTCCTGCTGCTTATGGGCTACTGTTAAAGGACATTCAAAATAGTGAAATCATTGATAATCAATTTGTATTTAATACTGTTGGTATTTATATGGAAGGTTCGAATCGTTCTAAATTTACCAATAATTTATTTTTACGAAACGGATTTGGATTACGCATTATGGGTGACTGTGAAAACAATGATTTCACAAAAAATAATTTTATATCGAATACATTTGAAGTCGCAACCAACGCAGATCATAGCTGGAACACATTTAAACAGAATTATTGGAGTCAATATTCTGGATATGATTTAAATCAAGATGCAATAGGTGATATTACCCACCGTCCGGTCAGTTTATCGAGTGTGATCTTAGAACGAGTTGATTCTGCTTATGTTTTAATGCGAAGCCCTTTATTTAATTTATTAGATCAAATTGAGCGATCGTTTCCTACGTTAATTCCTGAACCTTTAAAAGATGATGAACCATTGATGCAGAAAGTGAATCAATTATAATGACAACAGCATTAGAAGTTAAAAATTTAAAAAAAGCATATAAGACAACTCAGGCTCTGAAAGGGGTTGATCTTGCTTTAAAATCTGGTCAAATTGTAGGACTTGCCGGCCACAATGGATGTGGTAAATCAACTTTAATTAAATGCATTTTAGGATTAGTCATTCCTGATCAAGGACAAATAACAATAGATGAAAAATCCATTTTGTCTGAATACGAATACAGAAGGCAAATCGGATACATGCCGCAAAATGCAGATTTTCCAAGTAATTTAACCTCAAATGAACTTTTTCATTTTTTACAAGAATTAAGAGGTGTAAAAGCGACAAGACTAGATGAGTTGATTACTTTATTTGATATAAAATCTATTTTAAATCGTAAAACATCAGAGCTGTCTGGTGGAACAAAGCAACGAGTAGCAGCAGTGATTGCTGGAATGTTTGATTCTAAAATTTTAATTCTAGATGAACCAACCGCGGGGTTAGATCCAGTTACTTCTTTGACTTTGAAGGATTTCTTAATTGCTGAAAGAAAAAATGACAAAGCTATTTTGCTTGTGTCTCACATTATGAGTGAAATTGAACAAATGGTAACTCATTTATATTTTCTAAACGAAGGTTTAGTAGAGCTTTCTGGTGATGTAGAGCTCATTAAAGAAAAAACAAAATCAAAAAATCTAGAATTAGCAGTTGTACAATTGATGAAAGGTAACGCAAATGTTTAAAAAGTTACTTTTGTCAGAGATTAAAAATATTTTAAAATATAAATGGGTTACTGGATTTGCATTTTTACTTACAATTATTACATATGCATTTATTAAAGTATCAGGTGATTTTCACAAAACAGTCTTAAGTTTAGCGAATGTGATCATTGTTTTAATTCCACTCGTAGTAAGTTTTTTCACAGGTCTGTATTGGTATTATAATGACAGATATCTTGAAATATTGCTGACACAGCCAATTCCAAGAAAACAAATACTTTTCACAAGGTTTGCAGCATTGAGTTTGATTCTTTCAATTAGTTCTGTCTTAGGACTATTAATTCCGTTTTTATTGTATGGTTATTTTTCAATGGAAGTGTTTTTATTATTAATTGCTGCATTGATCTTAACAATTATATTTGTGTCTACTTCAATATTATTTTGTCTTGTATTTAGTGACCGAATTAAAGGCATGGGTTTTATTGTTGGATTTTGGATATATTTAGTGCTCATTCATGACGGTTTTTTATTATTACTTTTAATTGCGTTAAAAGATTATCCAATTGACATATTAAGTGGATGGTTAGGTGCCATGAATCCTCTGGGACTGGCTCGCATGATTTTGATGCTTTCATTTGATGGAGCACTTCTCTTAGGCCAGGTGGGTGCCATTATGAGAAATATTTTAAGTGGATCAATTATTTATTTTATTTCGTTTTTCATATTTATTTTTTGGATTGCAGTGCCTATAGGGGGTGCAACTCGTAGAATGAAACGAAAAGATTTTTAAAGGAGAAATACATTATGTTAGCTGCCTTATTAATGTTATCTGGCGTAGAAGTTGTAAATCATAAACCTGTTGAGATTGATTTTGCAAAAGCTAAAAAAGCGACTGTTGTTACTTTTGTTTCAGCCAATTGTCCGTGTTCAGCAAGTCATGAAATTAAATTAAGAGAATTATCAAAAAAATATTCTAATAAAGGATTTCAATTTGTTGCGGTTCACTCAAATATAGACGAAGACGATGCATTAACTAGTACTCACTTTCAATCAAGTCAATTTGATTTTCCAGTGATTCAAGACATTGATTCAAAGTATGCGAATCAATTAAGTGCATTAAAAACTCCACATACTTTTGTCATTGATCCAAAAGGAGACATTTTGTACCAAGGTGGTGTCGATGATTCGCACAAAGCAGATGAAGCAAAAAAGTATTATTTACAAAATGCATTAGCGTCGATAGATAATGGACAAATACCTGAAGTAAAAGAAACTAGATCACTTGGATGTGTAATCAAACGAAAGTAGGAAAATATGAAACTATTTAATCTAACAGTAATCATTTTATCATTTGTTCTTTCAGCTTGTTTACAATCGCCGATATTAAATCATGCGAACGCAGATTCAAATTCTACTGCTTCAATAGATACTAAAAGTGCAGACTGTGCTTTTGAGTTTAATAAACTTTCACTCTGTGCATTTATTGAGTGGACTAAAAAACCATCGGACGAAGAAAAAGGTGAATTTGTAATTCGTTTTTATGATCCGAAAGCGTCTTCAGCAAAAGGCCCTTACATTGATCCAGGTTATACGGTATCATCAAAACTTTGGATGCCTTCAATGGGGCATGGTTCATCTCCTGTTAAAGTGAATCAATTAATTGGATCTGATTCAAAGCCAGTGGTAGGTGTATATAATGCTTCTGAAGTATATTTTATGATGCCAGGTCTTTGGGAAATTTATATCATTTTAAAACAAGACAAAACAGTCATAGATCAAGCTAAAATTGAAGTTAACATTTAGTTTTTTTTTTAATTTTATTCACACATAAAGTTTGTATGGCCGCTCCTTGTTGTGGAGGAGGATCGGCAGCACCTGCACTCATTTCAGGTGACGATGCTTATCAACTGTCATTTTCAGTATCTCGAAGTAAAGTGATTGGAGATGCTCCAGAACATGGTATTCCTGTATTTCGAAAACAAAATCACAATGAAATAACACAAACCTATAAAATAGATGGCGCATTTGTATTTAACGATGATTATCAAGCAGGAATGAGTATTCCAATTGTTCAAAGAAACGTTTCAAATGCATCATTTAAAGAAGAAGAAACTGGTTTTGGAGACATTAAAGCTAATTTAGGGTACGAATTTTGGCCTGAATTATCATATTCAGAAATCAAACCGCGTGGATTTGTTTTTATGCAAATTACAGTTCCAACTGGAAAATCAATTTATGAAACGTCCAATCGAGTAGGGGCCGATGCTATGGGCAGAGGTTTTTATTCACTAGGAATCGGAACGTTATTGGTAAAAAAATGGAATGTTTGGGACGCATTGATCATTCCTAATATTTATTATTCATTTACACGAACTTTTGAAAAAACTGATGAAACAATTAAAGTTAAACCTGGATTCGGTGGCAATGTATTATTTGGAATTGGTTATAATTTTTTAGATTATAGAGTAGGTCTTCGAATTACACCAAATTACAATCAATTCAAACGAATTCAATCATCTGTGACAGGTGAAACGATTTCTCGATATCAAATGAATATTGATACAGGACTAGATTTTGCGTATTTATTCAATCAAGTTTATTCATTATCTATTTCGTACACAGACCAAACAATATTAGGCCCTGCAGTGAATACTACACTTTCACGAACAGTTGCTTTGAACTTTCAAAAACGTTGGGAAAAATAATTTTAATGTCTGTTAGGGTCTTCACCATCAGAGGGAAGCATTGCTTGTTGTAGCTCTGATTGATCAATGCTTTGGGTACTCTCAAAGTTTTCAGCAACCACACGTGAAACAATGATTTCTTCAGAAGCAGAAATTTCTAACATCTTGATCGCAGTATCTGCAATCGATTGAGGATCCAAATGATGATATTGGTAGACATCTTTTGGAGTACCTGATTTCGAATGTTTTCGAACTGCTAACGTATCTTGAGGAACGCCAATGACAGAACCAATGTTATCAATTAAGCCTGGTTCTCCATCACAAACACCAACGATTGGAACTCGTGAGCCACGCATTGAAAGTAAATCAGAAGTAGATGACAGTTCTAATTGTGAACCACTCACGTTTAATCTTCCTACAGGTGCACTTTGTGTTGAGTTTAAATGTAAATCGCCATTGACACCTAAGGTTTCACGTAAGTGTTGATAATTGTTTTCTCGTGCTAAAGTTCCCGCAAGTAAATCATTTGATGTGACAACGCAAACGTTTGCGTAAATTCCTTGTTCTAATAATTTTTGTGAAGCAGCTACCGCTTCAGAAACCAAAGCTCCCATGACAAAAATATGTACTACATTGTCGCCTGGAATATATCCATCGTAGCCAGTGTAATTGATTAGCCAATAGCCACCGTTTAAAACATCTAAACGTGTTGTTTCTAAAATGGTTGCATCATCTACACCTTCAAAACGTTTTTGGGCGCGCAAACTTTCGATCATGTGTTTTTGTTCCACACCGCGAGTTACAGCACGAATGAGAACACTTTCTCTACCATGATTGTCAGCCGTAAAGTGACGGCGAACACAGTCAGCTAAAATCCAATCTAATTCTACTGAAAATGCTGGTTCCCAAGTAATTGAATTTGGAATTTGAAAATCAGACTTCCATGAGTGTTGTGCTCCTTCTGGTGAAAGAGTAACTCCGGAAGGTGTTCCCACAAGAATGAATGAACTTTTCCAATATACGTTGTAGAAATATTGATCTAATGCTCGTTTGATGAAGAAATCATAAACAGTCATAAGAGGAAGAACGCGAACACCGACATGGTCTCCCATTTTTCCGAATGCGCCTACACAACTCATGGCATTGCCTTCTTCAATTTCAAAACGCAAATGTCTATTCGATTGTTTTTCTAACGGAACTAAATCAGGTCTACGTTTGTCTTTGACTTGATATTTAGCTTCAAAGTCTTCAGGAATATCGGGAGCGTACACTTTACCATCCATACTTGGATTTAAATTGGTAGAAGTGCCCACATCGGGTGCCATCGTAACTAAGTATTTGGCTGCCAATGCCCATTTTTTTTCGTCATCATTTAAGCCTTCAGGTGAATTTGCAATCCGAATTAATTTCGCCGCAAGTTGTCCCCACATCCATTGAGTGTTTGCCCAGGGTGAAAGTTTTAAATTAATTCCAAATGAAGTAGGAAAGCCACCTGCTGCTTCAATGTCTTGAGCAATTTTTTTCAAATTCTTTTCTCGTAAGTTAAATTGAAATTCACGACCATCTCGTAATTCTTGAGATCTCTTTTCAAGATATTTTGCTTCACTTGATTTCGAATCATATAAAGCAAATAAATCGTTTTCTGCAATTCCTTGATCTTTACGTAATGCATCTACTTCTACTTGCTCAGGAAGCATTGAGTGGTTACCTGGTTTTGCTTTTAATCCAGGAATTCCCCAGCCTTTTATTGTATGAGCAATGACTAAAGTAGGTTGTGTTGATTTTTTACATTCTTCAAATACTTCAGCTAATACTTCAACATCGTGACCACCGAAATCTTCAAATGCTTCTTCTAGTTGCTTATCTGTGTATTTGGAAATCAAAGATTTTAAAGAAGAATCTAATTCTAAAACTCGTTTTTTGAAAGACAGACCATCGCCTTTTTGTAAAAGTGCTTGCACTTCGAAATCAGAAAGTGATTCAACTAGTTTTTGTAATTTTGGATTTTGTTTAAACATTTCTAAACGCTTTTTACCATGGCGAACTTGAAAAACTTTCCAACCGTTTGCAATGGCTAATCGTTCGATACGTTGTGCATCTGTTCCATGCATTCCTTCTTCGTTTTTAATGCGAGTGCCATCTAAGTTTTGTCGATTGTAATCTACAATCCAAGTTACATTTGATAGTTCACGCTCAGCTGTGTCGGGCATACATTCAGCAAGTGAGCCTTCACGAAATTCAGAGTCACCAATTAAAGACCAAAAATGTGGATTTTCAGGCACGTCGTAACCATGATCTTTTGCAAATTTATATGCTAACGCTGTAAAAGTGGAAACTACAGGTGGAATTCCCACCGTTCCTGTTGGAAAAAAATTAAATGAATCAGGGTCAACAGCTGCGTGATATGATTGAAACGCTGGTTCTGAGTTCGGATCTTCAGGATTCATGAAGTGACGTAAACGAGTCATCACTTTTTTAGCTTCGTCCTCAGAGAAAGGTCTTCCATCGCGGTGTAAAAACATTTTTAACAAGTGACCAAAAGAGTGGTCCATAGGTGAGGCATGTGGTTTTACCGCCATGTGATCAAAAGGACCTTTTGAAACTAAATGAAGTGTTCCCAAAATATGAGCAGCCGAAGAACAAGCAGCAGGGTGACCACCAACTTTAGGATCACCTTTTTCTTCGTTATCGCGATTGTTCGCAATATGAATCATTTGTGTTGAGTAATAGACAGCTCTCTTCACAATGTTGTTTAAAAGTTTAAAGTCTACAACAGCATTCGATTTTGCTGCTTTTTTACTCATGCCCATCTCCTTAAATGTAGAAATCAGTGATCCCGTATACTTTTCGGAATCTTTGTCACTGGTTTTATTTGCGTAGTTAAGACACATCGGAAGAATATTCACGATTTCGTCCTATACTCTTTTCTCATCCTTGATTAAAATCGGTTTAAGGCTATGTATAAATATTTCCCATTAAACCGAAGATTTAGTTGGTATGATTTAATCGTTTTTGCGTTTTTTGCAATGTTTTTGTACGCATTTATCGACGTAGCTCACCATTGGACAGGGCGTTATCAACCAGGGTTTCAAGTTAGCCTTAGCCCCCATGTTTTACCAAAATATGCGCTCTTTTCATTCACTCGAGCGATGGTCGGTTACATCTTATCTTTTATTTTCACACTTACATATGGATATACTGCTGCCAAACTCAAAGGCGCAGAGTTTGTACTCATTCCTTTCTTAGATATTTTACAATCCATTCCTGTGTTTGGTTTTTTACCAGGTTTAGTTATTGGTTTGATGTCGATTTTTCCAAACTCAAATTTAGGATTGGAAATTGCGTGTATTTTTATGCTTGCAACAGGACAAGCCTGGAACATGGTATTTAGTTTTTATCACTCGCTCAAAGGTGTTCCCAAAGACCTTCAAGAAGCAACACAAATGATGCACTTGAGTTGGTTTCAAAGATTAATCCGTTTAGAACTTCCATTTTCTGCAATTCCACTTGCATGGAACTCATTAATGTCAATGGCAGGGGGATGGTTCTTTTTAACGGTTTGCGAATCATTCACTCTAGAAGACAAACAATTTCACTTGCCGGGAATTGGATCTTACATGGCAGTTGCCATTGATAAAAATGATCACTCCGCCATGCTCTATGGTGTGATTGCTATGTTCTTAGTGATTTTCTTTTCAGACTTTATCATTTGGCGTCCAGTTCTAGCTTGGGTTCAAAAATTCAAAATCGATTCAAACGCAGGCGAGGTAGAAGATTTACCGTTTGTGACTACATTATTAAAAGAATCTACTTTGCTGAATCGATTAAGAACATGGCAGTTGAAATTCTTACGTGATCGATCAATGAAGAAAGCAGTCAAACGCTTTCGTAAGGCGTCTAAAAAAGGATTTAAGACTTTACGTCTTGATCAAGCTCAAAAAATACTTTTGATGCCACTTCCGATTCATCAATTTAGAAAAAATTTTTCAAGAGTTCGTTATTTTTTCACACATAACCAAGATCGTATTATTTCAATCATTGAAAAATTAGTAACTCCTATTTCAATTCTAGTTGTTCTTTGGGGCGGTACTAGGGTTTGGGAATTAATTCGTACACTAGACCGAGATGCGTGGGCATCGATTTGGAGAGGTGTGGGATTTACCGGTGTTAGAGTGTTTGGCGCAGTAATCTTAAGTACAATTTGGACTGTTCCTTTTGCAATTTTTGTGGGTCGTTCCAGCCGTTTAACTAGAATCTTTCAACCATTGGTTCAACTAGCAGCTTCGTTTCCTGCTCCCATGTTATATCCACTTGTATTAGGACTAATGTTTCAAGTTGGAATGGGTATTCGTTGGGGATCGATGTTCTTAATGCTATTTGGTGTGCAATGGTATGTCTTGTTCAACGTACTAGCAGGTGCGACTAAAATTTCACAAGTGTATGTGGATAGTCTCAATATGATGGGAGTAACGAAGTGGGAAAGATGGAAGAAATTATATTTACCTGCTGTTTTTCCGGAGCTTGCCACAGGTTGGGTGAATGCCGCAGGTGGAGCTTGGAATGCATGCATTGTTGCAGAATACATTCAATTTAATTCTGAAACGCTCATGGCGCCAGGAGTAGGTGCAATGATTTGTAGGGCTACGGCTGCTGCAGATTTTCCAAGACTTGCGGGTGCACTTTTAGCAATGACAGTAACAGTGGTTGTATTGAATCGAATCTTATGGACACCCATTAGTTTATTTGCTGAGAAAAGATATCGAGGTTA
>CAZNGN010000047.1:0-12264 GCA_964572865.1 uncultured Bacteriovoracaceae bacterium | reverse complement strand
TACCTTTGAATCAGATTTATATGCTTTAAATCAAACATTTAAACGAATGAATAGGCATTCAATTGTAGCTGATCAGATTGCAATCTAAGCTGAATCAGATAGTATATCTACATACCTATGCAGCCTAAAAAATTTAATTTAAGCAAAATATTTCTACTGATCATTGCTATATATCAAATTTTAATTTCAATTATGTTTTTTTACAGGCCTGCTGAATTTTTATACTTACTAAATGTTGGGCCCAAAGTTTTTAGAGCATTTATTGAAGTTCCCATTAATGAAGATAAGTTTTGGATTACATTTGCCTCTCAGTATCACTTATTACTTGGACTGCTTTTACTCTTTGCTAATTTTAAATCAAACTATAATCTAATTCTTTTTTTAGTTTTTATTTCAAAAATACTTACTAGCATGTCTTTATTTTACTTATTCAACACACATACCCATTATTTTGCATACATTGCAGGCGGTATACATGAGCTATTTATCTCAATTTTACTTTTAGCATTATTTTTAATTTATTCTAAAAAAAGTACTCATTCATAACATTTTTGATTAATTTCATTTGATATTCTTAATTTTCCTTGAACGTTTAAATTTTGATTCATCAAACGAATTCGCTCACATAATGTTAATTTTCTATTGTTAGTATTTTTTTGTTTATTGTTACTTGTTTCTTCGGTCAAAGTTAACTTTTCCACATCTAATTTTGGTCTATTTTGACTTAACAATACATAAAACATTACGATGCATGTAATTAGTATTAATAAAATAACAGCATTAAGCTTGTTATTTTTTATTTTTCTAACATCATCCCAAGTTACATGATTTTGATTAATTGTGGCCATAAAATACTCAATATGATTAATATAAAAGCAGGAGTAAAAATAAAGCTAAATAATAACGATAAATAAATCGGTAATCTTGAAATTCTATCTTCGAATTCATTCAAAGATTCTTCTTCATAATGTTTGTAATATTCAGAAAATAATGATTGAGCTGGTGCACCTAATGTAATCAGTTTTGAAATTACCTCAGAACACTCTTTTGATTTTTGTAAATGATTACTAAAATTTTCACTTGAATTGTTCACATTACTTGCGTTGTACCATTTCTTCCAACTGTTAATATATAATCGTGACCACTGTAAATTTTTATCATCATTAAAATAATTAAAAGAAGCTTCGATGGCAGGTTTAATATGACTTCCTGATAATGTGTAAATCCAAATATTAGAAATAAATATTTTCAAAAATTCATTTTCATTCTTGGATCTTGTTATTGTTTTTTTGATTAATAAAAACATCCCAATAAGACCAATTAACTGTAAAATAAATCCCAAAAAAGTTAATGGATTTATATTTAACTTTGAAAACAATAAAACCACTGTCCAAGGTAATATAAATATAATAGCAGCTTGTAATGCAAATTGAGCCTCAATAGAGTTTACTTTTTTAATTTGTTTTTCTTCAGATTGAATTAAGGAACACAATTGATTCAATAACTTTCCTATTGGCATTCCATTTTTTAGCGAGTTATCTATAGAGTAATTTAAAACATTTAACCAATACTGATATCTATAATTTGGCTTTTTTAGACTATCAAAATGTACTAAATTCCATTTCTGGTAAATTTCTTTTACCTCTGAAATGCTTGCACCCCCAGCTGCATATGCTCTTAATTTTACTACTAGAGATGAAAGGTCTAACTTTTTAACCATATATCCTCATTTGAGGTATGGTTGCAATTTATGTGCTAGTTGTTTTCGTATGAAAAATCGATGATTCCATCTATGTTTTTAAAGTCATTGCCATCTTTTCGTAAAACGGGCGTTCTACCAATTACTCTTAACAAACGATGTTGTCCTTCTTTTTCAAAATTAAAATATACTACTTTAGCTATCATTGCGATAATAAAGCTGGTAGGTTTCATGGCAATACGAACTGTTTTCACTCCATTGATTTCTTCTTCACCATCTTCAGTAAGTCCAAAACCAATTGTTTCAGCTCGGTCTGGAACAATAAAGCGAGATTTAATTTTTTCGCCTTTTATTAATTTTTCCCAATTTAATTGAACATGTGAAACAAGTTGATCTCGTGTAATTGTATTTTTTTCTATCGCTTCTTCATTATTTTTGATTTTATCTTGTTTTTTATATTCAAAATGTAATTTTGATTCTTTAGGATAAATTTTTACTACTTCATTATTTTGAAATCGTTCATAATCATATGACTCAAATAAAATATCTCCTTGGGGCTGATTCGGATAAACTAATTTTTCAAAAACTGCAGTTTTTCCGGCTAAATCTTTAAATTCTACAGTCACAATTTTTTTATTATTTTCATTTTTTTCAATTCGAATGAATTCAAAGATTTGTTTAGTTGGTTCATGTTCTCGATCATATACTTTTCCTTTAACAATCATTGCATATGAATTCGATTGAATAAAAACTGCTAAAAACGTAAGTAATATACTTTTATTGATTTTTTTGCTCATTTAAACCAATTAAAACGTTTTAAAATTGAAATCAACCAAATACCTCAGCTAGGTCATTTCGACACACCCGTTTCGTTTGACTATTCAAATTTTACTTTCTTAATTTATGCATTTTGTTACAATATAATATAGACGTAGAACGTTTAGGGGGAAAGTTAAATGAAAATTCAGTATTTATTCATTTTATTCATTTCATTTCAAATATTTTCTACTGGATGTGGAACCAAAACTGGCAAAGCCGGAACGGGTGATGGAATCACAAATTTGCTTCCATCAATCAGTTTCTCAAAATCAAATTCAACATTTGGCTATGATCTAGATGCGATCAATGTTGTAGATGGTTTTAACCTGAGCTCAGGTACAAATGGACCAATCAACTCAATGTTGTTTGATAGTTCAACCGGTGTTCCTGTGGTTATCATTGGTGGAGATTTCACAACTTATAATGGCCAAAGTGCATCCCATATAGCTAAAATTAAATTAAGCGATGGCTCATTAGATACTTCATTTAAAGCTTCTGTAAACTGCAACGTAACTTCACTTTCACTTTCAATCAATGGACAATATCTTTTTATTGGTTGTACAAATGCAGTTAATAATGAGCACACCATTGTAACTACGATACATACAAATACAGCTACATCTGCTGTTCAAGCATTTAAAGGTATAATCCCTGTGAAAATTTCTGACGGAACTGTAGATACATTCGGATCTACTTTTGCTTCAAATACAGGCGGCTTAGATACTTCATCTGCGACCAATCGAATTGAAGCGATTCTTCCCATTAACAACAATTATTTATTATTTGGTCAATTCGGACAATGGGGCACAACCAATACAAAAGGTCTCATCGCAGTTCAATCGAACGGAACAAATTCAACTTCTTATTTAAATAGCACATCAATGACAGGTTTGCTTTCAACTAATGATTCAATTAAAACTGCATATGTAATAAATGATGGTGGAGTTGATAAATTAATTGTAGGTGGAAGTTTTAGTACGTTAAACACTACATCTGGATTAAATAATTATGCACGTTTAAATATAAACGGAACCACTGACACTGCATTTGCACCAGGATTCACTACTACTGGACCCGTTTATACGATCGTTCCATTTACAAGCGGAACAACATCGACCTATTTAGTTGGGTTAAGTAATTATGTAATACCTGATTCCATTGCCGCCCTTTCAAATACAAGCAATGCTGTACCAGTAAATAATACAGTTTATGGTAAAGGATTAATGGCGATTGATTACCGCGGTGTTATTAATCCAGCATTTAATTCTGCAATTGGAAATACAAGGGGAATTACTGGTGACCACGTTTCTGCGATTGCTACATTATCAACAAATTCAACAGCATTAATAGGTGGGGTATTTTCAGCGTATAATGGTGTAAATCGATATTACATGGCAAAAGTGAGCACAGCATCTACAAATTTCGGAGCTCTGATTACAACATGTAACCCTGGAAAACTTTTTTCAGACGGAGATATTAAAGCAATTATTCCATATTCAGGAAAAATTTATGTAGCAGGATCTTTTTATGTATTTAATTCATTAGTAGGTTCGGTTCGCATGGGTCTAGTAAAATTAAATTCTGATTGCACTTTAGATACAGGTGTCTGTGATCCAACGGATCCAGCGTGTGCGATTCAGTAACTAATTCCAATACGTTTTCATTGGAACTTCACCGCCAACGATCAGTTGTGGAATGCGAATAGTTGGTTGCGCATCTGTAACAGGGGCTCCTTGTCCATCTTTACCACATGTACCGATTGCAAATCCCAAATCATTACCAACGCGATCAACTTGATTTAAAACTTCAGGGCCATTTCCCGTAAGTGTTGCACCTTTTACAGCAGGACCAATTTCTCCATTGTGAATTAAGTATCCTTCGGTAACAGCAAAAACGAAATCACCGGTAACTGTATTTACCTGACCACCACCCATCGATTTCACAAATAATCCATTCTTAGTTTGCTTTAATATTTCTTCAGGATTATCTCTACCTGGCACAATGTACGTATTTGTCATACGAACAATTGGTTTGTATCGGTAGCTTTCTCTTCGACCATTTCCAGTCACAGGTAAATCAAATTTAATGTTGCTCAATCGATCAACCATGTAAGACTTTAAAATTCCGTTTTCAATTAAAACGTTCTTTTTAGATGGATTCCCTTCGTCATCAACAGAATAACTTCCGCGTCGTGCCGGCATTGTACCATCATCCACAACCGAAATTAATTTATTTGCCACAGATTGACCTAATTTATTTTGATAAACAGACAAACCATTACATGCTAAATCAGCTTCTAAACCATGCCCTACCGCTTCGTGAATCATTGTTCCACCAGCATCCGCACTTAAGACAACTGGCATTGTGCCTGCGGGTGCAGGTTTTGCACTCAATAAAACATTTAATCTTCTTGTACATTCATTTGCGATCATTTCAGGAGTTTTTTCATTAAATAATTCTAACCCCAAATACCCACCTTCTGCTTCATAAGAAGATTGTGTTTGGCCTTCTCGTGTTCCAACTCCTTGTACATACATCGTTAAATATTGTTTTTCATCGTTTGCTAAATATCCAAGAGAATTTGCAATTGAAATTTTTCTCAAAGTTTCAATGTATGCTACTGAAACTTGAGTTAAATCTTTGCATCCAGCCCATGCCGCTTGATCAGCACGTTCAACTAATTTTAATTTTTGCTTTAAATTTAAATCAGAAGGTGGATTTTTAATTTTATAATCAAAAGATGACTTAACTTGATTCATAGCTATCGTTTGATAACTTACTTTACCTGCAACAGCCTTGCTTAAAGCATCCGCTAGTTCTAATAAACCCTTGTTCGTAAGTTCAGTTGTATAACCATATACTGATTGGTTTCCGTATATAATTCTTAAACCAACACCAGAATCAATTCCTGAACTAATCTGATCACAAGCTTTATCTTCAAAATGAATTCTCGTTGCATTTGTATGCTCATAAAAAATTTCAGCAAACTCACCACCATTTTGAAGTGCTTTTTTAAAAACTGCATCTAGATTAAAATTAGTAATCATTTGTTTTCCTCATTGATTCATTTCTAAAATTGAAATTTTCTTTCTCAATGTTTGTATGATTGATTCTATCTCATCTAAAAACCCAGGAGAAATACAAA
This sequence comes from uncultured Bacteriovoracaceae bacterium, assembly GCA_964572865.1. Taxonomy (GTDB): domain Bacteria; phylum Bdellovibrionota; class UBA1018; order UBA1018; family UBA923; genus CAZNGN01. The sequence goes on along the minus strand of CAZNGN010000047.1, from coordinate 6,601 downwards.
TTTCAATATCTCGGTATGTTTGATCTTTTACGGTTGCATCTAACGTAGAAAAACTAGCTGCACCCTCTAAGGATTCTAAAATCGCATATAAAAATGCAGAATCTTTTTTATGAACCCTTACTTTTTTGTGAATCATCATTTGAATACTCAATTCTAAATTTCTTAAAATACTATATCAAATTTCTACTGTTTAGTCTTTCGCTTCTATCCAATTCGATTTATTCTTATTCAAGTATGGACGCAAGGTTTCATTTATATAAAATCATAATGTTACACTTAATGATGGGCAGTTTTTTCATTGCTTGTTCTTCTAATAAACCGACACCAACATCTGCTGAACAAGATGCCGTTCCAAATGATTCACAAAGACTAGAAAACTTAAGCCAAACGGTATCACGCATTCAGTCGAGAATGGAAGAACTAGATGCAAAGTTAAATGCAATGAATGACAAATTAGCATCTTCAAAACCTCATGAAGAACTTCAAGTTAAAACTCAAGATTTAACAATTGTCTCAAAAGACATTAAAACCACTCCGATTCCTGTAAAAAAACAAAATAAAATTTCAAAAAAAATAGTTGCCGAAAAAACGATTCATACAAGTTCAATTGATGAAGCAACAGGTGCATTTATGAAAGGAATGAAACTGTTTAAAGAAGCTAAATATTCTGAAGTAATCATTGAATTTAATAAGTTTTCAGAAAGTTATCCTGATAATATTTTAGCAGGTTCTTCTCAATATTATATTGCTGAATCTTATTTTTTACTTGGAGAATTCACATTAGCAAAAGCAGAATTTGAGAAAGTAATTACAATGTTTCCGAGCTCACCACGCGTAGTGAATGCACAAATCCGACTTTCACAGTGTTATAACAATATTGGTAAAAACCATGATGCTGGTGAAATATATGCAAATGCTGAAAAATTATATATAGGAAATCCTAGCTTTGAACTAACAAATGTTAGCCAAAAAATTCAAAACTCTAAAACAGAAACATCTGCCGTAAGCAAAAATACTACTACTGAAATTAAAAAACCTGCCGATCATTCAAATGATACGATTGTTGAAGAAACACTTCCACTTGAACCGATGGGATTGGAGCAACCAGCTAAATCACATGAATAAATATTATACAGGATGTATATTATTTTTAATAAGCCTCCAATGTTTTGCTCAAAGTGAAGAACAAAAGCTTTCAGCAATGTCAAAAAAACTTCATCCAATCACGGATGATCAATGGAATGAAGTAATTGGCTCTCATCAACATGATACATATGAAGTTCAAAAAGGTGATACTCTTTGGGATGTTAGCAAACGACTTTTTGGAAATGCATTTTACTGGCCAAAAATTTGGTCACTAAACAATGCAGCTGCTGGAATTACAAACCCACACATTATTAATCCTGGTAATAAATTATTTTTTGTTCCAGGAACATCTGAAACATTACCTCAAGTTACCACGCAAATTCAAAATACAACTCAAGCTAGCAATACCGAAAGCACTCCCAACAACACTATTAATCAGGAACCATCTATACAAGTTGCATCTAATTCGAATCGTGTTCCAGAATATACCAAACTTCCTGAAGATAAGTGGAAGCCCGTTGCTCCTCAAAAATTAATTCCCAAAGAATATGATGAATTCGGAATAGAAAAAGAAACTAAAATTTTTGGCATAAAAACTTTTAAAATGCGTGTCCCTGCTATCGCAAATGAAACTACTTTACCTTATATCGGTGAAATCTATGGTTCACGTCGCGACGGAAATTCATTTTCTGATCAGGAAGTTGTATTTTTAAAATCTGAAAATCAAGACCTACAAGTTGGTACAACCTATTCTGTTTTATCTGAGCCTTACTATTTAGATGAAGAGAAATCAGATCGTACTGGTTACGTTTATAAAGCGTTAGGTGAAGTTAAAGTAATTGGAATTAAAGACGGTACTTATATTGCGATTATTACTAAAACTTATGAACCACTCACTCGTGGTGATCGTATATATCCACTGATGCCATCTATTACTGGTATACGACCAGTACCAGCAAATGATCCTGTTGAAGGACTAGTATTATTAAACCCACATGAAAGTTCTTGGGGAACAGCACAATCTAGATTCATTCATCTAGACCGCGGTTTAGAAGATGGCGTACAAGTAGGAAATATTTTTAGAATTTATGAATATTATGATCCTGTTACTCGCGATAAATTAACAGAATCAGACATTATGGTCAGTGCTGATGCTTTAGTTGTACATACAACTGCTAATTACTGTACCGCTTTAATTATTAATTCTCTCAACATAGTTAAAAATGGTGATTTCGCAGTTTTATTAACAAATATTTCTGATCTAGAAAAAAAATATAAAGACAAAATTAAAGATACTTCAGGTGATATCGATGATAAAGAACTCGATGAGTTAGATGAATTAGATCATAATTCAGACGACGGTATCGGCAAAAAAGAAAAAGAAGAAGTAAAAGAACTAGAAAACTGGGATCGAAATAAAGAAACACAAGACTCTGGATTAGATTCTGGCACATCAACAGAAACACAACAACCACCTACTGAAACGCCTACTGAGAATGCACCACAAGAGACAACACAATCACTCGATTCTTCATCTGGATTAGATTCTACACCTGCAGAGCCTGTACAGCCGTTAGATTCAACTGCAAACCCAGATAATACGCCACCTCCTCCAGCAGAATCTTCTAGCAGTGAACTTGATAGTGGTTCTTCTTTACCGCCTCCAGAAAACCCTTAATTGGCAAAAAAGTTGCAATCATTTAATTAATTAAGGAAATGGTAAAAGTTACTTACCATTTAATAATAAATGAATGCCGATATCATATTTTTAAGTTTAATACCAAAATCTCTATTGTCGCAAAATTCATTAAATATTCTGATTAATTCGAATCAGCCACCAGATTTTAAGGTGATCATAAATGAAGTAGCGAATCATTTAAAAAAAGATGCTCATTCATTTTTTATAGAATCACTTATTAAAAAAAGTGAAAAAATAATATCTGATTTAAAGTTTTACGACATAAACTTTACAAGCATTTGGCATTCAGACTACCCTGTAAAATTAAAAACAATTCAGTCGCCACCAATAGTTATATATTTTTCAGGAAAACTTCCTGATTCTAATAAAGTCAAACTTGCTACGGTTGGTTCAAGAAAACCAAATAAATATGGTTATGAATTAATACGAAATATTTTAAAAAACATTCCTGTGAATATTGAACACATAAGTGGTCTTGCCTTTGGAACAGACTCTTTAGCGCACTTACAAACATTAGAGTCAGGGGTAACAAATTTTGCAGTTCTGGGTAATGGAATTGATTCTATTTATCCGAATGCTCATACAGGTTTGGCTGATTTAATTTTAAAAAAAGGAGGTGGAATTTTGTCAGAGTATCCCCCAGGCACAATCGTAAAACCTTACCATTTTCCTTGGCGCAATCGAATCATAGCGGGTTTAAGTGATGTAATTTGGATTCCACAAGCAACTGCTAAATCAGGAAGCCTGCACACTGTTCTTCACGCTCTCGAGCAAGGCAAAATCATTGCCGTTACGCCTGGTAGTATATTTGATGAATTAGCAGAATTGCCTAATCGATTGTTACAAGAGGGCGCACATCCAATCTTAAAGGCTGAAGATTTAAACTTACTTTTACAGTAAAACTATCTTTTTCTTTTACTTTTCTTTTTATCAGCAATCAAATCAAGAGCTTGCTGAAGTGTGATTGTTTCGGGTTTAAATCCTTCAGGAATAGTTACATTTGTAGCTGCATGTTTAATGTAAACACCATATTTACCATCATAAATAGCAACTGGCTTTTGGTCAGTGGGATTCACACCCAATTCACGCACTAATTTACTTGTACCAGCTCTAGTTCTTTTTTCTTCAGCTAAAATTTCTAACGCTCTTTTTAAATCTACAGAGAATAGATTATCTTCTTTTTTAAGTGATCGAAATTCTCCATCATGTAAAATATATGGACCAAATCTTCCCATATTAGCTAAAATTGGTTTTCCAGAAGTTGGATGATTTCCTAATTCCCTTGGTAAACTTAATAAATTTTCAGCCTGCTCCATAGTAATTGATTTCGGATCCATGCCCTTTAACAAAGATGCTCGTTTTGGTTTTGGATTTTCATTCGAAGCTTCACCCAATTGAACATATGGACCAAATCTTCCGACTAAGCAATATACATTATCGCCTGATTTTGAATGCTTCCCGATAGGTTGTGGGCCTTTGGCCGAGATTTCAATGAGCTCTTGAGTTTTCACACTATCTAAATCGGCAGGAGCGATATCTTCAGGAATCGAAGCATGAATGTTTTCTTCATCCTTTTTATCAGCTTCTTTTACAATGTAAGCGCCATATCTTCCAATTTTAACAACCACATCTGGCAAATGCTTTAAATGAATTGATCTAGATTCGTCGGGTTTAATTTTCTTTTCTTCTGTTTTAATTTGATTTTGAAGACCTTCTTTTCCTAAGTAAAATTCTTTTAAGTACGGAAGCCAATTTAAATTTCCTTCAGCAATATCATCTAAGGATTGTTCCATCTTAGATGTAAAACCTAAATCTACCAATCGATTGAAGTGCTTTTCTAAAAGCTGAATTACAGCCATGCCAGTAAACGTGGGAATCAAAGCATTGCTAATTTTTTTGACATAACCTCGATCAATAATTGTATCAATGATTGAGGCGTAGGTTGAAGGACGACCCACTCCTTCTTTTTCTAACGTTTGAACCAGTGAAGCTTCGGTAAATCGTGCTGGTGGTTTGGTTTCATGTGAAAGAGGATCACATTTTTCACATTTTAATACATCACCTTCTTTTAATGCTGGCAAAATTACTTCTTTATCTTCGAGTGCTGCTTCAGGATCATCTGAACCTTCCGCGTATGCTCTTAAAAATCCAGGAAATAAGATTTGAGTTCCCGTAGCATTAAATACCGTATTCTCTGCTTCGATTTTGACAGACATTGATTTTTTTTGTGCTTCAGCCATTTGTGATGCCATTGTACGCATCCAGATCATTTCATAGACGGCTCTTTCGCGACCTGATAATCCTGCATCTTTTGGATGAACATATTCAGCTCCCGCAGGACGAATCGCTTCGTGTGCCTCTTGTGCACCTTTTGCTTTAGAAGTGAACTGTCTTGGTTCAGGCGATAAATAATCTTTTCCGTAAAGTTCGGTAACTGCATTGCGAGCACCCGTAATTGCTTCTTCTGATAAAAACGGAGAATCCGTTCTCATATATGTAATCAAACCTTCTTCATACAATGATTGTGCTGCTCTCATTGCATCACGTGCTGAGATTCCTAATTTACGGTTTGCCTCTTGTTGCAGCGTAGAAGTGATAAATGGTGGTGCCGGTTTTGAACTAAATTTCTTTTCTTCAATGCTCAAAACTTTCCACTGTGACTTTTTAAGTTTTTCTGCCAATTGTTTAGCATCTTTTTCGTTTACAAGCTTTACATCTTTTCCAGCCTTTAATGCTCCCGTAGTTTCATCAAAGTCTTTGCCACTTGCAATTCTGCTTCCATCTACAGAAATTAGTTTAGCTTTAAATGTTTGGCCTTTATTTAATTCTGCCAATAAGTCCCAGTACGTTGCTGTTTGAAAATTCATACGATCACGTTCACGTTGAACAATTAACCGCAATCCTGCCGACTGAACTCGGCCGGCTGACAGACCATATGCAATTTTTTTCCAAAGTAATGGCGATAGAGTAAATCCCACTAAACGGTCTAGAATACGTCTTGTTTCTTGTGCTCGCACAAGTCTTGTATCTACTTCTCTCACGTCTTTTAACGCTTTTTCGATCGCTGTTTTTGTAATTTCGTGAAACACCATTCGTTTGGTTGGAATTTTTGGTTTTAAAATTTCAATTAAATGCCAAGATATACTTTCTCCTTCGCGGTCTTCGTCAGTCGCTAGATACAATTCTTCAGCATTCGCTAATTTTTTCTTTAATTCTGTTATAATTTTTGATTTACCTTTGGGAACAACATAAATAGGTTCAAAATCTTTCTCTACGTTAACTCCGATTTTAGACCATTCTTCTTTTTTAAATTTTTCAGGAATATCAGTTGCAGACTGTGGAAGATCTCGCACATGTCCCATACTCGCTTCTACCGTAAATGTTTTAGGTAAAAACTTTCGAATTGTTTTTGCTTTTGTTGGAGACTCCACAATCACTAATGATGTTTTAGCCATCTGTGTTTAATTCCTCTATATTATATATTGTCGTATAAACAGATTACGCAAAAGCCTGTCGGCTGCAAGCAATTTAATGAAGAGTATTCAAATATTTTTGTAAATACCAATGACACACTCCGCCCGAATTGGAGATTGCTTCTAAAATTTTAATATTTAATTGGTGCGGAATTGTTTCATTTAAAAAAGAAATCTTAGGTTTATGTTTTTCATCATACATACCCATTCCTAAATCTAAATCTTTTTGCTTAAGCTCTTTACCAACCCACTCATTTTGTTCACGTACAATGTCTTTTAATGGTTTTATAAATAAAATACTAAAATTTTCTAAACTACTATCTACCGAATCTTTTGTTTTGTT
>CAZNGN010000046.1:0-13255 GCA_964572865.1 uncultured Bacteriovoracaceae bacterium | reverse complement strand
AGTTGTCACGGTCTAAAAGAATGGAAAAAAGACATTAACTTCGATCACAACAAAGACACCACTTATAAGATCGAAGGGGGACATAAAAAATTAAAATGTGCTGACTGTCATACTCCTAAAAATAAACCGTCGATTTATCAATGGCCAAACTTAAAGAAAGATTCATGTCTTGCCTGTCACGCAGATCAACATCATAATAAAATTAGCTTGAAACTATCAGGCGGACAAAATTGCACAAAATGTCACACGATTGATTCTTGGAAAATCGAAAACTTTAAGCACAAAGAAGTTACAGGGTACTCACTCGACGGTAAACACGCAAAATTGAAATGCTTAGATTGTCATAAGCAAAGTGAAGCTGTGGCTGATTCTGGATTGAAAAACTTTAAATTTACAGGCCTTCGTACAGACTGTCTTGCATGTCACAAAGATCAACATAAAGGAAATTTTTCAGAAAAATTTGCTGGCTCTAAACAGTGCTTAAAATGTCACACGATGAATGAGTGGAAAATCGCAAAATTTGATCACTCCATTACAGGTTATAAATTAAAAGAAAAACACGCTGATTTAAAATGCGTTGAATGTCATAAACAAAGTGCAAAAGTGAATGAACAAGAATTAAAATCGTTCAAATTTTATGGACTTAAAAAAGACTGTACGTTCTGTCACAAAGACATTCATATGTTTGGAGGAATTCGTCCTCAAAAATTTCGTCACAATTTAAGCGAGTGTTTAACCTGTCACAACGAAACAGAGTGGAAACAAACACATGATTTTGATCATAACTTAAATACAAATTATCCTATCATTGGCAAACACGAAGGTATTAAATGTGATAAATGTCACGTGATCGCATCAAATAATCCGAAAGTGAGAGTCTATCATTATCCAACTCTCAAAGATAAAACGTGTGAGCTCTGTCATAAAAATCCTCACTTAGATGCTCCCAATCCAAAAACGTTTGCTGGAAAATGTACCAATTGTCACAATGAGTACGGTTGGGATGTATTTAAAAAAGTGGGAATGAAATTCGATCACAACACGCAAACTCGATTTAAACTCGATGGAAGTCATACTTCTTTAAAATGTGCCGACTGCCATACTGTCGGAAAAAAACAAGTATATCGATTTGCAAATAAAGGAAAAGACTTCTGCGTAGACTGTCATTTAAATGTTCACGAAAACCAGTTCAACAAGAAATTTTCAGATAAATCATGTCTTGCTTGTCACAACACCACAAACTTTAAAGATCGCAAAGAGTTTGATCACGATTCAACAGCGTATACGTTGACTGGAAAACATGCCCCCTTAAAGTGTGAAAAGTGTCACACTACAACGAAAGATTTTTTCGATCGAGACTTTCTAAAAAAAGCCAAAGCAACACACGCATCCATTCATGCAAAAGGAAAATTCAAATTTCCTGAATTAGGTGAACGCAACTGTAAAAGCTGTCACAAAGATCCACACAATGGTGACTATGGTCCAAAGTGTAGTGAGTGTCACAATACAAATGACTGGAAAAAAGTAGGGGATTTTCATAAAAACTTCACACTATCAGGAGTGCATTTTTCATTAGAATGTACAGAATGTCATAAAAATGGACGCAGGCTTTCAGGTATGAGCGATAACTGCGTGCTTTGTCATCAAAAAGACGATGTTCACAATGGCTCGCAACCTGAGTGTAAAGATTGTCACCGACAGCAATTTTGGGAAAATGTAGACTTTAAACATTCGCTCACTATGTTCCCATTAAGAGGGGTGCATCGAACCCTAGACTGTTATTCATGTCATAATAAAAATAACTATAAGGGGCTACCAAATCGATGCGTAGATTGTCACAGACAAGATGCGCTTTCTTATACTGGAAGCCCAAATCACACTTCACTCATAAATCGTGATTGTTTTGACTGCCATAATCAGTTTTCATTCAGATAATCACGTAAATCTGGTGTCCTTTTGCTAGTGTCATTTTGAATCTAGAGTCAGTTTGAATTTGTTAAAACATAATTAAAGCGCATAAAACGGCCAATAGATCGTTTATTTAGTGGCATGCTAGTTGCTCAAAGCTTAGATCAAGAATTTGGGACAAAAGGAGAATGTCATGCAAATGGGAATATTTAGATTTTTAGCAGCGCAAGTTTTTGTACTCGGATGTGTATTGGGGCTTTTATATTCCATCTCATACGCCTTCAACTAGACATCATCGAATCCCCCACCTAACTGCGGTACCTGATTTGTCAGGTACCGCTCTCACCTTAATTTAAAATTGTACAGGAGGTACGAAAAACGGTAAGAATGAGCCATGAAGTTTGTAATATATTTGATTTTAACTTTATGCCCATTTGTATCAAATGCTGCGATCATATATTCAGATTTGAATCAGTTTGAAGTCGATCCAGTCATTTTAAATGGTGCACATATTACAAAAGCAAGAATTGAAATTGATTCAACGCTAACTCAAGCAAGATTGTACTTAGAACATGATTCAAAGGCTTTTAAAAACCCTATGGTTTTTATTTTCCCTTTAATTCAGCCTGTGCAAACTGAATGTGGAATTCAGATTTATATATCTAAAATTGATGAGCGACTCAAAGGTAATGGCCGACGTTATTTACAAATTGATGACAATTCAAAGGCACATTGTAATTTAGAATATATTAAAGCACCTACGGAAGTTACTTTAATTTTAAAACCCCAAACCTATCCGCAAGGTCATACACTATATTCAAAATTCTACGGTCCAGCATTAAAGCCAGTCGTATCGTTTTTTTCAAATTCAACTAGAATTTGACTGACTTCAGCGAAGGCTTGGATCCATCTGCCTTGTAATGCTTCCGTTACATTTTTCACTTTATACCTTTCAAAATATTTTTCGTACAATCCACAGAATACGATAATTCCGTCGATTACAATTTTACATTCGATGATGGTTCCCCAAGGATTTAAACTTTCTTGAGTTACTTCAAACCAGTGATCTTTGTATTCAAAGCAAAGACAGAGTTTTTGTCTTCCATCTGAAAAATACACATGTGAAACGTCAGTATCATGCAATGGTTTGATTTGAGTTAAATTAGAAAATCGAACGTGAGCGGCATGTTGGGCATTGATGATTTCTTCAAATAGAATATGAATCGTAGGCTGATCAATGCGAACATGATTCTGATTTGTCTGAAAATTTTGATCGATTTCGACTGGTTTTGGTACATTTTGATGTATTTTCATGAGATCCCCCAATCCGTTTGGAAGTACCCCACACCGCACTCTCAATTTTTATTTTACGCTTAAATATAGGCTTGAGTAGTGTGTTCTCAGAACACAAATGGTGTCAATTTTTTAGACACTTGGTTATGATCTCAATTTATTAACGATTATAAAAAATGAGAATCTTTATATCGATTTTGAGGTGGCACAGTTCTTCCAATACAAGACCATATATATAAGAGGAGTAAAATGAGAGTCATATATATTGTTATTCAACTTTGTTTAATCTCATTGTCTTCGTTCGGCCAAGAATTCTTAAAAGATGGCTCAGGTTACATTGGTGTAGGAATTGTCGGCGACGTAAAGAAAAGTAACTTTTACGGTGATATTAAAAGAGAAGTTCATCCTGTAACTCAAATGGGATTATCAGAGTATAAATTAACGACCAAACAAGAGTTTACTGCACAAACCATTGTTTCACTTCAAACAAGGCAATTTAAATTTGCTGGATTTGATAATTACGGTTCTGGCACTTTTTTCTTCACAAATCAAAAATATAAAAATTTATATTTAGGCGCTGGACTTCGTGGAGCAATTCATTTGTTTCCAAATCCAAACGCAATTTCAACAGATCCATATTCTGATTCTGTGGTTTTGTCTGCGACTTCTCAATCTGCTGCGCAAATTGAAATTGGTTATGGCGATATGAATCCTACAAAGTTGAGAATGATTGCACCTGTGTTTGGATTTAAAATGGTTCAAGGAGAAAAAAGTAAATATCAATTAGGAGCCAGAACTAGATTATCAATGAATGAAAATTTACTTTTAGCAGAAGCGCTTTATTCAAAAAATTTAGACTCAACTCCGTACCATGATGTTTCAGCTTTTGTGAGTGCACTTGTAAAATTAAATAAATTGATGAAAAAAGTGAAACTTCCCGTGGATGTTTATGCAGGATTAGACGCTCGAATCACGGGAGCTACTTTAAAAACAACATCAGGTGATGTTGTAAAAACTGCAAAATCAAATGCAGGAATGAGACTTATGGTCACATTTAAATAGAATTGAATATTCAAATTGGATCTTAACAAAAATTAACTTTTCAAATAAAAATTAATAAGAAATGATTTAGTCATAATTCGTAACATCATAGCAGTATCAACTAATAAGGTAAGGAGAAGAGTTATTATGGTTAAATCAATTATTGTAGGACTAATCGTAAGTGCGTTTAGTCTTTCAGCTTTTGCAGATGGTTCTGTGAGCGCATCTTCAAATGTTAAATTCAATGGATTATTTCAAGCATGGGGAGTGAACGACACTCAAGCAAATCCATGGTTTAATATGAAAGCAAGACGTGCCGAACTTAAATTCAGTGGCTCAGTAGCTGAACATACAAGATGGGGAGTAATGGTTGACCCTGTTAAATCGCCAGCACTTAGTTCAACAGGAGGATTAAGTAATTCAAATGATAATAAAATCATTCAAGACTTAATTTGGGGTTGGCAAGCGTTTGATAATTTTGAATTCGTAGTTGGTCAATTTAAAGTGCCAAATTCAGCTGAAGCGTTAGATCCAACTGGTGAATTAATGTTCATCGAAAGAGCAATGCCGATTCGTGCATGGGCTGATTATCGTGAACCAGGTTTCATGATGACTTACAAATGGGAAAATGCAAAATTCTACTTTGCAGCTACCAACGGACAAGGCAATAACGTAAACGACGTTTCTAATAGCAAAGACATTACTGGCAGAGCTGAGTACAACTTTAATGACAATTTTAAAGTAGGTGCATTTGTTCTTGCAGGAGATTGGCATCGTTATGGAACAAAAGGTCGTTATGGCGCGAATGCTCGTTACAAAATGAATGAGTGGGATTTTCAAGGGGAAGCAATCAATGACCAAAATGCAGGATCTCCACGCAGAGGTTTTGTAGCTGAAGCTGGTTATATGATGGATAAATGGCAACCATGTGCACGTTTTGATGGCTTTGATGGAAATGGCACAAACTCAAGACAATACACACTTGGAATGAACTATTTCTTAAGCAAAAATAATTCTAAGATTTCAGCTAACTTCAGTAAGTTAGTAGACACTGCAGGAAATGGTGGAACACCCGTATCTTCAGCAGGAAATCACGGAAATCTTTTCGTAGTTTCTTTTCAAACTAGTATTTAAGTATTTAGCTTAGGATTAGCTAAAATAAAAACGCCACTCTATTAAAGGAACAAGAGTGGCGTTTTTTTTATATTTATTTTAAATTTTACCAACCTAAAATATAAGCAAACATCAATGGTGCAACAATCGTTGCATCAGATTCTACAATATATTTAGGTGTATCCGTGCCTAGTTTTCCCCAAGTGATTTTTTCATTGGGAACAGCACCTGAATAAGATCCATACGAAGTGGTTGAATCTGAAATTTGGCAGAAATAACCCCAAAGTTTTGGATTACGTCCCAAATCTTGTGAGAGCATTGGAACTACACAGATCGGAAAGTCTCCTGCAATTCCACCGCCGATTTGAAAAAATCCAATCGAATGATTTTTAGATGTTTCAGTGTACCACTCAGCAAGTGAAGTCATGTATTCAATGCCCGTACGTACAGTGTGTATGTTTTTAATTTCTCCAGTGATGTTGAAACTTGCGTACATGTTTCCTAAGGTTGAGTCTTCCCAGCCAGGAACTACCATCGGAAGATTTTTTTCTGCTGCAGCTAACATCCAAGAATTTTTAGGATCAATTTGATATTCTTTTTGTAATTTTCCACTTAATAAAACTTTATAAAAATATTCGTGTGGAAAATATCGTTTACCTTCTTTTTCAGCTGCTTTCCATTCTTCAGCAACTACGCGCCAGATTTTTCTCATCGCTTCTTCTTCAGGAATACAAGTGTCAGTTACGCGATTTAAATGTTTGTCATATAATTTTTGTTCATCTGCAGGAGTTAAATCTCTGTAGTTTGGAACTCGAACATAGTGATCATGAGCTACTAGATTATAAATATCTTCTTCTAAATTTGCTCCCGTGCAAGAAATCGCATGCACTTTATCTTGTCGAATCATTTCAGCAAGAGAAAGACCAAGTTCGGCAGTGCTCATAGCACCAGCCAGGGTGACCATCATTTTGCCATTTTGTTTTAAATGTTTTGTATAGCCTTCAGAAGCGTCCATCATCGCAGCAGCGTTGAAATGACGATAGTGATGTTTCATAAAATTTGTAATGGGTGTATTTGAGTTTTTCATATTAATTACAAATAAGGGTATTCACATGTTTTGTCAAAAAATTCGCTGTTATAACGCGCTGTATTTATAATAAATTATTCGTCTATGAAATACGTAAGAATGCCAATTGAAGTAGAGTCACCTGAACAACTTGGTTACAACACAATTAAATGTAATTTAACTGAAAGTTCTTTTAGAGATTCAGTATTGAATCAATTAAATGTGAGCTTAAATGATCTAGTTCTTTGTTATGGAGATCATTTAGGTCAACCTAAATTAAGAGAACTCATTGCAAACGATGCATTTACACAGAAAAAATTAAATGCAAATGAAGTGCTCATCACTGTCGGAGCTGCTGCTGCATTATTTATCATTTCTACAACATTGTTAGAAGCAGATGACGAATTGATCGTGGTTCGACCCAATTATGCCACAAATATTGAAACTCCACGTGCCATCGGGGCTAAAATTAAATTCATTGATCTTAAATTTGAAGATGGCTTTCAATTCAATCCAAATGAGTTGAAAAAACTAATTACTCCTAAAACAAAATTGGTAAGTATCACGATCCCTCACAATCCAACGGGTACTTTAATGAGTAAGTCTGATTTGGCTGAAATCATTAAAATTGTAGAAGGCTCAAATGCCTATCTTTTGGTAGATGAAACCTATCGTGAGATGAATTTTGAAGGAGTATATCCGGTTTCAGCAACTCTTTCCAAACGTGTGATTTCAGTAAGCTCTCTTTCAAAAACGTTTGGTTTGCCGGGAATTCGAATCGGCTGGCTCATTACCCAAGATCAAACGCTTATGGAAAAATTCTTGGCTGCTAAAGAACAAATTTTTATTACAGGTTCTATTTTAGATGAAACAGTAGCCATTCAATTTTTAGAACATAAAAATAAAATATTTCCTTCGGTAAAAAAGACAATCCAAGAGCACTTTGGAATTGTTAAAAATTGGATTTCAAACCAGCCCAAAATGGAGTGGGTTGAGCCTAAAGGGGGAGTGGTTTGTTTTCCCAGATTAAAATCAGGAATAGATGAGAATCGATTTTATAAGCTTTTAAATGATCAATATAAGACCCATGTTGGGCCAGGGCATTGGTTTGAGATGGATCGCAAGTATATGAGAATTGGATATGGTTGGCCCACTACTGAAGAGCTTAAAGAAGGTCTTGATAATATTAATAAAGTGATCAGCTCAATAACATGATTAATAGACTACCAAAATAATCAATTATTATTTCTTTTGATTTTGCGTTGCGTAAATAACGCTTCTAAGATATAACCCGTAGCAATACAAATTTCGGAGGTTCTCACAATGAAAAAATTAATTTTAGCTTTATCATTATTAGTAGCATCAACTTCAGCAATGGCTGATTACATGGTTTTAGATTTAGGCGACTCAGCATATTTGCCAGAGTGCGGTGGTATGATCAAAACCAACAATGGAAATGGAAGACAAGTTAACATCGTATTAAACGGTGTTGAGCAATGTTCAAATTTCGATATTATCGGAGATGATGGATACGTAGTTACAGATTATAAAAACAAGAAAATTCCTGGTCCAAATGGCGATCGTTCAGGAAGTTTTACGATTCCAAGCAAATTTAATGATGCTAGATATTTTGGTAAGAAAAACTCAGTAACTGTGTTGATTAAATCAAATTCAGGCAAACACCAAGATACAGTTAAAATCTATTACACAGTTTACGGTTATTAGTTCGATTATATACCTTTAAAATAAGCAATCTAGACGCCCAAATGACAATCATTTGGGCGTTTTTATTTTTATAGGTAGCAATTGCCCATGTACCTAATTCATTCATACTTTGTTTGTATTTAACCGATGAGAATGATGGATGAATTCATTAAGAAAGCACATAAAAATATACTTATTTATTTTGGCAGGCATTCTGTTGTTGAATACTTTTTTAAGAGCAGATGAGGTCAAACACGTTGTATTTGATTTAGACGGCGTCATCACTCAAGCAAATCAAGAATTTTTATATAATGGTAAAAACCTTTACCCAGCACTTGAAGAAATTACCATCTCGTTACCGTTAACGGAAAAACAAAATATTGATACAAAGTACTTCTTAAAATATGGCGTGAGAGAGTTTTTAGAATACTTAGTACTAAATAAAATAAAAATTTCAGTATTATCTTATATACCACAGAAAAAATTAAATAAAATTTTAGCTGCTATTTCGATTAAAGATAAATCTCTTTTCGATCATAGTGAATATGTCTTTGGAAAAGAGGCGATTGATAAATTCCACACTCAATTTCATGAAAAATCGAAAATTTCAAAAGATCAAAGAATAGTGTTTGATGAAAATTCTAAAAAATGGTCAGACAAATTAAAAGAAAACGACTTAAGCATTTTAGATTCATTCAGTACATTAAATACAAAATTGGGTTCTGATATTTTATTTTTAGATACAAAGCCAGCGACGTACCTATCATCACAGATAAAAAATGTGTATCAAATTATATCAATTGAAAAAGATAAAGAATATTGGAATCGATGTTCTTTTGAAAAAACCGAAGAACACATGGGCCGATTTGAAAATGCAATTCAACGCGAGCAGTTTCTTTCAGAAATTGAAGCAGAAAGAATTCAATTTCATACATTGATGTCAATGATACAATATGTGAAAACAAATAATGAAACAAATGATCTTCGCTTTTGGGAAAAACTCTCATTTATTCCCAGAGTTTTAATTCATGAAAAAATTCAATTTCGTTATTTAATTCCAGATTTTGCGATACGTGATCAAGCAAATCAAGAGGTTTTGTTTTTAGGCAACGACGTCGACTTGTTTTATGAAGCGTTGAACACGGTTCGTACTCAATTAAAACTGAAAGGAAATTTTAATTATATTCCATTAAACGAAGATGCATTTAATCGAAATGCTTATAATCCTAAAAATATTTCTCAAATATTTGAAAAATACAATATAAAGTCAGATGAAATTATAGATGGGGTTAAAAAATTAAGATTTGTAGAAAGTGGATATTACGAGACAGCTTCCGGTTCGATCTTACAATATATATTGGGAGATAAAAAAACGTGGCAATCACATGTACTCAATGTGTCTTCCTTTCGTTTTACATCGCTACTCAATGGTTCTGAACCGTATCAGTTTAAATCTTTAGAATCGTATTTAGATTTTACCGCTTATGTCGAACCGCTTGTTCATCAAAATCGAATTGGTGCCGATTCATTGCGTGAAGTGCTTTGGTATATGCGTTTAACTCGTCCAAAATCAGATAAAATTGTTAAAAATTCGAAAGAGGAAATCATTTTAAATACAATGCGAGAATATATTCAAGAATATTATAAAAGAAGTGATGTAGTTGAGTGGCTACAAAAAAGAGTTTTATTTTTGACTAAAAAACCAGTTTTTTACCCTTCATTTTGGAAGTTTCAAGAGCCATTGAATCTAGATATTGGATTTAATGATCGCTCAAAATT
Source organism: uncultured Bacteriovoracaceae bacterium (assembly GCA_964572865.1). Lineage (GTDB taxonomy): Bacteria > Bdellovibrionota > UBA1018 > UBA1018 > UBA923 > CAZNGN01. The sequence continues at coordinate 3,351 of CAZNGN010000046.1, read as the reverse complement.
AAATACACTTACACAAAGTGTAAAATACGTAGAAGCAATTCGAAAAGAAAATGCGATTGAGAAATATTGGAAATTCGATGAAGGTTTTTATTCGATCTATCCTATTAAAAAGCTAGTGTTTAAAGTGCCAAAAATTATAGATTTCACTTTTGACACATCGAAAGCAATTGAACCGAACGTTCAGAATCGAACCCTTGCTTCGCCTGAGTTAAAAACTCAAATTAAAAATTAATAGTTTAATCGACAGCCATATTTATCGTTAACATATTCAGCTTCTGCTTGACCGCCAATTAAAAAATCAGATCGAACTCTTCGATGTTTCCAGTTCACATAAATGAATGGGCGTATAGGTAAAGTTGTTTTGATATCTTGTCTACATTGATATTTTGTTCGTTTGGTAACAAAAATACATGAGCATAGTTCTTTAGCAGCTAATGTACGAATGAGTTTTGGAACCTGACGATATTCCCAGTAATCAGAAATCTTTGTTACGATACTTCCGAGAGAAGACATTTTCTTGATTACATCAACGCTGTGTTCACTAGAATGATGAACAGTTTCTTTGTAATTTTCACTATTTATTTGTTTTGCTTCTAATTCAGCTGCTTGATAATCCCATGCAGGATAACCTTTTTCTTTAATATAATCCCAAGTTGGACGTAATAATTGTCTGGTTGATATTCCATCGCCATATTCATTTGCAAAATGTACAATTACAGTTTTTAAAGAAGGAATTGCATAAAACATTTGGCCTTGATGGCCATAAATGTAGTTAGCATCCTTCGGAAGTTCAGAATAAAAATGTAATTTTTCGTCTTTACCTTTCACAGGTTGATTGGTGTGCATTTGTACTGAGTAATTGGTATTGCCTTCTCCAGGAAGATGATTGTTGCGAGCACCTGGTGCAACCGTGTTAATTAATTTCATGTAGCTTTCAGAGATCACTCGATCATTTCCATGAAATCCGTTGTTCACTAATAAGTTAATGTAATTTGCATATTGTCTTAATGTTGCATAAATGTATGAAGAACCAACATATGTTCCATACGAATCTTGTTCAAAAGTAGCAGATTCAGCTCCAATGCGATTGAAAAATGCATCCCAAGGATATGTTTTATAGCGTTCTTCACCAACGGCTTTTCGTAAAATTTCCATCAAGACATTTGTGTCGCCGCTTGAATAATAAAAATAATTTCCGGCCATTGTTTGCGTGCGAAATGGAAGGGCCAAAGTATATGGTGAAAATCCTACAGCTGGACCATATAGATAAAGCATTCTAACAACATCTGATTTAATAGGGACGCCATCGTATTCTTCAAAGTATTCAATATTTGAAGACATTCTTAAAAAATCTAAGATTGTAGCATTGCCATTAAATTCAGGAAGATAGCGATTCACAGGATCAGTTAATTTTAAATAGCCTTGAGTTTCTGCAATCCCCATTAGAATGCCAGCAACACCTTTGGCAGTTGACCAAGAAATGTGTTTTGAATCTACGTGATAGTCGCGGCTGTATTTTTCATAAATGATTTTGCCATCCACCATGATGAGCATTCCATCAGTGTTTCTCTCAGGATAATTTGGGCTAAATAATTCATAATCGAGTTTGTCTTCGGCAGGACCAGCTAAAACAAAAGTAGAAATCAAAAAAGTATATAATGACAAAAAAGTAAAAAGTAAGAATTTATTCATAGTGGCTTAAAGTATAATTTTTGTTTAGTGAAAGTAAAAGAAAAGCCTTAATGACAATAGGCGTAATATCGATTATTTAATTAACTTCTCCATATCAAAGTCAATTTCTGCATAATCATTCGTTATTTTATGCAATGATTTCAAGTCTTCGGTTTCGGGGTTCATCCAATCATCAAAGTGCTCTTCTTTTAAAAATAAAGGAGACCGATCGTGTCCGATTTTTTTAATAAAAGGATAGGGTTCTTTCGTAATCATCGAAAATGATGCAATAATTTTTTCATCTGGAGATTTCCAGAGAGAATAAATTCCAGCAGCAGTTAACGTTTCTTCTGATTTAGGAAAAAATCTAGCTAAATACTTTTCTTTATCATTTATCCAAATGTACTCAAAAAATGAATCTAGTGGAATTAAGCAACGTGTATGAAAAAACGCTTTTTTGAAACTAACTTTCTCATGTACAGATTCAACTCGTGCATTGTGAAATACAGATTTCGGTTTAGCTTCTTTTTCAAAAAATGGTATGAGTCCAAATTGCATCGCTGCAATGATTCGCTCATCATTTTTGATTACGATGACAGGAGCATTATAGCGAGGAAACACATGTGGCTTAAACTTAATTTCTTTACTAAGTTTAGCTTTATACAGCCCTTTGAGGTGGTCTACTGGATGAGTAAATAAATACTGAACACACATTTAATTACAATCAGGGCATTTTCCAAAAAATTCAAGAGAATGTTTGATGTTTGTATATCCGCGCTTTGCTGCAAAGCGGTCAATTAATTCTAATTCTTCGTCATCGATAATGTCTATTTTTTTACAGTCAATGCAGACCAGATGATGATGGTGAGATTCATCATCTGCTGCTAATTCAAATCGCATCGTACGATCACCAAAATCACAAGATCGTAAAATTTTAGTTTCTTCTAAACTAAGTAGAGTGCGATAGACAGTTACTAAGTCACACAGTCCCTTAGGAAGAAGTTTATAGACATCTTCAGCCGTGTGCGGCCCATGATGATCAATAAATGTTTCTAATATTGCTTTGCGAGAAGGAGTGTTTTTTAAACCTGTGTTTTTCAGTTTTAACAATAAATCGTTAATATTCGTATTATGATTGTGATGTGAATGTTCATGAAGATGTGTGGCCATACTATGTATCCCTTCTCAATGAATGAATGATTACTGATATAAAAGCAAAAATTACTAAAACGGCTGTAATGGTTGCTCCCGTTGGTAAGTCATAATTAAATGAAAATGTTAGACCTAAAAAAGTGGCAAGTGGTGCAATGATAAATGCACTGATAAATACAGTTTTCATCGATTTTCCGATTCGCAATCCGCAGTAAGCAGGAATCACTAAATACGCAAAACTAAGTAATGCACCACTTAAGCGAATTCCAGTAACGATTTGCAAACCGAGGAGTAAATAAAACAACAAAGTCCAATACAGGGTTTTAACCCCAACGGCTTTAGCCATTTCATAGTCAAAAGAAGTAAAAAATATTTTCCTAAAAAAAACGCCACATCCAAGGATCGTTAAAATAGATACCGCTAATGATTCTTTTAATTGTGTATTATTTACAGTTAAAATATTTCCAAATAATACATTCATTAAATCAACTTCACCTTGTGGATTTTTTGCAATTAGTAAAATGGCGG
>CAZNGN010000045.1:7522-13730 GCA_964572865.1 uncultured Bacteriovoracaceae bacterium | reverse complement strand
ACATTCATTAAATCAACTTCACCTTGTGGATTTTTTGCAATTAGTAAAATGGCGGCAGAGGAAGCAAACAAGTACATAATTGCAATATTGGTTTCATTCGGAAAGCGTGAAGGTTTAGTTTGGGTAAAAGCCAAAATAAAAGAGCAGGCTAGTGTAATGAGAATGGCTGTGGTTGTTGGATTCAATGCTAAAATTGAGCCCAATGCAACGGCTGCAGAGGAGACTTCAGCCAGTGCCATACTAATGAAAACAATTCTTCGCGATAATACAAAAATTCCTAAAAGTGCTGAAGCAAGACTTATCACTACTGAGCCGAGTAAGGCTTTTTGCATAAAATCGATGTGTAACCATTGTAATGAATTCATCATGTTAAGATCACCGTTTTTCCTTCAATTTTCTTAACTTGAATTTTGCTTCCGTACATTTGAGTTAGTGATTCAGTTGTTAAAAGATCGTTCGTATTTCCAAAGTTAAATTTTCGTTCATGAATTAGACCAATTTGTTTTGCGTGTTGTGATACCAAATGTAAAAAATGTGAAACTAATATGACAGTTAAGTTTGATTCTTTATGTAAGGTTTCAATTAGAGTCATAATTGAATTTTCAGCGGCGATGTCTAGTCCATTTGTGGGTTCATCTAGTATAAGTATTTCAGGTTTTGCTACTAGAGCTCTGGCAAGCAAAATTCGTTGCTGTTGTCCTCCTGATAAACTTTGAAATAAGTCATTTTGTTTATGAGTAAGACCTACCTTAAATATTGCATCAGCTACGATTGAAACAAGTTCTTTAGATTTATGTTGCAATGAAGAAATCTTGCCAAACATTCCCATGAACACAAAATCAAATACAGTAAGTGGAAAAAGTGTATCGATGCTTGAGCGCTGAGGAACATATCCGAATTGAATATCTTTCGATTTAATGATTTCTCCACCAATATTCGGAATCATTCCTAATATTGTTTTTAAAAATGTAGTTTTGCCTGAACCGTTTGGTCCAACAATACCAATGAAATCTCCTTTTTTAATTTCAAAGTCGACATTCGTTAATAGTATTTTTGAGCCATATCCAAGCTCAACATTTTTAAATCGAATCACTATTTAAGGGCTCCTTCTATTTGAGTAACAATTTGATCAATTAATTCAATATAATTTGAAGTACGATCCAGTCCACCAACCATTTGAGTTGCTTTAATTAATTTTGCACCTGTTTTTTCAGCGATCATTTGAGTAGTCGATGATGAGTAATAGGGTTCTTGAAGTATTACAGAAACTTTTTCTCGTTTAATCAATTGAATGACTTCTTCGGTATGGGCGCCAGATGGTGTAATGCCTGGTTTTGGTTCTACTTCAGCGATAATATTTAAATGAAAGTGTTCAGTAAAGTAAATCCAACTTGCGTGATATACAACGATTTTGGAGCCTTTAAATTTTGATAGTCTCTTTTGCCAATCTAGGTCAGCTGTTTTTAATTTTGCTAAAAAAAATTTTGCATTATTTTCGAATTGAGATTGATGATCAGGATCAACTTTTACAAGCCCGGTTAAAATATTTTTAACAACAACCGGAGTATTATATGGGTCCATCCAGTAGTGAGGATTTCCCTCTGGGTGAACGTCACCTAACTGTGCAGTTAATTTTTCAGTTGGCACTTCTAATGCATGAATTCCTTGAGATGCATTGATTATAACTAGATTTTGATTTCGTGCATTTTCAATCAATTGTTTTGCCCAGATGTCTAGTGACATTCCTGTACTTACATAAAGTTTCGCTGAAGAAATTTGCATAATAAAACTAGGACGTACTTCAACAAAATGAGGATCTTCTGTTGGTCTTGCAATACTTGTAACTTCAATGAAATCGCCACCAATTGTTTCTGTAAGTGATTTTAATGTTGTAGTAGATGTGATGACTTTAACTTTTGATGCATTCGCATTTATTGTGATCATCAGTAATAATGAAGTAAATAATATTTTAATCATTTTTTCTCCTATAAATTTGTATGAGGTTTATGGGGCCCCAACGCAAAATTAACTTGTAACCATACTCTGTTTTCCCAAACATTCGGAAAAGAAGCAGTTTGTGGTAAATTATGTCTAGCATATTGTAGTCGGATATAGTTATTTTCTGTTGGATAAAAAGTTAATATCGCTGAATACTGTTTTTCTATTCCATCAAACGTTTCATTGTCAGTGTAGTCATAGCGAGTTCCTATTTTCCAGTATTTAGAAAATTGAAAACCCAAATAGCTATAATAACCTCTCGTAGTAAACGCAGTGGTTTGAAAAGGGTTACCACGATTCCAAAGTGTTCCATTTAAAAAAGTAAAATGAAAGTTTGCAGGGTCAGGTGCATAACGTAAAAGTGCTTCTGCTAAATAAACGACCGATCTAGATCCATCTGGTAAAGGAGCAAGTGTGTCTGATCCACTTAAATTGAGGTATGTGGTTTCTGAAAAATCAATCGTTGTGGATGCTTTGACTGAGTACAATGCCGATTTTAAGTTTCCCCCATACAATGAAGTATATTGATCTTGGTCATTCAAATTTCCACCAGCAGTTGCAGATAATAAAAAATAGTGATTCCAAGGATTCGGTACAAGTATGTTTGCATTCGCACCTACTGTCTTCAATCCTTCTTCACCAAATGCATGGTGGTGCATAAGTGTTTTATCAACAAACGGAATTGCATGTTGATGTGTAACATTGAGTGTATCGGTTTCTACTAAAATTTTTCCTAATTTTAATTTTAATGAGTAGGGTAGAGTAATAAAATCTAAATATACTTCTTCAGCTGAAACTTCATCTGGACTTGCAGCAATGACTGCAGTTGCAGTGGCAAAAGGAGAAACATATCCTACGCCATCTAATTCAACTTCACGTAGATCAATGCTTCGATGTAATCCAGAACCTTTTACATTTAAGGCTTGTGGATTTGCTGCGATGAAATCACCTATGAAACTAATATCAGGGTTCATGCTCTGAGGTGCAGCCGTAATTGTAGAAGCTGAAGATTTTGTGTTTCGAAATGCATTATCGGTATTAGTGACTGCAGAATCATTTGGCTGTAAATCAATCGCAAATGGATCAGTTTCTGCAAATATATATGAAATGTTAAAAATAAATATCAATAGATACAACAACTTATAGTTCTTCACGTTTTGTCTCTCTATAATAAATGCAAACTATTTACATTTGACGTGAGATCAATTAACTATAAATGCAAACAGTTTGCAACAAAAAAACAACATTGGAGATTTTAATATGTTTAAAAATTGTACTTATATTTTTATTATTTCAATTTTACTTAGTGCATGTGCCAAAGAAAAAGATTCTCAATATCTTAATTCAAATGATTCATCACAAATTAAAGAAGCAAATAACATTAAACCCATGAATTCAGATTCCGCCGTTCCAGCAGCTCCAGAAACTAAATTAATGCCCGGTTTAAGTGCTACAGTAACTACTCCATCTTATCAAAAACAGTGGATTGTATTTTCACCTAAGCTTACAAGAAATGTTCCATCGAAAACGGTAGATCTTGTAGATTTTAAACGTACGATTGAAAAAACAAAATTAGTATTGAATCTGAAATTCGATCAAAACGCGTTAGCAAAAGGAGTTACTACTGTAAAACTACTTTCAAATGGAAATACCATAGATTCAGAAACGATCAATTCAGATGGCCAATCAGAAGTTACGATGAAATTGAAATTTAAAACCCCAGCACTTACTAAGCAAGACAGACTTTATGGATATACATTGGCTACATATGATCTAGTAACAACAACCGGTGGTGAAAATTTTCATTACGGATTTATAATACAAATTTATGATCAGGTTCATCCTACTTTTATTGCTCCTAGAAATACAGAATGTACAATTTATCATGATCCAGAAAAAGCTTCTGGATGTTTGCAAAATAGGACTAGATCCGTTACTGAAATTTCAATGTCTAACGAAATGTCGACAGGTCAAGATGTTTCTGTTGAATTTAGTGGAGGTGTAGATTTATCTGTCAGTGTTGTTGCACTTTCATTTGGATATACAAAAGGATTTACTAAATCCAATTCCGAAACACATTCTGCAAGTTATACATTCAATAGCTGTATAGAATGTTCGTATATGATTTATCGACAAGTTGTAGAGTCAGTACTAACGGGAGATGTATATTTTGTGCTAGCTGACGGAAGTTTAGAATGGGTTGGCACGACTACTTTTCATAGTAAACAATTTTCATATGAAAATGTTTCGACTGGTTCTGACTCCAAAAATTTTAGTTGTGATTTAAAAAGCTCATTACCTGTTGGAGCAACACAAAGTTGTGGCGGAGTATTTTCAAAACCATTAAACAATTAAATTAAATGAAAACTAAAATATTTTTACTATTATGCAGTTGCACAATGATTGCATCGTGTGGGTTATTACCAAATCCAAGCGAAAGGGTTTATCTGCCATCGGGTTCAATCCGAGAGATTAAATCAAACGATTCTAGTGTTCTATTGCTTGAATATAGGGTGAATCCCAATGTAAGTACAATTGATGGAATTGTCCCTATAAGTGTTTTGCAACATCCTGTTCAAGACATTGCCATTATCAGTAATACCGATTCAAGAATTGAAATTCTTAAAAATTTAGGCGATGGAAGAATTGTACATTTTTCAAATTTAGACACTTGTTCAGGTGGTGGAGATTTAGATACTTCCGATTTCGATGGAAATGGTTATGATGATTTGATTTTAACCTGTTCCAATGAACCATTGATTCAAATATTTTATGGAAATGGAAAAGGTGATTTTACATTAAAGTCAGTTACATTTACTCCTAGCATTGTTAGTGTTTCAACTCCATCAAGCTACGGACAACCAGGCACAAACATGTTTGCGTTACTCAAAGATAATCCCGCAACATTAGAAATATATTATCGAGGCCGTTCTGGAGATTTTACACTTAGAAAAACATTGCCAACGCCTGCCGCACCAAGTTCTATGGTGAATGGTGTTTTTACTCCTGATGGTAAAGAAAGCTATATTGTTGTTTCGCAAAATAATTCTCAGTTTTCGACGTATATTAATAATGGTACGAATTATGATCGTTTTGATACAAATACAATATCTTCTCCTTCGGAATTTGATTTGGTCGATTTCAGAGGAAATGGTTACAATGATTTAATAGTTGCAAGTTCAACTGAAAATATTTTTAGAATTTATGAAAACAACGGTGCCGGTAGATTTTTGAATTTTATAGAGTACTCAATACCAGGTGGAACGGGCGCTTTGATTGGTGAAGCTCATTTACGCGCAGTCAGTAAATCAGAGCTGGTATTTCAAAATTCTACAAATGGAATTATATATATATATCCACATACAGGGCTAAATCATTTTGAAAAGCCAATCAATATTACCGCCGGATCGCAATATGCAAATATTACGACAGCAGCACTGAACCATACCCAAGGTGATTTAGATTTAATTATGAATGATTCAGTCAATAACCAATTAGTGCTTTGGTTAAATCAAAAAAACGCTCAATGATCCTATTCTTTTGTGGTTTTAGTTGAATCGACTTTATAGTCAAAATAAAGCCAAAAAAGACGTGAAAATCTAAATAGAAACGGCAATAAAATAATTAATTCAAGTGATGGGATTAGCGCTAAAGTAGTACCTGATACATCGAAATAAAATAGTAAAATAAGTAACGTGGGAAGAATTATAAAAAAACCGATTGAGTAACTGATCATATTTGCTGCTAAAAAATAACCAGGTTCTCTTTCAATTGCGTAATTACAATTTGTACATATATGGTTGTATGAAAAAATTCCTTTAAACACTTTGCCTTCTTTACAATGAGGACATGTATTCTGAAGTACACCTTCAATGATTTCAGAAAATGAGTTACGATTTGTTGTCATTATAGTTTCCTACGCCGTTTTGTTTGTAAAATAAGTAACTAAAAAATGCAGCAATTGCACAACTAATGTGCCACATTCCATGACCTTGAATGATATGATTATCAGGGTCACACCAAACTCTTGAAACATCACTAATTGAGAATAAGGATCCCACTACGAAGAAAAACAAAGAAATAAACACAGGAGAGTATTTAAAATTATATTGATCATGATGATTTAGTTTTTTATGAATGTAGGCTTCACTGGCTACTATAAATAACGAGAAAATAAAAACCAATACCTGATAATGAAACTTTATTTTGT
>CAZNGN010000045.1:0-7496 GCA_964572865.1 uncultured Bacteriovoracaceae bacterium | reverse complement strand
CTGATTAATATGATGAAAATTGGCCATCGTTGTTTTTCAGATATAAAATTCATTCGAATTAAATTCTGAACAAACATCCAGAAAATAAATATAAACATCCCAAAGTAATCAAATATTTGTGTAAAAAAGTTGTTTGTTGAATGATATGTGAAAGAAAATATACCCATCCATAAAATCATCCACCCGTGAAGATTTGAAAATTTAGATTTAGAAAACTTGTTTTTAAAAATAATATAAAGTGCGACTAATATAAATAAAAAATTACTATACGCATTTGCCGGTTCATTTACATATGAACATACTGTATTTTCACACCATTTTACATTTGGTACGCCATACGTTTGCAAATCATCAAACCAGGGGCAACCAGGAGCAAACGGTTTTATTTTTTCTGTTTTACTATCCATTCACGCACCTTTGACCCAACTGTGGCATCATCAACATTAAATTCTGCATAGGCTCCACATGTTTTGTTGTCTGAATGTACCCATGTAGAAATAACAGTAAAAATTTGTCTGCCTTTGGTTTCAAATATTTCTTCTATAATTTTACCTTGTAAATAAACGATCGTGCCTTTAGAAATTAAATGTCTACTCTTTAGTTTAATTCCAATTTCATCAATTGATTCAATTTGCATTTCGATTTGTGTATCTGCCGGCACACCACTTATAGGAGCACGTATAAAATCAAATTCTTTTTCTAAGATTTCTGGAGACTCTATGTAACGTGAAATTTTAGTTCCTAAAACTTCTTTATCAATTGGTTTGACGATATAGTCTGTAGCTCCGCGTTCAATGGCGTGAGCAATCGCAGTTTGATCAGATTTTCCTGAAACTACAAATAGAGGAAGATGATATCCAAATTTAGAACGAATACTTTGAACAAGTGCGAAGCCTGCCGTCAGACCATTTAAATTTAAATCAATTAAACAAATGCTTGGATTAATATTTTTAATTTTAGAAATAAAATCTTCAACTGTTTTTGTTGCTACCATTTTTAAGCCAAGCTTTTCTAAAATTACTTTTAAAAATCTAGTAAATTCTTCGTCATCATCTACTACCAATGCAACAGGGCGATCGATTTCTTCTGGTGGTTTTATTTTTTTTTCTGGTTTGTTCTTTTTAAGAAATTTCACGCTAACTCCATCTTTTTAAAACTTTTCTAAGTTTCTGAGACATGTCGTAGGTGATGCCCACAATTCTGATTTCATTAATGTATTGACCAGTGTCAGATGTTTTGGCTAGGTGAGGTGATGCTTTTAGTACAACGCTTCCTGCATCAAGTTCATCTATTAAAGCTGATTTTAATTTTACGATTGATTCAGGTTCTAGTCGAACAGGTGCTTCTACTTTAAATCCAATTTCTCCAGCAGAAATAATTGTTCCAGGAATCATTACATCTGTTTTATGAGTATCATTTTCGTCGAATTTAATTTCTAAAAAATCTTCAGTTCGGATATGTTTTTTAACTTTTTGAAGCAGTTGCATTGCTTGAATTGGCTTCACTAAATAGTCTGTTGCACCTAACGAAATTGCTTTAAATACGGATTGCTTGTCTTTCAATGAACTCAAAACAATAATAGGTGAGGCAATTACATTTGGTGATTGAAAATATTTTTCTATAAAATCAAAGCCTGACATTGGTTCCATTTTGAGATCAGTGATTATGATGTGTGGAGGATCTTTTTTAGATATGATCAACGCATCTTCAGCATTTTCAGTAACAATGACATGGTAACCAGCAGTTTCAAGAATGACTCGAATGATTTTTAAGTGGTCAACATCGTCATCGATTACCAATATTCGCTTTTGTTTTAAGTTCATAAATTTTTTAGCTATCTTATGGATGATTATCTTACATTATTAGGCTTTTTAAAACATTCACTTACAATTAAAACAGCTGACTACTCATTGTATGAATAAGCAAAAAATTCCATATGGTTTTGTAATCACAATGACTGTTATAATAACCATATGTCTTTGAATGAAGGTATTGATTTAAAACTTGTAATGATTGGTAATACAGGTGCAGGAAAATCTTGGTTAAGTCGTCATATTTCAAGAATGCTGAAGGTTCCTGTATTTCACCTCGATCAAATCTATTGGAAGCCTGGAAGTTTTACAGAAAAGCAGCCCAAAGAATATGTAGCTAAAAAAATTAATGAAATTATCATAAAACCCAATTGGATTGTCGAAGGATCATATGGTGATTTGGCAGAGATGTGTTTGCCTAAAGCATCCTTATTATTTTGGCTTAACCCTTCACGAGATGAAAATCTTTCAAACTTACAACTCAGAGGCACTCAAGAAGAAAACTGGAAAGATAAGGGATTGGCCAAAGATTCATTTTTAGAATTAATTAAATGGGCGCACTCTTATTGGGAACGCAACGATGTATTTTCTTTTTCGTATCATGAAAAAGTATTCAATGATTATAAAGGTAACAAAATTAAATTTGCTTCAAATGAAGAAGTTAAAAAATACTTAAAAGCGAATCGTATTTAAAATTCTTTTAACATCTCTTGATATGTGTCTATGATTTGTTCTGATCCTTTTGGACTATGATAGTTAGAACAAGCTTCATAACCACCAACTTGGTATTCTGCGTGAGAAACAAAGTAGCCCATGTAACCATTGGCCAAACCTAAATTCCAAAAGTTTTTGTGATCAAACGAGTTTGCAATTAATTTTAATTTTTCACCCACTTCAGTTGTAGGTTCTCCCGGCCAAGTTGCCATTGTAATATCACCAATTTGAATCAAGGTTAAATGAGTTCGAGTAGGTGCTGCCTTTTCAGAAAGTCCAATTGCGATTTTATTTCCTAAGAACTTAATCATTCCGCAGAGTTTTAATTTTAATTTTCCTTTTGGAAGCTTAACATCCATTGATTTAACTTTATAATTTGGTTGTACTTGAGTTAACGTTGGTAATGCAGCTTGAGCTTGCGGTTTGAATTTTTGTGCATATTCTTCCATACCAGCATAGCCATCTACACCAGGAGAAATATCGCCTTCAGCTCCATTGATGTGCATAATTAATGGATTATTTGAGAGTAAATCACTTACATTTTTTTCAATTACTCCAGAAATATCGGCACTATAAAATAAATTCTTACTTCCTAACGCTGTTCCGTGTACTGCAAAATTGATAAAACCACCAATCCAATTGCCAGTTTCATCTGATTTAGCTAGTAACAAATGCGCCATTGGATCAGAATATCCTTCACGGTCTCTTCGATTGTGTTGTAATCCTGAAGTTTCAAAGCTTGTCGAATATAATGTGGCAGGCTTTAAGTTTGCATTTGCTTCTTCTACCGAACGAATTACATGATATAAAAAATTTGATCGTACAGCTTCTATATATCGATCGGTAGCAACAATTTTCCAAAACCAAGATCTACTCATGGCCCCTGGTCCAGAATGAGTATGAGTTGCGCTTACGACAACATCATCAATGTGTAATAAACGAGCTGCTTGTTGAACTTCTTCATAAAAATCTACAGTTGCACCAACAACATCTAAGCTTAAAAATAATATTTTTTTCGATCCAAATTGTACGACCATTGCTTTGCTTTTAATGGGATCATGAACCCCTGTTGAAGGTCTAAGCCAAAAAGCATAGGGTTGTTTATTGAAAATATCTGGTGGCATCATGTGCCGTCCACCATATCCCGCAAGAGGCACTCCAATGGGAGGTGTTGCAATTCGATATGCCATACCTACTTTCACACCGTTAGATGCCAATGCTTGAATATTAAATAGAATTAAAATGAATGTTAAAATATATTTCATGTGATTTCCTTATTATTTTTTCTTTGGATAAATTTCACGTTTATTATAGCGATATTTTGAGCCAAGCATTCTCATCCAAAGATTTCCGATATCATCTCCCATACGTTTGTTGATTGTAACAAATTCTTCATAATGATTTGGATGTTTAAAGTTTAATGCACCTACATTATCTGATTGAGGTAATAAATAGGATAAATAATTATTCGCTTCACCAAATACGGCATAGTGAGGACCTTTCATCCATTCTTTTGCACCTCTTTTTTCTGGAAAAAGATAGTCTCCAAATTTGCCACCGTAATTTGCGATACTTTTTGGTCTACCTAAAAAATAGACAGGATCAATTTCGCCAGGAGCAGTGATTAAAGATAAATCTCCAAACTGAATGAGGCTTACGTCAGAACGCACGCATCCATATTTACCCATACATCTTGGATAATAAAATTTCATGCGATCTTCTTTTTCAACGTCAAATGTCCAAACTGTTTTGGTTGCTAGAAAATGTAAAAAATTTACTGGTGCAATATCGATTTGTTCGGTTTGAATTTGTAAATCGGTGTTGTGTTCAAAATTTTCTTTTTCATTGAGGGCTTTTACTACTTCGTAACCAACTTCGTAGCCTATGCCACGTATTTTTACATAGCGATCATCGCCTTTCGTGAATTCACGAACAGGATTACCCTTAATATCAAACACACCATCTTGATAGAGTGGTTTCATGTCTTCAGACCATGCTGGAACTAAATCAGCGGCACCAATTTGACAACCCAATGTGCCAGTAAAATATACTGCAATACCACCTAATTTTGCTTCAACATATTCTCGAATGTAGTGTGGAAAGTCAGAAGATACCAAGCGATTGTCACTGCCTAAAGAGTCTGGGTGATTATGCCAATTAATTAAAGTAGTAATTTGTTTTGCATTGTCCTTGCGAACAAAATTTAAAACTGTAATCATTGTATTTCGAACTTTAGGATCACGTTTGTCTTTTTGAATTAGTTCTAAATCAAACTCATCTTTGTGACGACCGTTATAATCCGTTGAATTTGGTGCAATCTTACACTCAGGATCTTTTTTTAATTCTTTTGTTTTCGGATTATAACAAGACAGGTGAGTGGTTGTGGCTAGTTTCATTAAAGCAGGTGTCATAGATAGAATAGCATTTTTACCTGACTCATACATTTGCTCACGAAGTCTCATTGTAAAATCATGATTATGTTTTTTTAAAGCCACCACCCAGTAACCAGCTGCATCTGGTGCTGCATGGTCGTGAGTTGAAGCAATGATAATATTTGAAAATGGAATTCCAAATTCTTTTGATAATCTTCTGCGAACAGGATTGATGTGTTTCCAAGTAAGACCGGGAAGGTCAGTTGAAATCCAAAGAGTTTTCACACCGTTTGAAGCTTCAATTGCAATCGCACGTGACCAAATCGAATCATGAATTCCTTCTGCAATTCGATTCCATTTATGAATGATTGGATAATAGGGAGAATAACCTGCAAGATGAACGAAATAAGGCAATGAAAGATTCATTTGTCGAGGAGTAATATCTACTGCGGATGCTCCTACTTTTAATTCACCTGAAAAAGCAAATGTATTAAAAAAAAGTGCAAATGAACTTAGTAATAAGATTTTTTTAGGTAGTTTTTTGATCATACCTAAAAGGATAATGGGCTTTAGATAATTGTAAATGTGAAGTTTAAACTATTTTGTTATAGATGCAGTAGACCGTGATTGGTTTACCGAAGTACTTTTCGGTATCAAAATGAGTAACAATATGAAAGTTCCGATGAGTGCAAAATATGAAATAGTACGTAGGGATTTTTTATTCATTCTCTCTCCTAGCCGGCGCATCTGGCAAACGTACTAAAATTGCGTCTATAAATGATTATATAAGAATTTGATAAAAATAACAAATCGCATTATAAGTCTAAATACCTGTAATTATTATGAATTTATAATTTTATTTACAATACGCGTCAATTGATATACTAATATGGTCAACTTTATGCGATTCTTATCTATAATATTACTATTATTGCACTCTTTATGCTTTGCGAAAAGCGATATACGAGTTCGTATTCCTTCTCAGTCGATAGAAAACACAATCAATCAAGTTTTTGTAAATAAACCTTTTGTTGAGAAAATAGAAGTACTGCCTATTCAAGCGACTGGCTTGAATTTTTATAATGCACCTGAAATTGTGCGAGTTTATGGAAAATATCTTTTTGGTTTCGAATTAAATCAAAATAATTCTCTAGATATACAAATCAAAAATTCAACCATTCAAACAAATCCAAAAATTGAAAATATTGAATTTAAAAGTGAGCGAAACAATTCTCTAATTCATATAACGCTTACTTTAGATCAATTGTCTGTTTTCATTAACGATGTATGGATAAAAGAAACAAACATAACAAACTTAACACAAGGAAAAGATAACCTTTGTAATAAAAAATCAAAATTAGAAAATGAATACTTTAATAATCATTTATGGGCAAAGGCAAAAGATGTCACTTTGACTTCGAATGAAAAAAATCAAAAAATAAAATTTGATGTATTTGTAGTAATTCAAAACTCTGAAAGTGGCTTTAAATTAGAAATTAAAAGTTTAGAGAATAACTTAGCAAAGCTAATCGAGCAAAAGTTTGTGATGAAAATTGGTAAATTAAAATTGGTACCAATGTATGTTAAAGTTGATGATGAATGTTTTCCGGTCGATACTTCTAAAGTTAAGCCATTTTTAGATTCAAAATTACAAGAAATAAAAGTTTCAGTATTTGAGGCTGCACAAAAGTGGATTGTGAAAGAAGGAGTGAATAAAGTAAACGAATTATTACAGAAAGTAGTGATTCCAAATTCTAAAACATTTGAAGTAAATGTTAAGAATGAGCTCATTCAACAATCTTATCACATTGCGCAACCTGACGTCACAAAAGTAAATACACAATTTACAACTTTATCTGAAAGTAAATCAAAACAAAGTTCTGATTCGGTATTTAATTGGTTTTATCAGTTGTCGTATTCTTTAGGGTTTGATCGATTTTACCATCAAAACAATGAAGCCTTAGAAATTGATTTTTCAGAAGCGATCTCTTTAGATTACAGAAAATTTAAATCGGATGAAAAAGAAATATTTGGAAATTGGCAAACATTTGCTGAAGATGTGATTCCAAAGTTTAATACAAATATATTGAAGGAAGACATCGATTTAATTTTATCACCAAATTATTTTATTAAAAAAATAAAGTTTTTAGATAAAATTAAATTTATTAAAAATAAATTTTTACCAGAAGGAATTTTCGTAGACTTTGATAATCTCAAATGGTTCGCTAAATCTGAATCGTACCTTAAAGTAGCTATTCCCGTAACGGTTGATTTAAATCAGATGAAAGGAATTGGCCCTAAAATTGGCAAATATATCGAAAAAGCTTTTGGAAATACGAACGGAGTGATACGAGTACCCGTTCAAGTAAATGTAAGAATTAAATATCAAAATCTAAATTCTAAAGTGGTGCAATTCGATATTAAACTAAATCGAAATTTTTTAGCTGATGATTTCGGAAGAGTATCAAACGTTGAAGAGTCTGCTCAAATTTTGCAATGGTTCTTAAATAAAAAATTAAATGGGTTAGCCGATGATCTAGAAGAATTAAAATTAAACGTAGAATTAAATAAACCGGTCTTAGAAAACATTGAACATTTA
>CAZNGN010000044.1:0-14035 GCA_964572865.1 uncultured Bacteriovoracaceae bacterium | reverse complement strand
ATGAGCCCAACGAGCTACCGGGCTGCTCCACCCCGCGTCATAAACTTTTCCTTAATTAGGGAATCCATTTATATGCACCCTGATCAAAGCTGTCAACTTTAATTAAACGAATCATTCATTTGTATCTAAATTCAATTGAGTTTTGGTGAATAAATCAAAATAAATACCTATATTTAATAGTATTGTTGACTCAGTGGATGAACTAAAAGTTGTTTTAAATTTTTCGTATTTTAATCCTAAACTAAACTCAAAGTTGTTATTTGATAACCTATGCTGATGCCCAATTGCTAATCCCTGACTATACCCAAACTTTGATCGGTATGTGTTTGAAAATCCTGGCAGTAGTGCCGACGATTCAGATATCAAATTATATTTTGAGTGATTCGAATTCAGCAATGTATATTTTAAATGAATCGAAAACTTAGGAATGGTTATCGTATCAACTGAAATAATACTTGCATTCAACGCAGACAATGTAAGAGATTGAGACAATCCACCTAAAAGTGCAATTGATAATGGGTTTGAAAGTTGCGAACCATAACCTACAGCAAAGTTCCAATATCCAGGATGTAAATTTGAAAGTTTTCCACCCGTTGTAGTCTGATTCAAGTCATATATTTTGTAACCGATTTGCACTACAGCACTGTTTTTATTCTTAAAAAAAGATTTCCATTCAACGTTTAAACCATAAAATTCTTTTGAATATACACTGGCCGATTTGCTTGAGTTTAAATCCTGTACTGTAAATGCAGAAAATCCAAAAATAGGAGCCAACATTAATTCACCCGTTTTTTCAATTAAATCTTTGCTCACAATGATTTCGGTTTTTGGACTTTCAATGGTTTCTGTTTTGGGAATTGAAACAATTGTTTTTTCAACAATTTCACGATTACTGATACTTTCTTTATCAATTTGTACTTCTGAAACATTTGAATCTTGATCATTTTTAGTCTCTACTTCTTCAACTTTTACCTGATTTGTAATTTCTTCTACTTGAATTGGTTTAGAATTATTTTTTGATACAATCTGAATTGGATTACTTGCGCTTTCATTAAATTCAACAGTAAGTTCATTGGCCTGTACATCTTGAGCGCTCGCAGGATTACGTTCAACTTTATTTTCAATTTTATATATTTTCCCTTTCGCTTGTATGAAAACTGATTGCGATGCATTCGTAAAATTAAGAGATATTTTTCCTTTTTTTATGTTTAATACTGGAACTGAATCTAATTTTTTATTTTGATCTGATTTAATTTTAGAAACAATTACCAATGAATTTTGTTCAATTTTAATTTTTGCACCTTGATTGAATTGTAAACTTGCGTTTCCTTTTTCATTCGTAAAAATGGCATCACCCACGCTAACACTTTCAAAATGTTTGGGGACATCTTTCCAAAGCAAGGACTGACCAAGTCGATAACGAACTCCATTTCCTTCTGAGACAATGTTTCCTACCTGAACCGCAAAATCATTATTTTGTTCGGTATGAAACCACGGCTCGGTAGACATAGAAATCCATAGGCCAAAAGTGCCTAGAAATAATAATAGAAAGCCCAAAAAGCTATCTTTATCGATTCGATTTCTATACCCAATTTGGGTACTCACATTAAAAGTCAAAATTACACTCCTTCTCGATACCTATTTCGGAATATTAGTTTATTTTCTTGGTAAGTAGTATTTGCCTAATTAAATTTAAGTGTTCGATTTTAGTGAAATAATTATTAAAATATTCTTTGATGCTCTCTTATTTTCAAACCAATTTAAGCTTGAAGTCAAAAATCTTAATTCTGCTTGCAAGCAGTCTTATCTTAAGCCTTGGTTCCTATTTATATATAGGTGCAAAAATGATGATTCGCGATAAATCATCTTATATTTACGATTACAGTTATTCTCAAGTGCGTAGTGTTTCGAAAATATTTGAAAATGAACTATCTAAGATTTTTGAAACAGTAGATGAAATCAATCAAAAAAAAGGGCCAATTCAATTCAATTCTAAATTAAAATACAATTACTTCGGATACACAAAAAGCTCTATGATGGATGCTCATATATTCAAGAACGTTAATGATGCAGAAACTCGTAGGTTAAATAAAAAAATTCAAGAAAATCTGAATAAATTAAAATCAAAATATTATTTTACAATGGATGACGAAACTCTTGAATACGTTTTGTTAATAAAATTATTCAATAATGACATATTTTTTGCAACAAACAAATTCAAAACATCTCCTTTTGAAGGAATTTCACGTGAATTTCAATTTATATTATATTCAAATACAGGTGAAATCATTCATACCTTTCCAGAATCAAATTATGAAAAACTACCGATTTTGAATAAAAAACAATTAGATGATTTTCAAAATAAAGATTTTTCAACAGGTGTAAAAGAATTCGAAATTAATAAAATAAATTATTTAATTGGTTATCAAAAAATTTTTGATGACCAGTTCATA
Source organism: uncultured Bacteriovoracaceae bacterium (assembly GCA_964572865.1). Taxonomy (GTDB): domain Bacteria; phylum Bdellovibrionota; class UBA1018; order UBA1018; family UBA923; genus CAZNGN01. Next base: position 11,582 of record CAZNGN010000044.1, on the reverse strand, counting down.
ATGACCAGCATGATCAATAAGAATATTGCTTTCATTGCGGTAAAAGATTTAATCGCAAAATCATTTACAATGGGCCTTAGTATTTTTTTATTAGCTTTAGGTGATACGATTCTTCTCATTCGTGGACTCATACGCAAAATTAATCAATTGGTAAAAGCAACTGATTTGATTTCACAAGGCGATTTTACGCATAAAATAGATGTATCTGATAAAGACAAAGATGAAGTTTCAAAACTTTCAAAGTCATTTAATATCATGTCAGGAAAAGTACAAAATCTATTAACTGAAGTTGCTGACAAAGCCCGCATGGAACAAGAACTGGAAACTGCAAGTATTGTTCAGTCTAGATTACTGCCCAATAAACCTTTCACAGATAACAAAATTTCTGTTCAAGGAAAATCAATCAGCGCATCTGAGTGCGGAGGTGATTGGTGGAATTACGGAAAAATAAATGATTTAATCATAGTGATCATGGGAGATGTGACCGGACACGGTGCTTCTGCTGCACTGGTTACCGCTGCTTTATTTGGAACTTTTTCTAGATTCATTGAAGAATTTTCTGAAAAATTTCAAATGGAACATCCTCAAAATATAGCTAATCAAATTTTAATTCCTCTTACAAAAAGCTTAAACTCTACAGTGCTCGCAAGTGGTGAAGAAAATGTTTCGTTTCCATGTTTACTCACATGTATTGATCAAAAACAAGCAAAAGCATTCATTATAAATGCTGGTCATCCCGGGCCTGTAAAATTCAATCGATCAAAAAATGCATTTGAAATGATTTCTGGTCCTATGAGTTTGCCTTTGGGTCAAAAAAATGAATTCAAAGTTGAATGTTTTGAAGTTCCATTAAATGATAAAGATCAAATTTTGTGGTATACAGATGGATTATTTGACCAAAGAAAAACAGATGGAAAAAAACTCAAAAAGAAAGAAGTCTTCGATCGTATTCAACAATTAATTTCAAACTCACAAAACGATTTATCAACTGAAGTCATGCAGATAGCAGTTGAATTCTTTGGTGCTGATATTAAAAATAGGCCTGATGATATCACCATTGTAGGCATAAATTACCTATAAATATATTAGAAATATCATACTTAATATATCTGATTTAATACTCAATAAATTCGTATATTTATATTCAAAAGCTATTGTTTATTTCCTAAATATCCGATATAATTAATATAGTATTAGTAGAACGTTTGTGGAGACTTAAATGTTTAAAATTGTAGTTAAAACATTTTATGCTTTTTTGATTTTACTCATTGTTCTATTTTCTGTTTCTTGTTCAAAAGAATCTACCATTGAAAATGGTTTTTTAGGAATTGGTGCCCCTTCCGGATCAACATCAAACATCGTAAGTACCAGCCCTACGATTTCTATCTCATCCCCTCTTACGAATAGCTACATTAATAGCGCTACCGATTCAGCTACTTTTTCAATTTTAGGAACATGCAATTTAGCGAGTAGAGCTATTACTATTTTCGTTGATTCTGTTACCGTAACCACTACGGGCGCATCTTGTGACGGTACAAATTTTAATGTTACGATTGATACTACTTCTCTTTCTGCCGGTTCACATACAGTGACTGCACAAATTACAAATGCATCTGGCACGACTGCTACTTCTGCGGGTATAACGATTACACGTGATGTAACTGCTCCTACTGTAGCAATCACCACTCCTGCTAACAATTCATACATTAATTCATCATCTGATTCATCTACGTTTACAGTAAGCGGAACTTGTACAGAATTAGGAACTGTTACAATCAAGGTAGACGGAACATCTGTCACTACAACTGGTGGAACATGTGATGGTACAAATTTTTCAGCTACAATTAATACAACTTCACTTACAGAAGCATCTCACTCATTTACTGCCGTCAACACTGACCCCGCTGGTAACGCTACCACCTCTGCAGCAAAAACAGTGATCCGTGATGTTACAGCACCTTCTACTCCTACAATTGCTCTTCAATCTCCCGCGACAAGTCCCGGCACTGACACAACTCCAACCTTTCGAGTATCTGGTGTAGCTAATGGATTAAGTGTAGCTATTTATACTTCTAATACTTGTGCAGTTCCATCTCTGAAAGGCTCGGGCACTGCAACAGGCGCAACAATTGATATTGATTCTTCAGCATTAACTGACAACACTTATACATTTTATGCAAATGCAACTGATGCGGCTGGAAATATTTCAAACTGTTCCTCTTCTGCATCTTCTAGTGCCGCTTACGAAACAGACACAACCGCTCCAACACTTGCTTCTGTTGTTGTTTTGAACCGTACACCAACTAACAATCGATCATATTATTTAAGTTATGGAACAATTACTGGAACATACTCTCATTATTGCATTTTAAACAATGATACAACTGTAGGAAATTGTACTTGGACTTCTGGAACAGTGCCTAATTACTATATTCAAACGCCAACCAATGCCGCCAATACACTTTCAGTATGGTTAAAAGATGCAGCGGGAAATGTTAGCACGCGTGTAAATACAAACACTGTTACCTTTGCTAGAAAAGATTTAAAATCGAGTTCATACGGTTATGCCACTTGCCAACTATTTGAAGCAGGAAATGTAAAATGCTGGGGAATGGGTTCAAATGGTGAACTTGGAAATTACTCTCTTAGTAATGCTATTAATCCGACTCCCGTACGTAAGTCTACTAATACTGCGGATATTGCAGATGTAACGGCAATAGCCAGAGGTTACATGCATACCTGTCTACTTCTAGAAGATAAAACCGTTCAATGTATGGGCCTGAATACAAATGGTCAACTGGGAGATGGAACAACAAGTTACAGCACATTACCTGTACAAGTAAAAGATTCTGCAGGAACTGGAATTTTAAGTAATGTAGTTGCAATTACTGCTGGATATAATTACAGCTGCGCACTTTTAAGCAATCAAACAGTGCAATGCTGGGGATATAATGTTTCAGGCTATCTTGGAAATGGAACGTGGACATCTTCATCATTGCCGGTGCAAGTTAAAAATTTATCAGGAACGGGATCACTTTCAAATGTAATTCAAATTACATCATCATACAGTCATAGTTGTGCTCTATTAAGTGATAGAACTGCTCAATGCTGGGGTGAAAATGGTGCAGGGACAGGCACGTTAGGCAATGGAACAACAACCAATAGCAATTTACCCGTACAAGTTTTAAACTCAAATGGAGTTGGTTCACTTTCAAACCTATATGATATTTCAGCAGGATATGGTCACACATGTGCTGTCCTTGAAAATGGAAATGTGAAATGCTGGGGAGTAAATAATAATGGTCAACTTGGTGTAAATAATAATGCAATCTCAAACTCAACTTTACCTGTAACCGTTGTAGATAATGCAGGCACCGGAACATTAACTGAAGTTTACAGAGTCTACGCAGGCGCACAGAATACTTGTACAATAGGCGTTGGATCATACGATCAAAGAGTTCGTTGTTGGGGTTCAAATCAAAACGGATCACTGGGAATAGGAAATCTTACTACTCCGTATCTCACACCACAAACTATGCTTGATACAAATGGCACCACTGCTGTCACAGGCATTATAGCTGTTGCACCATTAAATACTAATTCAAATTTATCTACCTGTGTTTTAAAAGAAAATGAAACTGCATATTGCACAGGGTATGATGAAAGTAACTACGGTACATTGGGATCTTCCGCAACAAGCTCTTCCACTCTAATTGCAGTAGATTATACTATAACCACTCCCACACTTACTTCATTAGCAATCAATGGAGGAGATACTGTAACTTCAGATTCGACTCCCTCATTTGATAGTATCTCAAGACATGGAACAGCTTATTCTCGTTACTGTATATTACAAAATGATACGAAAATTAATCACTGTACGTGGACAGTAGGATTATTCACTGCCATGCCAGCATTCAGTGGCTACGGAACCATTACGTATTCAATTTGGCTTAAAAATGAAAGTGGTGGAATCAGCTCTCGCCTTGATACCACACCCATTACCTATGAATGGCAGTATCCAGCACTTCGATACTCTGGCAGTGAAAAATATTGGATGAGATACGTAGCAAAAGCAAATACAAATCATGCCTGCGAATTAGACCCCACAGATATTCAAAGTAATTATACATACATTAATGATTGCATTTTTGCAGGTGACAAACGTGTTGTGAATGTAAAACCTGCAATTACCACTACATGTGGCAATTTTACTATGTCAGATAATTTAGGAGCATTTGATTGGACTTGTGATGATTCAAGCGGAAGTGTTGTGTTTTATAGTAAGCTAAAAGAAACTAAGCATTTAAGTGACCTCATCGATTTTGCTAATGCGCAGTTTTACAATAATTATATAACTCTTGACAGTAATGCTGGTCAAACTTGGTCTGGTACAAATTCAAAATGGTTTAAAGACAATTTTAATGTTTTACCTGCTAATACAGGAAATTTAGAAACTATTTCAAACAGCACAATTAACATTAATCCAGTAAATCAAAACGTTTTAGGAATTGGTCTTTCAATTCCATCGACACAATCTGCAATTGTAATTCAACCAGGATACTTTTATATGCCTAGTACAAGCCTTGCTAATCCAGTACAAAGTTGTGCAAGTGGAAGAAGTTTAATTTGTTTAAATCAATCTAGTCAAATCTGGATAGAAGGTAGTTTTAAAGCTATCAATACGAATACTGCTGACTACGGAATTTTAGACCAAAATTCAGCATTGTTAAAATTAGACAATGTAAAAATCGTTGATACAAATATGAATGGAATTAATTTGATAAATACTTTTATGAGTGTATTAAAAAACATTCGCATTGCAAATTCAACTAAGTCTGGCTTAAGTATTTCAGATGCTAGGTATATCAGTGTATATGATTCTCATTTTAATAATAATACTGAAAATGGAATAGTAATTGATAATTCAAATAATATTTATTTAGAAAATATTATCAGCACAAGTAATTATAGATCTGGACTGCAAATTTCTGACTCCCACAATAATGTAATAAATCGGAGCACATTTTCTTTCAATGGAGAAGGTATCGAAGAAAAATCAACAAGTTCATCAAAACATGGCGAAAATCTATACAAAAACCTAATTTTAAATTCCAATAATACATATGGACTTAATTCAGCATCGCAAGACTACTCAATGAACTATAGTTATTTGCTTCAATTGGTTTCACAAGGACATACTCATAAAGATTTTTCTGCAAGCTCCAATATGCAAATGGATAAAATCAATTCATATTCAACAATAGATGGTGTTTTCGACCATGGCACAGATTATTCAAATCAATCAACTAGCAAATCGGTTTTTGCTTATGGTGTAGCAACAGATACATTGAATTTGGATGGTAATACTATTAAACTTTTTACACAAATTACAGATTGGTTTAATTTTGAAAATCTATACCGTGGATGGAACGAGAATGTAAATCCAAATTCTAACCCGTATTTTTGCACAACTGGTGACACTTGTGAAATATGGGATTATAGTATCAGCAGTACTGACACCAACATTTTAAATAAATCTCAGAATTTAAATACAGCCAACGGTGCATTTATTCATAAAGCTAACTGTCCCGCAGAAGCAAGGCTATCAACAAATTATTCGTATTCAGATTCAAATGGTACCTACACAATAGGACTCAATCTAGTAGAGCTTATGGATTACGATGAAAATGGAAATTTTAATGGATTATGTGAGTCTGGTGAAACCTGCCTTTATACTCCAAATATCGGAGCGTATCAAGGACATGGCAATCTCATTTACTGCAATGATGGTGCAACAAAAATATATGGCTATGATACAAATGGTAGATAAAAAAATCGCCCCCAAGTTTAACTTGAGGGCGACCCTTTTGGCCTATTTAAAGGCATTGAGAAGAAAGAAACCGGTCTCTATAAATTCGAAGCATTCTCGTTTAAAGTGCATGAGCACTTTTCTCGTTCCTACTTCGGAGTTACAGAAATCGATGTCTTGGCTACCTCAGCCTTACCATCATAGAGAACAGTAAACTCTAAAGGTAAGGACTGAAGCTTTAATCCGCGATCTTTGATTTTATAAGAAATCTCAACCACAGAAGCCTGTCCTTTCGCAAGTGCTGTTGTCGTAGCAGAAACTGTTTTGAACACAACACCTGCTTTTGGTGAACTTCCAATTACTGTGAACGTTTTATTTAATAAATTCTCACTCAAGTTTTGAACTTGAATTTGAATTAAATGTTTTTTAGCACCCAATCCTAAAAATCCTTTCATTTTCGGATTCATATCAGTACTTACTGTTAATGCTAAATTCATTTTGATTCCCACTTTAAAGCTCAATACTTTTTCTTCACGAGCTCCATCTGAGTGAGTTGCAATTAAACGAATTTTTACTTCTTCACCTAATTTAGCTGTAGGTAGAATTTTAACTTTAGTAAATTGGTGAACCAATGTTTGCGTTCTAGCAGGAATTGACGAGATTCCGATGTTAGAAGTACTTACTTGCACATTTGAACTTTCGGCAATCAATTGAACAGAGCTTTGTCCGTCTTTTGATTGCTTTTGTCCAAAGTTGATTACGTTTAAGTCAATCAACGCTGTTGAACCAGGAGAAAGTCCTACTTTTTCAGAACCTTCAACAATCGCTAACGAAGAAACTCTTAAAACAGCATGTGATGCAAAGTAATCAGCTTCGTCTAACATTCCTGCTTTAATTGCTTTTGCTTGAGCAATCGAAAGATTATCAGAATAACCTTTTGATTTACCATCTGCAAAACCAGTTTTTTGAGATTCTTGAGCTCCGATTTGTTCGTACTCACTGCTCACTGAAGAATATGCTTCGTCAAAACCTTGTTTTGTTTTGCTGTTTTTTGAACTAGTCAATGCACTGTCATACGCTTTGCCAAATTCAGCATTGCGTGCTTCAAGCCACGCGGTACCATACGATTGCTCATAGGCACCGCGAAAGCTTTCCTCATAACCGCGCAAACAAGCATTTTTGAATTCCGTCATGGGTTGGCTGTTGCAGTTTGCTTGGCTCAAATCAACATTGATTGAACCAGGTTCTGCCGGAGTTCTAGATGCGTCTGCATTTTTACGAGCCTCTCTATCTCTCTGTGACTGTAATGATAAAATTTTTGCTTTGATTGTACCTTCAGCATCTTGGGGATCGCTTGAAACATTCATTGAATCTTTCAAAATAGCAGAACTTGAAATGTTATCAACTTTAACATTTGCAAGAATGGATTCACCTTGATTGATTTCAATTGATTGTGAAGGAATATCTAGTAAAAGTTCTGCTTTCTTTTGAGCTCTAGCATCTCTATACGATGTTTGCTGAGCTTCTGTTTCAGCTTGTGCTTTACCAGAAGAATATCCTAAATCAAAACCTTGTTGATAATTTGCGGGAGCATTTTTGCCTTTGTTGTAACCATCGGTTTTACCTTGATCCAAGCCGTTTTGAAGACCAGTTTGGAAACTTGATAATTCTCCTTCTAGTGTACCGGCTGACTTACCTTGAGAAATACCAGCAGGTTTGCCTTCTTTTGCTCCAATATTGCCCCCCATTAGATCACCAATTCGAGATCCAACGTTTGCACCTTGGTTATACGCAATATCAAACTGTGCTTGGTATTTAGCTTTAACTTGTTGCAATTTTTGGTTGTCTGTATCTACTTGAGCTTGTGCTGTTTGTACAGATGTTTGAATGGTAGCAATTTGTTGATTGATCACACCTAAATTTTGTAAGTATTGATCACGTTGTTGTTTTAAAGAATTTTCTGATGAATCAATACCATTGATTTGCGTTTGAATGGCAGCCATATCATTTTGTAATGCAGAAACAAGTCTAGCATTATCAGCCATTCTAGCTTCAATCACAACAACACGGTTCCGAGCACGCTCTCTGTGTTCAACTAGCTCTCTTTGCGAATGTTTCATATTTTCTAATGTTGTAGATTCACGCGCCAGAATATCATACTTCTGTTTTGCTTCTTGATAGATGGGTGCACGTAAATTTGCCAATCGTTGATTTTCTAATTTTAAACTTGCAAGTTCATCCAAAAGTACTTTTTTGCGTTGATTCAATTGATTTAACTTTTGATTAAACTCAGCAAGTTGTGGCTCAAGAGCGCTCAGTTGTTGTTGCAATTGAGTTACTTTTGCTTGATTTGCAGTTAAATCTTGCTGAGCTTTTGCAAGATCTGTTTTATTTTTTGCAATTTTATTTGTTTTGCTTGTAACAGAGCTTTGCATTGATTGAATTGATTTATTTAAATCAGTAATTTGCTTTGTTAAATCAGACACCAAGTGCTCTGCACTTGCCAGCTCTGTTTGTGATTGGCTTAATGATGAACTTAAACCCGCAATTTGATTATTCGTAGCTGTTAGCTGTAGGGTTAATTCATTCAATCTTGCTTTTAATTCATTTAATTGTTTTTCTAATTGTTGAACGAGCTGCTGATTTTGCTCACGTTTTGCCATTTGCAATTTTGGATGAATTGCATTGATCTCATTTTTCACTTGCTGAATTTGCGCACCTAAATCAGAAGCCTTTGATTGCAACGGAGAAATTTGAGATTGTATTTCATTCACTTTAGACTGTTTTGCAGGAACAGCAGCTTGCGCATTCGATAACTTTGTTTGCAATTGTGGAATTTGAGATTGCGAATTTGCAATAGATGTATTGAGTGAATCAATATCTTTTTGTAATTGTGGGATCTCATTTTGTAAGCTCAATATTGAACTCTGCAAACTAATGATTGTTGAATTTGTTTGATTGATTTGTGTAGTGAGATTGTTTTTTTGTCCCAATAAATCTGAATTTTGTTTGTTAAGAGAAGCAATATCAGCATCTACTTTTGCAATTTTTTCATTTTGTGATTTTACTTTTGCATCTGAATCATTCATTAAAACATCGATTTGATCTAATTGTGATTTTTTAGCATTATATTCACGAGTCAATTGACCTACAATGCGATCTTGTTGAGGAATTTGTCCTGCTAAGATATCTAAATCGCGATTCGCTGTTCTGATGTCGATGAGTAAGTGTTCTCGCTCCGCATTGAAATTCACATTTTCTTGAGATGCCGCACCGGCAAGTCTACCTTTCTCATCTAATACGCGCATGAGTTGAGCAATGTCTTGTTCGCGTTGATTGATTTGAGCATCAACATCACGAATTTGTGATTGCACTTTTGAAGCTTGAGACTGTACAGAACTCAATTGCGACTTTTTATCTTGAAGTATCTGCAATGATTGTTGAAGTATGTTTGAATACTTAGCTACGTCGATATCGTCAGGTAGCGACTGAGCTACGGCAAGTGTTGATAATAAACCTACTAAAAGTAATGGACTGTTTTTCATTTTCTTCTCCTCAATTTACCCAAATTTTGGGTGCCAAAAGGTTATTCTGTTTGAACCTCCTAAGAGCAATTTAAATGCCAATTTGCTATTGTTTATTTTTTTGAATTTTTGATCATTTTCGCTAAAAAATTGATTTTTATGGATTTTTTTAGTCTCAATTTGACACTAATTTGCTTTGATGACACTAGGTCGTATGTAAATAATTCAATGTAATTTTAGTCAGGTAATTCACTGGGAGTTATTTTATATCAATATTAAAACAAATATTTATCCAGAATATCGCGTAATCAATTTTACATTCTTACTAATAGATTTAAAGAAAAGATTAAACCCTATTGATTCTAGTTTATTTAAGTCTATGTACTGAGAAACTACTTTGAAATCTCGTCCCCATTCCATTATTCGTGTATACGGTCTAGAGTCCCAAAAACGATCTATTAGACTTGCTTTACCACGCTCAGCTTCCAATATGATTCGTGCAATGATACCAGATATAGCTCTTATGAATGATATATATGCACTTCTAGATTTAGACAAAATTAATAAATGAATGTGATTTCCAGCAATTGCAAAACGATAAATTTTCACACCTGTGGATTTCGATAGTTTCTGAACTGCATTGTCAATACGATTACGTTTGATGCTCAATGAGTATCTACCACGAGCAAAAGAAGATCTTAAAACCAAATGCATGGGTTTATTAACAGCAATTGGCCTTTTTACTCTGGGATTTCCCTTTAACAAACTCCCACCAAACTCTTTATTAAGAGTTTTCTCAAATGCAAAATGCAATGAATTGTTTTTCATATTTACAAATTACACTACAATTGCAGCGATGTCAATGTGAGTGTAAAAAAAAGCCCACCGAACAATCGGCGGGCTTTCTCAAAAATCCAATCACACTTTGAAGTTAATCTAGATGCAATGATTGGTCTTTGTTATATTTCTTAGAACGAATACACCATCGCTAAAGTGATGGTAGTTGCGTTCTTGCGTTTCGATGTAAATAAAGAACCAGTATTTACATCTGTGCCGCTTGTATTGAACATATTTTTATTAGCCATATCATAACGTAGCTCCGTTTTAAATTCTAAGCCTTGAGCTAAATCATAGTTATGAGTAAGTGTTGCAGCCCAGATTGAGCTACTACCTGTATATGTATTGATAGCAATATTATCTCTATCTTCAAAGAACTCTAAACGAGGTGATAAAGTTGCTTTTGCATACGCTTTCATTTTTGCATACGCAGCCATTCCCCACCAAACTGCAGCGGTTTGATTATTTGGACGTTTTTCTGTTCCATATGCAAAATCACCAGCAAAGCTCAAGTCAGCATTATATTTATATGTAGCAATTGCCTCACCTACGTTACGAGTTGCGATCGCTTTGGTTGTTCCATTTGTATCGATCGTATTTTGCAAATCATGAGTTGAGTCAGATACTGCCATACGAGGATGAGCTCTTCCAAAAATAAAATTCAAATTAATGTCTAATTTGTCAGTTACGTTTGGCATAGCAAATCCGAAACCAAATGTAGGTGCCGCTTCTCTTTTATACATGTTATCCCAACCATTCATGAAGTGAAGGGTTGCAGAAAACTTGTCTGGCATAAAATCATAACCTACAGAAGCTCCCATTTGATAGCCTGGTAAACCATAAGTAAACATTAATGAACGTGAATAGTTCCAGTTATCTTTTGCTTTGTAAGTTTCATATCCCATAAATGAACCAGACTTACCTGCTTTTAAATGTAAGCCTTTTACATTCGATGGATCGTACGTTAGATATCCTTGTCCAATTACTGAATAAACTGTATCAGACAAAGCACCCAATGTGCCGTTCGTAGCTGCTGTATTACCAAAATCTAAATCTACTAACATACCAACTTCACCTTGATGTTTTTTAAATTCAATTTCTACAAGGTTTAACGTTAATTGATTATGATACGTATCATACGCACGATGATTTGTTGTTCCGCTTGGATTTCCTGTACCTGTAATTTCAGGATCATAATCATTTACGTTATTAACGGTTGGAGGAAGTGGTGACTGTCTTCTCACAGCACCTTGAGCTGGCTTATTAAAATTGTACATATAGTACATATCAACTGTTCCGCCGACTTTTAAATCTGTATCAGCTGCATGAACATATTGAGAAAGAGCTGCACCCATTAACAATGCAGACATTATAAATAAAACTCTTTTCATTTGGTAATTCTCCTTGTG
>CAZNGN010000043.1:0-15098 GCA_964572865.1 uncultured Bacteriovoracaceae bacterium | reverse complement strand
ACTGAATGTAAGAGAATCAACTATTCTACAACAAAGAATAAAACTAAAACCCCAGATAAGTTGGAATTTAAAAAATATTGTAAATTCTGTAGAGGTCATAAATCTCACAAGGAATCTAAATAATTTTTTAGCTTAGTTTTATCATTAGGCCAGTAGCTCTAATGGTAGAGCGGCTGATTCCAAATCAGTAGGTTGGGGGTTCGAATCCCTCCTGGCCTGCCAAAACTAAAAGGTAGTAGAAGATAATGGAAAGTAATCAATACCAAAAAGTAGTTACAATTAGTTATTTAGCAGTTGCTGCATTGATCTCGTTTTTATTGCTCGCAGCATTAATGAAGGTTTCAAATATGTTTGATTTGGAATCTAAAGTTAAATCGATTGAATATATTATCCGATTCGGATCATTGGGTATTGGTGCGATTACCTTTTTAGTTTTATTAAAAAATCAAAAAGTGAATGAGTTCATGAACGAAGTTGCAATTGAGTTAATGACAAAAGTTTCTTGGCCAACAAGCAAAGAAACCTGGTCAGCTACGGTGATTGTGATCGTAACAGTAGTAGTTGCAGGAATTTTCTTGTGGTTATTTGACATGTTGTGGGTTTATGCACTAAAAGCAGTGCTTTAAGAGAAATTTTGGTGAATATTATGACAGATCAATTATCTATATCAGATTCAACAGAAATGAATTGGTATGTTGTTCATACTTATTCTGGCTATGAACACAAAGCAAAGCTTGCTTTAGAAGAACGTATTAAAAGTTTCAAAAAAGACCCATTTTTCGGTGAAATCGTAGTACCTGAAGAAAATGTTGTTGAACTTGTTAAGGGTCAAAAAAGAACCGTTAAAAGAAGGTTCTTTCCAGGATACATTTTAGTAAAAATGATTTTAACAAACGAAACATGGCACATTGTAAAAGAAACTCCCAAAATTACAGGTTTTGTTGGAGATAAAGTTAAACCAGTGCCAGTCGCAGAAACAGAAGTTCAAAAAATGACTAATAGAATAGCTGAAGGCCAAATGAAGCCAAAACCAAGAGTTTCATTTGCTGAAGGTGAGAATGTACGCGTAGTTGACGGTCCATTCGCTAATTTCAACGGTGTAGTTGAGGATGTTAATCAGGATAAAGGTAAACTTAAAGTTCTGGTTTCTATCTTTGGACGCCCCACACCAGTAGAATTAGATTTTATTCAGGTTGAAAAGATATAAAAGATATAGTACTTGAGGAGTCTTTCATATGGCAAAAAAAGTAACCGGCTTTGTTAAGCTACAAATACCAGCGGGTCAAGCAAACCCATCACCACCAGTAGGTCCAGCACTTGGACAACGTGGTATTAATATTATGGAATTCTGTAAAGCATTCAATGCTCGTACACAGGATCAAAAAGGAATGATTATTCCTGTAGTAATTACAGTTTATTCAGATAAATCTTTTACATTTATTACTAAAACACCACCAGCATCTGCTTTATTAATTAAATCATCTGGTGTTGCAAAAGGTTCAGGCGAACCAAATAAAAATAAAGTTGGAAAAGTTTCTAAAAAACAAGTTGAAGATATTGCAAAAACTAAATTGCCAGATCTTACAGCAGCATCAGTTGAAGCAGCAATGCGAACAATTGAAGGTACTGCTAGATCAATGGGAATTACAGTTCAGTAATATTTAAACACTTAAGTGGGAGAAAGTTTTTATAACTTTCGTTTGAACTACAAAGGAGTAAGCAATGGCTGCCAAAAAACATGGCAAAAAATATTTAGCTGCAAAAGCTAAAATCGATGCTGAAAAAAAATACAGCATTGATGAAGCATTCAATTTATTAAACCAAATTCATTTTGCAAAATTTGATGAATCAGTAGACGTTTCATTTAATCTTGGTGTTGATCCAAAACACTCTGATCAAATGGTTCGTGGAGCGATCAGTCTTCCTAACGGAACAGGTAAAACTGCTAAAGTTTTAGTGTTTGCTAAAGCTGATAAAGCAAAAGAAGCACAAGCTGCAGGCGCAGACTTTGTTGGTGCAGAAGATATGGTAGAAAAAATCAATGGTGGATGGCTTGATTTCGATAAAGCAATCGCTACTCCAGATATGATGGTTACGATTTCAAAAGTTGCTAAAGTATTGGGTCCACGCGGTTTAATGCCAAACCCAAAATTAGGAACTGTTACTTTTGATTTAACAAAAGCAATTAAAGATCAAAAACAAGGTAAAGTTGAGTACAGAACTGAGAAAACAGGTATCGTACAAGTATTGATTGGTAAAAAATCTTTCGGTCCACAAAAATTGAAAGAAAATTTTAACACTCTTTTAAATGCAATTTTGAAAGCAAAACCTGCAACTAGCAAAGGTACATACGTAAAAAATATTACGCTTTCTACAACAATGAGTCCAGGTATCACATTAGATACTTCGATAGCTCAATTATAATGAGTGGTGAGAAAATATGAATAAAACAGAAAAAACTCAGTCATTAAATGAATTAAAAGATAGTTTTAGCAAAGCTAAAGCTTCATTCTTTGCAGATTATAAAGGTCTTTCGTCAAACCAAATGAATGATCTTCGTAAAAAGCTAAGAGCAAATAATGTTTCAGTAGTAGTTGCAAAGAACAATTTATCTCGTATTGCTGTTAAAGAAGCAAAATTAGGAGAAAAATGTGAAAAAATGATGGATACAGTTGCTGGTCCTACTTTAATTGCATTTGCTTACGGAGATGCCGCTGCTGCAGCTAAAACAATTGCTAAATTTGCTGAAGAAAATGAAGTTTTCAATTTAAAAGAAAGTATTTTAGGCAACCAAACTATGGGTGCCGAACAAATTAAGGAGCTTGCCAAGCTTCCTTCTCGCGAAGTTCTATTGGCGAAAATGCTCGGATCATTAAATGCTCCGGCATCGAACTTTGTGGGCGTATTGGCCGCAATACCACGCAGTCTTTTGAACGTTCTCACAGCGATCGAGCAGAAGAAAAAAGAGGTTTAGTCGTAAATTTTATTAACTTATATTCGTTGTAGTGACATTTACAACGAATAGCTTGGAGGTAACAATGTCAACCGCAGTCACTAAAGAATCAGTAATTAACTTTATCGAGAACATGAGCGTTCTTGAGCTTTCACAATTAGTGAAAGAATTAGAAACAAAATTTGGCGTATCAGCAGCTGCTCCAGTAGCAGTTATGGGTGCTGGTGCTGCTGCAGGTGCTGGTGAAGCTTCTGCTGCAAAAACTGAATTTACAGTAGTTCTTTCAGCTTCTGGAGATAAGAAAATCGAAGTAATTAAAGAAGTTCGTGCAATCACTGGCTTAGGCTTAAAAGAAGCTAAAGACCTAGTTGAAGGCGCTCCAAAAGTTGTTAAAGAAGGAATTTCAAAAGCTGATGCTGACGAGATGAAAAAGAAACTCGAAGCAGTTGGCGCTAAAGTAGAAATTAAGTAATTTTTACTTTTTATAAAGCTAAGAAGGACGGCATAAGTGTACGCACTAATGTCCGTCCTATCGTTATTATATATGTATAACTTATTGTTCCTTTGAGAATGATAGGAGAAATATGGCATCCCTTTTTACAGAAAACCGTCGAGTTATTAAAGATTTCGCAAAAGTTAAAGCACCAGTTGAAATTCCAGATTTGATAGAATTACAGAAAAAATCTTACGAATTATTTTTACAAAATGATGTAAAACCTAACAAAAGACAAAACATTGGTATCCAAGCAGTTTTTAAATCTGTATTTCCAATCGAAGACTTCAACCGTACAGCTTCTTTAGAGTTTGAAAGCTATACTCTAGAAACTCCAAAATATGACGTGATTGAATGTAGACAACGTGGAATGACGTATGCTGCTCCTATTAAAATTACAGTACGATTAGTTGTATATGACGTAGAAGAAGAAACTCAAACACGCAATATTCGCGACATAAAAGAACAAGAAGTTTACTTGGGTGAAATTCCTTTAATGACAGACAGTGGATCATTTATCATTAACGGAACAGAACGCGTAATTGTTTCTCAATTACACCGTTCTCCTGGAGTTATTTTTGATCACGATCAAGGTAAAACACACTCAAGCGGTAAAATCTTATTTTCTGCTCGAATTATTCCACATCGTGGATCTTGGTTAGACTTTGAATTTGACCATAAAGATATTTTGTTTGCGCGTATTGACCGTAAGAGAAAAATGCCAGCAACCATCGTATTGCGTGCATTAGGATATTCTGCGCAAGACTTGTTGAATTATTTTTACAAAATCGAAACCATTACATTTGATGGTGAGAAATATTTCAAAGGAATTGATTTAGAGATCTTAGCAGGTCAAAGAGCTGAAGAAGACATCAATGATCCTAAAACTGGTGAAGCTATTGTTAAGAAAAACAGAAAATTCACAAAAGCGGTTTTAGATAAAATTCAAAAATCTGGTCTTAAAAAATTAGAAATTGCTAAAAACTTATTAGTTGGCCGCGTTTTCTCAGAAGATTTAATTGATGAGAAAACCGGTGAAGTAGTTTGTGAGTGTAATTCTGAAATTACAGATTCAGTTTTAAAAGATTTGAATAAACGCGGAATTAAATCTTTTAAAATTATTTTCACAGACAACTTAACTTTTGGTGCTTTCATTCGTGAAACATTAATTGCAGATAAAATTAACTCTCCAGAAGAAGCGTTAATTGAAATCTATAAACGTATGCGTCCAGGTGATCCTCCGACTTTAGAGGCTTCACGTCAGTTATTTGAAAATATGTTCTTCAATCCAGACCGATACGACTTATCTAAAGTTGGTCGTTTGAAATTGAATTATAAATTCCCACATAACAATATTTCTTCAGATGTTTCGATTTTAACTAAGTCAGACATCATGGAAACTGTGAAATATTTATGTGAATTAAACAATGGCCGCGGAACAATTGATGACATCGATCATTTAGGAAATCGTCGTGTTCGCGCAGTAGGTGAATTAATTGAAAACCAATATCGTGTTGGATTAGTTCGTATGGAGCGCGCAATTCGCGAACGTATGAGCATTCAAGAAGTTGAAACCTTAATGCCACATGATTTAATTAACCAAAAACCAGTATCTGCTGTTGTAAAAGAATTCTTTGGCTCAAGCCAATTATCTCAATTTATGGATCAAACGAATCCATTGTCTGAAATCACTCACAAAAGAAGACTTTCAGCATTGGGACCAGGTGGTTTGACTCGTGAGCGCGCAGGATTTGAAGTTCGTGACGTTCACCCAACGCACTACGGTCGTATTTGTCCGGTTGAGACTCCTGAAGGTCCAAACATTGGATTAATTGCGTCTTTATCAACATTTGCAAGAGTAAATGACTTCGGTTTTATCGAAACTCCATACAGAATGGTAAACGATAAAAAAGTTGGCGAAGAAATTAAATATTTCACAGCAACTGAAGAAGAAAACAAAATCATCGCTCAAGTAAATCACGATGTATTAAAGAACGGTAAATTTGGAACAAGCATTATGCCTTCTCGTAGAAAAGGTGAGTTTGCTTTAGTAAATCCAGAAGATATCGAATTAATGGATGTAAGTCCTAACCAATTAGTTTCTATTGCTGCATCTTTAATTCCATTCTTAGAGCACGACGATGCGAATAGAGCACTCATGGGTTCAAACATGCAACGTCAAGCTGTACCTTTGATTAAAACTCATGCACCTTATGTTGGAACAGGTATTGAACGCGTGGTTGCACGTGACTCAGGATCAATTGTTCTTACTAAGCATGATGGTGAAATCATCATGGTTGATGGATCAAAAATTGTTGTAAGAAGATCTAACACTAAAACAGAAGATGATTCAGAAGTAGATATTTATAATTTAACAAAATATCGAAGATCGAACCAAAATACATGTGTAAATCAAAAACCATTGGTTAAAGTGGGCGATAAAGTTAAGACAGGCGATGTTTTAGCTGACGGTCCAGCTACCAATGGCGGCGATTTGGCACTAGGACAAAACATACTAGTCGCATTCATGCCATGGCAAGGTTACAACTTCGAAGATTCTATCTTAATTAGTGAAAAATTAATTCACAAAGATACTTTTACATCGATTCACATTGAAGAATTTGAATGTATTGCACGTGATACTAAATTAGGTAAAGAAGAAATTACTCGCGATATTCCAAACGTAGGTGAAGAAGCTCTTAAAAATCTAGATGAGAGCGGTATCATCCGTATTGGTGCAGAAGTAAAACCAGGAGATATTTTAGTTGGTAAAGTTACTCCAAAAGGTGAAACACAGTTATCACCTGAAGAAAAGCTTTTACGAGCAATCTTCGGTGAAAAAGCAGGAGATGTACGCGATACTTCTTTACGTGTTCCATCAGGTATTTACGGTACAATCATTAATGCACAAGTTTTTGCACGTGAAGGTACAGACCAGGATGAAAGAACTAAACGCATTCTCGAAGAAGATATTGCAAAAGTTCGTAGAGATGAAAAAATTGAATTAGATTCAATACGTTTTAGCGTACAAAGCAAAATCTTTAAAATTCTAGAAGGTGAAAAAACAACCGGAAAACTTTTAAGTGAAGATGGTTCGGTTGAGCTTTTGAAAAAAGGCGAAGAAATCACGAAAGTCCAATTAAATGAAATTCCATTTGATCTATTAGGATATATTCCTGTTAAAGAAAGCTTAGAGTCTGAAGTAACTCAGATCATGAAAGCTTCTAAAGAAAAAATGGATGTTGTTCGCGCAATTTTCAAAGAAAAAACGGATAAATTAAAACGAGGAGATGAATTAGCACCTGGCGTGATTAAAATGGTTAAAGTTTACATTGCAATCAAACGTAGATTGAGTGTGGGCGATAAAATGGCAGGACGTCACGGTAACAAAGGTGTTATTTCAAGAGTAGTTCCAATCGAAGATATGCCATATCTTTCTGATGGTACACCTGTTGATATGGTATTGAATCCACTTGGGGTTCCTTCACGTATGAATATTGGTCAAATCCTTGAAGTAATGTTGGGTTGGGGAGCATTTGGTTTAGCTCGTAAAGTTGAAAAATACTTAGAGCAATTCCAACCTGAAAACTTACGTAAGTTAATCAGAGAAATCTATACATCACCAGAAGTCGATAAATACATTGAAAAAGCTAGTGAAGCTGAATTGAAACGAATTGCAATTCAATTGAAAAATGGTGTTCACTTTGCGACTCCAGTATTTGATGGCGCTGCTGAAAAAGATATTCATAAAATCTATGATATCGCTGAATTAGAAAAACGCGGTCAAAATACACTTTATGACGGTATTACTGGCGAAGCTTTCTCAGAGGACGTTACTGTTGGTGTAATGTACATGTTAAAACTTCACCATCTTGTTGAAGAAAAAATTCATGCGAGAAGTATTGGACCATATTCACTAGTTACGCAACAGCCATTGGGTGGTAAAGCTCAATTCGGTGGTCAGCGTTTAGGAGAGATGGAAGTGTGGGCACTTGAAGCTTACGGTTCGGCTTACACATTACAAGAAATGATAACTGTTAAATCAGATGACGTTACAGGTAGAAACAGAATGTACGAAGCTATTGTAAAAGGTGAGCACGTACTTGAACCAGGATTACCTGAATCGTTTAACGTTCTAGTAAAAGAATTACAAAGCTTAGCATTAAACGTTGAATTAATTGAAGATAAACAAGATTAAGAATTTTTTCCTATAAAAGGAGACTGAAAGTGAAAGACTTATTAAATTTTTTCGATAAACCAAAAGATCCATTGAGCTTTACAGGAATTAAAATTTCCTTAGCTTCTCCAGAAAAGATTCGGGAGTGGTCATTTGGTGAAGTGAAAAAGCCAGAAACAATTAACTACCGTACATTTAAACCTGAACGGGACGGATTGTTTTGTGCGAAAATTTTCGGACCAGTGAAAGACTACGAATGTAACTGCGGTAAATACAAACGTATGAAACACCGTGGTGTAGTTTGTGAAAAATGTGGAGTTGAAGTGATTCAATCTAAAGTTCGTCGTGAACGGTTAGGGCACATTGAATTAGCTTCACCAGTTGCGCACATTTGGTTTTTAAGAAGTTTACCATCTCGCATTGGAGCACTTTTAGATTTATCTTTAAAAGATCTTGAGAAAATTCTTTATTGTGAAGCATATGTAATTGTTGATTCTGGTAACTCTGGCATTGAAGTCAACACAATGATCAATGAAGAAAAATACAATCAATTAATTAAAGATGGAATGGTTTTCACATCAGGTATGGGTGGTGAATCAATCATCGAACTTCTAAAGAAAATTGACTTAGATTTATTAGCTAAACAATTGCGTAAAGAAATGAGAGCTACAAACTCAGAAGCTTCTCGTACAAAATATGCAAAACGTTTAAAAGTAGTTGAGTCATTCCGTGAATCAGGAAACCGTCCTGAATGGATGATGTTACAAGTGATTCCAGTAATTCCTCCAGAATTACGTCCATTGGTTCCATTGGATGGTGGCAGATTTGCTACATCTGACTTAAACGATTTATATCGTCGTGTGATCAATAGAAATAATCGTTTGAAGAGATTGATGGAACTCAATGCTCCAGAAATCATCATCCGAAACGAAAAGAGAATGTTGCAAGAATCTGTGGATGCATTATTTGATAACGGCCGCAGAGGCAAAACATTCACAGGTCCAAGCAAGCGCCCATTGCGTTCGCTTTCAGACATGCTTAAAGGTAAGCAAGGCCGTTTCCGTCAGAACTTATTAGGTAAACGCGTAGACTATTCTGGTCGTTCGGTTATCGTCGTTGGTCCAGAATTGAAATTACATCAATGCGGTCTTCCAAAACAAATGGCTTTAGAGTTATTTAAACCATTTATTTATAACAAACTTTCTGAATACGGATTTGTTACAACCATTAAATCTGCAAAGAAAATGGTAGAAAAACAACGTCAAGAAGTTTGGGATATTTTAGATGAAGTGGTGAAAGAACATCCTGTACTTTTGAACCGCGCTCCAACTCTTCATAGACTTGGTATTCAAGCATTTGAACCAGTATTAATTGAAGGTAAAGCGATTCAATTACACCCACTAGTTTGCGCAGCTTTCAACGCTGACTTTGACGGTGACCAAATGGCAGTTCACGTTCCATTATCAATCGAAGCTCAAATTGAAGCACGCGTATTGATGATGTCTACAAACAACATTCTATCACCAGCACACGGTAAACCGATCATCGTGCCTTCTCAAGATATCGTTCTTGGATTGTACTACATGACTCGTGAAAGACCATTTGCTAAAGGTGAAGGCAAAGTTTTCTCATCACCAACTGAAGTTTCTTATGCTTACAGTATTGATGCTGTAGCTTTACAAGCAAAAATTAAATGTAGAGTTCAAGGTAAATTAAGAGAAACCACTGTCGGAAGAGTTATTTTAAGTGAAATCGTTCCACTTGAAATTCCATTCGATACTTACAATAGAGTAATGGATAAAAAACAATTAGCTGAATTAATCGATACTTGTTTCCGTTTAGCTGGAAATAAGAAAACAGTTCTTTTAGCTGACTCAATTATGGCAACTGGTTTTAAAATGGCATCTAAAGCAGGTATTTCTATCTGTTTAGAAGACATGTTGATTCCTGAAGAAAAGCAAGATTTCTTACAAAAAGCGTATGCTCAAGTTCAAGAAATCGAAAATCAATACATTGACGGTTTAATTACTGACGGTGAACGTTACAATAAAGTAATCGACATTTGGGCACAAACTTCTGAAGTTATTTCATCAGCGATGATGAAAAAATTAAGCACACAGAAAATCAAAGGACCAAATAATGAAGAAATCGTTACACCTTCATTTAACGGAATTTTCATGATGGCTGACTCAGGAGCTAGAGGTAGTAACGCTCAAATTCGTCAGTTAGCTGGTATGCGGGGATTGATGGCTAAACCATCTGGTGAAATTATTGAAACTCCAATTACAGCAAACTTCCGCGAAGGCTTAAGCGTGTTACAGTACTTCATTTCAACTCACGGTGCTCGTAAAGGATTAGCGGATACAGCATTGAAAACAGCTAACTCTGGTTACTTAACTCGTCGTTTAGTTGACGTAGCTCAAGACGTTGTTGTTGTTACAAACGATTGCGGCACTTTAGATGGTATGTACATATCATCATTGATTGAAGGTGGCGAAATTATCGAAAAATTAGGCGATCGTATTTTAGGTCGTGTAGCTTTAGATGATGTGATCGATCCTGTAACAAGTGAGTTGATTGTAAAAGCTAATGAAGAAATTACAGAAGAATCTGTACGCAAGATTGAAGACACCGGACTTGATCGTATCAAAGTTCGTTCTCCAATGACTTGCCAAACTTCACCTGGAATTTGCCAACTTTGCTATGGTCGCGATCTTTCTCGCGGTCGAATTGCAAACATTGGTGAAGCAGTGGGAGTAATTGCAGCTCAATCAATCGGTGAACCAGGAACCCAGCTTACAATGAGAACGTTCCACATCGGTGGTGCTGCATCTAAACGTGCAGAACAATCTAACTTAGAAGTTAAAACCAAAGGTCGTATTAAGTTTGTGAACTTGAATACAGTTAAATGTAAAGACGGATCACTTACTGTTATGAACCGAAACGGTGAATTAGCAGTGATCGATGATTTAGGACGTGAACGTGAGAAATATCAAATCGTTTACGGTGCTAAATTAAACATCAAAGACGGTGATAAGGTTGAAAAAGGTAAACTTGTTGCTGAGTGGGATCCATATTCTACTCCAATTGTTACTGAAGGTAGCGGTATTGTTAAATTCGAAGACATCGAAGAAGGTTTAACAATGCAAGAACAAGTTGACCCAGTAACTGGTATGTCACACAAGGTAATTGTTGAATCAAAAGCTTCTGATAAACGTCCTAAAGTATTAATTTTAGACGAGTCAGGTAAGGTTCAAAAAATTGAAGGTTCTTCAAGAATTGCACAATATATGATTCCAGTGGGAGCTAACATCGTAGTTGCTGATGGTGATTCGGTAAATGCCGGAGATGTTATTGCAAAAATCCACAGAGAAACTTCAAAAACAAAGGATATCACAGGCGGTCTTCCTCGTGTTGCTGAATTATTTGAAGCAAGAAAACCAAAAGATGCATCAATCATCACTGAAATTGATGGTGTTGTAACTTTCGGTAAAGACACTAAAGGTAAGAGAAAAGTAGTTGTTACACCTGAAGTTGGTGAAGCAAAAGAATACTTAATCGGTAAAGGTAAGCACTTAGCAGTCAATGAAGGTGATTACGTTAAAGCCGGTGAGCCTTTAATGGACGGCCCAATCAATCCACACGATATTTTAAGAGTTAAAGGCGAAAAAGCCCTTTCAAAATACCTAGTGGATGAAATTCAAGAAGTTTACCGTTTACAAGGTGTGAAGATCAACGATCGCCACATTGAAGTAATCGTTCGTCAAATGTTGAGAAAAGTAAAAGTTCAAGACGTGGGCGATACGATCTTTTTAGCAGGCGAACAAGTTGATAAAACAACTTTTGAACGTGAAAATAACAAGGTAGTGACCCAAGGTGGTGTTCCAGCGACAGCTGAACCATTATTGTTGGGTATTACGAAGGCTTCGTTAACTACTGAAAGCTTTATATCTGCTGCTTCTTTCCAAGAAACAACAAAAGTTCTTACTGAAGCAAGTATATCAGGTAAAGTAGACTATCTTAAGGGCTTGAAAGAAAACGTAATTATGGGAAGGCTCGTTCCTGCGGGTACAGGTTTAGCTAAATACAAGAAAATCATTGTAGAAGCTACAGCTGAAGCCGTAGAGCAGCCACATGTGCCTACAATTACGCCTGTTGTAATAGATGAAGCAACTTTATAAGAGCTGCTTGACTGACACGGTGTAGTTTAGTAGGTAATGGGAACTATTTAAAAAGAGGTAAAAATGCCAACAATTAATCAATTAGTACGTAAAGGACGTCAATCTAAAAGCTGGAAAACATCAGCTCCTGCTTTACAAAGATGTCCACAAAAACGCGGCGTTTGTGTTCGCGTTTATACAACGACTCCAAAAAAACCAAATTCTGCTTTGAGAAAAGTATGCAGAGTGAGACTGACAAATGGATATGAAGTTACATCTTACATTCCAGGAATTGGTCATAACTTACAAGAACACTCGATCGTATTGATTCGTGGTGGCCGGGTAAAAGATTTACCAGGTGTTCGTTACCATACAGTTCGCGGAACACTTGATACTCAAGGCGTAGCAAATCGTAAACAAAGTCGTTCAAAATACGGCGCTAAAAAAGCAGCAAAAGCTCAATAAGAAATAAGGAAATAAAATGGGAAGAAAAAAAGTAATCGCTAAAAGAGATATTATTCCAGATCCAAAATTCAATGATTTGGTTATTGCAAAATTCATCAACTGCTTAATGTATGATGGTGAAAAATCTGTTGCTGAAAATGCGTTTTATAAATCACTAGATTTAATTCAACAAAAAACAAATGATGATCCTGTGAAAGGATTTAAAAAAGCATTAGAAAATTTGAAACCAATGTTAGAAGTTAAATCTCGCAGAGTTGGTGGAGCTACTTATCAAGTTCCAGTTGAAGTTAAACCTGCTCGTAAGCAATCGTTAGCAATTCGTTGGTTAATTGAATATTCTAGACTTCGCGCTGAAAAATCTATTGAAGAGAAATTAGCAGCTGAAGTTATGGACGTTTTAGCAAATCGCGGCGGAGCGATTAAGAAACGTGAAGATGTGCATAAAATGGCAGAAGCCAACAAGGCATTCGCCCACTATCGCTGGTAATTTTATTTCGATTTACTTCGCAATACTTCGTCATAAATTTTTTTACTCCTGCAAAGTATTACTTATACATTTTAGTCGTAAAAAATTTTATTCCTCGTCTTGCTCGCATCTCAAAATAAAATTAAACTTTTCTCATACGACTAGAGAAGCAATATGAGCAAAACATCTTTAGAAATGACTCGCAATATTGGCATTATGGCACATATCGATGCGGGCAAAACTACAACTACAGAACGAATACTTTATTACACCGGAAAAACTCATAAAATTGGTGAAGTACATGAAGGTACTGCAACCATGGATTGGATGCCACAAGAACAAGAGCGTGGTATTACAATTACTTCTGCTGCAACTACTTGTTATTGGAAAGAGCATAGAATTAATATCATCGATACACCTGGGCACGTTGATTTTACTATTGAAGTAGAAAGATCGTTGCGAGTTCTAGATGGTGCAGTAGCTGTATTTTGTGCAGTTGGTGGAGTTGAACCTCAATCTGAAACTGTTTGGCGTCAGGCTAATAAATATAAAGTTCCTAGAGTTGCATTCATAAATAAAATGGATCGCGTTGGAGCTGACTTTCACTCTTGTCTTGAACAAATGAGAAAAAAATTAGGAGCCAATCCTGTTCCTTTTCAATTACCACTTGGTGCTGAAAATGAATTTGCTGGAGTAATTGATTTAGTTTCAATGAAAGCAATTCGATGGAATAGTGAAGATCTAGGTGCTTCTTTTGATACTATTGAAATTCCAGATGAATACCAAGAAGATGCAAAGCTATTTCGTGATTCACTTTTAGAATCAATCGCAGAGTATGATGAAAGTTTTATGAATAAATATTTAGGTGGAGAAAATTTGACTCCAACTGATATTTATAAAGCTGCAAGAACTGCTTGTATTAAAATTGGAATTATTCCTGTTCTTTGCGGTTCTTCTTTTAAAAATAAAGGTGTTCAGCCATTGCTTGATGCAGTTGTTAACTTATTGCCATCTCCAATTGATATCGGCGGAGTTACTGGGCACGATGTAAAAGACAATGAAAAAGAATTAAAACGAAAACCCGATGTAAAAGAGCCTTTTTCAGCATTGGTATTTAAAATCATGACCGATCCGTTCGTTGGACAGCTTACATATTTTAGAGTTTATTCTGGACATCTCACGATTGGGCAACAAGTTTATAATCCCACTAAAGAAAAAAAAGAAAGAGTAATGAGACTGCTTCTCATGCATGCAAACAAACGAGAAGAAATTAATGAAGTAAATGCCGGCGATATTGCAGCTGCTGTAGGTTTAAAATTAAGCATTACTGGTGAAACTTTATGTGATGAAAAAAATCCAATTTTATTAGAAAAAATGGAATTTCCAGAACCAGTAATTAGTATTGCAATAGAACCTAAAACAACCGCAGACCAAGATAAATTAGGAACTTCATTGCAAAGATTAGCTACTGAAGATCCATCATTTCGAGTTCGTATTGATGAAGAATCTGGGCAAACAATTATTTCAGGAATGGGTGAACTTCATTTAGAAATTATTGTTGATCGATTGCTTCGCGAATTTAAAGTTGAGGCAAATGTAGGATCTCCTCAAGTTCAATACAAAGAATCCATATTAAAGAAGGCAAAAGCTGAAGGAAAATTCATTAAACAAACAGGTGGAAAAAATATGGTCGGTCACTGTTGGATTGAAATTGAACCACTTGAGCGCGGCAAAGGTTATGTTTTTGAAAATGCACTTCCTAATATGCCAATTCCCCTTATTCCAAAAGAATATATTCCTGCAATTGATAAAGGAATTCGTGATACCATGACGAGCGGTATGTATTCAGGCTATCCTGTTGTAGATTTTAAAGCAAGATTGGTGGATGGATCATTTAATGAGACCGATTCAAATGAAATGTCGTATCGTATTGCTGCTTCTATGGCGTTTAAAGAAGCATGTAGATTGGCTGGTGGCCAATTGTTAGAACCAATGATGTCGACTGAAGTTGTTTGCCCTGATGAATATATGGGCGATATCATCGGAGACCTTAACGCACGTAGGGGACAAATATTAAGTATGGCACCTCGTGGTAATGTTCAAGCCATTAAAGCACAAGTACCTCTTTCTGAAATGTTTGGATATTCAACGAAATTGCGTTCTATGAGCCAAGGTCGGGCTAGTTATTCTATGGAACCATCCTTTTATGCCGATGTTCCGCCAAATATTGCTGAAAAAGTTGTCACACGCTTTTGAATCTAGTATACATTTTTCAACATCAAAAAATTAAATAGGAGAGAATATGTCTAAAGAGAAATTTGATCGTTCTAAACCGCATTGTAATATCGGAACCATCGGTCACGTAGACCACGGTAAAACAACGC
>CAZNGN010000042.1:0-15502 GCA_964572865.1 uncultured Bacteriovoracaceae bacterium | reverse complement strand
TCAGCTGTTTTCTGGTCTTTAGGCGCAATTTATTTTTTCT
Organism: uncultured Bacteriovoracaceae bacterium; assembly: GCA_964572865.1. Taxonomy (GTDB): domain Bacteria; phylum Bdellovibrionota; class UBA1018; order UBA1018; family UBA923; genus CAZNGN01. The sequence goes on along the minus strand of CAZNGN010000042.1, from coordinate 15,462 downwards.
CAACTGAATCTGATAAAAATAAAAACATCATAAATACAATTCTCGTTTTTTTTATTGTCGGAGCTTTTGCGTTGAGCTTAAAACTATTTCAAAATAAACTCTATCTAGGTTCATGGCAAGCAACCAAAGCAGATGCAATACAAATATTTATTTTTAGAACCGGTTTTGAATCTAGTTACCATTTTTTAATACATTTATTAAAAATACTTTGGCGAAGCTTTTATCTTTTTGGATTTTTATTTTTATTACTTTTATTAATTTTCATTCCGAAGTTTAAACCTTCAGCTTTAATTAAGAATTTAGCTTCGATCAAACCTCTTCTAATATTTATATTTTTTGCTGCTTTTGGTTGGCATATCTTTATGAGAAATCATTCATACCATCACATTTATATGATGCGCTCATTAATGTTCCCTTTCGTTTTTATGTCTTTTGCTTTTTTAACAAAACTTAAAATTGAATTGCGTAATTTAAAATTAGTTTATTCAGCTTTACTTATTCAATATTTGATTTTAATTGGTGTAGTAATGATTCCTAGCTTATTAGGGCATCATTTTTCATTTTGATTCTTTATACTCACTACGAACAGCAACATCTTTGCCAATCCAAGCTTCATGAGCATTTTTTTGAATTACAACTTGCTCGTCACATCTTTTTTTCGATTTTGCATATAAATATATAATCTTTGGTTTAAACTCACCTGCATGATTTTGTTTCTCAACTAAAATTCTACAATTTGTAACAGGCCATTCTTGTGCTTGAGCAGGCTTTCTAGATGTTACATTTTTTTTCTTTATTGATTTTTTAGTAGACGCATGTGTATTTACACTAAAAAATGCAGCAAAGGCGATCAACAATATAGTAAAAATATATTTTTTCATTTCATTTACCTATAATGCTTTATCGGTATCATTGACTATTCACTAAAGCGAACAGTAGGGCTTTTTTTGCCTAGTATTTATATAATGAGTAACCACTTGATTTCATTTGAGACTATTTCATTTTGAAACTAAAATTAATTCTTTCAAGTTATTATTAATCTAGGAGGAATCTTTCATGAAGAAAACACTCATAATAAGCTTTGGTTTACTTGCACTCATTTTGAATGCAAATGCAGCAAATACAGCTAAAAAAGCAGCTCCAGCACCTGCGCCTGCTGCTCCTTCTGTACCGACTGAACAATCTAATAACGATTCAACTGAACATAGCTTTAAAAAACCAGTATCTCTCGAAAGATCAAGCGCCCTATCGTTAGAAATACTTGGTCGTGGAGGATTATATAGTTTAAATTATGATAAGTCTCTGTCAGACAGTTTGGGATTAGGTCTCGGACTTAGCGCATATAGCGCAAGCGCTGCAGGAGTAAGTGCATCTATAGTTTTAATTCCTGTTTATGTTAACTATTATTTTTCACCAAACAATCACCGCGGATTTATTTCAGGCGGATTAGATATTTATAATATCACTGCAAAAATTGATAGCTTTGGATCAGTCAGTGGCACTGGTGCTTTTGCTGTTGTAGGTGGTGGTTATGAATACCGTGGAGATGGTGGATTTTTATTTAGAGCTGCTCCCTACTTTTTAGTTGCCGGCAAAGTGGCAGTTACTCTCGGCTTATCTTTTGGAGCTGCCTTTTAGTATATTTGAAAACAATAGAACGTTTGAGTGAGTATTAGTAAGTTTACAAACTAAAAATATAATCTCTAATACTCATTCCACGTTTTTTAGCTTCTTTAGAGTATTCAATCATTTTTGCTTCCGTTAATTCTGATTTTCGAACACCTAACTCATTTCGATCTGTATTGATTGCTTTAAACATAATTGATTTCATTTTCTCAAAATCTACAGGTTTATCTAAAAAGTCAAAAGCACCAATCTGCCAAGCCTTAGTTAGTTTATCAAAATCTGAAAAAGCAGTAATAAATATTACAGGAACTTTAATTTCTTTTTGATATAACTGTTTCAACATTTCAAGTCCGTCCATTTTAGGCATATTCACGTCAGACAAAACTACATCAAAATTATTCTTTACTAACAAGTCTAAGGCTTCATCGCCTGAAAATGCTGTTGTAACGTCATATTGATCACTTAATTCAAAACTTAATATATCAACCAAATCTGGTTCATCATCGACTACTAATATTTTCTTTTTCATTTTGTTTTAAGGCCGTATTTTTTAAATATACGATCTAATTCTCCACTATTTTTCAATTTTTGAATACCGTTTTCCCAAATTTCAAGGAGCTTTTTAGAATTTGATATCTTAGGAGAAAATGCCACAAATAATGGTACAGCACTTAAGCAACCTGCATTTTTAATTTGATCTACTTCTTTTATTCCTGCTGTTTTCATTTTTTGAATTGTATAGCTGACGACAGATTCATCTTCTATAATGATCTCATTACGTCCTAATAAAAGCTTCTGCAACAATCTCATTGCTGTGTCTTCACCTGAAATTTCATCAGTAACATCTTTCAACTCTGCTTTAGTTGCAGAATCAAATGGCTCACCATAAGTATAATTTTGAACAGAACCAACTTTCTTAGACTTTAACGAAGCTACACCCTTGTAACTCCATTTACTGTTTGATTTTACATAAAAGCATGAATGTTGATTGTTAATTGAAAGTTTTCCAAAAATAAAATCTGGTGCATCTGCCTTTAAAGCCCCAGCTACAGCTGATGACTTTCCAATTCTTGTTTCTTCAAGAGCTCTAGACCAGTTGATTTGTTGAAAAGCAGGATTAAACCCACTATTTGTATAGATTGTTTTAATTGCATCTATATAAACACCTTCTAATTTTGCTCCTTTTTCACATGTATGTGGGCACCAAGGATCATATGAGACAATAAAAGTTTCATCTGCATAAATTGAAAAAGAAAATAAAATCACTATTAAAAACGAAAACTTAGTTAACATATCCTAATTATACAATTCACTCGCTTTCTGTTCTATAGGTAATTATTTCCTAGCAAATTTATCTTCAAATATTCCGAAAAGTTATTATGAGATTACAAAACAAAATATTAATCGTAATACTCAATTCGATTATCATACCTTTGTTTATTCTATCTGTTTTTGATTATTATTATTTACATAATCAAAATATTAAAAACGAAGTCAATTTATTAAAAAGTGACATTGAGCTTATTTCGCAATCAATTTCTGAACCGTTATGGGACCTCTCAATCGATAATATTCGAAAACAAATTACTATTCATCAATCAAGTAAAAACTTATCAAGAATTGATGTTTACGATCAAAACAAGAATTTGTTTTTTACTACTGACACTAAATCTGAACTCAACATAAAATCGTTTAATAAACTTTCTTCACCTATTATGCATTCAGATAAGACAATTGGCTCGATCGACATTTTTTATACCGAAGCTAATTTAGATAGCGGTAACTTAAATCAATTTATTTTTAGAACCATTGAGTTGCTATTTGCTACTTCTTTGGGTGGTTTAATCATCGCTTATTTCATGAAAACAAAAGTAGTTTCAAAGTTAGAAATATTAAATTCACAAGCACGTGAGATTGATAATTTAAATTTAGAGGACCAATTTCAGTGGAACAATGAAGATGAAATATCTAAAATTGGTCAAACGCTTGAAAAGGTGCGCCTATCATTTAAAAATTATATTGAAACAGAAAAAAAGCACAAAGAGACTCTTCAATCTATAAATTCAAATTTAGAAAATGAAGTTAAATATCGAACAGAGCAAGTGATTCAATCATCTAAGTTAGCATCATTAGGTGAAATGGCCTCAGGCATTGCGCATGAAATCAATAACCCACTCGCAATCATTGCTGGCAAAAGTCAAAATATGTTAACATTATTAAAACGTGGCAGTGTAAATCCGAATGATTTTCTTCCACATGTAGAAAAAGTTAAAAGCACTACTGAAAGAATTGCAAAAATTGTTAGGGGTCTTAAAAATCAATCTCGGTTTGATGACGGAACCCAAAAAGAAACTATCTCTATACAAAAGCTCTTTGATGAAGTGATTGAATTATCCCGAGAACGCTTTAAAAAATTAGGAGTAGAAGTTCAATCTGTAATTGATCCAAGTTTACACATTTTTTGTTCCCCGATTCAAATCGAACAAGTTTTAACTAATTTATTAAACAATGCATATGACGCAATTTCTGATTTGCCCGACAAATGGATCATAGTTGAAACATATGTTGACAATTTAAATTCGAACCCAAATGTGTGTGTTCGAGTGATCGACTCTGGTCCAGCGATTACACAAGAAACGGCAAATAAAATATTTCAACCTTTTTACACAACCAAAAAAGTAGGTAAAGGTACTGGCTTGGGGCTTTCTATTTCTTCTAAAATTATTGAAGAGCATGGTGGAAAGTTGTTTGTAGAATCGAATCGTCCAAATGCAACTTTTACTTTTCGAATGCCTCTTAAAGAAGTTGGCGTAGGACAAAATAAAAATCCGAACTCTCAAAAAGCAGCATAATTATTTTTTAATTGTTTTTTATTTTAAATTATTCTTCATTTAAAATATGTGCCAATAACGATGTAATGAATCGACTCATTGAGATATTATCTTTTAGACATTGATTTTTAAGTTTATTAAATAATTCAATTTCCATATCGATCTCTAAATGTTTAAAATGCTTGTCGTTCATGAATTTTGGTCTTCGTTCAAACATTGACTCTGGTTTCAAATCAAATGCTACTTTTACGTGATCTGCAACTTCTGTTACATCAAATGGTTTTGTAATAAATTCATGCACACCCATTCTCCATGCTTCTTTATAAATTTTTTGGTCTGCGTGTCCTGTTATCCAAATCACTGGAATTTTTAATTTTAAATCACCTATAAATCGCAATAACTCTAATCCATCTAATCCTGGCATATTATAATCTGATACGATTACCTTTGGATTGTTAGCTTGAATTTTTTCTAATGCATCTTTACCGTTTGAGCACACAATTGCGCTCATTCCCTTCACTTTAATCTCTTCCGCTACTAATTCAGCAATCTCAACCTCATCATCTACTACCAATACATACGGTTCGCTCATTTTTCCTCCGGTGTATTTTGCTGAGAATAAGATTGTTCTGATCTAAATTTTTGAACGATTTCAGATAGAGCAAAAATTGAATTTAGTGCTTTTTCAAATTTCTGAATCGCTAAAGCTTTATCTGCATTTTCATCTTTTAAAAGTTTAATGCCGGATTGAAGCATTCCTTGTGCAATGGTGATCTTATTTAAAACGTCATGAATAAAGGTCCTAAGTTCCATGTATACATATTATCGGTAGAACACATATTATATTTAATAACGCGGCGTTTCTTGGGCTAGCTTCTGATTGACTACCCAAACCAATAAGTTCTATATTTCACTCAAAAAAATAAAATCATTTGGAGTACTTATGTCGAATTCAAGCGCTCAGTTTCATTCCCCAATCCCTTCTCATGCCAGAGTAGTAATTGTTGGTGGAGGAATTATCGGTACATCTATTGCCTACCACTTGGCACATGCGGGTTGGAAAGACGTCGTTCTTTTAGAGCGCGATCGAATTACTTCAGGCACTACGTGGCACGCAGCTGGCTTGATGGTTACATTTGGTTCAACCTCTGAAACTTCTACAGAAATGAGAAAGTATACACGCAAGTTATATTCTGAATTAGAAAAAGAAACAGGACAAGCTACCGGATTTAAACCGGTTGGATTTATCGAAGTTGCAACAGACAAAGATCGCCTTGAAGAATACAGACGAGTTTCTACATTCAATCGATTTTGCGGAGTAGATGTTCAAGAAATTTCTCCTAAAGAAGTTGCTGATTTATTTCCAATTGCAAAAACAGATGACATTTTAGCAGGCTTCTACGTTAAAGAAGACGGAAGAGTAAATCCAGTTGATGTGACAATGGCACTGGCAAAAGGTGCGCGCATGCAAGGCGCTCGCATCATTGAAGAAATTGCTGCTACAGGAATTATACAAAAAAATGGCAGAGTCACAGGCGTGCGCACCACGATGGGCGACATTCAAGCAGAATACGTTGTGAACTGCGCAGGAATGTGGGCTCGTCAATTTGGTGAAATGGCTGGAGTGAACATTCCAAACCAAGCAGCCGAGCACTATTACCTCATCACCGAAGAATCAAAAGAAATTTCACCAAACTGGCCAGTGCTAGAAGATCCTTCTTCTTACGGATATTACCGCGAAGAAGTGGGCGGTTTAATGATTGGAATGTTTGAACCAAAATGTGCTCCGTGGATGATTGAAGGAATTCCACAAGATTTTTCATTCGGCGAAATTCAACCAGATTGGGAACGAATGGGGCCTTATTTAGAAAAAGCAATGAATCGTGTTCCGATGTCTCTGAAATTAGGAATTAAAAAATTCTTCTGTGGTCCTGAAAGCTTTACTCCAGATCTTAGACCTATTGTAGGTGAAGCTCCAGAATTGAAAAATTATTTCGTTGCAGCAGGATTAAATTCTATTGGAATTTTAACCGGCGGCGGTATGGGTAAAGTGGTTGCTGAATGGATAATGAACGGCACTCCTACTGTTGATGTTACCGGAATGAACATCGATCGATTGCTTAAATACCAAGCAAACCCAGATTATCGCAGATCACGCACAGTTGAGATGTTAGGAAACGTTTATCAATGTCATTATCCAACCAAATCACCACACACAGCTCGTGGTGCAAAGAAATCTCCTTTTCATGATCGTTTAGCTCAAGCTGGCGCATATTTTAAAGATGTGAGTGGTTGGGAAGGTGCAGATTGGTACGCTCCAACACCCGCTGAAGCAAAAGTAGAAAAATATTCTTGGGGAAGACAACATTGGTGGAACTACTGGCAAGAAGAACACAATGCAGCTCGTGAAGGTGTCATTGTCATGGACATGTCGTTCATGTGTAAATTTTTAGTGCAAGGACGCGATGCTGGAAAAGTTTTAAATAACATTTCAGCAAATAACGTCGAAGCTGAAACTGGTATGATTACATATACCCAATGGCTAAACGAAAAAGGATTATTGGAAGCAGACTTAACTGTGACAAAATTAAAAGACGATAAATATTTTGTAGTAGTCACTGACACACAATTACGTCACGCCGAAACTTGGATGAACCGACATATTCCAGATGGGGCACACGCATTCGTAACTGACGTTACTTCTGGATACGGTCAATTAAATTTACAAGGTCCTCGCTCTCGTGAGTTATTACAATCACTCACTACAACTGATATGTCGAATGAGGCATTTCCATTTAGAGCGGCAAAAGAAATCGATATAGGTTTTGCAAGAGTTCTTTGTATTCGAATCACATACTTAGGTGAATTGGGATATGAATTGTACATTCCTGCCGAACAAGCTGTTCACGTTTATGATAAAATTGTCGAAGCCGGAAAAAACTTCGGATTAAAACATGCAGGCTTAAAAGCATTAGCTTCTCTTCGTATGGAAAAAGGTTATCGCGACTACGGTCACGACATCGACAACACTGACAACGTATACGAAACAGGATTAGGTTTTGCTGTAGACTTAAACAAACCATCATTTGTCGGAAAAACTGAAGCAGTAAAACAAAAAGCAAACCCTCTCACACGCAGATTGGTTCAAGTTTTTGTTAAAGATCCTGAGCCACTTTTATATCATGCTGAAGTTCTCTATCGTAACGGCAAGATGATTGGCTACGTTAGAGCAGGTTCTTATGGACACACTTTGGGTGGAGCTGTAGGACTTGCGATGGTTGAAGCAGGAGAGCCAATCAATCCGGCTTACTTAAAAGAAGGAAAATGGGAAGTTGAAATCAATGGCAAACTATATCCTGCCAGCGTTTCATTGCGTCCATTATACGATCCTGAAATGAAAAAGATTAAAGCCTAAGTTATTTAGCTTCTTTAGCGCTCGACTTATCTTTGCTTTTGCTAGACTTAAAATCGTCATCTTGTTTAGAAAGATAACCATCTGCTCTTAATGAGTCACAACGCTTTTGAATATCAATTAATTTATGAAGTAAATCTAAGTTGTCTTCGTACTTATCTAGAGATCCTTTATTGTGTTTAAAACCAACCAAAACAAATCTACCATTAAACTTTGAAGCTTTTGAATCAATTTTTTTCGCTTCACTTACTGCATCATTAAGCATATCGATGTTTTTATCTTCAATTTTTCTCATTTCTTTTGCACGCAATTGCTCAGACAAATCACCAGTAAGTTTTATAAAATCTGTACAAGCTGCCAGTTTTTTATCAAAACCATTTAAGCCTGTGCATATTTTATTGTTAAAAGTAATACACTCATTTGTGCTGCTATCACATCTTGTTAAAGATGAAAGTTTTCCACTTGAATCAACGTTTATAATTTGGCCAAGTTTTGAGCTGTTTTGTTGATTTTCTAAAATATCAGTAATTTTTCCGTCTTTTTTGTTTACTTGAATAAAGCTTTTATCAACAGTCGAAGTGTATGTTTCATGATCTTGTGTTTTAATTAAATTATAAAACGCTTCTTGTGCAGGATCGATCTTCATTCCTGTTTCAGTGACATTAATAATTGCTGGAGAAATTAAAGTTGGATAAAGTGGTTTGTCTCCTGCAAAGCTATTCATTGATAAAAGTGATAAAGTTAAAATTAAAATTGTTTTATTCATTTTCCCCTCGATTGATTGAACCGTTTACGCCTTTTCACATTATAAAATGAAAACACAAGTTAGAGAACCAACTGATCTAATGAATATTCGTTTGATAGGAAATTTTTACCGTTTTATTGCTTGTCTAATAAATATCGATGGTACTTTGAGTGATTAACTAAAAAAGTATATTTCACATTTAAGTATTGTAGCTCAGCTTGAACTTGACTTTGCAACAGCGTGTAATAATCAAGGGGAGATATTAGTGTGCCCAATTCAATTTGAGTTTTAGCTTGTTCAACTCTACTTAATTGAGTTTTTCTTAAATTTGTCAGTAAATCAAATGAAGCTTTATTTTGGTTAATTTCATTCCACAAATTTTTAGTTTCAGCATTAATATGTGCGACTAATTTTTCTTTTTGTGTGCGCACTAAATCTACATTATGTAATCCAATATTAATATAAGAAGGCAATCCTGCTCCTATCAAACCTGAGCCATCTCCAGATGGATCGATCCAATTCCAATTTCGTTCTTTTGATTGTTGAATGGCTACCTCAATGAGTTCATTGATTTGCTTAATTTCAAGTGAACTCTCTAAACTACAAAGAGAGAATTGTTCTTGGGTTAATAATTCTTCATTATAAGCATTATCAATAGAATCAGTATCTTCAATTACATTTATGATTGCATCATCATTTCTAAATCCGGCTACAAGTGCAATGGCTTTCAAATCAGCTATTAATACGTTTATTGCTGATATTTTCGTTTGTTCATTTTGCGTTGTAATGGTTTGAAATTGATCATACGTTCCTGTAGGCAATAAACCCATTTCTTCTTTAATTTTAATTTGTTCACTTATCTCTCTAACATTATCAACGTGCTGATTAATTAATTGAAATAATTTTTTATCACGAAAATAATTATAAGCATAACTATCGATTAACTGAATTGCATCTTGATCTACAATATTTAATGCAAATTTTTGCGCTTCGTACGCATGATTTTTTTCAGATACTTTGATCCAACTATTCGGAAACAAAAAAGGAGCAAGAGTTCCGATTGATTTTACCAACATAATCGGATTAAACGTAGTCACTCCAATGAAATTAAAAGCAAAACTAACACCTAAGTGTGGCAAAAGATTTAGCTGTGCATTGGTTACAGTTTCTTTTGCAATCGTGAGTTTTTCAAACTCGATTTGATGATCAAAGCCCATGGCTAGATAATGTTTTTTTAATTCATCGACAGTGTAATCTTTAGGTGCTTCATATCCTTGAATGTCTTTTTTTGGATCTTTATAAGTCTTACAAGACAATAAAGTAGATCCGAGAATGATACTCAATAGTAGAATTGGTAAATTGTATTTCATTGATAGCATTTCTATCTATATATATAGACGTTTGACAAGCAAATTAGTTAACAATGTTAACTATTGTCAATGTTAAGTAATTCTGCCATGTTGGCTCCATGCCAAATATAAAGCTAGCTGAAAACTTCATGGATATCATTCCTAAAAGCATGTGGGCCATTCGCTTTGAGATGCGTTCACATATTCCCAAAGGTTTATCATTAATGCAGTCTAGAGTTCTGATTCAAATCGATAAAGGAATTACTTCAACATCAAAACTTGCTGAAATGATCGGAGTTAGTAATCCAGCAATGTCACGATTATTAGACCAATTAGAAACAAAAGAATACATCAGTAGAACGCGTCCAATTCAAAAGAAGAATTCAAAAGAAAAATGTGATCGTAGACAAATTGTGATCACTCTGACATCAAAAGGAAAAAATCAAATTCAATCGATTCGCTCTATTTCTGTCGAACAATTTACCAAAAAATTTAATCTACTAAATTCTGAAGAAAAACTAAAACTACTTCACGGGTTTGAACTTTTAGAGAAAGTAATTTCAACATGAGCATTTCAGAAGTTTCAATTCGTAAACCAGTTTTTGCATGGATGTTAATGTTTGGCCTTATTATTTTTGGCTATATTTCATTTAAGGGCATGGGAATTAGTCAAATGCCCGATGTTGATTTTCCAGTTATTACAGTTTCTGTAACATACGAAGGAGCTGCCCCTGAAGTAATGGAACAAGACATCGTTGACACCATTGAAGATACGGTAATGACAGTACAAGGTGTGCGAAGCATTTCATCTTATTCACGTTATGGTGCTGCTACAATAACGATTGAATTTGATTTAAATCAAAATATCGATGCAGCTCTACAAGAAGTTCAAACCAAAATTGCTCAAGTTCAAAAAAATCTGCCTCGCGACATGGATCCTCCCACACTTACTAAAACAAATCCTGAAGACCAACCTATCTTATGGTTAACAGCTACTCGCGATGATGGAAATTTACGTGAACTCATGATGTTTGTTCGGGATCATTTAAAAGATCACTTTACAACTGTTCCTGGTGTCGGCGAAGTGTTTTTAGGTGGCTATGTAGATCCTGCCTTACGTGTATGGCTCAAAAGTAAAGATTTAAATAAGTATGAACTTACAGCTGGTGACGTTGTCAGCACGTTTCAAAATGAACACATCGAACTACCCGCGGGTCAGCTTGAAACGGATCGACGTGAATACAATGTACGTACGATAGGAGAAGCTCAACAATTAGAAGATTTTCAAAATATAATTGTAAATTCTCGTGGAGGTAAACCAAATTATAATCCTATTCGATTAAAATCTGTTTCTCGAATCGAAGAAGGTGTTGGTGAAATCAGAAGACTGTCGAGATTTAATGGCATTCCTGCTGTTGGTTTAGGAATTCGAAAACAACGAGGCACAAACGCAGTGGCAGTAGCAAAAGCAGTAAAAGCTAAAATGGCTGAGATTCAACCCTCCTTACCCAAAGGAATGCATGTAGAACTAAACTTTGACACAACAAGATTTATTGAAGATTCAGTAGGTGAATTAAATTTTACACTCTTGTTGTCTGCATTGTTAACAGCTCTCGTTTGTTGGGCGTTCTTAGGATCATGGACTTCTACTGTTAACGTTTTAATGGCACTACCAACTTCGATTGTTGGCGCATTTATAATTTTAAAGTTTGCAGGATTCACTTTAAATACATTCACACTTTTAGGATTAAGCTTAGCCATCGGTATTGTTGTCGATGATGCCATCATGGTACTAGAAAATATCGTTCGACATCGTGAAATGGGCAAATCCAGAATGGACGCAGCTTTAAATGGCTCTAAAGAAATTACGTTTGCAGCTATCGCAGCCACTATTTCAATCATCGCAATCTTTCTTCCAGTAGCTTTCATGCGAGGTGTAATTGGTAAATTCTTTTATCAATTTGGCGTTACCATGACAGTTGCTGTTGCGATTTCACTTCTAGAAGCACTTACACTAACTCCCATGCGCTGTTCCCAATTTGTTGAAGCATCTGAGAGAACTACAAAGTTCGGAAAATGGGTTGAATCAATGTTTCATAAGTCATCACAATTTTATGCGCGCACATTAAAAGTAATTGTAGAGCATCCATTTAAAACCGTGCTTGCTTCTATAATATTTTTTATTTTATCGATGAAGACTTTTTCTTTCATAAATAAGGAATTTGTACCAGCACAAGATCAAAGTATATTCTTAGTTCGAATACAGACTCCCACTGACTCTTCTTTAGCGTATACCAATACTCGTTTTATTGAAGTAGAAAATGAATTAAGAAAAGAACCTGAAGTTTTAAGAATGTATTCAGCTGTTGGTGGACTCGGCGGTGGTGAAGTAAATTCTGGTATCATCTTCATAACTATGAAACCAAAGGGCGAACGCGGTATTAGAGAAAAAGAAACACACGAGTTCTCACAGCAAGACATGATGAACTTCATTCGTAAAAAATATTCAAAATACAAAGACTTAAAAATTGCAATGCAAGATCTTTCAATGCGTGGCTTTTCAGCTTCACGTGGCTTTCCAGTTGAGTTTTCTGTACGCGGACCTGATTTTGATAAACTAGCAGATTATTCAAAAATCATTATGGAAAAATTAGAAAAAACTGATTTGGTTAGTGACATTGACTCAGACTTTTTATTAGGAAAACCTGAAGTCAGAATATATCCGAATCGTACTAAAGCGGCATTACGCGGTGTAAGTATACGTGAAATTGCTCAAACAATTAATATATTAGTTGGCGGAGTTATTGCTGGCCGCTATCAATCTGGCGGAAGAAGATATGATATTCGCACCCGTCTTGAATTAGATGAGCGCTTGAAGTCAGATCAAATTAAACAAATTTATGTTAGAAACAATCGCGGTGAACTTGTTTCTCTTTCAGAAGTAGTCGATATAGTAGAAAAACCAAGCTTACAACAAATTGCACGCCTAGATAGAGAAAGAGCTGTAAATATTTTTGCAAACATTAAAACTGGTAAGTCACAAGCATTAGCTATGGAACAAGCAATGAAAATTGCGAAAGAAGTTTTACCTGAAGGATACCATGCCGTAATGAGTGGTAGTGCACAAACAATGAAAGAATCTTTCAGTGACTTAAATTTCGCACTCCTCATGGGCATTATAGTTGCCTATATGGTGTTAGCTTCACAGTTTAATAGTTTCTTAGATCCAATTAGCGTTTTGATGGCACTTCCCTTTAGTATTTCAGGTGCCGCATTGGCCTTATGGCTTACTAAAAATTCACTCAATATTTACAGTTTTATTGGATTAATTTTATTAATGGGAATTGTGAAAAAGAACTCAATTCTTCTTGTTGAGTTTACAAATCAAGTGAAAGAACATGATAAGCTTGATGCTAAAAATTCATTATTAAAAGCATGCCCCATTCGATTGCGTCCTATTTTGATGACATCAATCGCTACTATCGTTGGTTCTATTCCACCTGCCCTTTCGTTTGGACCTGGTGCAGAGACCAGAGTGCCAATGGCGATTGGCGTAATCGGAGGCGTTTTAGTTTCTACTACGCTAACACTTTATATAGTTCCATGTGTTTACTTGTTGTTTGATAAGCTCAAAAATAAATTTAAAAAAGTGATAAAACTTAAGCAAAGCGAGGCAGTTACATGATTCGCTTTAGTTTATTGATATTATTTTTCAGCTCAACCGGTCATGCAATCACTTTAAAAGAAGCGGTTGATAAATCTTATGCAAATGATAATCAGATTTTAATTCAAAAACAAAAATTAATAGAAGCAAATGAATCTTATTCTTCTGCAATTGCAGCTGCGTTTCCAAAAGTGGACGGCACTCTTTCTGCTAGTTATAAAAAAGACTCTGTAGCATTAACCGGTAGCGCTCCATTTGGAGGTGATGCTTATAATTTTTATTCTGCACAACTTTCTCTTTTACAACCACTGTATCGTGGTGGCGCCATCTGGGCAGCTTATAAATATACTGACCTGAATCAATCTGTAGAAGAATTAAAACTTGAAGAATTGAAACGATCAGTTGGTTCAAACACAATTAGTTCTTATTTGAATACACTTCAAGCAAAGCGTAAGCTAGATGCGCTACTTGAAGTTGAAAAAATCGACAAAGAAAGTTTATCTCTTACTGAAAAAAGACAACGCATTGGAAGATCGCAAACCTTAGATTTATTGCAATCTAAAACAGTTTTAGCATTACTAAGTCCTAAAATTTCGCAAGCTAAAAGCGATCTTTTAACATTAACTTCTAACTTAGCTAAAACTGTAAACGCTTTAGATCAGCCTTCCATAAATTTAGATAATGAAATAGCAGAGTTTCCGATTGAGCAGTCGATTCAAATAACTAAATCAGCTGAATTACCTTCAATCGAAAGACTAAAAGTCGTAAACAATCAAGCCTCGTATCAGAGCGACATAGATCTTGCTAAATATTATCCACAATTAAATTTATTAGGTAATATTGGCAGAAATACGTATCGCAAAGCAGATCTGGTTGATTCACACTACACAGCTTGGAGTGTTGGCTTGCAACTTCAAATTCCAATCTTTTCTGGGCTTTCATCATTTTCAGACAGAAAACTTTCTGCTGCGAAAATGGCAGAGGCTACTTTAAACTTAAATGACGCCATTCAATCAGAACAATTAAATTCAATTGTCAGTCTACAAGAATTCGAAAACGCTAAAACAATTTATCAGTCTACAAAAGTAGCCTATGATTTGGCTAAAGAATCTTTAGAGGAAGCCAAAAAGAACTATCGATATTCTACTATAGATTATGCTCAGTACTTATCTATTCAACAAAATTTTCTTGATGCATTAATAGCACTTGACCAAGCTAAAGTATCTATTTGGATCATGCTCAACAAGCACATGATAGCACTTGGTAAATCATGTGAAGATTTTATAAATATTTATTCTACATCTTTAAAAGGAGAAACTAAATGAAAGTCCTATTTTTATTGATTTTAACACTGACACTGATCTCTTGTGCAAAAGATAAAACTCAAGAAGAATGGCAACGAGAAAAACAAGCTCAGCAAATGTCACACATTCAAGATATATCAGGCACTTATACTGGCAACTTAGATTCAACTCAATCGAATGGTCCATCACAATTTGCCTTAGAAGTTAAACCCGGTGTAAGTGTATTTGCAAATCCAGGCACGCAGTCAACTGGGGTTTTGGTAACTGCACAAGGTAGAGCTAGCATCATAAATGACACAAGCTCATCGGCATCATTTGATTCTGCTTATTTCAATCAAGACTCAAATGAACTACATGCTGAAATCAATATTTTAGATGCTGCTAATATCAAAAACACTTTAGATATAGATGGAATTTTTTCTAATAATCATTTCGACGGAACAATTTCGAACCGTCTTTATCCAAACATTCGTTATGAAATCCACTTAACGAATGGAGCCAAACAAGTTGTATTAAACAACAGTTCATTAA
>CAZNGN010000041.1:1546-21229 GCA_964572865.1 uncultured Bacteriovoracaceae bacterium | reverse complement strand
AAATATATTTGGTGGAAAAGCTGGAGCTACAATTGATTATGGATCTCAAGAAAATTCAAATTCTGAATTTAGTGGTTTTGCTGAACATTTTGATTTTTTACCAGTTTTAGCCGCTATTAATCCCGCAGTAGTTGATTCACAAAATGTAAAAACAGATGTTACTGGAGTTGCAAGTTTTAAATTTAAAACAGGGCATCTTAGTCGTATGAATGGGAACATTACTTTAAATAATTATTTAATAAAAAAACCTAAGAGTAGCTTGTCGATAGAAAAACCAGTGTCATTCAATATTATAGATGGAAATTATCATTTCGGATCAGTTCATTTAAGAGGAGAAAACTCAGACATACTTGTAGATGGAAAAGTTGAAAATGGTTTAGCATTCTATGATATGAAAGGTAAATTGAATTTAGATATTTTTGAATTAATTGTTCCAGAATTTGAATCGATCATTGGTGCAGCTGATATTATTGCTTCATTGAGAGGTAAGGCTGAAGACCCAAAGTTTAAAGCGGATATTACAGTTTCTGATGTAGATATTCGTACCAAATCATTTCCTCAGCCGTTTGAATCTACCAAATGTAAAGTTAAATGGGATGATTCTAAAATTTATGTATCTGAAATCCATTCGAAATTTGCGGGTGGAAATGTAGATGGAAGTGGTACTGCAGAGTTATTTGCAACCAAAGCTCCGACATTAGATTTTAATTTTGTTGTAAATAATTCAAAAATTCAGGTCTATCCAGTTACGTATGCTCGTGTAATCGGCAAATTAAGTGTAAAAGGTGATCGGTTACCGTATTTAGTTAAAGGAAATATGAACATTCCTGAAGCCTTAATTAAAGAAAGTTTTACTAGTAGTAATTCAAAAATGTTAAAGTCATCAAAATTTATGCCTTCAGGGAATATTTCAAATAGTACCGAATTTCAGTTGATTGAAATGGATATCGATATGCAAACCGATAAAGGTATTTATGTTAAAAATGAGTTATTTGATGCAGAATTAAGAGGTAATTTGAAAATAATGCACACACCAAAATCACCTAAATTGTTAGGAAATGTAAGTGTGATTCACGGTAAAATGTTTTTTAAAGATAATTACTTTACATTTCAAAGTGGTAATTTGCGTTTTAATAATCCTGCAGTACTAGATCCAGAATTTGATATGAATGGTAATACTGAAGTTAAAGGATATAAAATATTTTTAACAGCCAACGGTAAAGTTTCTGAATACCAATTGAATTTTCAATCTCAACCAATATTATCTCAAAATGATATTGTAAATTTATTAACATTAGGAGTTACTTCCTCAGGTTATCAAAATTTAGCTAGATCAGATCGAGAAGCATATACTCGTGACGAAATGGTTGGATTAATATTTAATCAAACATCAATCAATAAAGGGTTACAAGAAAAGTTAGGACTAAAAGTTCGAGTTGACCAATCGTCTTCATCTGCTACGCCTGAAAGTGTATTTCGTGCATCATCCAATGATGTGACCCCTACCATTGCTCCAAAAGTAGTTATTCAAAAAGAAGTTACTAAGAATTTAAATGCAAGTGCAGGAACTACGGTTGGAGTAGGTGAAAGTAGACAGCAAAATCTAGATTTAGAATATACAGTAGGCAAAAATTGGTCATTACTAGGCACATATGAGGATCAGCGCGGCGCACAACCGCAAAATTCACGAACTTCTTTGGGAGCTGATTTAAAATTTAAGTTAAAATTTAAGTAAGAATGTTTCTAACTAAATTATTGAGATCATGTATGTTTATGGCATCGATCGTGTATTGCTTCGTATTGTGTTCGAAGTTATATGCACAAGCACATTCTGACGTTCAGTTTACTCAAAAAATTCAGACTTTAGATGCAATCATTAAAAATAATATTATTGGAAATCATTTTATCAGTATAAAAGAAATTGAAAATATTTTGCCTTACGCTATAGGTGATCCGTATCAAAAAGATTTAGAAAAAATAGTTAAAAAGACTATTTTAGAATATTATGAAAAACGCGGTTTTTATAATACTTCAGTATTTGTTAATTTTGAATTTCAAAAATTAGATAAAAATTATATTTCACAAATTAAAATTGTAGAAAATGAACCATGCATAGTTCAGTCTTTTAACATTTCTGATCCTCCCGGTTTTAAAGGTAAACATACATTTTTAAGATTTAAAGATAGAATGTTTTCTATTTCAAACATTCAAGTCGGTGACAGATATGACGAAGAAAAAATATTAACAAATTTGCGTAATTTACGTGAATGGTTGATTGATCAAGATTTTATATTAGTAAACGCAGATAGTGTTAAGTTAAAATTTAATTCTGATAATACTAAAGTTGATTTATTTGCTGATATTCAATATGGTGAACGCATTAGTTTTGGCTATCAAAATAATACCGTATTTGCAAAATCAGAATTAAACGAATTTATTTCTCAAATTCGAACAACTGGACTTGGTAAAGACTTTTTAGGTTTAATTCAAAAAAAGTTTATCGAAGAGTATAAGGCAAAAGCATACAATTCGATTCAAATTGAAATGAAAATAACAGAACTAGAGAACTTAAAGCATGTTACATTTTATTTTAATGAAGGTTTAAGAACTAAAATTGAAAATCTTAAATGGGATGGACTAAGCGAAGAAAATTCTTTGAAAGCTCAAACTATTTTTCAAAATGGAGTAACTCGTTACGTACAACGAGGGTATTATATCGAAAAAGCAGTAGATAAAGGAATTGAGTTAGTGCTTGAAGATTTAAAATCTAGGGGATATTTAGCTTGTAAATTTGTAGCTAAAACAATTCTACCAATTCAAAAAAAAGATAAAAGCTTTAATTACGTTAATATCATAACTCAAATTTCAGAAGGTGAACAAACTTATATTGGTCGTGTTGAACTTTTGGGCTTTAAATATTTACTTCCTGAAGAGATTAAAAATATTTTATCATTAGAAGATGGAAAAATATTTAACCCATTCCTTTTAGAAGAAGGGATACAGCGCTTACAAGTTAGATATATATCTGAAGGTTTTTTGATGTATAGACTTCTAACATCTGAAAATAAAATTGTTCAATTCAGTAATAATAATCGTATCGCAAATATAACCATTGAAATCAGTGAAGGTTCAAGAATTAAAGTTGATCAGATAACTATTAATGGTTTAGAAAAAACTAGACCACATATCGTTGAGCGAGAGATCATAGTTCGATCAGAAGACTGTTGGGAATCAAGTAAAGTTCAAGGTACTGAATCTAATTTACGTAACCTTGGTTTATTTTCTGAAGTTAAAATTAAGCCAGAGCCTTCAACAAAAGGAGTTGAATATCGCAATTTAATCATTGATTTAAAAGAATCTGACCCAGGAGCATTTGAGGCGGGACCTGGATTTCGATCTGATTTAGGATTGCGAGCATTTAGTAGAGTTAGTTATACAAATATTTTTGGCAAAAACTGGATTGGCAGTTTAGGTGCTGAAATAAATAGACGAGTAAATGAAGAATATCGGTTTCTAGAATATCGTATTGATTCTGCTTTTATTGAACCTAGATTTTTAGGTACTAAAAATTTATATTCAATCGGTATCAGTACATCTAAACAAAGATTTCCCCCTGACTTTAATGCAGTTACCACTCGATTTTCTACAGGTTTTGAACGTAAACTTAATGAAAATCGTGTAACAACAAAGTTTTATTATAAATTAGAGCGTATCCGACAATTTGATGTTTTTATCAATGGTAAAAAATTCGACATTGATAATCAGACATTATTAATTGGTTCCGTGAACCCATCAGTTTCGTATGATACAAGGGATTCACCTTTTACAACTACCAAAGGGCAAGTTTCTACAATTTCACTTGAATATGCTGACCCTTCTTTTTCTGGTCAAACAGCACAAAGTTCTTCTTCTACCGGTTATTACAAATGGGTAGGAGGAACACATTTTTATTTTCCTGTTACATCCGGAATTATTTGGTCGAATGTTATTTCTGCAGGTTGGGAAAGATCAAATATAGTTGGACATCCGATTCCATTGATTAAATTATTTCGCTTGGGAGGATACGCTAGTATTCGCGGATATGCAGAAGATTCAATTAATGCAGATAAGGAAATTATTTTGGGTTCATTGTCATATCTAAATCTAAGAACTCAAATCGATTTGCCTTTGGTTGGAGAATTGAAATTAGGCCCATTTTTAGATGCAGGTAATTTATTTATCGATGATAAATTTGAAGGAAGTCCTTTGCTAAAATCAGGAGCAGGAGCAGGACTTCATTATTTAACTCCAATCGGACCTGTTAATTTAGATTATGGAATTAAATTAAAGCCCGAAGCCAATGAAGGCTCTTGGCAAATTCATTTTTCGGTTGGATTTATTTAGTTTTCAATGCAGCTAATGACATGAATTCAAAGACCAACGCAGAAGCAAGAAGTGTTGTGAGTTCTGCAACATCATATGGCGGAGCAACTTCCATCACATCAAAACCTACAAATTTAAATTGAGTGAGTGAGCGTACTGCTGAAAGAGCTTGCACGCTGGTGAGTCCACCGACAACTGGAGTTCCTGTGCCTGGTGCGAACGCAGGATCGACTCCGTCTACATCGAAGCTTAAATAATACGGAATTTTTTTATTCATTTTTTTAAGTGCGGATTTCAATTTGCCATTATTAAAATCATCCACAGTAACAGAAGTAATTTTTTGTTTTCGATCCCAATCATTTTGTTTGAGAGATGTGAGGGGGCCTCGAATTCCGACCTGAAGAATATCCGATCCTTTTAGTATACCTTCTTCGATTAGTCTTCGAACAGGAGTACCATGGTGAAATTTCTCTCCCCAAGCTTGATCTGCCGTGTCTGTATGAGCATCAAATTGTATCAAGCCTATGCGTCCATACTTTTTAGACATGGCGCGCAAAACAGGATACATTACAGAATGATCTCCACCTAATCCAATGGGTAGAACATTGTTTTTCAATATTTCTGAATACACTTTTTCAATTTCTGCAAAAGTCTTTTTAAGATTCAATGGGTTACAGTTGATGTCTCCGTAGTCTATAGCGCTGATTTTTTCATATACATCTATATTATGAGATGGGTTCGCATTGCGATTTAAGCTTGAACTTTGTCTGATTCCCCTAGGTCCTAATCGCGCACCGGGTCGAAAGGTAGTTCCTCCGTCAAAGGGAATTCCAACTATTGCTACATTTGCAGATTTTAAGTTCTGCGTATGTGGAAGTCTTGAGAACGTTGCTATATCAGCGAAGCGCGGCGAAAGAAGCGGATTTTTTGGTGCATACATAATTCAAATTGTAATCAAAAAGAACATTGACTTCAATCTTTTAGCAAGGTATTTCATTGCGACTATGGCTACTTATTTCGAAAAAAACATTGATCAAAATACTAAACCTTGGCACTTAATTGATGCTAACAATCAAATCGTTGGCCGCGTGGCTACTACGATTGCAAAATTACTTGTTGGAAAACATAAACCAACTTTTACAAATCACGTTGATAACGGCGATTTCGTAGTAGTAATTAATGCTGATAAAGTGAAATTCACTGGCAAAAAATGGTCAGATAAAATTTACTACGATCACTCAGGATATGTGAGTGGATTGAAAGAAAGAACTGCTACAGTGATGTTACAAAAACATCCTGAAGAAATTTTGAAACGCGCAGTTTGGGGAATGTTACATAAAAGCAAACTTGCTCGTCACAAATTAAATAAATTAAAAATTTATACTGGCGCAGAACATCCACATAAGGCTCAAAACCCAGTTCCTTATGCTGAACCAAAAAGAACTGTTGCTAGAGTTACAAAGAAAACAAAATAATTTTTAACGGAGAATAATCTTAAAATGGAAAAACAATTTCACGGTGTAGGTAAAAGAAAAACAGCAGTATCTCGTACTTTTTTAAAGCGCGGTTCTGGTAAAATTACAGTGAACGAGCGTACATTTGAAGATTATTTTAGACGTGCTACTTCTCGCATGGTTGTTATGCAAGCGTTAGAGCTAACTGGTTTAGTTGGCAAATTTGATATCAACGTAAATGTTCGCGGCAGTGGATCTGCTGCTCAAGCAGATGCTACTAAATTTAGTATCGCTTATGCATTGGTTGATTATGATGCAGCTTTAAGACCACAACTTAAAAAAGCTGGATTCATTACACGCGATAGCCGCGTTGTTGAGCGTAAGAAATATGGCTTGTCAGGCGCTCGTAAACGTTACCAATTCTCTAAACGTTAATTTAAGAGTCTTTTTAGAACCGAAGGTCTGCGAAGCGAAAATATATCATCAGTTTTGGAAAAACTTTCCTCATATACTTTCGTGTATACTCCGGAAGTTTTTCCATAACTTCTTCATCTTTTCTAAAAATACTTCTTAAATTAGATAAATGGCCTAACTTTCTTTTACTCGTCTATTCAAAAAATCCCTCGAAATTATTCGGTGAATAACCAAAAACGGGAGTATTTTGCCTAAATCTAAAAAATGTACATGTGATAAAATATGTAATTATGGTTTGGGCTACGTATAAGGAAAAAATTAAGCGTCTTTCTGATCTCATTGTCGAGGCACAAAAGCCGATCCGCATTTTAGATGCCATTAAATGGCCAGCAGCAGTTGAAGAACAATTTAAAAAATCAAAATATAAAGAAATGCCCGTGATTAATAAAGAGTTGTATGAAAAACAGCCTCTTGGATTTGATCCACAAAAGAAAATTGATGAATTTTCAATGATCATTGCTGAAATAAAATCTGAATTAGGTGCAACCGATGAAGTCGGAAAAGTAATGATTGCAAACTGTGAAGAATATCAAGTTGTTGTAAAAATGTTAATGTGTCGAGGAACCAAAGAATTCTACGAATATTCTAAAATATTGTACGGATCACCCAAAGAAACATTTCGAGATGATAAAACTACAATTAATGATTTAGCACATGTGATGTACGGAATTTTATCTGGAATGGATGATGAGTTTTTGGGCCCTGTTTATCCAGAAGATATTAGTGCCCCGAAAGTTGTTGAAACATTAAATAAAAGATTTGAAAACTTTTTCACTGATAATCCGGTGAGAGCAAAATTATCAGATGGTATTATTGCAGATGCAGCGGCTGGATCTGACACAGTAAAAATTAAAGATACTGCCATGTTTTCTCAAAGGGATATTTCGATTTTAGAAGTTCACGAAGGTTGGGTTCACGTGGGCACGACGATGAATGGACAGAACCAACATATTTGTAAATTCTTAGCAAAAGGACCACCGCGGACTGCTCCCACACAAGAAGGTTTAGCGATTTTGATGGAGATATTTACGTTTGCTAGTTATCCGAAACGAGCTCGAAAAATAAATGATCGAGTTTTAGGAATCGACAAAGCAGAAGACGGTGGAAATCTATTAGAGATTTTTGATTTTTATCGAACAGAAGGATACTCAGAAGAAGATTGCTTTAGTAATGTGCAAAGAATATTCAGAGGCGGTGTTTCTGAGGGGGGAGCTCCTTTTACAAAAGACATTGTGTATATAAAGGGTTTCATTGAAAACTATAATTTTATACGCGCCGCAATGAAGGCGGGTAAGCCAGAATACATTCCTTACTTATTTTTAGGAAAAACCCATGTCAGCGACATTCCTCTCTGGTACCATAAACATCAAGAGGGGCTCATTGATCCACCAAAGTATTTGCCTCCCCAATTTAAAGATATGAACGGGGTAGCAGTGTGGATGAGTTTTTCAAACGTATTTAATATGATTGATATGAAAAAAGTGCAGGAATATTTTTCAAAGATTTTTTAGATAAACAGAGGAGAAAGAAATGAAAGTTTTCTTAAATACATTATGGATCGGAATTTGTTTTGTGGCATTCGCAGAAGCTGCATGGCTTGCTAAAGTTGGTAATAAAGAAATTACAGATGATATGATTCGATCTGATTACGACATGATGGATAAAGAACAAAAAGCAATGGTCAATAAAGATCAAACTACAAAGAAAAACATTGTAGATAATTCAATCAACTCTGAACTTTTGATTCAAGCGGCAGTTAAAGCAGGGCTTGAAAATGATACAGAATACAAAAAAGCATTAGAGCGTTTTAGAAAACAATATTTAGCTTCTAAAATGATGGAAAAATCAATTGAGCCAAAACTATCTAAAGGTGATGTAAAAAAATATTTTGAAACAAATAAAAATTTATTTGATTCTACTCAAGCTTGCGCGCAACACATTGTTGTAGCAGATGAAGCTACTGCTCAAAAAGTATTAGGTGAAGTAAAGGGTGGAAAAAAGTTTGATGAAATGGCTAAAAAATATTCGATGGATCCAACCGTGCAAGACAATGGCGGTGATTTAGGCTGTTTTACTCGCGATCGAATGGTTGCTGAGTTTTCTCAAGTTGCGTTTAATATGAAAAAGGGTGAAGTCAAAGGTCCAGTAAAAACAGTTTATGGCTTTCACGTAATAAAATTGACTGATATTAAGCCTGGAAAAACTCCAAACTTTGACGAAGTTGAACAACGTGCAAAAGATGCATATAGAGTAAAGTTGTTGCAAGACATGCTTGCTGATTTACGCAATAAAAACGGCGTAAAGCTCAACGACGAAGCAATTAAGTCATTCAAATTTTAATTTATTTTTTCATTGTTTAAATACTGATTTTTCACCAGTAGAACCGAAGGTTCTATAAGGTTCAAAATTAGTATTTAAACAGTACAACAAAACTAAAACAAACCTACCAATAATAAATTAAACTAAATATATAATTTAATAAGCGTGATAGGATAGATTGATTTAACTTTTATTCTGAATCCTTTGAGCAACGAAGTTGCGATGGTGGAGAATAAAAATTAAATCTATCGAATCAATTAAGCTTAATTTAAACTATAGTCTTTAGCGCTGATTCCGTATTTTTCAAGTTTACGTAATAAAGTTTTCTTAGGAATGTTAGCGTGGATTGCTGTTTGATTGATTTTTCCTTTGAAAGCTTTCAATGCGTTAATCAAGAATTCACGTTCGAATGCTTCTTTGTTTGCTTGGAAATCTAGTTTTCCAATATCAAGTTTAAATCCGATTGAATCAACCTTTGGAATTTCTCCGCCAATTGCTTCATCGTCATCTCCTAATAATGCTTCAGCGCCAGCTGCAGTCAGACCTTCTGGTAATTGGTGTGATCCCACTACATTTTCTGGTAATGAAGATGGTGTAATTTCATTACTTGATTCAATCACAAACGATCGTTCAATTACGTTTTCTAATTCACGAATATTGCCTGGCCAGTTGTATGATTTTAGCAATTTCATTGCTTCTTCGGAGATGCCCGTGATGTTTTTACGGTGAAGTGTATTAAATTTATTAATGAAGTGAACGCTCAATGGATCAATGTCATCTTTACGTTCGCGTAGTGGTGGTAAATAAATTGGTAATACATTTAATCGGTAAAATAGATCTTCTCTAAATTGTCCGTTTTTGATCATTTCTTCAAGGTGTCTATTGGTAGCAGCAATGATACGTACGTTTACTTCAATCTCACGGTTTGATCCAACGGGAGTAAATTTCTTTTCTTGTAATACGCGAAGTAATTTTACTTGCATTGCAGGAGAAACATCGCCGATTTCATCTAAGAAAAGAGTTCCGCCGTCAGCATATTGGAATTTACCAATTTTGCGTGAATCAGCACCAGTGAAGGCGCCTTTTTCGTGACCAAAAAATTCAGATTCAATTAAATTTTCTGGAATTGCTGAACAGTTTACAGTTACAAAACGTTCGTCTTTGCGAGGACCGTTAAAGTGAACTGCGTTTGCCACTAATTCTTTACCAGTACCTGATTCTCCTCGAATGAGAACAGCTGTTTCAACTCGTGAAAGTTTATCAATAACGTTGAAAATCTTTTTCATTTCTGAGTTTTGTCCAACGAAGATACTTCCACCAGGTAAACTTACAACGGGAGCAGATAAGTGAACTGACTTTACCATGCTTTGAGCTTTTAAAGCGCGGTCAATCATGTAAACCAGATTGTCTGCTTTTACTGGTTTTTCAAGATAATTGTATGCACCTTCTTTGGTTGCTTCGATTGCATCTCGAATATTAGCATATGCAGTTAACATGATTACAATGATTGATGGGTCGTATGTTTTAATCTGCTTAAGTGCTTCTAAGCCATTCATTCGAGGCATATTTACATCAAGTAAAACAAGAGAGTATGATCCCGCTCTTACTTTATTGACAGCGTCTTCACCATCAAAAGCTTGGTCCACCAGATAGTTAGCTTCACCCAATGCGTGGGTTACTGTCATTCTCAATCCGCCGTCATCATCCACAACTAATACTTTAAACATATGCACTTCCTCCTGTTTTTGAAAGTTCATGATTTTTATTTATTTTCAACTCTTCTTCCATTGGTAAAATAATAGTGAAAGTACTACCTTTGCCAATTTCGGAGCGAACATTTAATTGACCATGATGTAATTCAACGAAATAACGGCTTAAATATAAACCTAATCCCGTTCCTTTTGTAATCATTGATATGTCATTTTTGGGTCTAAAAAATTTTCCAAATAAATGTTCTAGATCACCGTCTGAGATACCATAGCCGGTATCAGTGATTTCAATTTCAATATGATCTTTTTGAGTAGTAGACTCTCTAGAAGTGATTGTAATTTGAGTTTTTTCTGGTGAATACTTTATTGCATTATCCAGTAAATTATTAATTACTTTCATGATAAGGGGGGTATCGATCATGATTGGAAAAAGTGGTTCTAAATTAGATTCAATTAAAATTTGTTTTTGTTGAGCATTGAATTGGTGTTTTCGAATGCAATCTTCGATCACTTTATTAATATCTTTGCTTTGTAAATTTACTTGAATATTGTCTGATTCAATTTTAGCAAGTTCTAAAATACTTGTGATAAATCGATTTAATTCATCAGTACTTCCTAAAATTTCATTTACTACTTTTGCATCAGCACCTGATCTGCTTAAAATTTCTGCCATACCTTGAATACGAGCAACTGGAGTTTTTAAATCGTGAGTAATTAAGCTCATAAAATTTGATTTTAATTCTTCAACTTGCATTAATACTTCGTGCTTTTCTTGAATCATCCAACGTTTTTTGTATTCCATTATCAAGCGATAAGGAACAAATATATAATAAGCTCCAATGATACCGATTAATGGATGAGATAAATGAATCCAGACTGATGTTTCTCTAAAAATTAAAATACCTGTACCAACTAATAACAGTGAGCAAAAGAATGTAGCGAGCACGCCTTTTTCTGGAGTTGTTCTAAATACAACCAATATGATCATGCATACTAATAAGAAAGTAATACTGATTTCTACCGGTCTTGATACTTGAATGACAGCATCATTTTTAATTAATGTTTCGATAATGTTTGCATGAACAACAAGTTTTGGATTGGTTAAAATATTTCTTGAGTACGGTGTGTAAACAAAATCATTTGAGTTTTCTTTTGATTTTGTTCCTATTAAAATGATTTTATTTTTTAAAGACTCTAAATTTACTTTTCCGTTTAAAATATCAAATGCACTGATTTCTTGAAAAGGATGTTGTTTGTCTTGAGTTCTACCTATGTAGTTAATTAAAAAGTAATTAGCTTCTACTTCAGGCATATAATAAACGCCTTTATAGTCTTGAGAAGTTTTTTTGCCTGTAATTAAATTAGCTAAATGTACATGTAATACATTTTCATCATAAATTGAAAAAACAGCTCTTCTGGTTACATTGTCTTCAGAAAATGTTGTTCCGTCTTTGTGTATCATTGCAGGTTTGTGAGGAAGTTTACTTAATGGAAAAGGTGGTAAAACTTCTCCTGTAACGTCAACATCAGTACCAATCCAAACAGGAACTCCAGATTTAGTGATTGTTTCTGCTTCTGATACAAATCGATCGGCATCCGTAATGGGAGCATTCTTTTGAATAGCAAGTTCTTGTTCTTTAGGAAGAACAGAATCATTAAAATCTACTAGGTATGCAATTGCTTTCGGATTTGTTTGTCTGATTAACTTTAGCAATGAAATATGAGTTTTCATTGAAAGGGGAGCGTATTCATTTAATTTTTCTACTGACTCATCATCAATGCTGATGAGTACAGTGTTTAATTGATCTGTTTTGGCAGTATGATTGGTTCGAATTCTTAAGTCGTATAAATATGCTTCAAACATATTCATATCAAAATTGTGAACAAGTATGGTTAAAAGAGATCCTCCAACAAGAGAAACAAGCATTAATCTAAATTTATAGACTAATTCGATCAGTTTTGATGGTTTTACTTGTTGGTTAGATGTCATACATTCCTTCAAGGCATTTGCCTAAATTAACTGGTCATACATTAGAGCAAGAGATATGCCATACTGACACCAGACATAAATATATGTAATTTAAAGAAAAAATTTAATTTCGATGCAAGTGGTGTCAAAGTGAAAATGTATACTTTTTATACACTATGAAAAAAAGTAGTGATTGAGTACATTGGTTAAATGAGCAAAGCTTTTGTCAAAGAGGACTCAGAAAACGACGAAAATGATGGTTTAGATGAGCCAGAATCAGCCTTACCCCAAGGTACTAAGAACTATATTACACCATCTGGATTTGAAAAATTGCGTGCAGAACTGATGGAACTACTTGATGTGAAACGTCCTGAGCTTGTCAAAACTGTGGCTTGGGCTGCTTCAAATGGTGATCGATCTGAAAATGCAGATTATATATATGGAAAAAGAAAACTGCGTGAATATGATCGTAGAATTCGATTCTTACAAAAGCGACTTGAGATTGCCGAGATTGTTGATCCTAAGAAGCAATCAGGTGATAAAGTTTTATTCGGTGCTACAGTTACGATTGAGAATGAAGAAGGAAAGCGCAATACATATCAAATTGTTGGAATCGATGAGTCTGATCCAGCAGCAAAAAAAATTTCGTGGATTGCGCCACTTGCGAAAGCAATTTTGAATGCTAAAAAAGGTGAAACCGTGAGTTTTCGTTCACCCAAAGGCGAAGAAGAACTCACGGTTGTAAATGTTCAGTTTATATAATTATTGTTTTTTATTAAATCGAGACAATAATTCATCGCTTGAAAATGGAATTCTTTGAACATTTTGTTCCACTAATCTATAGTCATCTTTATCCGTTTGACCGTTTAGATTTAAGTCTGTGCACGGATTGAACTGTTCTTGACGAGCAAGCGCATTTTCTATAGCAGAATATGAACTAGTTTCATTAACTCCCATCAATCCACATCCGTCTAAGATGTTACCATTTTCGTCTATTGCAACAATATCTCCTGCAGTTAACGCAAGACCAGCTGCAGTTTTAGCATAGTTATTAGTTTCATAAAGACTTGGATCTTTTACGAAGTCTAATGTATTGATTTCACCATTTGCTTTTAAGAAACTGCTAGATGAAGTAAGCATTTCCCCTTGAGCATAAATGAAAGGTTTATAAACCATATCTGGTTGAAGGCCTTCAAATGTGATTTCTTTTTGACCATCAACCGTAATCCAAATACCTTCTTGATTGATGATTACCGCTTTCATGATTAACGGTAACTCAGGACTTTTTGGCATTAAACCAACTAAACCCCAAGTAGTAGCATTGATCGAATGAAGAAAATCATATGAAGTTTTTTCATCACCATTATAATAGATTGGAATTACTTTACGAAAAGGCTGTTCCAAAGAAAGAATTTCTTTTTCAGAATACAATGTAGACATTGTGCCTTTTTCAGTATTCAACGGTCCTTCTAAAAGAGCATGAATCACTAGAGTAATTTTGCCATCAGGCGCAACTTCAGAGCTTGGTGCACTAGCATAAGCATTTGGAACTTGTGTTGCTGGTGTCTGTGTATTTGCTCCAGATAACCCTAAAAATCCAAGCATATTATCTATAATACTTGAAGGTGCTGGGTTGCTAACGTTGCCAGAAGTTACTGCAACAGAAGGAGCAGCACCAGGTTGTTGAGTGTCTTCAAGATTTATAAATTCTGCATTAGAAAATGAACATGCAGCAAAGCTTAAATTTGTTCTATCAAAAATACCATTATCGACTTGATTCACTAAACCATCTTTATTTAAATCTAAAGCAGAGTAACTAAATTCTGATGATTGTGAATTGTCAAAAAGTGGGAAATCAGATGTATCAACCCAACAATCGTTATTGGCATCACCAACCGGAAACGCAAATAGACCATCTTCTTGTTTTCTTTCAACGTTATCATATTCATATAGATTATAGACTTGTTTATCGCTGATTGAAAAATCGTATAAAGCATCTTTACTTAAATTTCGATCATTATTTGGGTTACGAAATACTTTAATTGCATGTGCAGTCATTGCTGGTATAGCTGTATCAGAATAAATAACTGCAAAATATTCACCTTCTTCAATATTAGTAAAATGAATATCTGAAGATAGATCATTTGGATCTGCAATACGACCAGTATTCAAAACAACCCCAGCAGCAGACGAAACTGTTTCACCATTTTCTTCTTTACGAAGTTTTACTAATGTCCATTGAATGATTTCATTTCTATATTTTTCATTCATTGAATCTGAAAGTTTTGCATCACCAGTATAGTTTAAATAACGAGCAAAATTAGGAATGCTAGGAAATAGGCCTTTTTGTGCTGGAAGTGAAATCATCTGATGTGTTTTAGCATCATAACTTCCGTCAAATAAAACTCGAATGGAAGCGCTCGGTAATTCATTTTGAACTACAGGTGCATTCGATGGATTCACATTGGTAGGAGAAGTAGGTGTAGCTGTTGCTATACTTACATCATTTGTTCCACTCAAAGAAAATGCTCCAGAAAATGAAGAGCCCGAATTTGAGCTGCCATCTGACGTTTGATTTTGATTTGAACTAAAACAAGCAGATAAAGATACTGCTGTTAACGAAGCAAAAGACAAATAAAGACCTAGTTTGTTGAAACGAATCATACAAGCCCTCCGACGTACAACAATGTGTGCTTTCGCACACGGTTATGGCTAATACAAAACACACCCAACAAACGTACCACTTTGAAACTTAATCCATTAAGCCGATAAATAAATACTATACCTGAATCTTTTTCAAAGAAAACTGTGTCTTAAAAACAACAAATAATATCAATGATTTATGCGGATTTTGCCTTGAGAGTAGAGACAGTTTGCTGCCATTTTGTAGAGCAAGCGCATGGCTACATTTGCGTCCCATTCATTTGCATTTTTTGCATCGGGAGCAACTTCAACTAAATCAAATCCAATTATACGTCTTTTGGTTTGCACTAGTCTATATATTATATAGACAGCCTCGTTAAACTCTAATCCTCCAGGAACAGGCGTACCCGTATTGGGGCAGTATTTAGGATCTAGTCCGTCTATATCAAATGAGATCCAAACTTGCTCTGGCAAGCCTTCGATGATTTCTTCTGCAATTTTAGAAAATGCAATTCCTTGAATTTTCTTTTCTTGAATCGATAGATCAGAAAAAAACTGAACTCGTGAGCCTTGCGATTTTACAAATTGAACTTCTTCTTCACAGTAATCGCGAATTCCCACTTGAGTGAGATTTGTGATTTGTGAATTTTCTGTTAATGCATTGTACATGATAGAAGCATGAGAATAAGTAAATCCTTCAAATGCATTTCTCGTATCGGAGTGTGCGTCGAAATGCAAAATTCCAAAATTTCCAAACTTTTCAGCAGCAGCTTTAAACGCACCCAGTGGAGTGGAGTGATCACCACCAATAATTGCTACGGTTTTGTTTTGTTTATATTGTTTTTTAGTTTCTAGATAAACCAATTCATTGAGTTCTTTTGAAAGTTTATTTACTACTTTTAAATTTGGTTTTTTTAATCGAGCAGCTTTTTTTGCTTTAGCATTCATTGTAAGAATACGTTTACTAATCGGTAGCATATTCATGCCCGCTTTGTATGGACGAACGTATTGTGAATCAAACAAATCTAATTGATAGCTAGCTTCAAGAATTGATTTTGGGCCTTTTGAAGTTCCGTCTCCATAAGAAGTGGTAGCTTCCCATGGTACGGGAATAAAAATTAACTCTGATTCTTTTTCAGAATAGGGGAGTCCAAAAATTCCATCGTATTCAGCAGCGCTATTTGGATCAAAATCTTTTGTCATAGTTATTCCTTATGCTCGTCAGTCGAGGTTGGATTTGGTTGGGTTGAGCTTGGTTGTGTGCACTTTGGTTCAGTGCCTGACAAAAACAATGATTCAAACGTATTTTCTTTTGGATCTTCATTGGCAGCAATGCAACCTGTAGTTTTGTTAATTAAATATTTTGTTGTCGATGAATCAGGTTTTGCATCCTCATACGATTCTTCAGAGGGACGTGATGCTTTCATATAAGATGCCCAAATTGGTAATGCTGCTCCTGCACCCGTAAGTTGTGCTGGAGATTTGAATTTTCGAATTTCTTTTGCATCGTCTTCATCAGGAATTTTCAATTCATCAAAGCCAAGCCAGGTGACAGTTGTAAGTCCTTGAGAAAATCCGTTGAACCAAGCATCTCGATAAAAATTAGTGGTTCCGGTTTTTCCGGCAGTATATTTAGTGTAACCCAACTGAGGTAATGATTTCGAAGTACCTTCTGTGGTCACTGCGTGGAGTAAATCATTTAAAACGTCTACATATTTTGGCTCAACAATTTGTAGAGCTTGTGGATGATAGCGTGCTAAAATTTTATTTGAAGCATCTGTAACAGTACGCACTGTAGTTAAATCAACACGTTCGCCACGATTTGCAAAAACAGTATAAACCTGAAGCAATTCCATAGGAGTTAATTCAATGGCACCCAAAACAACAGCTGGAATTTTGGGAAGATTGGTTTGAATTCCTAATTTAGCTGCTAAATCAACGATTGAATCTAGTCCCACATCCATTCCAATTTTTGCCATCGGAATATTGATAGAATTTATAAAAGCCTCACGTAACGGAATGTGACCACGATAGGATTTTTCATAATTTTTAGGGGACCATTTTTTTTCATCGTATTCATACGTCCAAGGCTCATCATCCAACATATATGCTGGTGAATATTGATTGCCGCTTACATCTGCCCCTTTTAAGAATGAAGCCAAATATACAATGGGTTTAAAAGAACTACCCACATGGCGTTTCATATTGAGCGCGCGATTGAAAGAGGTTTCAATATAATTTCTGCCACCTACGAGAGCTCGTACAAAACCAGTAGAATATTCTGCAGAAATGAGAAGGCCTTCTAGACGAAGTGGTCTTGTGATTTTAAATCGTGTTTCCATTTCATTGACAGTTTTAGAAACAGCTTCGTCTGCTCGTTTTTGTAATGGTAGATCGATTGTAGTGTAAACGTTAAAGCCAGATGAACTTAAATCTTCGGCATTAATAATGTCTTTTAGTTCAGATAAAATTTGAGCTTTTACGTAATCAACAAAGTAGGGAGCGCGATTAATTCCTGCCATAGGTGGAGCAAATACCATCGTATCTTTGATTGCAGAATTATATTCATTTTGAGTGATGATGTTAAGTTCATACATTTTTTTCAAAACTGTATTTTTACGTTCTAAAGCGCGCTCTTTATTTTTATAAGGAGAATAATAGGCAGGTCCGCGAATGACTCCAGCCATCATTGCAATTTCAGAAAGTGAAAGCTTGTCTATTTGTTTGTTGTAAAAATATCTGGCTGCTTCTGAAACTCCGTGCACTTCTAAAGAACCAATTTGTCCAAAATAAATTTCATTCAAATATTTTTCTAAAATTCGCTCTTTTGAATATTTCATTTCTACGAGTAAAGCCAAAACCAATTCTTTGATTTTTCTCGTGAGAGTTTTTTTACGTGTTCCCAAAAGATTTTTTACTAACTGCTGAGTTAAGGTGCTACCGCCTTGAGCAAGAGATAATGATCGCACATTGATATACATTGCTCTCAATAAACTTTTCGGATCAAAGCCGTGATGTTCTAAAAAACGTTGGTCTTCGATCGCAATGATTGCTTCTAGTAATTTGGTTGGAATTTGATCTATCGTTAAATATTCGCGAATTGTTGTAGTCGATCCTGAAAGTCTTGCAACGGGAGTAGGGGGAAGCGCAATCATTTCTTTTTGTTCACCATCTACAAAAATAGAATCTATGCGATCACCTTTTGTGACAACTGCAATGGTTGAGTCATGAGAGGGTCTCAATTGTGAATCGAGAGGTAATATTGATTCTGGAACATCCCATTTTTTAATTTTAAAACGAAGCCCTTCTTCAGTGTCTTGAGCGTTGATTTTAAGATCAGAAAGTCGTTCTCTGAGAAATGAATTCGATAAAAGGTCATTTTGATGCAAAATAAAGATATCAGAATAAATTAATGAAGGATGAGATTCTGGTGTTTGCGCCATGATCTCATCTAATTCTCCAAAAAGTGTGACGCTATAAATTATGAATCCGATCAGTGCAGTAAAAAGTGCTGCGCCGGTCCATAATAAAATCTTTTTAGAACGCTTAGTCATTTGCATAGTTAAGTAACTTCATGTACGTAAATAACTTAATTCATTAATTTAGTATAGGAGTTTATCTTTCATGCGACATAAGAATATTCATCAAGCGTTGTTCATCGCCGCATTTTTATTTTTAACAATCACAAATTTTTCTCAAGCAATTCAAATTGATTGGAACGGCCAATTTTGGTTTGAAAATCATTGGCTCAATAATTACCAATTAGATCGTTCAAGACCTAATTATGATAATGATGCTGATTTCAGAAATCGTGGTGGCACATACGTTCCGGGCACGGGAGATCGCAACGTTGTTTGGTATGCTTCATTCTTAAAATTGAAACCAAAAATTACAGTGAATGATTCAATCAACTTACGTTCTGAGTGGCACATTGGTTCTCCGATATATGGTTTTTTCGGAAGAGGTTATCCGCAAGACACTTCTGGTAAATTAGATTTTACAGGTTCACAAAAACAAAGCATGGCAATCACTGCTCAACGTTTTTGGGCAAACTTAATTACTGACTTCGGAACAATTGAAGTGGGTCGTGCTCCGATTCATTGGGGATTGGGTGCAATTTGGAATTCAGGTGATAAATTGTTTGATCACTATCAATCAACGACAGATACCATTCGTTTAGTAAGTAAATTCGGTAACTTTTGGATGACACCTTTTTATTCAAAGGTAGCAACTGGTACAAATGTTGGTGGTGCTACTGATTCAACTGGTGCGACCGCTCAAGGTAACGACGATGTGACTGATTTCGGTTTGCAAGCAAAGTATGACAATTCAGAAGAAGATTTTGAATTTGGAATTTTTTGGAATCATAGATCTGGTTCTTTTGCACAACGTTCTGTTCAATTTAATGATTTAGCTGCAGGTGGAGCAAATCGTGGCTCTCAAAGAATTTCGTACAATATTTATGATTTCTACGCGAAAAAAGTATTAGGCAGATACACATTCGGAGGTGAGTTACCTTTATTCACTGGCCGATTAGGTTCAATGGATGGTGTAAAAGAATTTGATTACAAAGCTTTCGCATTAATTTTAGAAGGTAATTACACTTCTGACTTATGGGATATTGGTTTGAAAGCAGGTCACGTACCAGGTCAACCAAATGGAGATCCTGATGCAGGTCAAACAGGTGGAGCTCTTGCAACTTCAGCAGGTGATACAACATATCGAGCTGTATACTTAAATAAAGATTATGGAC
>CAZNGN010000041.1:0-1536 GCA_964572865.1 uncultured Bacteriovoracaceae bacterium | reverse complement strand
GGTTTGATCATGTTCCATTATAACATTTTTGGTTTAGCAAATAATAACCCAGACACCGTTGCAGCGGGTTCGTTGAATTCTCCGTATGATGCACCAATCGTGAATGCAAATTACTTAGCATTGGCGCCATCCTTAAAATTAGACAAGTGGACAATGAAATGGACATTCGTTACAGGATGGGCAGATAAGACTGCGCAAAAAGGTAAAAACTTTTATAATTACCAAACTAGACGTTGGTACAATGCTGTTGATCAAAAAGAATCAGATCAAGCAAGTTTCTTAGGTGAAGAAATCGATTACACATTGTCTTTTAAATGGGATGAAAACTTCATCGCATCTTGGGATATGGGTATGTGGTTTCCGGGTGCGTATTATGAATTTACGAACCATCCGTATCAGAAGAATTTTACAACGAGTATGATGTGGGCGTCGCAATTCCGCATCGGTGTCACGTTCTAACTCGGTTCTTTTTCGATTATACTTCGTCGAATATTTTTTCACTTCGTCGACAGCCACTTACGGCTTGTCTCCTCGTTCAAAAATATTCTCCTCGTCTAATCAAAAAATAACTCTCGTTAGGTATTTCGTCATCTTTTGCGTTATACTTTGTCAGTTTTTCGCTCACTTCGTCGATAGCCACTTACGGCTTATCTCCTCGTTCGCTTAAAACTTCCTCGTCTAACACAAAACCTGTCTTCACTGGTTTCTAACTCCGTTCGCTATTATATAATGCATTGTAATTACATGTACTTATAGGTTCACTTTTTCTAAGCAGAATTTGAGCTCATATTACCATATTATTTTAATCAGATATTGTTAATTAGAATTGAGGAGTAATTATGAAAAAGATATTTGGTATTTGTGTATTATTAATTTTGAATTTATCTGAAGCTAAAGCACAACAAACCCCAGAAACTTTCACAACTAGCGTTCAATCAAATATTGGAATTGAATCTATAACTCCAAAAACTTTGAATCAAAATTCTATTCAAATTGTTGGCAGCTCTGGGAATCCAATAAAAAATCCTGCTAGTTATGAATTTGGGATCGGTGGTGGAACTGGGTATTTTTATAATAATACTATGGTTGGTAAATTTGATATTCTTATGAAACTTAGTAGCACAAATGAGGCTACTGATGGCTCAACCTCTGGATTTGTTTATAATGGACGAGTTGGTGCTGATATAAATAATTTTTGGTGGGACTTGTCGAATCTAGGCTATTACTTTCAAACAAAAAAATCATTTTTGAGTATGAGCGTTTCACCCATTGAAATGTATAAACTTAGAAATATGAATTCTGGAATGTTTGCAAAAGGTGTTACAGTTAAATATCTGCAAGACATTGGAGCACGATTTAATTTGAAAGCTGTAGGACAAATACGAGCTTTAAGGGCAGAAAGAAAAGATAATTCTGGGACACATTATAATTCTGGTGCATCACGAACTGCTGAACTGAAATTGCAATATTTATTAGGGCGTAAAAAAACAACAGTCATTAGTGCGGGCGCTATCATTACAGATCAGTTAATAAAAT
>CAZNGN010000040.1:0-25132 GCA_964572865.1 uncultured Bacteriovoracaceae bacterium | reverse complement strand
TATAAACACGCGCCAGCCGAGAGCAGCATGTAAACTCAATTCTTAACTACCGCACATCATTTATCATTGAATTACCAAAGCTGATTTCTAAAACGAATGACACGAATGAATCTGAATCAAATTCTGAACTAAAAGCAGCTTAATTTTTTATTAATTGTAATAGTTGATAAAATACGGGTGCTGAATAAATAATTGTCTCGATGCGATCTAAAACTCCACCATGACCAGGTATCATTTCGTCAAACACTTGAATTCCTCTAGAGCGTTTAATGGCAGAAATTGTAATACTACCAGCAAATGCTAATTGGGTTACAATAAATGACATTAACGCTGACGTAGGTTTATCAAATGGAGTCATAAATGAGAGTGTCCAACCTAAAACTGTACACACGATGGTAGATAAAATCCAACCTTCAACTGTTTTTAAATTACTAATTGAAGCAGCGATTTTTCGTTTACCAATCCAAAGACTTGTTTCATGCTGAACTACATCACTGATTTGAGTAATGAGTACAAAATATAAAAGTAATTCAGAGTTTTTATGAAAATTGGGAATATCAATTAGTAAAATAGCTGGAATGTGGCTTACGCAAAACACAGATGCCATTAAGCCCCATTGAAGTGAAGCAGTTCTTTCTAAAAACTTGTCAGTATTGCCAGCAATTGCAGAGCGAAATGGCAAAAAAACTAAGGCAAATATTGGGATGAGATAATTAAAACTCATAAGCCAGCCTTTATAAATGCTGACATATTGAAGTGGTAATATAATGAAAAACATCCAAAATAATGATCTGTGATCAGAACTTTGAGAGCGAGATAGGGTTACAAATTCTCTCAATGCATAAAATGAAATGAGTGAGTATAGAATGCAAATGCCAGCTTTATTAAAATAAAAGGCAACTGAAACCAAAAGAAAAATTACCCACCAAGAATCTGTTCGATCGATTACATGTTCAAGTTTAGCAATTCGATTAGTTTTTTTACTCTTTTTTAAAATTAATTTTGCACTAACTTGAACTGTTAAAATTAAAATAGCGATACAAAGTAAAATTCCTAATAATTCAATCTGCATTCGCTAATCCTTGAAGTTGAATCATAGAATCTCTGGCTCTTGCTAAAAACGCATCTTTAGTTTCACTTTCTTGTAATTGCAAAGGTGCTCCGAGCCACATTGTTGCAATAAATGGGACTGGTGCAATTTCACCTTTTGGTAAAATTTTATTCAAATTATGTAAATACAGCGGCACCAATTCTGCATTTGGAAAATCTTTTGCTAGAAAGTACAATCCTGATTTAAATGTAGCAATTTCACCTGTGAGAGATCGTGTTCCTTCTGGAAAAATTAATATTGAATCGCCTTCTTTTAAAACGTTTTGAATTGGTAGAAGTGGGTTTTCATGTTGTCGCTCTGATTTGATTCGATCAATGTGAACTGCTCTTAAAACATCTCGACTTAAAAATCTGCGAATCGCATCTGCATTCCAATAGTCACGTGCGGCCACGGGTCTTAAATATTGTCTATATTGCTTCGGTAGTGCTGCCCAAATAACTGGAAAATCTAAATTACTTCCGTGATTTGCAAAATATATTTTTTGTTTTTCAGGATCCAGAATGGTGGCCCATCTACTTCGACAAGCTGTCAAAAGATTGAGTATAATTAGAAATAGCCATCTAGCAAATTGAACTAATATTTTATGCAGCACGGTTTTTGTTTTTAAAAGTAACCCAACGATCTACTTTTAAGCAATATTGTTGATATTCATCTTTAAACTTTTCAGATAAATACTCTTCTTCATTTTGAATTACAAAGTATCTTAAAAATCCAATCAGTAACATTAAGAAGAAAAAACCGATAAACGAACGTAAGAAAAAAGTTACTGATAATTGTAAAATACACAGGCCCAAATAAATAGGGTTTCTTGAAAATGAATAAGGCCCCGATTGGATAATGGTAGAAGTAGATTTCCAAGGGGCAACATTTGTTTTTTTAAGTTTAAATAAAAATATACAACTTAAAATTAAAGTAAATCCAATTGTTAATAGAATAAAACCTAAAAGGTTGGCTGTAGGTCTTGAAATATTTAATGATATTGAAATTAAAGAATGCAAAAACCAAGAAGCCCCCATACAAGCTAATGTAAAAAAAGGGGGAGGGATTTCTACTTTTGCGCTGTCATCTTCAATTGTGCGTTTAAATAATTTCATAAAATTATGGTAATTTTGGAATATTTTGTAATCCAAAATCTTCAGTTCCCCAGCAAGTTACTTTACCAGATTCTTCTAACGCACACCCATGATATTCACCTAAAGTAATTTGTTTTAATTTTTTAAATGATGAGAACTTAGATCTCTGTAAATGATTATAACTTTTACCCCAGCATTCAATCTTATGATCATTTGCAACACAAGCGCTATTTGTATTAGCTGCTAATAGTTTTGGATTTTTAATTTGTTTTGCTTGTGCAATTTGTCCAAAATCACTTGTTCCAATACATTCAACAGTATTTTCGAGTGTAATGTAACAAGTGAAAAGTTTACCAATTATTAATGACTTTAATTCAGGAAGATCTTTTCTAAAATTGATTTGTCCTTCTTTGTATCTTCCCCAACAGTACGGGATGCCTTTTTGATCAAGAATGCAGTTATGATATGAACCTGCGATCAATTGAGAGATATTTGATGAATACAATTCTGCTGTTTGTCCAAACTCATTATATCCCCAACATTTTACACTTGATGCCGTTACAGCGCAGGTATGTTGTAAGCCAGAGCTGATAGATGAAACATTGATAATATCTCTTGGAACATTTAATTGATTTGAGATATTTGTACCCCAGCATTCAACTGTACCATCTGTTTTTAAAGCGCAGGTATGTGCGGAGCCAGCTGAAATTTGTTTTACGTTTTGTACTGTTTTTGGAATTTGTAGCTGATTAAAAAA
Source organism: uncultured Bacteriovoracaceae bacterium (assembly GCA_964572865.1). Classification (GTDB taxonomy): domain Bacteria; phylum Bdellovibrionota; class UBA1018; order UBA1018; family UBA923; genus CAZNGN01. Next base: position 22,191 of record CAZNGN010000040.1, on the reverse strand, counting down.
ATCATTACCCCAACAAGTTACAATACCTGAATCTGAAAGCGCACAATTGTGCATTCCTCCTGCGGTAATTTGAATGGTCTTTGCATTTGAATCAGAAACGCTAAAGCAGAAAATAAGCGCTAACATCAGTGTTCGCATGTGAGTATCCTTTCGTGGATTACTCAAAAATCGTAGAATATTAATTCTTATTTTGCAATTATGGATTTGTATTGAATGATGAATTGGCAACATTGCTAACATTAACAGGCAAACCCATATTCACCGCTCACACTTGTGAAGCGGGAGAAGTAATAGACATTGTTACGGACGTAAAAGCTCCTGGAGCTAAGGTAACAGAATTTTGGGATACGGTTTGTGTCCAACCGCTGGGAATAATTCCGTTCCCTTGACCATTGAGCAGAGCCTGGGTTAATATTAAAAGTAGAACTTGCGCAACCCGCACTGTCATTATTGCGAATCGATACAGTATAATTTATTGTTTGGCCTGCGAAACTATTTTGAAGTCCAACAATTGAAAGAATTGATATTAGAATAAATAATTTTTTTGTGTTCATTTTATCCCCCACGCATTAGCGTATTCTTAAGCTAGACGAACGATCATTATTAGAAGTCTTAATTTTTTTTTAAGTATTTGATTTTATTAGGTAAAAAAAATGAAAACGGATTCTAAATCAGAAAAAGTAAATAGTGTTGCCACCTCCATTTTAAGACTCTTAGATCAAAAAGGTCTTAAAGATATCACGCATTCAAATGTATCGAAGGTAGCTAAAGTTTCAAGGTCATGGCTTTATAAATACATCGGCAAAAACAAAAGTGATTTAATCGATTTTGCAATTATCAATTTTGGAAAACAATTTACGAATTTGGATAGACCTTATCGTGGAAAAAATCCTGCATCTTTTAAAAAAGCAGTTTTATTAGGAAATATAGAAATGTTTGAAAATGCACTCAAGATGCCACATTTAATCTCTTTATATTATAAATACAATCGATCAGAAAATGAGTTAGGAAAAGCAATTAGACAAATTGAAACTCAGTATTTAAAAAAAATGGTTAATAAAATAATTCAAATATATAAAGCAGATCAAGTTACCGCTAAATACGTAGCAGATATAATGACATCAATGCGGATGTCGATTGCACTCCAAATGATTCGTTATTCTGAGAAAGAACGGCCGAATCCTCGTCAAATGCAGAAGTATTTATCAAAAGTAATCTCTGTTTTATAAGTTATTGAAATTAAAAGATAATATATAAATTATTGCAACGCATCAATAAATTTGATATGAACTTCGAACTCGATTTGAAGGAGCAAATATTTAATGCGTTTGAGTTTATCTACATTATCTTTTTTTATTTTCGTTATTACTGCACAGGCAGAAGTAAATATCGATAATGTGAAACTTTTATGGGGACCTCTCACTCGAGTTGCTACTCTAAAAATTTTAGAATCAGAAATCGATAGGCCTTATTATAAATTAACTAAAAAACCCATGATCACACAATCAGTTATGCCGATGATTCAAGCGGGACCTGTTAAGCAAAATCCGTTTCTTTTTACGGATTATGATTTTTATGTTGGCAATCATTTACCAAGAGCAGGAGAGCAAATTGAAGCGCCTCCCACAATCAGTTCTTCAGATGCGAAATGGTTTAAAAACTTAATTAAGTCCAAAAAAGCTCCTGATATTTTTATTATAGGAGGACATCATGTGATTGCAGAAGGTTGGCATAACCATGAAGAAACTCATTTTTTATATGAACCAACCCTGCAAGAGACTTTAAAAAAATATCCTGCTGCAAGACAGACTTTCGACAATGTTAAGTTTGCAATTCTTTGGGGATGTAACACCATGACGAATTTAGAGCCACATGGTCCAAATGGTGAATACATGAGTCCTGCTCAAATTTACGAAGAATTTGAAAAAGGAAATCGTGATCAAATGATTGGGCCATCTTCAAAAATAAATACTCTTGAATTTTACAAAGAAAGACTTGCTCGTGAGTATGGTCCTTCCAATCCTGAACACTATGAATATACGCGTGGTCCTCAATTTGAAAAATGCTTGGGGCCAGGCAAATATGAAAATTGTAAAGTTACAGATTTAGATCGAATTCTACCTGAGCGTGGTTTGTACGATGGATCACATCGATTTAATCATCCTTATGTGAACAAACGATACTTTCCAAATGCTTATTTAGTATTAGGATACTCAAGTGCTTCTCCTTCAGAAGAAGCGCGAGGTGTTATATTTAAAACAATGCTACAAAGATCTTATAAAGATTTAAAAAAATATAACGTAACCAATATTATTTTAACTTTAATTGATCCTAAAACACCCGAGGATTTAAGAAAAAATGTAATTGAAGTTGTGAGAAAAAATTGGACGATTGTTACTTATGAGCTCAATCGCGCTAGACCCAGTGGTTCAATCACTCCGGCATATCCAGAGCTTGACTCTAACGGTATTTTTAATACAGTAGTATCAAAAGATACTCCCGCGTATTCACCATATGAAAACAGAGAAGAATCTTTATTAAAGTAAGTAAAAAGTTTTAATACGTTTTAGTTGTAAAATATTTAAGGAGGAAGTTTTGCGACTGTTTTTTCTTTTTCTATTTATATTTTTATCGCAATCAACGTTTTTAAATGCAATTGAAAGTTTGCCTAAATATGGCTCTGAAGCATTGCCGCTCTCTAAATCGCATGAGTATTTTAAAAATGCTGATGCAGTCGATTATTGGGCTTTGATTCCTTATTATGTTCCACAAATGACAGATAAGTCTTGTTCAATTGCAACTATAACAATGTTAATTAACGCATTAAAATCAGACCTTCCACTTTCACAAAGCGATGAACTAGCAACACATAACGGTTTGTTGATTCGAGTGAAAAATGAATTATTACAAAACGTAGTTGGGCCGAAAGCAAAAGGAATTCCGTTAGTAAAAATTCAACCGGTGATAGAAGAAAGCTTAAAAGCTTTTGGAATTAAAAACGCTAAGATTTCAGTCACAGAAGTAAATTCATTAAATCAAAATGAAGCATTAGAGTTGCATAAAGTATTAGTGGAAAATGAAAAGTCAGCGAATTCAATCTTATTGGTAAATTTTAATCAAGGTGTTTTAACGGGTGATATTTCAGTTGGACATTGGTCGCCAGTAGCTGCTTATGATGAAATCAATCGAAAAGTTTTGATTTTAGACCCAGACCGAACTTGGTTTGAACCGTATTGGGTTTCAGAAGAAATATTATTAAAAGCAATGGGCCCACAAGTGGATGGATCAACTCGTGGATATATTTTAGTAGAAAAAAATTAAGCTACTAATATTTTATTAATTGGTGCTTTGCTGTGATCATTAAAAAATAATAAACAATGTGTTGAAGCGATTCGAAGGTGTAACCCATTGTAATTGTTGGCTATTACAGAGTCAGTACTACATATTTTAATTCACAGGAAATTCGGTAAAATGATATAAATATACGAGACAATTTCTAAAGGATTGTCTCAATATATCGGTTCATAAATTTTGAAAACACTTGGGGGTATGGGTGCTCAATTCTTTCTTTTTTTTATTGGTTACGATTGCTTCTATTGAAACTTTTGCAGGAACAAACATTGATCTCACAAATTCTGTAAATGTAACAGGAATTAAACTTTCAAATGTACAATTATCGACTGCCTACAAGCATAGCTGCGCAATTGCCAAAACCCAAAATTGTAATACGGAAGAGTTATTTTGTTGGGGAGAAAATTTTACTGGTGAATTAGGAATCGGAAGTTCACTAACGATTGCAAATAAACCCCAAAAAGTTAATTTACCCGGAACTCCATTACTTGTCGCAACAGGTGGTACTGGAAAAGATTTTACGTGCGCAATTGTAGACAACCTAGGTTCGCGAGAGCTTTATTGCTGGGGTATGAACGAGAATGGTCAACTAGGTATTGGAAATATCACAACACAATTTCTACCTGTGAGAGTAAATATACCCGGTACGATTAAAGATGTAAAATTAGGTTCAACACATTCTTGTGCTATTTCTACAGTTTCTAATCTTGATACTTTATTTTGTTGGGGCAGTAACTCATTTGGTGAATTAGGCTTGGGACTACCTGCGGGAACAACCAATGTTACTTTACCATCTCAAGCAGTGGTATTTCCAAATCAAGAGATTCCTGTTTCTGTTTCTTTAGGAAGACAAGGAACTTGTGCTATCAGCGCAACTCAAAAGCTATATTGTTGGGGGAATGCTCCTTATACCATGACAGCTATTGCTCAGAACTCACCCAAACTGATTTCATTTCCCAATCCAATTTCAATTTCTGTTGGAACAAATTTTGTTTGTGTTGTGAATGCAAGCAATCGTGAGTATTGTTGGGGTGATAATTACTTGGGGCAGTTTGGCATAGGTACTTCCCAAATTAAATACAGCACTCCACAGTTTATTGTAGGCACTGGCAATATCAATTCTATTGATTCAGGTGATGCTGAAATGTGTTTAATTTTAGCTTCAGGAGTGTTGAATTGTTCCGGATTTAATTTCTATGGACAATTAGGTAATGGTAACTCTCTTGCGTCTTCAGTTTTTCAAACTGCTATTTCTCCTGTAGGTGTATTGAATGTTCAGAGTGTTTCGACTGCAGGTGAGACCACTTGTGCAGTTTACAACTTATCTACAGGTGAGCAACAAATTCATTGTACGGGGAGAGGGGATACCGGTGAGTTGGGGAATGGTTTAAACCTAAATTCAAATACAATGAAGAAAGTTGATTTTTCATCGTTCAGTTCTCATCAAACAGACATCAATACCTGCAGTGTAATTGCTGCCGGAGATTATACGAACTGTGGGATCAACGCATCGGGGGCATTGAAGTGTTGGGGTGACAATGGCGAAGGTGAAGTGGCTACGGGTTCATCAGGCGGAGTTTCTACGTCTGCATCTCAAGCGGTTAATTTAACTACCGGTGTGACGAGTGTTTCCAGTGGTCAAAACGAAGTATGTGCCATTCAAAATGAAGCAGCCTATTGTTGGGGGCAAAATAGTAACGGAAGTATTGGCAGTGCGAATCCAACTCTTTATAATCCGACACCGTTACCTGTAGTGGGCATGAATACAGGGGTAACTGCGATTTCAGTAGGATACTTTTTTGTATGTGCCATTAAAAATGGTGGAGTCTGGTGTTGGGGTGATAATAGTTTTGGTCAATTCGGTAATGGGAGCACGACGAGTGCAGGGGTACCACAATCGGCACTTATCTTAACATCGGGTGTGACGGCTATTTCTGCAGGTATGAACACAGCATGTGCCATACAAAACGGAAATGTGTTTTGTTGGGGAAGATCGATCTCAACAGTGCCGATTCAAATCACCGGATTAAATGCACCAGCGAAAGCCATATCAACAGGAAATGGATATGCCTGTGCGCTATTAAATAATTCTGAAGTAAAATGTTGGGGTGATAATAGTAATGGCCAACTTGGAAATAATACTAGAGTTTCATCAGCAGTACCAGTAAGTGTGCTTGATTCAACTGGATCAGCTAACTTAAGAGGAGTCATTTCAATAGCAGCTTCTGGATACACCTTTCAGCATACCTGTGCTGTGCTAAATAACGGTTATGTGAAATGTTGGGGAAATAATAATAAAAATCAATTTGGAAATAATACAGGCATTGATTCTAATCTCCCAGTTGATGTGCCATCCTCTTTGGGCACTGGAAATCTTACGGATGTAGTACAAGTCATAAATGGATATTATTTATCATGTGCAAAACACAGAGGTGGAAATATTTCTTGTTGGGGTGGATACGCTAGCAGTTATTTCTACGGAGCACTTGGAAATGGATCGTTCAATGGGGCTCGATATCCTGTAACTGTCCAAGGGTTTCCATGATCAGATTAGTTGAAAAAATTTAAGCCGCTAATTTTTTCTCAATTACTTTCTTAAATGTAACAGCAAAACAAGTATTCGTTTCGTCTTTACAAATTTGTATTTTTGCATTGTGGTTATCAAGAATTCCTTTAGTAATGGATAAACCTAAACCTGTGCCTTTACCAACTTCTTTAGTAGTAAAAAATGGTTGAAATATTTTTTCTTCTACCGAAAGTGGAATTCCTTTTCCAGAGTCGATTACTTTGATCGTTATCGTAGACTCTGTTTCTATACCTTCGATTCGAACCCATTTTTCTGTGAAAGTTTGAATTGCATCAATTGCGTTGCTAATTAAGTTGACAAACACTTGTTCGATTTCAACGGAATCACAAAATATTATAGACTTTGTATTTAGATTGTTTATTATTTCAACGGAATTGCGTTTCATTTTAGGTTCTATTATTGAAAGTGATTCGTCAATAATAGTTTGAATAGATTCAGGCTTACGATTTTCTTCTGATGTTGTTCTAGAAAATTTTCTCAATCCATTTACAATTTTCGTTATGCGATCAATTGATTTTAAAATAGTATCTTCTTTAGATTTATACTTTTCTTGGTCATCTTTAAATTTTCGAAGTAATCCGATATTTCCAGCAATAATAGCGAGAGGGTTGTTAATTTCGTGTGCTATGCCTGCAGCCATTTCTCCCAATGAAGCAAGTTTTGCGTTATGCAGTGATTTTACTTTTTCTGTTTCTAAAAGTTCTTGAGATTTTAATTCATCATTAATATCTTTGGCAATAATTAAGTATCCTGTTAACTTAGCTTCTCGATTGTCATAAAGAGCTGTAATATTAACTCTAACGTTCATTTTTGTGCCATCATGGCTTAAGTAAGTAGATTTCTTTTCATCCGATATACCATGCAAGGCTTTATAAATTAAAGCTTCAAAACCTGAAGGAATATTTGTATTAAATTGAATTGAAAGTTCATTTGAGAGTTTTACAAGTTCATTTGGTTCGTAAAGTTGTGTGTATTGAAGCTTGTTAATGACTTCATTTGCTTTATAACCCAAATAATTTTCTGCTTGCTCATTAAAACCAGTGATATATCCATCAAGAGAAGTAGTAATAATGATGAATTTTGAACTTTTTAATATTGCACTGTTTAAATCAAAAAGTAATTTGTTTTCATTTTCAAATTTAACAATTGAGGAAATATCTGAAAAAGTTGTTAAAACATTTCGACCTGTAGTTGTTTCAAACGGAACGGCGTTGATTCGAATCCAATTTGTGGTTCCATTTGGCAAATTAAGTCCCATAGTTACATTTCTAATTTTATCATTCGTTCTCAACGCAACCATTGCAGGATGATCGGCGCCTTCAAATGGAGTACCGTCTTCACGAATCGCTTGCCATCTAGGATCAACAGATGTTCTTCCCATTAGTTCATCAGGGGTTAAGTTTAAAATTTCGCACGCGCTAGGATTGAATTGTATAATGCGGCCGTTTGAATCTTGAACTACAAGACCTTCTGCCATTGAATTAACTACATTTGTATATTTACTTTCATTTTCATTTTTTTCATTTAATAAGTTTTTAATTTGTTTAGTATATGTATTTTCGTTTTCATAAAAGGCACGTTGAGTACCAGCGATTGCTGAAAAAATTCCCAAAAATAGAGGTGCAGTACAGATTACATAAAATAAAATATTTGGCTGAGATTGTAGAAAATATGCGATGACTGGAAAAGACAGGCCAAATATAATCCCAAAAATTGTGTAGTGACTAATAATTTTTTTATTATTTAAGTTACGTATATTGCTGATTAAAGATTTAATTTCATTGATGTTCATGCTTATTTTACTTATCGGTCTCATTTAAATGCGTATGATAGGAAAAATATGCCGACTTGAACTTAATCTGCTTTAAATTCGCTATTTAATGAATGCCCTTCCCAACGAGAGACAACAAGTGTTGCAATAGAATTACCCAGTAAATTTACCATGGTTCGAGCCATATCCATGAATTCATCAACACCCAGAATGAGTCCAATTCCTTCTAAGGGTAAGCCAAAGGCTGTTAACGTTCCTGAAAGTACTACTAATGAGGCTCTCGGCACTGCTGCTACCCCTTTGGTTGTCAGCATCAGTGTAGCCATTAGTGCAAGTTGAGTGAAAACAGACAGTTCGTGCCCCGATGCTTGCGCGATAAAAATAGAAGCTACAGCAAGGTAAAGTGTTGAACCATCTAAATTGAAGCTATAACCTAGTGGCAAAACGAAACTAGAAATACTTCTGGGCACCCCCATTTTTTCTAAACTTTTTAAAGTAGCAGGATATGCTGATTCGCTTGCAGTTGTTGCGAACGCAAGTACTAGTGATGGTTTCATTTCGTTATAAAATGGTTTCAATTTAACTTTGGAATATTTGATCGCTGGTACAAGCGTGATAAGAACAAAAACAAAAAGTGCTAAATATAGTGTCCCCACCAATTTTAATAATGGAAAAATTACCTGCCATCCGTGTTCAGCAACAGAAGTTGCCATTGCGGCACCTACTCCCAATGGAGCGAGCAACATTATGATTGAAGTAAACTTGAACATGACTTCTGCCAAGCCTTCACAAAAAGATAAGACAGGTTTAGCTTTATCGCCCACTAGAAGTAATGCAATTCCAAATAATGTAGAAAAAATTACGATTTGTAAAACATCTCCCCGTACAATTGCGTCCGCTATATTTGTTGGTAATAGATGCTCAATGAAACCACTGGTCGTCATTTTAGTTTGAGCTGCCTTTGTTACGTTTTCAGAAATTTGATTTCCTATATTTAAACCCAAACCAGGTTTAATAAAATTTACCATAAATAATCCAACTACCAGTGCAATTGTAGTTGCAATTTCAAACCAAATAATTGCCTTAAGACCTGTTCTACCTAGTTGTTTGGGAGTTCCTGCGTTTGCAATTCCTGTTACTACAGATGCAAAGATAAGAGGAGCAACGATGCATTTGACACCGTTTAAGAATAGGCCTCGAAAGGGACGAATGAATTCAACTAAATGAGGAAACCATACTCCCATGCAAAAACCTAAGATCAGTGCGATAAAAATCCATCGAGTGAGTGAAATGTTTTTAAGATATCGAATCATATTATGCCTTATTTAATAAAGTTACTATGTTGTTTGTTTAATATATCAAAAATTGCTTGTGCTCCCACTTCAGCCCCCAATTCATTGGGATGAGATGTATCGCCAATCGTGTAAAGTTTATTCCAATTATTACAAAATATGTTTGCCTTATTGTTTGCACATCTTGATTTGTGGTCTTGCTCAATAAATTGTGAAAGTCTATGAATTTCTATGTTTTGCTTTTTGGCTAAGGTTTCAACTAAGTATTCATTTGGATTTTCGCCAGGAGGATGAGCGTTTAAGAGAATTCCTTTTTCATTAAATTGAGGCCAAATGGTTACAAGAAAATTAAAGTGATTGTCTTGAGAACTTTGCTTAAAATCTCCCAGCGCTTGTTCGACCAAACCATGTGGAATGCTCGTGCGATGCCAATTGATCATATAATATGGGTCCACTTGATCTCGTAAGTGATAAAAATTAAATTTTAAACTTAACACTCTAAATAAAGAAGATTTAAGAAATAAAAACTCAACCCATTTTGGACGATTCATATAAAACGAGTCAATCTGCTCATTGTAAGGGGCATAGTCATTCGTAAAAAACATGACGATGACCATGTCAGGTTTAAATTGTAGCCCTTTTGCTTTTAAGAGTTCAAACTCTCCGCCGGTGCTATATCCACCAAGCCCGAGATTTAAAACTTCAAATTTTTCTCCTAATAGTTTTTCTAATTTTCGAGAAATTGTGTTGTTAAGGTCGCAAATTCCGTGTCCTGCTACGATTGAATCTCCGATGAGAAGAATTCGTTTTTTACCTTTCACGCGCTCAATTGAGCGTTCAATGTCACGAAATCCATTTGCATTGATATACGGAAACGACCCGTGACAATCAGGATGGTCATTGTCTCTATAATTGGGAGTTAATTCATAACCTAGTCTTCGATTTTCAGATAAACGATAGGCTTTTTTTGAATTACTTGTTTTCAGTTGATAGATTTTAGGCGCAAGATTTGTAAATCGAATTCCGATTTCTAAAGTTGTTATGCATAAAGTGATCACAAATAATATGAATACAAATCGAATTGAAAACTTATTTTTGTTGATTTCTGACTTCATTTTTAGATGCTTTTACCTTAAGAAATGTATAAATTACAGCTACATCAAAGTCCAGCATAACTATTTGAAATTATTGAATAAATATAGAATTATTTTTAGTTATTTGATTTTTTCTTAACGCTTTTATTCAAAGTTTTAGAACTGATCGCTCGGTTTTGCGTTTTTTTAAATAAATTTGATTGTTCTGATTTTTGCTCATTTGGTGTTGTTGTTGGTTCTTCAGACGGAGTAGGTATTGGTTCGGCTGGTGGAGTTTCAATTTTCTCCCAAAAGATTTTTAATCGGCGTTTTACTCCATGACAATCACGGCAACCATTTTCAGATGTAGGCATGTTTGCTTTAAAATCTGTATGGCAAGATTCACAATGTCCTTGATATGATCGAGCCATTTCTGCATGGTTGTCATCTCCCATTTCGAAATCATTCGAGTGAGGATATGATTTATGGCAGCTGTTACAAGCTACTGCCATTGCATTGTCAGATTTTTTCTCTTTTTGTCCATGGCATTTGAAACATTGAGATTTTTCTTCTTTTGATAAAGTTAAGAATTTTTCACCATGGCTAGTAGGAATGGCCCAATTGGTAGGGTGAGGATACAGACTGTGGCATTGAGTACAGGTTACATTTGAAGTACCTTTGATTTTTTCACTGCCATGGCAACGTGAACAAAGTGTTCGGTCTTCTAAGTAATGAGTGCCGTGAGTGCGTTGTTTAAAATCTTCTGAATGGGGATAAATCGTTGCATCTAATAATGTAACTGATTGTGTTTGAGAATTTTTTGAATTTTCAGTAGTCGTGTTTTTGCTACATGAAATCATTGAAATTGATAATGCTATAATTAAAATTAACTGATTCAATTGTTTAACTCCCATATTAAATTATACACATTTTATTACATAATGAACTAGGCAAAATTGTACTAATCAATCGAGATGCTTTGCCAAATTTGTTCCTGTAATTTTGGGTCCATTTTAGAATTTGTATATTTAATTTCTTTTAATTTTAAAGCTGGTTCATCGATTTCTACATCATCAACATTATATAAAACTAATGTATGTAAATGTGGTGAATGCTTCAGTACGTAATTGTACATACGGTTTATATCTATAAATTGATATAATTGATGAGGTTCATTCGAATTTGCCCAATGGTTCGATTGATCGAGTAAAGTTTTAACCTTAACTTTATTATCTTTTGACCCAATTAAATTTGTGGGAATTAATATTTGATTAGTCCAAGATGTAAATGGAAATTTGTTAGAATATGCTTCATTCAGTAAATAGGAAGCAAGTTCTGTATCTGAAATTGCATCAGAGTTTGTTAAAGCTTGATTCCATTTTAGATTTCTAAATCGTCCATATGAAATCCACTTATCTAAAAATTTAATAAGTTTTTTAGTTTGTCGTTCAAATAATTCTAATTTAATTACAGCGACTCTGCCGTTGCCAATAGCTTTTTGTAACGTATTTTTAGTTTCTTTTGCACTCGCCAAATAGCTTTCTTTTTCTTCAAAAAATGATTGAAAACCTTTATGGCTAAATACAGTTTGCAATGAAGATTCAAATTTTTTTGGACGAAATGAAGTTAAAATATGTTTGAATCCAAATTGATTTGGTTTTTCAGATTCAATTTCAATAGCTATTTGTCCTTCATTTGGTACATCATTGTTAGATAAAGACGCTGCAAGAAGTTCGTTCATATAATCATGAGGAGAAGCCCAATTTAAATTAAAATTGGACTTCATGATGTAAACTTTTAAATAGTCAGCATTTGATGTTTGTATGAAACAAAAAACCAAAATTGTAAAAATTCTCATGAGCATCTTATTTAGTGTTCTGTTTTGTCGCCAGGATTAGTGTTTTTATTAATTTCTTCAAGATTAACGATTGAATCTCCATCTGAATCTAACGATTCAATCGCTTTAAAATCATAATTTGCTTTTTGAAAATCCATTCCATAATAATTTAATTTTGGTGGAGCATGATCATGACAAATAGCGCATGAGGGTGAATCAAAGTTTGGATATGTTTTCTTAAAGCTTTTAAAATAAGTAGAAAGTGCAAAACTGTTTGAAGTAACTAAAAATAATATTAAAATGAATGTTTTCATATAAAACTCCTTTATAGGCGATTTTTTAACGCAATATGGTAGTTCTATAAATCTTAATTTATTTAAAATTATAATTTTTATTAAAAATCATAAATATTGAATGATAACATATAGATAACTAAGTGACATTAAGTCTCATTTAGTTAATGAAACACCATTTTTGCCATGGCAACCAGAACATGAGTTAAGACCTGATTGTTTAACTAAATCTTTTGCAATATCGAAATTAGGAGCTCCCAATCGATCTTCTTGGTGAATGTTATTTTCATTGTGACAATTAAAACATTCAGATTTTGTAAAACCATGAGGATGATTACCTTGAGTTAATACAATGTCAGCATAAGTGGGAATCGAATAATCTTCATTTTGTTTTTTCTCGTCTTTTCCGCAATTAAAAAAAATTAAACTCAAAATTAAAACATAATATTTTTTCATATCTTTTACCTCATTGGTTTTCCTTGATGACAGCTGGTGCAAAAATTAGTGGAGTGACACGTGTCGCACTTTTGGGGCTGTAATCTTGCTTGTATTGAATGATAGAATCGAAAATTTCTATTGTGATTGTTCATTTGAATATCGTTTCGTTGAGAATGGCATTTGGTACATGAGCTTTCTTGATGACATTGAAAACATTGATCGCCTTGAACTTTAGCAACCATTGAATGAGTGTTTTTCCAAGAAACATTTTTATGATTGATGGGTTTAATTTTGTTTAAACCATCATTATTTTTGTGACAGAAAAAACATTCTTTGGGGGCGTTAGTATATTTTGTTTCAGGACTTTGGTGACATTCATGACAAATTTGTTTTAAAGATTTATTGAAAATAGATTTACTCGAATTAAGTGTAATCAATTGCTGAGATTGATTTTGGTTGAACGTATGGCAATGAGTGCAATCTATTTTTTGTGGATCAAATACTTTTAATTTATGAAACTCATGATCAAATTGTTCTACGATTTGAGAGCCAAAACAATTGATTGAAAATAAAATAAAAAATAATATTAACTTCATATTGATTCATTCCAAAGTAAATATGTTAATTTTAATGCCACTCTTGCATCATACACCTGAGCATTATTATTGTTGTATTCTCCAATTAATGTAAATTTCATTTGATTTGCATACCAATGATTGAGGCCAGCCGTTAAATTGGTGGCAAACCGTTTTGATTTTGTAATTTTATCGTAGTGAGTAATATCTGCTTCTTCATACAAATCATTACGGTCGTTTATTTTTTGAGAAAATTTGATTCGATCACCATATGCTGTACCACCATACGAATTAAAATAATAAACTGTATTAGAGGTTCCAAAAAAATTAGGATTAAATCTTGTTTCAAATTCAGAACGATATCCATTTTGTCGATCATTGTAACTTGCTTGATAGTTATCATAAGCAGCAAGTATACTTGCTAAAAACTTGCTACTAAATTGATTTTCAATTTGGAATGAAGTTTCGTAGAGCCTGCCTTTAGAAAATATGGCAAAAATAGGTGTTTCAGGATAATCTTCTTTCTTAATTTCATAACCCATTGCTCGAACTCTCATTGCAGAAATAAATTCAGGATAAAAATCGGTACCGAATTCAAATCGATCCCAATGGTGTGAGTCTATATTTATGGTGGCATCAGAAAGTATGAGAGGGTTCCAATCAAAATCAAATGGTTTTGAAAGATCTAATTCTGCAAGTCTTTCGTCTCTGATTAAAAGGTTGGATTTATAAAATCTTTGTTGAAATTTGCCACTCATACTGATGGGGTACATTTTGTCTTCAGTTACTCGAATGTTGACACCGCCAATTGAATTTTTGATTTCCTCAAAGTCTAAATGTTCTGGTTTTCGTTCAATTCCGAAAAATGCTCCCATATTAAACGTATGGTCTAAAAACGATGCTTCGGTTGCTGCTCCATCGATTGTGTTTGCACCAATTGAATAATGGGTATCAAACGATCTGCCGGCACGTATTTTTAAAAATCCCTCGATTGCTTGATAATTTATATCTCCTGTATAAAGATGCGCGTCTTTTTGAGTAGGATCTGTTTGCGATTTATTGGGCTCTATATAAAATCCAAAGTTTGTATGTAAAAACATTCTCTTATTTGTAGATTCGTATGAAGCAGATATGTACTCAGCGATAGGGGATTCAAACTTATTGTCGTAGTAGCCATTTCGTCCAGTGATGAAGCTTTCTGATTCAAGACGATAAATGCCAGCAAGGGCACTTTGATATAGAGTTAAAAACATTAAAATGAATTTTAAATAATTATTTTTCATTTTAACGTCCCGGTGAATTGATGAACTCTTTGGTTCGGTTATATGTTTTTGAATGATGGCATGCAGTTGCGCACGTTCCGCCATCTTTTGATTGAGTAAATTGAATTGAAATCTTTTTTCCTAAAAATTCAGTAAACTCATTTATTCCTTTATCTTGATTTGAACCATGTGCATTATGGCAAACAAAACAGTTTATCCCTTTTTTTCCACGAGCAATCGTATGAAGGTAGTGTAAGTTTTTAGTATTATTTCGAAATCCGGTTGCACTATTAGTAATTTCATTTTGGACAAGTGTTGGTTTATGACAATCAAAACATAATGAATAATCTGACTCATTGAATTGTGAATAAAAGTTTTTTTGAATTTTAAAATTCAATAAATGTTCATTATTACTACCATGAACTTTATGGCAAGACTGACATTTATCTTTTGCAGGAGTGTGTAGAAATTTATAATGGGATAGTTCAAATCCAATTGCTTGGATCTTTTGTCCTGTTTTGGTTTTTTGAACTTTATTGTGACAATCGAGACATAATTCTAGAACTGGTTTTTTAAGTAAATTTTTATCGAAAGCGGCGTGTGCTTCATGGCAGTTTAAACACGAGTCTTCTGAGGTAGTGGGAGAATGTAGTACAGTTGAGTTATTTAAAGTTTTTTTGATTTCATCATGACATTGGAAACAAAGTTCGGGAGCTGCATTTTCTTTTAGAAATTTTGGATGATTTGAGCCATGCGGATTATGACACGACACGCATGACTTCTGTTCTATGGCAGAATGAAGTTTGAAATGATTGTGTCCGAAACGTTCAGTGAGATCGTTTTTATGACACATATAGCAAATGGTATTGATTTCATTTTCATTGATTGGTTTAAGTTTAGGATGTTTGGGGCCATTTTTAAGAAATGTGCTTGTATCTGTTTCATGACAAACACTGCATTTCTTTGTTTTCATTGGGCGATGAAGGTATTGAAATTGATCAATATTATTATGACATTGAGATGTTGTACAATTTGGCTTTAAATCTTTAGTAACTGAAAATAAATTCGGTGAAATCAACGAGAAAAGTATAAAAATAATCACAACGTATTTCGAATTCATTAGGAGAACTGTTTTAGTTTACATTCTAAGGGTTCGCAAGATGAATCAAATCAGACAAAAAGACTCGTAGTTGAAAAAAGTTTAAATTTAAGTTCAAAAACCGTTAAAAAAAGAGCAGTATTTAAATCAAATGGAACGTAGAGATTTTCTAAAAAAAACAACCCTTGCTACAGCTGCAACTGCTTTAACTACAGCGATTAATAGCCAACCTGCCAAAGCAGGTACCGATCTATTTGAATCCTTTTTTCAAAAACATTACAAAGAAATGACCGATGAAGATAAGAAGAAAGTTTTTGCTAGATTAGAACGAAACATAAAAGAAAATTATCACAAAGAGGTAACTGTAAAAGATCCCAAAGTGAAAGAAAACACTCATTGGGCATATTTTTTAAATTTATCAAAATGCAACGGTAACAGAAAGTGCGTTGAAGCTTGTGTAAAAGAAAATAATTTGAATCGGGGAGGGGAATATCCCATCAATTATATAAAAGTTTTAGAGATGGATTTAGATTCAATGAATTTAGAAAAAGGAAATCTCTATTACGAAGGACAAGTTCCCAAACCAGGAAAATTTTATTTACCCGTTCAATGCAATCAATGTAATAATCCGCCCTGTGTAAAAGCTTGCCCCGTTGAAGCGACGTGGAAAGAACGAGATGGAATCGTTGTGGTAGATTACGATTGGTGTATTGGATGTCGATATTGTCAGGCAGCGTGTCCGTATGAAGCTAGACATTTTAATTTTGAAAAACCTCAAATTCCTGCTGAAGAAATTAATCCAAACCAAAATTATTTATCAAATCGAATCAGACCAAAAGGTGTGATGGAGAAATGTACGTTCTGCTTACATAGAACTCGAGAAGGGTTGAATCCTGCTTGTATGGATGCATGTCCTACGGGTGCCAGACATTTTGGAAATTTAATGGATAAAGATTCTGAAGTGTCGCAAATTTTAAGAACGAAGAAAGTTTTTGTATTAAAAGAAGAGTTGAATACATTGCCGCAATTCTTTTATTTTTTTGGATAAACAAATGAAGTTGTTATTATTTATTATTTTATTTTTACCACAAACAAATTTTGCAGAAGAATTATTAATCAGTTCTAGGCCTGTAAAATTAAAAGCACATTCCATTGTAGAAGATGATTGCTTAGACTGTCATAAGCATAAAGATCGTGCGCAATTTCCTCGAAAAGATAAACCTATTAAAAATCACAAAGAAATTTCTAACCTTCACGGTAAAATTCAAGTTTCTTGTCACAATTGTCATGATCCGGTGAATTCGAATCACTTAAAATCGAGTGATTTATATAAAGCCGATTTTCATAACCCATCTCCTGTTTGTAGTACTTGTCATGCAAAGGTATTTGAAGATTGGAGACGAGGATTGCATGGTAAGCGAGTAAGCCCTGGCACAGATGGTGTTCGAGAACAATTTCATTGCGTAGATTGCCATGATCCACATTCAGTAACGTTTAAAAAAATGCAGGCATTGCCAGCCCCTAAAAAACCAAAACTCTTAATCGAAAAGCATGAAGAAACTAAGGAGCATTCAGAATGACTTCCTATATTCGTTTTTGGTTTAAAATGATTAAACATGCATTTGTAGGTAATAAAAAATATTACTTATGGATGACATTTTTAAGTCTATTAATTTTACCAGGAATGTATTCGTATTATTTTCAAGCCACACTTGGTTTAAAGGTAACAAATATGACAGACCAAGTAAGTTGGGGAGCTTACATTGCAAACTTCACATTCTTAGTAGGTGTCGCGGCTGCGGCTGTATTGTTGGTTGTTCCAGCATATGTTTATCACCATAAACCCACCAAAGACATTGTGCTACTTGGCGAATTGTTAGCAGTAGCTGCAATTATAATGTGTTTGTTATTCATTGTTGTAGATATGGGAAGGCCTGATCGTTTTTTACATATTTTACCTTTTATTGGTAGATTGAACTTTCCAAGATCAGTGCTTGCGTGGGATGTGATTGTATTGAATGGATATTTAATTTTGAATCTACATATATCTGGTTACCTTTTATACATGAAGTATCGTGGGCAAACACCTTCTAAATATTTATATTTACCTATCGTATTTTTATCTATTTTCTGGGCAGTCAGCATTCACACTGTTACTGCATTTTTATATAGTGGATTCGGAAGTAGACCATTTTGGAATTCAGCAATTTTAGCGCCACGATTTCTCATAAGCGCATTTGCAGGAGGACCTGCAATATTAACGATCGCATTTCGAAGTGTGAATCGATTTACGACTCTCAAAGTGGATGAAGCTGTATTTACAATGCTTAAAAAAATAGTAGCCGTTACCATGCCAGTGAATATGTTTTTATTATTTTGTGAATTATTTTCAGAATTTTACACTAACTCTGAACACGTAGCTTCAGCTAAATATTTGTACTTTGGATTACACGGTGGGCATATGCTTCAAGGGTATATCATTTCAGCCCTCATTATGAATACAATTGCAATGATAGTATTTGTAACTCCGAAATTGAGAGACAATAATAAAATTTTTATATTTGTTTCTGTTTTGGCAATCTTAGGAATATGGACTGAAAAGGGAATGGGATTGATTATTCCTGGATTTATTCCAACACCATTGGGAGACATCGTAGAGTATACACCTTCAATAAATGAATTTTTTATTTGCTTATCGATCTGGGCAACAGGAGTTTTAATTTATACATTATTAGTGAAAACTGCGACTGCAATTTTAAGTGGAAAATTGAGCGAGGCAAATCGATAATGCAAGAACGCAGAGAGTTTTTTTCAGATTTAAAATCAAAAAGTTTGCAAAAATTTGCAACGACACTTGAGAATCAAATTCCGTTTGTAAATAAATTATTCCAATCAAAAAATAATCCACAAAGTTTAGCCAGTAAGAATTCTAAATGGGAGATAGAGCTTTTAAGAACCCATAATCCGATCAACGTTCAAGGTGAACCATTTGGTTCAAATGTAGGCGCATTTGCAGTTTTTGATTCTCCATCCATTTCAGAGAAAAAAAAGCTACTTGTAATGTCTCACTTTCAAGCCACAGAAATTAAAGAGGGATTAATTGATTCTGAAAAGCGAAAAAAAATGCACCAACAATCTACTGGATTATCAATTGTCGAATTGATTTTAGATGAAAAATTACCTCCCAGGCTAAATAATCCATCACTTTTAAATCGCAGAATTCATTCACAATCGAGAGGCTTACAGCTAGATCAGATTTTATGTATGACAGCCACTCTTTGGAATACTGTTTTACTTATTAACTACAATCGTTCGACTCAAGAGAGAAAACTATTAGAGTTTGATCCATTTCGAGTTTCAGTAACCGAGTATGATTCAATTGATGTGTCTAAAGTTGCATTTATTGAGCTCAAATTAAATTCTCAAAATCAATTTGAGTTATTTTTAAATAAAACACATCAGTATACAACCAGTGATTATTTTCATCCAAAACGAGTTGATTTAAATCGAAATATATTAAAAACACTATCTAAAATCAAAAATGCAAATCATATCCCAAGTTTAATTGATCCAATCGAAAAATTACATTCACCGAAACAACTTGAATTAACACATGAGAATAATATGTATTTAATTTTCAATGATCATCGTGGAAGTGTATTCTTAATTCGAAGTTTAACTTAAATCCTTCAATTCAATATATCTGGCGTTTCAGTTGATTTGATACTGTATTTTTCTAATATTAATTCAATAAATTTAATTGCCTTTTCGGCATTATCAGTAGTGATGCCAATAGGAATTACCAATGGAGCTCCCGCTACTAAATTTTGAACGAGAATGATTTGAACAGATCCATCAGGCCAAACTTGATTTACAATTTTTTCAATTTTCTTTTTTTCTACATTGAAACTAAATCTAGATACATTAATGTTTATTCTAATATCTTTTGGTGCTTGCTCCTCAATTCTAATGAAAAGACTATAATTATTTTTTAAGTAAGTTATAGAATTAAAAAACTCATGTTTTGTTTTAAGCGCGGTTTCGCTATTTGGATCGATTTTAAGTTTACCGTTTGTGCTTGAAAAATGTTTCTTGGTAAGTGTAGTTCTTGTAAACGGGCC
Organism: uncultured Bacteriovoracaceae bacterium; assembly: GCA_964572865.1. GTDB lineage: Bacteria > Bdellovibrionota > UBA1018 > UBA1018 > UBA923 > CAZNGN01. The sequence continues at coordinate 2,492 of CAZNGN010000040.1, read as the reverse complement.
AAGTTTTTGAATGGTAGATAAATGTTCCATGAGTTCTGGTCGCACTAAAGTTAGTTCAGAAAATGATTTGCCAAGAATCTTCTGAATTGAAACTGTCGATCCATCTTTTTTTGGTACTAAATACTCGGTTAAAAATTTATATTTTGAGTCAGAATTTATTTTAGTATCATTCATGTACTTCGACCATTCTTCTACGTCTGGATTTTTTATCTCACTCAGTAAAATGCCCTGATCTTCTGTAGGTGTAATTGTTTCCGTTATAGGACCTAAAGTTGAAAATGTTTTTTTATTTGGTATTGTTGCAGAAACATTTTGAGCCACTTCATCTTTTTTATTTTGTTCATTTTTGATCGTTTTTTCATGTTCAGCACAAATTTTTTCTAATTTTTCAAATCTAGATAAATAATCTTCATTTAGTTGCTTAACTTCTTTTGGAATATTAAATAGTTTTACTTTATCTACTGATTTTGAAAATATAATTTCATTTTGTAATAGCCATTGAAAATGATTGTATGACCAACTATACTTTAACAGGTATTGTGCATAGAATGCTTGTCGTTTAGTTCGGTCAGGGATATTTTTATATGAACTAAGTTCTATAATTTCGTCTGCTAGTTTTAAGTAGCTTTTAATATAATTATAAAAAACTTTTTGTGTAAAACCATTTGAACTTCTATCTTTCCAATTATGATTAGATCTATACTGAACGGCCTCAAACGCAATTTGTTCAATAGCTAATTGTGATTCTATATGGTTCAGAATGTTGTTATCGTTTATTAAATTTAAATTACATGGTTTAGCATTTATAAAGGTAGTTTTTAAAATATAAAACAATATAAATAATTTATATTTCATATATATATTATCGGTATTTGGTCTCCAATTATGTATATATAATAATTATTTTCTACGGGAGAAATAATTGCCTATCAAATCTTAAATAAATTTATGGAAAGTTTTTAGAAATCAGTGAAAAAAAATATGCATTGAGTTTCAGAAAACTAAAGTAACTCTTTTATTTGATGTTGAAGACGACAAGAGTGCTTCCTGGATTGAATTGCTTCAAGAGGGGCTAGTGAGCAAATCAATGCAGAAAGACCATAGAGCAAGATGGGATATATGGTCATACTGAATCAGATGCCAATGCTGGAGCGGCACCATTTGTTTCTGCTGGATGAATACGAAGGAGCAATTGCTTTTATATTAGCAGAACAGAAACCAATACAAGAACTAGTTGTCCAAAGGGAGTAGGAAAAATGCAATTTCAATAAAAGTTCCACAAGCTATATTCCATTAGCTACTGCACGATTTTTGCCGCTTTGGGCATCCTTTACACCCCTAGAAGTTGGGGGATGGCTAAATTGTTAGATTATAGAAACTTTAGGCTCGTTCAAAAATTGAACTTGACTAATATACCGACTAGTTGGTATATTATTTAATATGGCGCGACCAAGCAAATCTCTGAATACGAAATCTTCAAAAGAGAAGCTATTAGAAGTAGCTTTTCAGCTGATACGAACTAAAGGCTACTCATCAACTACAGTAGATGATTTATGTGAAAACGCTGGTGTTACAAAGGGAACCTTTTTCCACTACTTTGAAAGCAAAGAAGCACTTGCCGTGGCGGCGGCAAAACATTGGTCATACATTACGGGTCAATTTTTTAAATCAGCTCCTTATCAGAAGTTGAATGATCCACTTGCCAGAGTATTAGGATACATCGATTTTAGAAAAGAAATCTTACGAGGAAAAATTTCAGAGTTCACATGTCTTGTGGGAACGATGGTTCAGGAAGCATACGATAGCAGTGCTGAAATTCGAAAAGCGTGTAAAGAAAGTATTTTTGGTCATGCAGAAACTTTTCTAGAAAAAGATATTGAAGAAGCAAAAAAACTTTATTCACCCAAAGCAAAATGGACAGCAAAAAGTTTAGCATTACACACTCAATGCGTATTACAAGGTGCATTCATATTAGCAAAAGCTGGTAATAGTTCTGATTATGCGAGTGATTCAATCGTTCATCTGAAAAATTATATAAATTTATTATTTAACCAAACATAAAAAAGAATGAGGTATGATATGATTAAGAAAATAATAATTGGATTGGGAATAGTGATTACAGGATTGCTGATCACGGCAGCCTTTAAGACAGAAAAAATGTATATTTCACGAGAAATCACTATTTCGGCAGCTCCAGCTAAAATATTCCCCTACATCAATAATGCAAAAAAATCTTATGAATGGATGCCATGGGCTAATGGTGATACCGGAATTGAAATTAATTTTTCTGGCCCAGCTGAAGGCCTGGGTGCATCTTCAAGTTGGAACGGAAAAGAAATGGGTGTGGGATCTTCTGAGGTAATCGAAAGCATTCACAATCAAACTGTACGTACAAAACTTACTTACACAAAACCTTTTGAAATGAATCAGACTGCAACTGGCCTGCTCCCCAAAATTAGGGCCAGTCAATGTCGACTGTGCTAAATTAAAAG
>CAZNGN010000039.1:0-25606 GCA_964572865.1 uncultured Bacteriovoracaceae bacterium | reverse complement strand
GCACACGCTTAACCATGCACTTATTGTATGAATTAAAACGTCGTGACAAAAGATTTGGTTTAGGTTCTGCTTGTATCGGTGGCGGACAAGGAATTGCTGTTATCGTTGAAGCGTTTTAGTTTTAGAAAGTAAAATAGAATTTGGAGCATTTATGCAAGAATCAGGTTTAATTATTCCCACTTCAGTCATATTAGCAGTCTCTGCTGTTGTAATCGGATTTGTCATTTGGAGAAATAAAAAGTCTAAAAAAGACGCACAAATCAGACCCGATACGAGTACTGAAAAAAAAACTGAACTAAGCTCGGCTACTCAAACCACCGCAAGCAAACCCACAGCACCCAAACTTTCTGATTCTGATCGAATCAAAAAAGGAATGGGCAGAACTCAAAACTTTTTTCAACAAGCCATTGACCGCGTATTTGCAGGCTCTGAGGGGTCAAAATTTTATGACGAAGTAGAAGAAGCTTTTTTAACTTCTGATATTGGAATTGAATTTTCAGAAAAAATTGTAGGCGATCTGAAAAAAAAATGGGGAATGAAAGTTCCCGTTCGAACAGATCTCAAAAATGAACTCTCATCAGATTTAGCAACCTATCTTCCGCAAGATATTTCATTTGAACCAACACAAAAACCCCATGTGATTATGATTGTGGGAGTAAATGGCGCAGGCAAAACCACAACCATCGCAAAGCTCTGTCAGCGCTTTATTGGACTCAACAAAAAAGTTTTAGTAGGAGCTGCTGATACGTTTAGAGCTGCCGCTACTGCACAATTAAAAACATGGATCGAGCGCGTGGGTGCTGAAGGCGTATTTCAACCCGAAGGATCAGATCCTTCAGCAGTTGCATTTGATACAGTTCAAGCGGCTGCTTCTCGCGGAGTCGATGTTTGCATCATCGATACGGCAGGTAGACTTCATACCAAAACCAATTTAATGGAAGAGCTCAAAAAAATGAAACGGGTAGTGACCAAAGCGCACGCTTCTGCTCCACACGATGTGTGGTTAGTTTTAGACGGCACTCAAGGACAAAACGCTCTCAATCAAGCGCGCGAATTTCATCAGCACTTGCAACTCACTGGCCTTGTAATTACAAAGCTTGACGGCTCTGCCAAAGGCGGAGCGGTTTTATCTATTTCTTCAGAACTAAATGTTCCGGTAGTATATATCGGTGTGGGAGAATCTCCTGAAGACTTAGTTCCGTTTCAAAAATCAGTATTTATCGACGCGATTTTATCAGGAATTTAAAATCTCAAACTCGTCACGTGACGAGTGATTGTAAAATTTTCAAATTCTTTATAATAAATACATGATTTTTGTATTTCCAAAAAAATGTAAATATTTAAACGATTGCAATCGACTTGATAATTAATTTTCATCCGAAATAATTCATTTTCGGCACTTTACTTGCTTTCAATTTGAATGTGTCGAGGTGAAATATGAATCTACTAGAAAATAATGTTTACGATTTAGAATTACATAATCGAGCTATATTGGCAGCTCAGAATTATAATAAAGCAGAAGTAGTATTATTAGAAATATTGCAAGAAATTGATTCTAATAAAATATTTAGAAACTTTGGTTTTACCAGTTTGTTTGTATACGCAACAGATGCGTTGAGACTTTCTGAACATACGGCTTATAATTTAATTACTGTGGCAAGAAAATCAAAAGAAATACCTGCTATCAAAGAAGAAATTAAAAACGGAGCATTGTCGATTTCAAAGGTTCGTAAAATAATACCAATTTTGAATGCGCAAAATCAAAAAATGTGGATTGAAAAAGCAAAAAAACTAACTGTACGTGAGCTTGAACGTGAAGTTGCAAAGTCAGATTCTGAGTTAACTAGATTAGAAAAAATAAAATATATTAGTGCAAATAGAGTTCATTTGAGTTTTGAAATTTCAGAGTCTTTGTATGAAAAAATTAAAAAAGCACAGGATTATGCTAGTTCAAAAAATCAAAAACACACTACGCTTGAATATTTGTTAGATCAATTTTGCAATTTGTACTTACAGAGGTACGATCCTGTAGAAAAAGCTAAAAGAAGTTTAATGAATGTAAAACGAAAAAAACAACACCAAAGAGTGATTGAAAGTGATTCAATTCAGTCAAAAGCACCTCAGAATAAAGCACCAATTCCAATCACTACAAAACACCAAGTTGTTATACGAGACCAAAATCAATGCACAGCTTTAGACCACAAAAATATAAGATGTACAAATAAACGATGGCTTCAAATTCATCATATTCAACACAGAAATGAGGGAGGAAACAATGATTTACAAAATCTAAAAACACTTTGTTTTGCGCATCATCGAATGGTCCATACAAAATGAGTACTCACCAAAGGCTAATCACATTTGCAAAATCAAAATTTCTCGTTAGAATTTAGCCATGACAACAAAAACTACAAAACGTCGAAACACTGTTAGCATCGAAATCTTAGATCAAGAGTTTAAAATCGCAACCGATGGAACTTCTGATCGCGCCAAAATGATTGCAAAAATTCTAGATACAGAAATTAAAAATGTTTTAAAAAAGTCAGCTAATTCAACGCAACTCAAAGCTTTATTGTTGGCAGCACTCAATATCACAGACAAATACATCACACTTCAAGAACGTCACAATCGATTCAAACTCGATATGAGTTCACAAACCCAAGATGTTTTAAAGCTTCTTGAAAATGTGTCTGTAGTGCAACAGTCGCAATAAATCGCACACAATTAAAAATGACAAATAGTACGAATAAACCTGATAAATCTGAACTTCGCACACGTACGCTTAAAACGCGAGAAGGAATGAGTGCCGGCGAAGTTACAACTCGTTCAGAAAAAGTTACGAAAAATTTCATCGAAAATTTTCCCACAGCACTTTTTAAAACAATTCAAACGATTGCGATTTATTATCCCATACGAAATGAAGTTGAAACGACGCCATTATTTATTCATTTCAAAAAAAATAAAAAACATGTTTTATATCCACGCACCGAAAAAAAGGATTTGCACTTTCACCAAGTACCAGAGCGATACGAATTAAAAACTGGCAACTTTGGAATCGCAGAACCCAACCCCGATGTTCACCCTTATACTGAAAAGCCTGATTTAATCATCGTTCCGGGGGTGTGTTTTTCTAAAAGGGGAGATCGGATTGGTTATGGCGCAGGGTATTATGATCGATTTTTAGCAAAAAACCCATCTATAACCACTGTAGGGCTTTGTTTTGACTTTCAGCTAGCAGAGGCTTGGGACAAAGATTCTCACGATCATCCCATACAAATGATCTGCACAGAATCGCAATTCATTGTTTCAAAGACAGAATAAAATCAGTATATTCTCACTCATATAAAATCAATTTAAGGAGCTTCACATGAGTGAAAATTTTTGCGGATTAAAAGGTATCGATTTTGTTGAATTTACATCTCCCGAACCAGAAAAACTCCATCAACTATTTTTAGAATTTGGATTTTCTCTCACTCACAAACACAAAGAAAAAAAGATCGACCTTTATAAACAAAACGACATTACGTTTTTAGTAAATAAAGAAAAAGATTCATTTGCATGGCACTTTTCAAAATTACACGGACCCTCTGCGTGCGCAATGGGATGGCGTTTTGAAAATGCAAACAATGGACATGCAGCTGCCATTAAACGGGGAGCAAAAAACGCAACCAAAACAGATTTTCACTTTAATGACGGAAAAAATGTTCCTGCAATTATGGGCATTGGCGATAGCTTAATCTATTTCATCGACAATTTTACTGATCCAAAACGATACGAAAAAATGGGATTTATTCCACATGAAAAACCGATTATTCAAGCTGGTAAAGGTTTTACAATTGTAGACCATTTAACCAATAATGTTGAAAAAGGAACCATGCAGAAGTGGGCAGAATTCTATAAATCAATATTCGGATTTTACGAAATCAGATATTTCGACATTAGAGGAAATCAAACTGGTCTTACTTCGTTTGCATTGCGATCTCCTGATGGAAGCTTTTGTATTCCCATCAACGAAGCAGATGATCATAAATCTCAAATCAATGAATATTTGCGTGAATACAATGGGCCTGGCATTCAACACATTGCCTTTTTAACTGATAATATTCTCGATTCATTAAAGAAAATGGAAGGCACAGGCGTTCGTATGCTTGATATCGATTCAGAATATTATGCAAATGTATTTAATCGAGTTCCGAATGTAAAAGAAGATCATAAAGAAATTCAAAAACGAAACGTATTAGTTGATGGAGATGACAAAGGTTACTTATTACAAATCTTCACACAAAACATCATTGGACCGATTTTCATTGAAATCATTCAACGTCACAATAATTTAACATTCGGTGAAGGTAATTTCACCGCACTTTTCAGAGCCATTGAGCGCGATCAAGAAAAACGCGGTGTTTTTAAGTCTTAATTTAATAATTGACGCATATAGTAAAATAAGATATAAGCCTTACAAATTTTTATTACCTCATTTTTTTAAGGGATATATTTTTATGAAACTATTCGTATTTTTAGCATTTTTCTCAGCTTATTGTGCGCAAGCAAACTGCATAGCAAATAAAGATGAAATGATTCCAACGAAGAATAGCGCAAAAACCACACAACTCATTTGCACAGGATTTTCACATGATGATCTTAAGAAAGTTGAAGTATTTGAAACAGATTTAACAGCTCAATACGTGGTAATTGAAACCGATTGCAACGGTAATAGTTTTTTTCACCAAGTTATCAATGGCAATTATATGCCAAATAACACGATTCAATTATTTGATTATCGTGGAAGAAATGAAATGTTTTTAGGGCCAAGAGAGATCGTTAAAAAGGCTGGATATAACGGCGCAATTCAATTCAAAATCGAATATAATTCGTACGATGATCCAACTTTATTCATGTCAGAACCTATATATTGTGTTCAATATAATTAATATAAGTATCTGAAATTGTTAATAAAATCATACTATAAATTGTAGACCAATTTGGTTGCATTTTAAGCTGCATTGCGGTATAAACTTGCCACTATGAAGAACATTTATAAAAGCCTTTTGTTATCTTTTGCGTTTTCATCTGCCTTTATTGCGTGTGATTCACACGACAATATAGATGTCATTTTACGAGATGCTTTAGAGGAATTATCTCAATCGATTCCCGATACAAAAGCATCATTAGAAAAAGTTGGATTTCGTCCGGTGGATCAAAAAAATGTGTTGATTGCACTTCCACCAAAAGTATTAGTTTATAATACGGAAGTTGCAACTGAAATGCCTTCTGATGTTGCGAGCGGAATTTCAATGAATGAATTGTTTTCTAAAGTGGAACGCTTTGCAATTGAAGACGGTCAGCGCTTAGTTAAAAACCAACAATACGGCGGTGTGGTTGGACTTTCAGCTAAAGCACAAGAGATTCAAAGATTAGCACTTGCGATTGCACAATCTAAAGCTCCCGATCAAGAAGGCGGATCAAGATTTGCTCAACCTGCTGTGAGAACGATTGTAAATACGACCGCATCACTTTTAGGACGTATTAAATGTTTGTCTGACTTTGCCTCTCAAAATGCAACGAATGCAAAAGCTGCATTACGCTCTTGCAATGTTTTGGCTGCTACAGCGGTACTAAATTCAATTTCACAATTAACTTCTGAAATGATTGATTTAACAAAAGAAAATTCAATTGAGTCACAAAATAAATTAGAAAAAATTTATCAAGCAATGCAAACAATGTATGGCGACTCAAAGCTAGAAAAAAAATCTAAAATCTCACATTCAGTTGATAAGCTATTAGACAAAACAGTTGCATTAAAAGAAAGTTTTGAAATTTTAGAATCTAGTCGAAATACTTTAAAAATAAAGTATGCAGATTCATATTTAGAATCATACGCACAACTAGCGGCTTCTGCCCTTGATTCTGCATTGATGATGAGTGACCCAAACTTAGGTCAAAAATATCAAACAGCAACAAGTCAATTGCAAGACGCAATCATTGCAATGAATATTATTTCATTTAAAAAGAATATAAATAATCCGTTCGCATCTTATTGTAAGAAAAAATCAGGTGTTGAATGTATTCAAATCATGATGAACGATGATTTTGATACGCGCTCCGTGCAAGTTACTGATTTTTACAACCAAACAATGGCGTTGATTGGTGACACAAATGAGCTTTGTCCGCAATCAAACTTGTGTACAGATGGTATGGAATTACAAAAAACCTTATTAAGCTTTAATTTGCAGTTCATTAAGTTACAAAATCAAACATTAAACATGAATAATCAGTTTGAAATGATGTTAAAAATAATGAAAACGGCACACGATACGATACGCAATACAATTTCCAACATTAGGTAAGTTTTGCCTGTATTTTAAGATTAAATAAAATAGAATAAAATATTCTTACGATTCTAGGATTGAATCGAAAGGGGAATCTACCATGTACATGCGAATGGAATCGCTCATCAAAGCAGGATTAATCGCTGCTGTTTTATTTATATTTTATAGTTTTAAACTTCATGCCGCTCCATTGTCTGAAGTAGAAGCTTATGAAAAAGCTGGAGCAATCATTGGTACATTAAAAGCCGATGCTAAATGCACAAATGCTCAAAACGAAATTTGGATCTCGCAAGGTCGAAGCTTGTATTATCAAGCTGAAATTCCATCAAATGGAACATTTGAGTTTCATGTTATTCCCGGAAAATACAATGTCGTGGTAACGGGTTCGACCGGTTGTTTCGTTGAAGCTACCACCGATGTAAAAGAAGGTAAGGTTCAAAAAGTTGCACTCAATTTAAAACCTGCATCCAAAACAAGTATGAATTCAACGAAAGGAAGTACAAATGAATAAGTCATTACTTGCGATTATTTTCTTTCTAGTAATTGGATTTGCAACTCTTTCGAAATTAAATTTGGCAAAAGCACAAATGGGAAATAGCAGCTACTGTCCAACGTGTGCCATGATGTCGAATTATTGGAACACTCCGTTTTCACCTAGTTTTATGAATAATTCAAATATGGGAATCAACCAGCAATCACCTTGGTGGTCGCCCTACGGAATGTATAGTTACAATAATTTTTATATGCCTTCGATGGGGTGGAATAATTATTCAAATCATGGTTGGTACTACCCAGGATCTGGACAAGTGAATATGGGTAAACCAAATATTTATTTTTCTGTAAATAAAGACACAGATGTGCATTTAAAATTAAAATTTCAAAAAAATGCAAACTTCTTGGCTGCAGTTCCTTCTCATGGAACCAGTGGATGGAACTTTAAAGTACAAAAAGAAGGAGCAATTCTTCACGATGGTGGCACTTATAAATATGCTTTTTATGATTTCAGACTTCATTCAGACGAGCTACAAGACACAGCTGGGTTTTGTGTTCCCATGGAAAATTTAATGGAAAAACTCACTGATGCTCTTACACGAAAAGGCTTTAAAGAAAATGAAGTGAGAGACTTCTCTGAATACTGGGCTGTAAAAATGCCTACAGCCGATAGTTATTGTGTATATCCACAAGAAAATAAAGTAGTTGAAAAAGTTTCTTCATACGAAATAACGCCAAAACCTAGCAAGGTAGAAAGATTATTCTTTATCATTGTACCCAATCATAAAGAATATCAAAAAGTTGCGAATAACGGAAAATTTTCAAAAGAACCAACAAAGAGCTGGCTTGCGAAACCGAGTGCAGACCGTGCTACTGCTTCTGAGCCAAGTGGTTTAGAAGTTCGTGAGTGGGGAGTTGGCTTTTTAGCGCTTTAAACTCAGCAAAAGCTTCGGGATAATAATCAAGAACAACATGAATGTGTTTTTCTTCCTCAATTGCGATGAGGTGAAAAATATCTGCAGTGATCGAATCATGTTTCTTTAAAAAATCATAAAAACGAAGCCCTGCTTTTCGTCCGCGATCTTCAGCGTCACACATTAAAATGCAAAATTCTTTTGGAGTCTTGGTATCTTTTAGCGCAATTAATAGAGAATCACTTACGGCGCTTTCATTGAGCGAAAGGTTTAGCTCTTGCGCTCGTTTAATTAAAAGCTGCAAATGTTTTTCTTCTTCAGGAATGAGCATTCGCCAACGTTCAATTAATCCAGCAGGGGCAATATCAGCGAATGTTTCAATTGCCCAATGAAACCCTTGAATGGCTTGCCATTCTGCAAATGCTGCTACTCTGATTCGATCTGCAATGGCTCCTTTTTGATCTAAGCTAAATGACCTAACTGTCGGTCGCAAGGTTGCATCCACCCAAAAGAGACTCAATATATTTTCTAATTCAGTTTGCGCTAACAAGTTTTTCGATCTCCTGTAATGTGCAATAATATAAACTTCCGCCTGATTCGCTTTTGATTAATTTTGCACAAGGTGCTGGTTCAGAGCTTCCAGTCACAACATGTGAAAAAAGTCTGACATCTAATTTTTTTTCAGCATGGTTGGTTTTTAATTGAGCAAGACTTTCTGCAAATTCACAAGGAATAGGTTTAAAAACAGTATAATTGCAGCCCTGATAAATTCCTCCCCAACCATAAGTAATGATGCCTGTTAGATTGGTTTCACGCGATGCCAGCGCTTCTAATTTATGCGGAATCATATACGCTTTAAATTCTGTTTTTTTATACGCTCTAAACCCACCAATTAAAGTAAACAAAGCTAAAAAAATAAAAATATACGGTTTTCGTTGTTTGAAATTACTTTCAACCCACGCTTCAAAGCCAACAGTACTGATGGCAGCCATTGTAAGTGCGGCTCCATAAAAAAACCGATATTCTTTGTGTCCAATAATTAAATGAGATACGTAAAATAAATAAATTGCGATCGTTAAAATAGAAGCGCGCTTATAACAAAACACAAATAATAGAACCGCTAACACAAAAACGGGCTCAGTCATGAACTTCCATAAAATTTCAAAACCAAAGTGAAAGGGAGTCACACCATAACTTGCAGCAATTCCACCAGATGTGTTCACTAAAAAGTAGTTTACAAGTGGAAATACAAAATTCCCATACATTAAAGAATTAAAAACAATATCTACAATGACTAATCCAACTCCAATTAAAATAAACTCAAGAGCTGGTTTAAATTTTTGTTGCAATATTAACCCTAAAACAATTACAGCTGGAAAAATTCCAAATTGAAATCGTATGAGTGCTGAAATTACTATCAAAGCTGTGCCAAGTCTTGTTTTAAAACTTGTGTCACCGTCGTCCAAATCAGAAAAAAACAAAGTAAGTCCCAATAAAAGTGGCGGCAGAGCCAACACATTTAAATCAGCAGTTGCGCTATAGTGAATTAAATCAGGAATAAATAAACAAACAAACGCAGCTAAAGCAGGCAACCGTTTTAATTTAAAAATTTTCGACAAAAGAATTAAAAACAGAACAATACTAATGCTTGTAAAGAGTGAAATCCAAAACCGAAAGCTTGCTTGAACAAAAAGCGCGTCGGTAATTCCCAAAAAATTTAAAAACTTAAAATATAAAAATAAAAATGTGGGGGGAATATGATCGCGAATTTGCCAGGCCCAATCTCTATGAATGGGACCAAAGCCTGTGAGCATACGATACGCAGGATCGAGAACGACCCAAAGTTCGTCAATCCAAGCTCTGGTCGGAAATGCGACCGCAACCACGCAGCGCACAAGCGTTCCGACAATCGAAATAGCCCAAAATGCCTTATTTTTCATGATGAGATGAATCTAACATGTCTTGCGTGAACATTCATTCAATAATAAGCTTTGGCACACATGATAATCGTTCGTTCACCACATAGAATAAGTCTAGCTGGCGGAGGTACTGACCTTCCTGACTTTTATACCAACAATCAATTTGGTGCTGTTTGTAGCTTTGCGATCAATCGCTATGTTTATGTAACGATTAATAATTTGGCTGATTATTTTCCACATAGATTAAGAATTGCATATTCTCAAACTGAACTGACTCAAGATGTACAATCGATTAAGCACCCAATTGTTCGCGAGGCAATGAAGTTAAAAAAACTTTCTGGAGGTATCGACATCAATGTTATGTCAGATATTCCTGCAGGAACAGGAATGGGTTCTAGCTCTTCATTTACAGTATGTTTGCTACATGCGTTTAATGCATTTCAAAACCAACTTGTTTCAAAAGAAAAAATCGCTGATGAAGCCTGCAGACTAGAAATTGAAATGTTGAAAGAACCAATTGGCAAGCAAGATCAATATGCAGCGGCTTTCGGGGGTATTCATTTATATAAATTTAATTCAGATGGAACTACTTTTGTTGAGCCAATTCCGATGTCTTCTGAAAATAAAAAGAACTTAATCGATCATTTTATGCTTTTTTATTTGGGCGGAAACCGAGCAAGTAATTCGATTTTAAAAGAACAAAATTTAAACACAAATAAAAATACAGAAGCTTTGTTGGAAATGCGTGCACAAGCAATAGAAGTTGCGCAAATTTTAACTTCAAAACCTCCTTACGATTCTCTCGGAAAATTGCTTAAAAAAGGCTGGGATTTGAAAAAAACTTTAGCTGGTGGAATCTCAAATTCAGATGTTGACGTTGCAATGCAAACCGCAATCGATCACGGAGCAATTGGTGGCAAACTATTGGGTGCCGGAGGTACTGGTTTTTTACTTTGTTACGTAAAACCAGAAAATCAAGCGTCAGTTAGAAAAGCTTTGCATATGTACAAAGAAATCGAATTTGACGTCGATCCAATGGGATCTACTTTGCTTTATTATGGAGATCGATAATGACTGATATAGATCCGCGTTTTAAAAATAAAATGTCTTCTTCCAATAATATTTCAGAATATTTGAGTTCGTATGTGCAAGATCTATCAAAAGCAATTTCGTCTCTTTCTCAAGAAGCTCTTCAAAGTGTAGAAACGTTGTTATTAAAAGCAATTGAACAATGTAATCGTGTTTATGTTGCCGGTAACGGTGGCTCTGCTGCAATTGGAGATCATTTATGTTGCGATTGGATGAAAGGTACTTACGTAGCAGGTCAACCATCGTTAAAAGTACATGCTCTTGCTTCTAATACGGCTGTATTAACTGCACTTTCAAATGATTTTAGTTATGAAAAATCATTTTCAGCACAACTAGAAATGCTTGCAGAAAAAAATGATATTGCCGTTTTAATATCTTCTTCTGGAAATAGTCCAAATATTTTAGCAGCTGCAGAAATTGCTCGTAAAAAAGGAATGAAAATCATTGGAATGACTGGTTTTGAAGGCGGAAAACTCAAAAATCTATGTGATATTTCATTGCACATTCCTATTCAAAATTATGGAATCGCAGAAGATGCTCATCAAATCTTGATGCATGTATTCGCACAAATGATCAATAAAACTAGAGATAGACATCACAAATGAAAATTCTTTTGACAGGCGCAGCTGGACTTGTAGGTTCCTCCATTACCGAGTTGCTTTTAGAAGAAAAATATTTTCCTGTAGAAAAAATAGTTGCAGTAGATAATTTCACATTAGGCACCGAAAGACATATTCAAGAATTTAAAAAAAACTCTAAATACAAGTTTTACAACATTGATTGTAGTTTGAGAGACTGGCATAAATCTTTAAAAGAAAGTGAATTTGATTTACTCATTCATTTTGCAGCCAATTCCGATATTTCTCTAGGACATGCAAATCCAGATATGGACTGCAATTTAACTTTTCAAACCACGTTTGAAGCATTGATGGCATGTAAGGCGTTAAAAATTTCTAACTTTATTTTTGCATCAAGTTCAGCCGTTTATGGTGAGAATCCCAAATTTCCGACGCCTGAGAGTACTTCGGATATGTATCCAGTTTCTATTTATGGTTCTGGCAAGCTTGCATCTGAAAATTTTATCAGCGGATTTGTAAATAATTACAATTTAAACGCTTGGGTTTTTCGATTTGGTAATGTGGTTGGCAAAAAACTCACACACGGAGTGATTTTTGATTTTATTAAAAAACTGCATACAAACCATGAAAATTTGCAAGTATTAGGAAACGGCATGCAAAATAAAACTTACATTGATGTACGCGACTGTGTAGAAGGAATTTGTTTTGCGTTTTCGAAAAGCAAACCCGGTAAAACTCATGCCGAACGATTTCAGGTATTTAATTTGAGTTCTGAAGGTTCAACAAGCGTTCGAACGATTGCTGAAGAGTGCGTAAAAGTAGTAACAAATAATAATGCTAACATTCAATATGGCGAATCAAATATTGGATGGGTTGGAGATGTTGCAAAAACTAGTCTAGATGTTCAAAAGATCAATCAATTGGGATTTAAAACAAAATTAAGCTCAACAGATGCTGTAAAAAAATCAATCTTGGAATTTAGTGAATGGATAAACAGCAAACATTAATTATTTTAGCAGGTGGTTTTGGAACTCGTTTGCAATCGCATGATCCCACCAAACCAAAACCAATGGTATTGGTTCACTCAAAACCTTTTTTGCATTGGCTGATTCAATTTTATTATCAACAAGGACATCGACATTTCATTTTATCTACACATCATATGGCAGATCAAATTGAGAGTTATCCATGGAGTTCGTTTTTTAAAGAAGCTCAATTTGATATGGTTAGAGAGACAACCCCTCTTGGTACAGGTGGTGCAGTTCAAGAAATATTTCAAAAATTTAAAGAAATTGAAAGTGCTTGGGTCATTAATGGCGATACACTTTTGCCACAACAGTTACCTAAACAGCCTCAAAATGATTGGGCTTTATATTGCGTTCTAAATCAAAATGAAATTTTTGATGCTAAACCAAATTTAATTTCCGAAAATAATAAAATCATAGGAATAAAAGACGGAGCAGACTATTTTGATGCAGGGGTTGTTTGGATTAGTCGCAAAGCAATTGAAAAGTCTAAAAAAATGCCGCCATGTAGTCTTCATCAATCGCTGGAGCCAGTGATGCAATCAAAACAAGTTGGGTTTTGCATAATGCCTGGAACATGTTATGACATAGGAACTCCAGAGCGTTTAAAGCGTTTTGAAAAAGATTTAAAACTATTATTTAAAAATGATTGATAATAACAAAATAACATTAGTAATTCCCACATTAAATGAAGCAGAAGGTGTAACCCACACCCTAGAATTAACTCCTGCCTGTGTAGATGAGATCATTATTGTAGATGGCAACTCTAAGGATGGTACTAGAGAGATTGCAGCTAATTGGGGAAAACAAAAAAATCGAAATGTAGTTGTAATTAACGAAATCAGAAAAGGTTACGGACGAGCATTCAAAACCGGTTTTGAAAATGCAACCGGATCAATCATTGTTACGGGCGACGGAGATGGCACCTATCCTATTGAAATGACTGAAGAAATTGCAAAACATCTCATCTCGCACCAACTTGAATTCATTTCATGTAACCGACTTCCATTAGAAGACAAAAGTAGCATGCATAATCGAAATTTCGTAGGCAACACTTTGATGAGTATGGCCGCGTCTACGCTTTGGATGCACCAATTTAAAGACGTGTTGTCTGGAATGTGGGTTTTTAAAAAATCAGCTTTAAAAGAAATGAACTTACTATCGGATTCTTGGAATTTCTCAGAAGAAATCAAGATCGAAGCATTTACCAAGTTTAAAGAAAAGTTTTCAGAATATAAAATTCCGTACCGCGAAAGATTAGGAAATACTAAGCTTGTGCCTTGGAAAGTAGGCTTACAAAATATTTGTTATATGCTTGCAATGCGTACCGGCTCGGTTTCAGTTTTACAAAAGACATTTAAGAAAAAAATAAATACTTTCTCTTAAACAATTGCTTCGAAATTCCAAATATTTAACGCGCCACGTGGTAAAATCAAAATATTATTCAAAAAAAATGCTGCGCCACTTGAAAAGCTAATTCTTTCTCAATACAGTCAATTAATATATACGAATATTCTACAAGTGTAAGCCAGGACGGCCCAGCGAGACTATTGGATGGTCTGAAGTATTAACATCGGGGGGACTGTAGTGAAAGTTAAACGTCTAGAAATACAAGGCTTCAAATCATTTAAAGATAAAACGGTATTACATTTCGACGAAGGTGTTACTGGAATCGTTGGTCCTAACGGTTGCGGTAAATCAAATATCGTTGATGCGTTTTTCTGGGTAATGGGTGAGCAATCCATTAAGCACATGCGTGCAGATGGACAGTTAGACTTAATTTTCAATGGCTCTGAAAAATATTCGCCTCTTTCAATGGCTGAAGTAACCATGGTTTTAGCGACTGGTGCAAACCTTGATGAAAATGAAGATATTTCAGCTCGTGATCTTCCTGCACACTTAAAATACGAAGAAATTTCAATTACACGTAGATTGTATCGTGATGGTGAAAGTGAATATTTCATCAATGGTCAACAATGTCGCTTAAAAGATATCCACGAACTTTTTATGGATACAGGAGCGGGACCAAAAGCGTATTCTATTATTGAACAAGGACAAATCGCTAAAATCATCCAATCAAAACCTGAAGATCGTAGGGTTTTAGTTGAAGAAGCTGCTGGAATTGTAAAATTCAAAGCACGTAAAAAAGAATCTTTAAGAAAAATCGAAGCAACCCAAGCAAACTTGGCTCGTATTAACGATATTATTGCTGAAATTGAACGCCAATTAGCAAGCCTTGAGCGCCAAGCGCATAAAGCTCGCCAATATAAAAATTGGAAAGAAGAATTGCTCCACAAAGAAATGCTTGTGGGACGTAAAAAATTATTTGGATTAAAAAACTTTGTCAGTGATGCAACCGGAAAAGTTCAAACATTAGAATTCAATGAAATTGAATCTAGAAATTCACTTCAAACAGCAGAATTACGTATTGAAAATTTCAAAATTCAAATGGCTGAAGCGCAAAGAATAGTAGAAGACGGACAAGCAGAATTACAATCGTTGCAAATTAGAATTTCTCAAGAAGATACTAAGTTGCAGCTTCATAAACGTCAGATAGTAGAAATTGAAAACTCAAATCTTACATTAGAAGAAGAGCAAATTGAATTAATTGCGAGCATTGAGCGTTTAACAACAGAGCGTGATCAATTGGCTGCAGAATTAGATTCGCTTGAAAAAATGTTTGCATCAGCTGAAGAAACTCTACAGTCACATCAGTCAAAGTTAAATGAAGCAAAAGAAAAATCTGAACAACTCGGTGCCGTTGTAGAACAAGAAAAACGTGAATTGCTATCATCTGTTTCACGTAAAAATGAAATTTCAAACCAAGTTCATGGACTAGAAGCTAGGGTGGATGCGCTTTCGGTACAATTGAGCGGTATTTCTCGTAAGATGACTGAAGACGAATCAGAAGTAGAATTTTTATCTCAAAAATTGACTTCAACCAAATCTGCTTATGAACAAGTAAATGCAGAATCAAAAAATTGTACCGCACAATTTGAAACGGTTAAAAGCGAAGTTCAAAACTTAGAAATCGAATTAAAACAAATTCGTTCTGATGAAGCGCAAGCGCGTGAAGATAAAGCAAAAGTAGAATCAAAACACAAAGCTTTAGAACAATTGATTCAAAATCACGATGGATTAAAACCAGATGTTCGCAAAATATTAAACTCAGAATACGCCCTTAATTTAAAGGGAATTTTGGTAGATTCTATTCAAACACAACCAGGATATGAGTTTGCTGTTGAGTCAATTTTAAAAGATTTCTTAGAAAACTTCTTAGTTGAAAATGCTACAGACGCAATTTCAGTGATGAATAATTTGAAAGAATCAAATCAAGGCAGAGCTACATTTTGGGCAATTGATTTATTGAAACAAAGTAGCCTTTCTGATTTTCACGCATTCAATATACAAGATGTAACTGCAGTCATTCCGAATGCAATTGCAGTCAATCAAGTTGCTACGATTGCAGGAGAAAATGCCGAGTTTATTTCTAAACTTTTCAGTAGATATTTTGTTGTAGAAAATTTAGACCAAGCCTTGATGGCATTTCAAAATGTTAAAGGTGCAAGTTTTGTTACCAAAGACGGTGAAGTCATCGATCGTATGGGCAGAATCACAGGAGGTAGCTTAAAAGCGCTTGAGGGTGGATTATTAGCACGTAAGTCTGAGTTCCAAAAATTAACGGATGAACTAGTAATTTTAACTCAACGTTTTGAAGAGTGCCAAATTAAGCACGCTCAAATCGAATCAGATTTAACTACGAAACGTACTCAATATGACGAATTATTAATGCGTTCACGAGAATTAGAGTTGTCAGCAAAGTCAGCTGAAAAAGATTTTGTTTCTTCCCAATCTTTATATGATTCAACCAAAGAAGAACTAGATAGATTGCGTGAAGAATTTACTTCATTAGATTCAGAACGAAAAAATCATTGGATTACGTTAGATGAAATTCGACATGAATTGGCTTCGATTGAAGAAAGTTCACGTGTACGTGAAGCGATGATTGAAGATAAAAACAAAGTTTATTTAGATGCAGTAGCTGAAGCGTCACAAATTCAAGCACAAATGATTCAGTTCAAAGTAGATTTCTCAGCTGCTCAAGAAAAAGTAAAACACTCAAGACAAGATCATGAGCGTGTTTCAAATCAATTAAGCCAAGATTCAGAAAGACGTGAAGATGTTGAGCGTATGATTAATCATAAGTTAGATGAAAAAGACATCGTCCACGCAGAGCTTGCTCAAATTGAAGATGGAATTAAGCAATTAACGGTACAAGCTCAAACACTAGAAGAGTCTGTTTCTGAGAGAAAAAATAACTTAGAAATTACAAAACATGAGATGGATGTTGCTTTTAATGACCAAAGAACTTGTATGAAAACATTAGAAGAAACTTCTTCTGAGCTTTCTAAATTAAAATTAGACTTAGAAAGATCCCATTTAGAATATCAAATGTTATATCAAAGCATGTTCCAACGATATGGTTTAGAAGAATCTCAAATTGCTCCAGCGAATGAAGAAGACCAACGTGCGTTTGATGAGTTAAATCCAGAGCGTGAAACCGAACTTCAACAAGAAGTAGATAAGTTGCATGAAAAAATCAGAAAACTTGGAGAAGTGAATGTGATGGCTGTTGAAGAATATGATCAACAGAAAACACGTTATGATTTCTTAGTTTCTCAACGTGAAGATCTAAACCGTTCGATCGTTGATCTTGAAAAAGCTATTGAACGAATTAATAAAACGTCTGAAGAGCGTTTTAAAATTGCATTTGAAGAAATCAACAAACGCTTTGAACGTATTTATCCAATCGTATTTGGCGGAGGTTGGGGTAAGTTAGTGATGACAAATCCTGACGATATGAATGAAACAGGCGTAGATATAATAGCTGAACCACCTGGTAAAAAAGTTGGATCTATCCAATTAATGTCAGGGGGAGAAAAAGCATTGACTGCTGTTGCGCTTATATTCTCAATCTTCTTGATCAAGCCAAGCCCATTCTGCGTATTAGATGAGGTTGATGCACCACTTGACGATCATAACGTTGGTAAATTCAACGCATTATTGAAAGAAATGGCTGCACGTTCACAATTTATCATTATTACGCACAACAAGCGTACAATGGAATTAAATGACAAATTGTATGGCGTTACGATGGAAGAGCCAGGCGTTTCAAAAATGGTATCAATTCAATTACAGTAGTTTTGAATATCCATTAGTTATTAATACTTAACATAAGTAAAATAATACAATAATAACATATACTTAAGTTTTGCACATTTTGCAAAACACCAAACGTTTTAATGTTATAATTGTAATGTATGCAAGTTAAACCGGTATCAATTTTTATGGATAGAGTATCGCAACTAGATTTATCGCAATCCAAAATTCCGCATGCAGGAACTCCACAAGCAACTCCTGCTCAAACTGCTCAATCGCAGATTCATGCTGCTACAGTTGTTGCGGCATCTGTCATTATTCCTTCATATTATGGAATTCAATCGATGTCTCACTCAACACCTAACGTATCAAATGCTATAAAAGCTACAGCACATATACGTAATTCTTGGGGATTTTAAGTATTTCTTGATCGAAAAATTTAAAGTATAGTCTGTTTTGACATGGCTAAGTCAAAACAAAAGACCATTCTAGATCCAAATGAGGCAAAGAAAAGAAGAAGAGAAAAAATACTAATTTTTAGTATTTTATTGCTTCTAGTACTTGCTACTTATTTTGAAATTAGGCTTTCATCTCTTTCAAATCGACTTCCATTTGTAAACTCTGTTTTCTTTTTTGGATTGATCAACTTCAATGTGATTTTATTGATGGCTTTAATGTTCTTAGTTTTCCGAAATATTGGAAAACTGTTTTTAGAACGACGTCAAAGAGTCTTAGGATACAAACTTAAATCAAAACTAGTTTTAGCGTTTTTAAGCTTTACGATTATTCCAACAGTCATTTTATTTTTAATTTCATCTTTATATATTAATTCAAGCTTTGATAAATGGTTTAGTATTAAAGTTCAAAACACTTTACAAGGTGCTTTGGATATCACTCAGACATATTATAAAAACACTTCACGAATCGCTCAGCATTTAGCCGATCAACTCGCTCATGATTTATCTCGAGAAGGCGTAGAGGTCATGAAAACTGCGAGATTGAAAAGCTATCTACAAAAAAGCCTTGAAGCTCCTACGGTAGATGCAATTGAAATTTATTCAGATCCACTGGAAGAAAGACTGTTTGATTCAGTTCAAAAAAATTCTGACACAAAAATTCCAAGACTTCCGCTGGATGTACTTGTTAAAAGCTTTGCGGGTGAACAAACAAGTTTAGCGCAACATCTGGGGGGCGCAGATTTAATAAGAGCGATTGCACCTGTTCACTTTAAAGGCGAAACCAAAGTACGTGCAACGGTTGCTGTAACATTTGTTATTCCCGTGAACCTAGTGAATCGAATTGATGAAATTAATAACGTGTTTCAAGATTACAAAGGTGTAAATCCACTTAAATATCCTATAAAATCTATCTATTTTATAATCTTAATTACAATGACGTTATTGATTATTTTAGTCAGTATTTGGATTGGATTTTATTTGGCTCGAGAATTAACGGTACCACTTGAAAGATTAGTAACAGCAACACAAAGAATTTCTGAAGGACAATTAGATTTTGAAATTATTAATACTGGAAATGATGAAATTGCAAACTTAACTTCTTCATTTAATACAATGGTGTCTGAAATTAAAAAACAACAGCACGAATTAGAAGAAAAAAATGCAGAATTAGATGAGAAACGAGCTTATGTTGAAGCCTTGTTAAATAATATAACTGCGGGAGTCATTTCAGTTGACAGTAAAGGCATCATTACAACAGTTAACCCTTCTGCCGCAAAACTTTTAGGAAGAGAGCCAAATACAATTTTAAATAAAAAATTAGATGATGTATTTGCAGACCCAAATTTGCCGTTCGTCGAGTTGTTTAATCAAATTAAAAATGCACACCCCAATACAGACGCAATCAATGGATTGCTACAAAAACAATTTTCTCTTTCAGAACAAGATGAATATAAAGCGCTTTCAGCAACAGCTTCGATACTTGGCTCAGGAGTTGTGTTTGTGATCGATGATTCAAGTATTGTTATTAAAGCACAACGTGAAGCTGCTTGGCGTGAAGTTGCACGACGGATTGCACATGAAATTAAAAATCCACTTACTCCGATTAAATTGTCAGCCCAACGTCTTCAGAAAAAATTTGCATCCCAAAACACTTCAGAAGCGGCCGTTTTTAAAGAATGCACTGACACTATCATTAAAAATGTGGATGAATTAAGAGACATGGTTAACGAATTCTCTAATTTTGCGCGATTCCCAACAGCAAATCCAAGTCCAAATAATTTAAATGAAGCGTTACGTGAAGTTTTGGTTCTTTATGAAGAAGCACATCGATCCATTCAATTTGTTTTTGAACAAGAACAAAGACTTCCACATATAGAAATTGACAGAGAACAGATAAAGCGTGTCATAATTAATTTACTTGATAATGCGGTTTCTGCCTTAGCAGATGGTGTTGGTAAAAAAGCATCATTGCCCAAAAAGATCATCATGCGTTCTTTTTATAATGAACAATTAAAAATTGCTGTAGTTGAAGTAGAAGATAATGGCCCTGGAATGACAGAAAATGTCATGGATAGAGTATTTGAGCCTTATTTTTCAACAAAATCTACAGGTACAGGTTTAGGATTAGCAATTGTGAAGCGCATCATTAGCGATCATCATGGATTTATTAGATGTCACTCTGTTCAGGATAATGGTACAAAGTTTACAATTGAACTCCCTGCGAATCTTTTAGAGAATGACTACGTCAAATCTCGAATCGAATCAGATAATAAAGAAGAAGAAAAAGAGGGAGAAAAGAAGGATAAATGGCAAGGTCTATTCTCGTAGTTGATGACGAAGCATCTGTTCGTACAAGCATTGCTGGAGCTTTAGGCGATGAAGGCTTTCGTGTATCTACAGCCGAAGACGGAGCCAAAGCTTTTGAAATCATTAAAGCAGATATGCCAGATGTGATTTTACTAGACGTTTGGATGACTGGCCCCTCAGGTGAAAAACAACAAGAGGGATTAGACATTCTTTCAAGAATTAAACTAGAGCATCCCGAAGCTGTAGTTGTAATTATGTCTGGTCACGGAAATATTGAAACTGCTGTGCGAGCTACTAAACTTGGCGCATATGATTTTATTGAAAAACCATTATCATTAGAGAAATTAATCGTTACTTTGCAAAATGCATTTCAATTTAAGGATTTATCTAAAGAAAATCAAAATTTACGTTCACGCGTAGAAAAAAATCGAGTCATGATTGCAGAAAGTCCAATCATGCAAACGTTTAAATCAGCAATCAAAAGAGTTGCTCCAACCAATGCTTCGGTTTTAATCACTGGTGAAAATGGAACTGGTAAAGAGCTTGTAGCTCATATGATCCATTCACTTTCTAATCGATTTGATAAACCTTTCATTGAAGTAAACTGCGCTGCAATTCCTGAAGAATTAATTGAGTCAGAATTATTTGGACATGAAAAAGGCTCATTTACTGGAGCTTCTCAACAAAAACGTGGAAAATTTGACCAAGCGGATAAAGGCACTTTATTTCTAGATGAAATTGGAGACATGAGTTTAAAAACTCAAGCAAAAATTTTACGTATTATTCAAGAACAACGATTTGAACGAGTCGGCGGCAATCACACCATTTCTGTAGATGTGCGTATCATTGCAGCTACCAACAAAGACCTTCAAGCAGAAATTGCAAAAGGTAAATTTAGAGAAGACTTATATTACAGACTCAATGTAGTACCATTCAGAGTTCCTGCATTAAGAGATAGACGCGAAGACATTATTCCGATCGCAAATCATTTTCTAAAAGAATTTACGATTCCAGGCAATGAATCTAAAAAACTATCGAATGATGCAATCGAACTTTTTAACTCCTATTCTTGGCCAGGTAACGTTCGCGAATTAAAAAATACAGTCGAAAGACTCGTAATATTTTTAGATGACCAAACGATTACTAAAAAACAATTATTGGTTTTGGCCCCTCATATGTCGCAAGATTCAACTTCTTCTTTCACTGCGGCTGTAGCTCATTCACAAAGTACGGATAGCACTCAAACTCCACAGCTACTTTCAGGCTCTGAATCGTTAAAAGACGCAAAAACTGAATTTGAAAAAGAATTCATCATGAGAAAATTAAAAGAAAATGATTGGAATATTTCAAAAACAGCACAAGTTTTAGGAATCGAAAGATCCCATCTTCACCGTAAAATTAAATCGTACGGAATCGAAGAACATGTAAAAGAAAATGAATCATAAGGAGCAATTTCAGTGGCCGAAAAAGTAACACCTAGAGAACAAGACTTTTCACAATGGTACCAAGATATCGTATTGCAAGCTCGCCTTGCAGATTATTCGCCTGTAAAAGGTTGTATGGTGATTCGTCCCAACGGTTATGCTATTTGGGAAAACTTTCAAAGAGAACTCGATCGCCGTTTTAAAGAAACAGGCCATAAAAACGCTTATTTTCCAGTATTTATTCCAGAAAGTTTTATGAAAAAAGAAGCTGAGCACGTTGAAGGATTTTCTCCACAACTTGCGGTAGTTTCGATTGCTGGCGGTAAAGAACTTGAAGAAAAATTAGTAGTTCGTCCAACTTCTGAAACGATCATTAATTCAATGTTTGCAAAGTGGATTCAATCGTATCGCGACTTACCACTACTCATTAATCAATGGGCAAACGTTGTTCGTTGGGAAATGCGCACTCGTTTATTTTTAAGAACAACTGAATTTTTATGGCAAGAAGGACACACTTGTCATGAAACTCCTGAAGAAGCAGAAGAAGAAACATTAAAAATGCTTCATGTATATCGTGATTTTGCACATGAAATAATGGCGATGCCAGTAATTATGGGAGTAAAAACACCATCAGAAAAATTTGCTGGTGCTGACAAAACCTATTGTATTGAAGCAATGATGCAAGATCGTAAAGCATTACAAGCTGGCACTTCTCATAACTTAGGACAAAACTTTGCAAAAGCTTTTGAAACAAAATTTCAAGATCGCCAAAGTAATTGGCAATATGTATATCAAACAAGTTGGGGAGTAAGTACGCGTTTAGTTGGCGGACTCATCATGACCCACTCAGACGATAAAGGCTTAGTATTGCCTCCAAGAGTTGCAGGTACTCAAGTTGTAATTGTTCCTATTGTAAAAGGTGCCCCTGAAGATCAAGTTTTATTTGATGAGGCTGATAAACTTAGCAAAGCACTTCAATCTAAAGAATGTGAAGATGCAGCCGGATTTCAAATTCGCACTTCTGTTGATCGTGATACACAACATAGTCCTGGTTGGAAATTTCATGAATATGAATTGGTTGGCATTCCCATTCGCGTTGAATTAGGTAAACGCGATTTAGAAAAAAACCAAGTGACTTTTGTACGCCGAGATACTGGTAAAAAAGAATTTATTCCAATTGCAGAAGCTCCAAAACGAATTGCAATTGAGTTATCGCAAATGCAAAAAGATCTTTTCAATAAAGCTAAAGAAATTCGTCAAAAGTACTCGTTTGTAGTGGATGACTATGAAGAATTTAAGAAAAAACTAGATGAGCCAGGTGGTTTTTTACATTCGCATTGGTGCGAAAGTGCAAATTGTGAAGCAATAATTAAAAACGAAACCAAAGCTACCATTCGTTGTATTCCACTTGAAGAGGCAGACCGATTAACCCCTGCGAATGAAATGGGTCGTTGTATTAAATGCGGATCCCAATCTCGTGGACGCGTGATTTTTGCTCGAAGTTATTAATTAGGAGTGTGAGTCTTGAGTGCACAAAATATTAAAGAAAAAGCCGAGATCATTGTAGCACTTGATAATTTAGAGCCCGCTCAAGTAATTCCTACCGCAGATTTAATGAAACAAGCTGGAATCACTTGGTTAAAAGTTGGCTTAGAATTATATACAAAAATGGGTCCTGAGGTCGTACAAAATTTAAAAAAATCCAATTTCAAAATATTTTTAGATTTAAAATTATTTGATATTCCCAATACGGTCTCAAAAGCAGTAAAAGCAAGTGTTGATCTAGGAGTTGATTTAGTTACTTTGCATGCATTAGGCAGTCATCAAATGATGAATGATGCACAAAAAGCTGCAGAAAATTCTCAAACTAAAATTGTTGCTGTGACATTATTAACAAGCATTGCAGACACTGATTTGTACCCATTACATAATGTTTTTCAATCAACTCAAAATCGTGAAAATTTAGTTTTAGGGTTAGCCACTATGGCTGCGGAATGTGGAATGAATGGAATCGTTTGTTCAGCTAATGAATTGAAAAATTCACACATTGTAAATTTAAGTTGGAAATCTAAACCCATATTTGTAACTCCCGGAATTCGCGGAAAAGAAGATTCCGCCAACGATCAAAAAAATGTTTCTACTATTGAAAGTGCAATTTCTTTTGGTGCCACACATTTAGTAATGGGTAGGCCGATACTTTCAAATCCAAAATATTCTCCCGTAGAAGCTGCTAAAAATGCATTGAAAGTACGAGATCATTGTTATGGCGGCTAAAGCATTTCAAGTTACAGGATTACGTAGCATCGAAGAGTGTTTGAATGTAAATCCTCAAAAAATTCAAAAGCTAATTGTTCCAGCCGGAAAAAGTAGCCCTCGTTTTGAAGAAATTATTTCGAAAGCAAAAAAGAAAAAAATTCCTGTTGAAACTAACTCTAAAATCGAAAAAGGTGTTGAACAAAATTTAGTCGCAGTTTTAAATGAATATGAATATCTTGATTTGTCGGAAGTTATTTCTTCCATGCAAAAAGAAATTCAGTCTGAAAAAAAACCAGTCATTGTAGCTTTGGATGGAATTACAGATCCCAATAATATTGGGGCGATTGTTAGATCCGCAGCTTTTATGGGAATTAAATATATCGTGATTCCCAAAGATCGATCCGTTTTAGTCACTGATACCGTATTTAGAATTGCGTCTGGAGGACTAGAATACGTAAATATCGTTTTAGTCACCAACATGGTTTCAGCATTAAAAGAACTAAAAGAATCAGGTTTTTGGGTCGTAGGATTTACAGAACATTCTGAGCAAAGGCTAGATGAAGTACCTAAAGATATCGCTAAAGTGATTGTGATTGGAAATGAAGAAAGCGGAATACGCCCATTAGTTCTTGAAAACTGTGATTTTAAGGTAGGATTGGAAGCAAAAGGTGAACTGAAGTCTTTAAATGCTTCAGTTGCAGCCGCACTTTCTATGACATGGGCCGTCAATAATTCTTAGTAACAATCTACAGCAAAACTTATTTTCTCAGGCATTAATTATTTGCTTTTCTCTTTCAAACCCATATATTAGCTTGCAGTTTCAAAATTTAAGTAAAAATTCTGGTGTTCTTTTCTTGAGAAAAAATTTCAAGAAAAGAAAAATGCCAAGAATTTTTTTTCTTATTTTTTGAAATGAATTTTTAAAAAGTAGTTATTTTTACGTGGAAAATGCTGGTGTAGCTCAATTGGTAGAGCAACTGATTTGTAATCAGTAGGTTGCGGGTTCGAGTCCCATCGCCAGCACCATCCACATAAAAAAATTTTTAAAAACCGAGTGGGAGGGATACCCAAGAGGCCAAAGGGGACAGACTGTAAATCTGTTGGCGTTAGTCTTCGAAGGTTCGAATCCTTCTCCCTCCACCAGTTAATTATTTGGCGGGTGTAGCTCAATTGGTAGAGCATCGGCTTTCCAAGCCGAGGGTTGAGAGTTCGAGCCTCTTCGCCCGCTCCAAATATTTGGCGAAAGTTTAGTCTTTGCCAACGAAGAGAATGAAAGCTTTGTTAGCGAAGCTGATTTTTAGTTTAGACA
Organism: uncultured Bacteriovoracaceae bacterium; assembly: GCA_964572865.1. GTDB lineage: Bacteria > Bdellovibrionota > UBA1018 > UBA1018 > UBA923 > CAZNGN01. Next base: position 346 of record CAZNGN010000039.1, on the reverse strand, counting down.
AGGATGTTTTGAGCAAACGAGGAGATTAGCCGAAGGTGGCTATCGACGAAGTGAGCGAAAAACTGACGAAATATAAACTAAAAAGCAACGAGCTCATGCTGATGTAGCTCAGTTGGTAGAGCACACCCTTGGTAAGGGTGAGGTCATCGGTTCAATCCCGATCGTCAGCACCAGTTTTTGTTTATAGGTTTTTGCTTATAGGAACCTGTAAACGTTAAGTTAAAAAATTTTATAAGCTGGCAACATTTGTAACGAGGAGATTTCATGTCTAAAGAGAAATTTGATAGGTCAAAACCGCATTGTAATATCGGAACCATCGGTCACGTAGACCACGGTAAAACAACGC
>CAZNGN010000038.1:0-27489 GCA_964572865.1 uncultured Bacteriovoracaceae bacterium | reverse complement strand
GGAACTTCAGGTGGTGCCGTCAAAATTGCTTTTTCAACAGGTAACTCGGCTTGTGCAGTAAATGAAAACACAAAAAGTAATCCAAACAAATAATTTATAGTTTTAAACATTGTTTCTCCAAACTTTAATAAAATTATATTGTGATCCAATATAGCTTCATTGCAACTTCAAGGCCAGTTATAAAACCCTAAATTATGAAATAAAACTTTTTCATGACAAAATGTCACGCTGAGCTGACTTTTTGTCTAATACAATTATAGGAATTTATTTCTCATCAATCTAATGATCAACTTTTTTGATTTGAATAATTACACGTTTTAAAAAGTAGTAACTCCAATAAAGTATCATTAAAAACCACGTATAAGATGCATAATCTAAGTGATTTATATACAACCTAGGAATAAAAAATGCGGATACTCTTGTTAGTGCTGCGGCAATACATAAAATAGTTACAACATAATATATTTTTTTAGCTTCTATTTGTGCAACATTATAACCATTGTGTGAATTAACAACTCTAGTTGATATCATTAACGTTAATAGCCCATACCCTGCAATAAATAGTAAATGAAGAATATGCAATGAATATTGATTAAAAAATACATTTAACCATAATGCCCACAGTATTGAATGACATGATATCCATATAGATCTTGCAAATGGTGTTTTTACATTAGGAATTTTATTAATTTTAAATATCTTAATAAAAATGGAAGTAATTATTAACGCTAAAATCAAAGCAGCAAGTTGATTGTAATGAAAAGCTTCAAGTAATATAGCTGCAAAATAAAATGAGATATGAATTATCCAAAAACGACCTAGTGGAATTTGAATTTTTTTTGTTTGGGTAAATTTATTTTTAATATCTTCAAACTGAAATTTAGGTGTTTCAGCCCATCCAGTAAGTGTGGGGACTAATCTTGAACCTACCCCAATAATCATAGATAGTACCATATATTTAAAAAATAAATTTCTACCTATTATATTTAATGTAGAACTTATTAAATTGTAATCATTTAAAACAAATACTACTGCACCAAATAAAGCACTAAATATTCCGAGTCCTACAAAAACAAACGAAGGTGGCGGATTAAATTTACGAAATAAAAATCTATTTTTTGAAAAGATAAATAAAAAAATAATTTGAAACAATAATACGATGTGAAAGTATTTATAAAGATTTAATATTGCAAAAATAACTAAAAATATTGCCATTATAAATGAAATGAATATTTCACGATTTGTAGCTTTCAAACTTCCTGTGAACCTTGGAATAGCTGTCATTAAAAAACCGGATATAAAAGACCCGATAAATCCAGCAATCATTGAATCAGGATGCCCAATGATACCTGGATAATAATTGATGATTTGAAAATGAAAAGCAGGCCATAGTAAAACACCATAGCCTGCCCAAAATATTCCAAAAGGAAATAATACTCTATACGGATCAATAGAGTTTGGTTTTTCTTCAACCATTAGAACTTATAAGTCAATCCTGCTTCAGCTCGTTTCATATCGAGATCATCAATACTTTGAACATAGTCTGCAAATAATACCAACTTTGTTTTCTTTGTTTTAAGTAAATCAGGTAAAGTCATAGTAAAGCGAAGTTGTCTTCCTTTAAAAGTCTTATCTGCTGTAATAATGTCAAATCGATCTGATTTATAAACATAATAGGCATCAAATTGTACATCTTGACCTAAAAACAATGATTTAAATCTTTTTGTTATTTTGGTTGCGAATGTATTTTGAGCAGTTTCATTATCAAGAGATTTCATATCTTCAAATACAACTGCATCTAAAATGCTTGTCCATTTTTTTAAATCAAACTTGACTGCACCTCTTGCAAAGTCAACTTTATCTAAACGATCATACTCAATACTACCTTGTATTGCATCAGCAATTGCTCTTGTATACATTGCTTGTACAAAGTTAAATTCATCCATTCTTCCAAATCGATTAAATACATTTGGATTTTTGTAATCTCCAACAAATCCACCTGTAACAACTAATGTACCTTTTTCGATTTTCGCTTTTGCACGATAACCCATAATATATGCATCGTTATCAAAAGTAGAATTTTCAGTACCAGCACCATATTCAGGCGCCATTGAACCTACAGTTAAATCAATATTTCTGGCAGCATTTATAGTAAGTGCAACTCTTCGGAGATTAAAGTCTTTACTCATTGTTGTGGGAGTGCCAATTCCTGAGTTATCCCATGAAACCTCAAATGCTCCACCTGTACCCCCTTGTAATTCTAATCTAGCTTTGTCTTTGAAGAAATGTACGATTACATCTAATACAATTAATTCTTGCATTGTATCTGCTGTTGTTGCTCCAGTAGCACTTTCTTTCATTAAATATCTGACAGCAGTTCTGCCATCTTCTAATGTAACAGTTACAGGTTTTGGTTGTTGACTAACTTCAACCATATCATCGCCTGCAAAAGTAATATTTGAATTTACAGCTAATAGGATTAGCAATCCATTAAATACATTTTTCATTTTGGCCTTCCTTTGTTAATTTGAGAAAATGTATATGCCCAGCAATATTTTTTCGCAATGAAACTTTAAGAAAAACTTCAAATTCACAATAAATGGGACTGAGATTTTTAAGCGATAGACAATATGTCTCATGAATCACATAAATATACGTGTTTATAGCCTTTTATATGCATTTTAATGACATTATATAATTCATTTTCTAGTGTTTAAATACAATAAATAACAATCATTAAGGAGAACAAAAATGAGTAAAACACTCTTATTAATATGTTTACTACTTAGTACTATTCCATCTTATGCAAATTATCATAAGGGAGACAAAGCAACTTATGAAAAAGTAATTTATAATGTTCATACAGGTCGCGGTGAACGTTCAATTGTTTCAATGGAAATTCAAGCGTACAATAAAAAAACACAAATTTACACAATCGAACAAATTGAACAACCATTAGCTAATAATTCTTCTGCAATTAAAACGATCATTCAAAAGAATGCAAGTGAACTTATATCAACTTCTGAAGTAAAAACCAGACTTGCGAATTGTACAAATGCAATGAAAGAAGAAATTAGATATGATCACGGCTATATTCCAACTTGTCGTGCTAGTAATGATAACCAATACGAAATCATTTGGTACGCGAATATTCCATTTGGATTTGCTCATTATGAAATTTATGATGAAAATAAAATGATTTTAACAAAATTCATGTTACACAATTTTAATACTTATTAATTTTGTACTAGTTTAAATCCACCTTGCTCTGACCATGTCACCAAGGTGGATTTTCCAGCAATAATTTCACCTTGAAACTTATTTTCTACTTTAATTAAGTCTTTCGTTTCTTCTGTTCCAACATTTGGTACGAATTGTAATTCAAACTCATATTTACCAATATCAATATTTATATTTTCATTAACATATATAGGACGATCTGATTTCACTCCATGAGAAGTTATCATTTTATCAATCAACACTTTTCCATTCTGTTTTAAAACTAAATGATATGGAACTTGCGTCTCATCACATTTTTGCGAAGTTCTCATATGCATTGGCAATTTAGCTAGCTCTTCATTGGTTAGTGTTCTACAATTTTTGATAGACTGCCTTGGCATTTTCCAAGAAAGTGCAATTGCACCATTATTGATTTCGTGTCCTGTGGGAAAAGCACTTAAATACGATATCCCTGCAAAAATTAAAAATGTAATAAATATAACTTTTATAAAATAAGGAATTAGATCTTTATTTAATTTCATCGGCTCTTTTGAAGAATGTATTGATTCATTATTTTTGGAATTATAAAAATGAGTAATTTGTTTAAGTAACTCATCAGTTTCATTATTTGTATAGGATCCAATAAATATTTTATCTTTAGGTAGTTTATCTTCATGAGCAGGATTTCTACCTTCTAGGATTCGACTACATGCCAACTCCATACCTTCACGATTCACACACAGACCAGCAGGACAACCAACAATAAAAACTCCACCATAAGTATGAAGAAGTGTTTGAATGGTAGCAGGATGAATGGAACCGATACAACTAATATTCATGAAATCAAATTTCATGTTTTTTCGTTCCATCCATTCAATCACAGGTTTAGAATTAAAGTTTTCACTACAAAAAATCATTACAATACCGTTTTGATCTCCTGTATGTTTATGTCTTAGTTCTTTAACAATTTCTAATTGCATCCTGCCAGACTTACTCGGAGGTCCAATCGCCAACTGAGAGCATGATCCAGAACACAATCCGCACGCTACACAGAGATTTTCATTCACAAATGCTACGACTTCAGAACCTGTTCCCTGTGTACGCGGTATCATTGAAATTGCATCAAAAGGACAATCCTCTTCACATTGCTTACAGCCTTCACACTTTAATTGATCGTGTTTACTTTTTTCAATTTTAGAAAATTGGGATGGTTTCCACCAAAATGTCATTGAAAGTAAAAAGAAAAATAATAAAACAAATATAAATAAAAATAATTTTGCGTTATTTGCATTTAAATACGGTAACCAAAAATTAAAAAATAAATCGGTAGGTTCTATACCATCTATTTTTAAAAAATCTGGGCTACTAGCAATAGGAGCTTTCACAACCAGTGCCCATAATACCAAAAAAGAAATTGTTATTTTTGAAACAATTTTAGAATCAAACCACCATCTCGATCTAGCCAATCTTGAAGTATGTAACCAAATACCACCGATCAAACCTAAAGGGATTGCCACGTGTAGAAATAAATTCATGAAGAAAAATGAACTTTGAGCTGGATTTGCTCCACTAAATCCTCTCATCAGTGGTTCAGTTAAAATTCCTAAACTATCGACTAATCTTGCTCCGGCGATTGCAAGTTTTTGACCATGGCGGTCCCATACCATTACATATCCTGTCCAACCAGATAGAAAGAACATAAACAATAGCACTACACCACTCGTCCATGCTAAAAACCGTGGTCCCCAGGTTTTTCCTTCCACAATCATACGTAAAACATGAAAAAATAGAGCTACTACGGTCAAATCAGAAACATATCTATGAAAGCTTCTAACTGCTTTACCTAAAAATATATTATTTTGAATATTTAGTATCGATTCAAAAGGTGAAGATATTCTGTAAAAAAATATTAAATATAAACCAGAAATGATTAGTAAAAACATCATTGCCGCTGCAAATGTTCCACTTCGATATAAAGGATTATATTTAGAACCGTATGTAAAATTAAAAAAACGATCAAAAATATCTAGTATTTTTTTAAGTACTTTACCGATTCCTGGAGTACGCGATTGTGAAATTTCAATTTGAGGCACTTTGATTAATCCTTAAGTACTTTTTGATATGCATCTACAATCCATTGCACAGGTGGAGAATTGAATGTATACGCAATTTCACCCTTTTGATCGATTATATATATCAATCCCGGATGAATAATTTCACCCGTTTTAGCGTCACGTTCTAACAGTAGATTAAAGTCTTTATGCACTTTGAGTACTTTTTCAACTTCTCCTGATAACAATAAACTACCATTTGGAATTTTCCATTGCTCAGACAATGAACTTAGTCTCGAAGGTTTATCTCTCCATGGATCCAGCGTAATAAAAACACCTCTTACATTTTGAGCACCTATGGTTTCAATTGATTTAGTCACCTGTTTTAAAAGCATCGGACACATCGTTGCACAATGAGCATAAATAAAAGTTAATATTGTTGGTTTTCCAATCAATTGTTTAGAACTAATTTTTTCTCCATTTTGACTTATTAATGTAAAATCTTTAACTGATTGATGCGTTCTGAGATACCCATCTGGCAATCGTTTTGATTCATCAATAATTGGAACAATTGCAGAAATGGCAGATGAATCTTGGTTTACTCTAAATACAATCCAAGCAGATTCAATGACAAAGATTGCACTCACAATGTACAAACTAATTTGAACACCGCGATTATGACTTAGTAATTTTAATGATTTTAATATTTCTGAGCCGTAAACAACTATCAAAGCGGTTAATAAAAATAATGGACCACCAAAGAGTAGTATCCATCCACTAAATGGTAACGGTTGTCCTGGCATTTTTCCAAAGCAAACTTGTTGAGTGCGAGATAGCCATGAGTTGATTTCACTTGCGGGCCAAAATGCAAGTAACCACCAACTCATGGCAATCATGAACCAAAACAACAACATAATGAATGCAGAATGTGTTGTCTTTGGTTCAGAAGCTGACAAATTTGTCTGGTTTACTAACCTACTTTCCATAAAAATGAGAGAATTTTCCAATTAGTAAAATAATATAAAGCAAATGCTACTAAGAATACGGTTACAAAAACTACAGTACCTTTTAAGCCACCATTTGAATGAACTGCGGCAACTTGAGGTCCAGCGTGTATTTGTTGTGGTAAACGTAAAACTCCCTGTGGGATACCACTTTCTTTTTGTTTTATGCTTTCTTCAGTTAACGGTTTACCAAAAAATACTGTCGCAACAGCAATCGCAATAAACATGAGAACTCCTGTTGCAGCAATCATACCGCCTATCCCCATTGTCGCCTGAAATATTTCAGTTACTGGGTTGAATTCAACTGAGAACGGAGCATTTGCAAAGCTTACATCCCAGTGTCTTCTTGGAAATCCAAAGATTCCTAAAAAGATCATCGACATTGACATGATTACAATTCCAATTCCAAATACATAAGGTTGCAATTTAGCCATTCCCCAAAACGAAACTCGTTTTTGAAAAATCAAAGGCAACACATAATATGTGACAGCCATGAATGCCAAAGCTGTTCCTCCCACAACGGTTGTGTGAAAGTGACCAGGGATTCTCAATGTATTATGCGCAATAATATTAATTTGCTCAGTACCAATGGTGACCCCTGTGATACCACCCATGAATCCGAAGATTAATATAGATAATACCATTCCTGAAAATCCAGGATCAGACCAAGGTGCTTTTCTAAGCCATTCAAATAGTCCATTATTAAACCCACGTAAACGTTGTCCCATTTCTATAGAGCCTGGAACAGTAAATCCGTGAACCATTGATGCTAATACTGCTAAGTACATTGCATAACTTGTATTCCAAATTTTCCATGCTGGACCAACACCTGGGTCAACTAATAAGTGATGCGCAGATGCCATTGAAATAAACAAAATATACAATGCAAAAGCCATTCGACTTACTTTTTCGTTTAAGACAACTCCACCGACAGTTAAACCAGCTAACAAATACCATATTGATACGTGAGCTGCTACGTTGATTTGTTGTGAAGAATGTCCTAATCCCCACCATACTACGCGATATACTTCAGGATCTAGTTTTATAAGATCCATCGACCATAATAATGTTGGAATATAAATCGCAGCACCGTGTAGTAATGTAATCACAGCAATCACTGCCGCTGTTAATGCACCAAATGTTACGAGTGGTATCGACCCTTCATATGTTTTTTCTTTCTTAGCTACAACTAAAGAAGCAAAGAATAATAATGTTACTATCAATGCTCCCACTGCAAAAAGAATGACACCCAAATAATAACCAGGAGTTGCTTTCAAAGGTACATAAGAAGTAAAAAGTACGTCTGCTTGTCCAGTGATCACATAGTAGTTCACCATGATCATGCCTATCATCATTAAAATGAATGCAGTCCATCCCATTTTAGGAGCTGGTAATCTTGAACTAAGTAATACAGGTCCTGCAAAATATAATACTGCCATCTCAAAGAATATGATGAAAAAAATCAGCATATTCAAACCGTGTGCAGTTAAAAAGCGATAGTACATTTCAGCTGGTAATAAATGAATTGCTTGCCAACGAGTCAACACTAACCCAATAGCTGCGATCACACCTAGTAACATACAAACAACTGCTACAACTGCATTGATTTTAATTAAATTTTCAGCGTTACGGTCTACTTTCAAACCGGTTACACCACATGTCCTAAATTTATTTACTAATGTATTCATCGAAGTTGCCATTTTATTTCTCCTATTCTTCGACAATCATTTTACCGATCATCAAGTGGTGACCGATTCCACAAAACTCATTACACATAATTTTAAAATCACCTGATTTGTTTGGAACAATTTTTAATCCGTAATCGTATCCAGGAACAACTTGAAAATTTAAATTTACTGGAAACAAACTAAAACCGTGATTTAAATCTACCGAAGATAAGTGCAACGTATATTCTACGCCTTTTTTTAATTTCATGATTGGCCACCAACTCCACATTTGGCCAACTAAATAAATATCTGAACCAGCAGGTGGTTGAACAACAGCAATTCCTTTTTCTTCTCCAATTTTATAATCAGATACAAATTTATTTGCTCGTTCTACATATTTTGCAGGTTCCACTTTTGCACGAATGCCTGCTGGATTTTGTCCGCCTTTGAAATGCCATAATGGCATCATAGCAAATAAAATCATACACCATATAAACGCTACGGTTACCCATTTTTTTTCTTGAGAGTGCACCTTAGGTGACCACCAGTCGCCTTTCGGTGGCACAATTGCCGAATGCATTTCTTGATCAGACATGTTTAATTCCTTTCTTAAGGCAATGTTGCATTAGGGAGAGTCATAATTTCGATCAATCCCCAAATTGTATAAAATCCAAACATCACAACTAAACCGGCTATTAAAAGGTAAAACGGATTATCCAAAATTCTTTGTGGAAGTGGCATTTTTTTGTCATCGTCTTGTTTACCCATTTTTTTCTCCTTAATTTTTAAATAGAAATCTTAATTTATTCTATATTGATGCTTATTTACTAAATAATTTTAGTAAAATTTTAATCAATGGGACATGAATGTTAAGATTGAGAAATAAAGTCTCACTTTTCGTTAGACAATTTAAAGCAAAACGAATTAGATTTTTATTAACAAAGGATTCTTATGTCTAAATCAGTATTAGTTACAGGTGGTAGTAGAGGAATTGGTAAAGCAATTTGCCAAGAATTAGCAAATCAAAAATATAATATTGCTTTCACTTACAAATCAAACGAGCAAGCAGCTCAAAATTTGGTGGATGAATTAAAATCAAAAGGAGTTACTGTAAAAGCATATTGTGTAGATATGGCAGATGAATCAAAGCTAAAATCTACATTAGACCAAATTTTAACTGATTTTTCAGATATTGAAGTTCTTGTAAATAATGCTGGAATATCTATCGATGGCCTTTCAATGAGATTTAAAACTGATGATTTTGATAAATTAATGGATACGAATATAAGAGCAGCATTCATCACTACACAAGCATGTGTTCGTCCTTTAATGAAAGCTAAAAAAGGTTCTATTATTTTTATGTCATCCGTAATCGGACAAATGGGAAACCAAGGACAAGTAGCTTATTCTACCACGAAAGCTGCTTTATTCGGCATGATGAAGAGTTTTGCAAAAGAATTGGGATCGCGCAACATAAGAGTTAACGCGGTAGCGCCAGGATTTATTAAAACAGACATGACCGAAAGCTTGCCACAAGCCGCCCAAGAGGGTATTCTCTCTGGCATTCCGTTAGGTTATTTAGGTGAACCACAAGATGTGGCAAAGCTTGTATCGTTTTTAGCAAGCCAAGATTCACGATATATAACAGGCCAAATCATTGGCATTAATGGCGGATTATACGTTTAGGGTAAATCAGTCTTAAAGGAGCAGACATGAATATTGAAGAACGCGTTCGTACAATCATCTGTGATCAATTAGCAGTAGACGCTGATAAAGTAACAAAAACCGCAAGCTTTATCGATGATTTAGGCGCAGACAGTTTAGATATCGTTGAATTAGTGATGACCATGGAAGAAGAATTCGACATGGACATTCCTGACGAAGAAGCTGAAAAATTAAAAACAGTTGGCGATGTAGTTAACTACATTCAAACCAAAGCAACTGCTTAATTCATTCAAATGTCCCAAAATAAAAAACGAGTTGTAGTAACTGGCCTGGGTGCTATTACTCCACTTGGAAATAATGTAACTTCAACTTGGGATGCCGTTAAACATGGCAAATCAGGTATTACAAAAATTTCTCGTTTTGATACATCCAAACATTCCGTACAAATTGCAGGCGAAGTAAAAGGCTTCAAAGTTGAAGACTATCTATCAACAAAAGAAGCTCGCAAAATTGGATTATTCATTCAGTATGCAATTGCTGCAACTAAAGAAGCTCTTACATCAGCCAAACTTGCTGGAAAATTTGGTGAAGAAGGAGACGCTAAAGCAGTCGCCCCCCATCGCGTAGGCGTAAATGTATCTGCAGGTATGGGTGGACTACCTGAAATTGAATATTGGGATCGTGAACTTGCAGCAAAAGAGAAAAAAACTACGACTCCCTTTTTCGTTCCCATGATCATTCCTAATATGGCATCTGGACAAATTAGTATGTTGTACAATGCTCAAGGTCCAAATACTTGTATTGTGACAGCTTGTGCATCTTCTACTCATGCAATTGGAGAAAGCGCACGATTAATCCAGCGAGGCGATGTCGACGTTATGATCGCAGGAGGAGCTGAAGCAGTAATTTGTGAATTAGGTATTGCTGGTTTTGCATCCATGCGCGCACTTTCAACTCGAAATGATGAACCAACAAAAGCATCACGTCCTTATGATAATGATCGCGATGGATTTGTTTTAGCAGAAGGTTCTGCTGTTTTAATTTTAGAAGAATATGAACATGCGAAAAAGCGTGGCGTGCCTATTTTAGCTGAAGTCGTAGGTTATGGCCTCAATGCAGATGCATTTCATATGACATCCCCTGCCCCAGAAGGCAGAGGTGCCAGAGTTTGTATGGAATTAGCACTTAAAGATGCGAATCTTTCTTCTGATAAAATTGATTATGTGAATACACACGGAACATCTACTCCGACGGGAGATGGCCTTGAAGCTCAGGCAGTTGCAAAATTGTTTGAATCATCAAAATCTAAACTTCATGTAAGCTCTACCAAATCAATGACAGGTCACTTATTAGGTGCTGCTGGAGCGATTGAAGCAATGTTTTCAGTAATGGTTCTTCAAAATAGCATTATTCCCCCAACTATAAACTTAGATCATTTGGATGAAGACTCTAAAGCTACAGGATTAAATTTTACAGCACACAAGGCAGTTGAGAAAAAATGTAATTACGTTCTTTCAAATTCATTTGGATTTGGTGGAACAAATGGAACCTTAATTTTTGGAAAAATATAATTATGTCTAAAAAGAAAATTGCAATTGCATCTGATCACGCTGGCTTTTACATGAAAGATTACCTTAAAAAGGAAATCACAGACATTGAGTGGATCGATGAAGGCCCCTCTGCAGCTGACCGAGTCGATTACCCTGATTATGCTAAAAAAGTAGGACTTAAAGTTTCTAAAAAAGAAGTAGATTGTGGAATTCTTGTATGCGGCTCTGGAATCGGTATGAGCATCTCTGCAAACAAAATTAAAGGGGTGCGCGCCGCAGTAGTGGAAAGCGAAATTGCAGCGCGGCTAGCCAAACACCACAACGACGCCAATATTCTTTGTTTAGGATCTAGGATTATTGCCTATGACTATGCTAAAGAAATCGTAAGCACATGGTTAGAGAGCACATTCGATGGTGGTAGGCACTCTGATCGTATACAAAAGATAGCGCAATTGGAGAGCTTACGAAATGAACCTCCCGAAACTAAATAATTTAGAAAAAAAAGATTCAGACGTTTTTCATTCGATTAAATTAGAAGAAGGTAGACAAGTTTCTGGCCTTGAAATGATCGCTTCTGAAAATTATGTCTCAAACTCAGTATTAGAAGCTCAAGGAAGTTGTTTAACAAACAAATACGCAGAAGGTTATCCCGCTAAAAGATATTACGGTGGATGTGAATTTGTAGATGAAATCGAGAAGCTAGCCCAAGATAGATTATGTAAACTTTTTTCTACTCCTACATTTAAACCCGCTGTAAATGTTCAACCGCATTCTGGCTCACAAGCAAACATGGCAGTTTATTTTTCATTTTTAAAACCTGGCGACAAAATTTTAGGAATGAACTTATCACATGGTGGACATCTTACTCACGGCTCCCCTGTTAACTTTTCAGGAAAACTTTTTAATGTAATTCCATATGGAGTAAAAAAAGAAACCGGACGCATCGATTATGATGAACTCGCAACGATTGCAAAAAAAGAAATGCCTAAAGCAATCATCGCAGGTGCTTCTGCTTACCCTCGAGAAATTGATTTTCGTATATTCCGAGAAGTTGCTGATTCAGTTGGTGCAAAACTAGTCGTAGATATGGCACACATTGCTGGTTTAGTTGCCACCGGCGAACACCAAACACCAATTGGTGTTGCTCATTATGTAACTTCTACAACGCATAAAACTTTACGCGGTCCACGTGGAGGGATCATCCTTTGTGCAGATGAAGATTTAAAAGTTGTAAATTCTCAAATTTTTCCTGGTATTCAAGGCGGCCCACTCATGCACGTAATTGCTGCTAAAGCTGTAGCTTTTGGAGAAGCACTTCAACCAAGTTTCAAAAAATATTGTATACAAGTTAAAAAGAATGCAAAAACATTAGCTGAAACACTAATGGGTTTTGGCTATAATTTAATTTCAGGCGGAACAGACAACCATTTAATTCTAGTTGATTTGACGAATAAAAACATAACTGGCAAAGATGCTGAAATTGCTCTTGATAAAGCTGGAATTACTGTTAATAAAAACGCAGTTCCCTTTGATACAAAATCTCCTTTCATTACAAGCGGAATTCGAATTGGAACTCCTGCCTTAACCACACGCGGATTCAAAGAAAACCACATTAAAACAGTAGCTGGTTGGATCAATGAGGTAATTACAAATCATACGAACGAAGAATTATTATCTAAAATTAGAGTACAAACTAAAGAATTGGCATCTGAGTTTCCGTTGTTCTCAGAAACAAATTAAAGGAAGTATCAAGTGAAGTGCCCACACTGTAGCTCAACAGAAAATAAAGTGATTGATTCAAGAATCAATCAAACTGGCGATATCACAAGACGCCGTCGTGAGTGTTTGAATCCAAATTGCATGGCAAGATTCACTACCTATGAGCGTGTAGAAATTATGATGCCAATGCTTATTAAGAAAGACGGCAGACGTGAAGCGTTCAATCGTGACAAAATCATGTCAGGAATTCAAAAGGCATGTCAAAAACGCCCAGTTACAACAGACCAAATTGAAAAAGTTGTATCACAAGTTGAAAGACGAGTTGCTGCATTTGCTGTTAAAGAAATTCCATCTCGTGCAGTTGGTGAATTAGTCATGCAAGCATTGAGCACATTAGATAAAGTGGCTTATGTTCGATTTGCAAGCGTATATCGTGAATTCAAAGATGTTGAAGAATTTGTGGCAGATTTAAAAGATATTGCAGAACCAACAAATAACGATGAAGAATTGATGTTTAAATTTGCAAATCCTGAAGAAGGGTTTGATAATACTTAATATGAGTAATCCTCTCAATTCTCCAAGACATGTCGCTCGCACCATTGCATTTGAATACTTATTTGGAAATGCGCCTACCCCTGCTCAAGATAAAAACAGCAATGAATTTGCAATTTCTAAAGAACAGTTTTTTCAATTTTGCTCACATTTCAATCACTCAAAAGATGATTTTGCTTTTGAAATTGTCGAAGGTATTGGGAAGAATTTGCCTCACATTGATCAAAAGATTCAATCTATTTCGACTCATTGGAAAATTGATCGAATTTCAAAAGTAGACTTAAACCTACTTCGCATGGGTGTATTTGAGATCGAATTGAGACCTGATATTCCTAAATCAGTTACTATAAATGAGTATATAGAGTTAGCTAAACAATATGGGGAAAAAGACTCCCCTAGTTTTATCAACGGCATTCTAGACAAGATCACTAAAACTTTCTAACATATTAATATGACTGGTTCTATTGATCAGTATTTAACACAAAGTGCAAAAGATTCGATTTTGGTTATTCCGATCTTTCAAGACGAAAGACCACTCAAAAATTTAACTGGTCTTTTGGATTGGCGTTTATACGGTTTAATTTCGAAACACATTGCTGACGGAAGAATCATTGGTAAACACAATGAACTTGTTCTCATTCCAGTTGAGTATCATGGTGAGTATAAATATATACTTACTCTTGGACTAGGTATCAAGTCGTTGAATCCTTTTGCTCAAAAAAATAAAAAAGAAATTTTAGATGTTTCAGCAACGCTAAATAAAACAATTTCAAAATTAAATTTTAAACATGTCTATTTTATTAGTTCATTTTTTGATGAACAAAATGAAAAAAATAGTGAGTATAAAGATTTGCTCACATCTAAACTCAAATCATTGCAGACAGGATGGATACAATGAAAGAACCAAAAGTAACAAAACCACTTCATTTATTAGATGATTCAATTACATATATTAGCCATGAAGAACGTGAATGGCTTGAGTTAACAAAGAGTTCATTAATTAAAAAAGAAGCAACAAAACCTGAAAAAACACAGCCTTCTGTACAACAGTTATTATATCAACAATTAAAAACAGCTAAACCTTCGAACAATCTTACAACTACCCCCAAAGGTACAAAAGTATTTAAGAATCAAAAAACATTGAGACAATTAATGGGCGAATACAATGGTAGAAAAAATACATTGGCACCTTTAAAAAGCACAATTTCTCAATCTCAAATTTCTAAACCAGTTTCAAAAAATGAATTTAAATATGATCGTATGGAAATCATGGAAGTTCCCACGATCAACGGCAAAATTTTAAGACCTCAAAATCCGAACAAAAATATCAAAAAATAGAATGTATTCATAATATACATCGCCTAATACATATACGCTGTGTATTTGTAACACACCTTGATTTTATTGAATAATTTTAGTCTAAATTCGGTATTTAAATTGCAAATATATAATATGTCACGGTTATATCGGGGGACTATTAT
Organism: uncultured Bacteriovoracaceae bacterium; assembly: GCA_964572865.1. Lineage (GTDB taxonomy): Bacteria > Bdellovibrionota > UBA1018 > UBA1018 > UBA923 > CAZNGN01. Next base: position 12,581 of record CAZNGN010000038.1, on the reverse strand, counting down.
GTTAGGCTTTTTTAAATTTTTATTTTTTATATCAGTATTTTCGCTTTATTTAACAGGTTGTTCAGAAAAAATTGCATCCGTAGGAAATGGCATTTCCGTTGAAGATATTGGATTTACTAGTGCTGAATCTACTTCATGTTTGGGTGGCAATGACCTTGCATTTCGAGTCATTGTACAAGATACAAGTTCAAATGCACTAGCTTCCTCAAGCGTATCTGTTAAATTAAACAATACCAATATGGGACAAGTTCAAGAAGTCAGCACTGGTATTTTTGAAGTAAAAAACTTACTTTCTGGCGGCCCTTATTCAATTTCAGTTACAGCACCTGGATACTGCTCTGGCGGTGTTTCAAACGTTTCAGTTCTAACCCAAGGCCCACCATGTAACAGTATCATTCAAGGTAGCGATCTAGTTTTAAAATTACATCCACCTCAACCTTGGTTAAACGGCACAACTTCTTGTACACATACAATTATTGTAATTGGAAATGATGGAACTCCTATGGATGGTTCCTATTCAGAAACTGCGAATACTGCAAATTGATATTTTACAAATTACCAACGATGATAAGCCGGATGGCCTGGCTTTACTGCTACAAAAACTCCAACGCAAGTTGCACAAATTTTCTCACCTGCAATCAGTTTTGCATTGATCACTGCTCGGTCTTCACCTTGGAATTCAACTAACTCCGCTTCTAATTTCAATTCTTGATTCATGGGAGTGGGTCGATTTAATTTTACATTGAATTCAGCAGTTACTGTGCACGGAATTGTTTCTAAATTATTTTTTTTCATTAAATAATAACTTGCAGTCCAATTTGAGTGGCAATCCAAAAGTGCACCAATGATTCCACCATTGACTACACCTGGAAATGCATGATGATGTGGTTCTGGTTTAAAAGTAGCAATTACTTTATTTCCATTCACAAAACTTTTAATATGTAGACCTTTTTCATTTGCAGGTCCACAGCCAAAACAAATGCTTTTAGGAGCAAACTGATCTTGTAAAGATTTCATATTACAATGTTAATAAAGATTTCATTGCATTGAAAGTACTAACGATTCCACCCGTAATGGAAAGATCACTAAATAAAACAGGAGTTTCTTTTTCTGTATTACCTGGTTGAGTAACCAATAATCCTGAATACGATCGAGTGGTCTTCATTAAAAGTTCTCTTACTTGGGCTGCCTTTAAATGCGGAAATTGTGACCAAATCAGAGCTGCAACTCCTGCAACTTCAGGAGATGCCATACTTGTTCCACTGAAAGCAGCATATTTTTTATTGGGAACTGTACTTAAAATCCCTACTCCTGGTGCAAATAAATCGACACTATTTTTGCCATAATTAGAAAACTCAGCAGGCAATGACTTACCCATTAGCGCGCTCGAAGCACCTACTTCAATCCAAGAAGAAATCGATTGCGAATTATATTTTCGATTCGGAAAATTATAAGAATTTTCAGAATCTAAATTTAAATTATCGTTTCCAGCTGCATGAATAATCAAAACATTGTGATCTTCAGCATATTTAAAAGCTGCCATCACATAATCACGATTCGGTGACAATGGTTTACCAAAACTCATATTGATAATTTTTGCACCGTGGTTCACTGCAAAATAAACAGCATTTGCCACATCTTTGTCACGTTCATCGCCATCCGGAATCGCTCGAATTGGCATAATCTTAACATTATCTGCTTGTCCCACAATTCCTGCCCAATTATGTCTTCTGGCTCCAATGATTCCAGCGACATGTGACCCGTGTACTGCATCACTGCCAAATACATCATTATTTCCGTAACCTATTTCGTTCATTTGTTCTGGGTTATCTCCTACAACTAATGAACTATCGAAATTTACATTAAAATAATATTGCTCACCAATTTTAACTTGGTTTTCCCAAAATGAAATTCTAGTATTAAATACTTCAGTGTTTCTACCTTTTTCTAAATAAGAAATTATTTTGTTTTTTGCTTCTACAATTTTTTCATTTTTGGGTTCAATTTTTTGTACAGCTTTTACAGTTTCTTTCTTCAATCCTTCTGATTTCAAAACATTTAAAGCTTGTGCATAATCTGCAGCCATCGTTTTAATTTGATTTAATATGCTTGAAGGTTCACCACTTTTTTCTGCATATAATTTTTTAACTCTTTCAAAATATATTTTTTGTTCTTCATTTAATCCTGTTGTTTTTTCTAAGTCAGATAAACGTTTAAATTCACGTGTTACTTCTAAAGTTGTATGCGTTACGTTTTCACCATTTTTATTACCCAAAAAGTTCCATCCATATATATCATCAACATAACCATCTCCGTCGTCGTCAACTCCTGGTTTACCATTTAGCTCTGCTTCATTAATCCAAATTTTTTTCTTAAATTCTTTATGCTTAATATCCACACCAGTATCGATTACTGCAACAATGATTGGTTTTACATGTCGATCAACATGCTCTTTAAATTCTTTATATGCTCTATCTGTAGATGTACCTTCTACTTTATTTAACTGAGGATCTTTGGTTGCCCACTTATTTGATACTTTGGGAACATCTGATTTTAAGTGAAGTTTTTCACCCTTAATATTTTTTAGAGTAAATATATCTGAATTCATGTTTTTGAATTGATTCAATTCAATTTCAATTGAAGAATCATTTTCAAATTGGTCAGGTTCAATATTTGAATTTGCAAATAAAGGAATTGTTATTAAGAAATAAATAATAACGAATAAAGTAAATGGATTAAGTTTTAGATGATACCTTTGTTGCATAAACACCTCTTGATGTAACGCAACGTATTATAGATATTTCTAAATAACAAGAATTTTATAATACTTTTATAATTTCAATTAGTTAGCAATAATTGCTTGTAATGTAAGTCTTATATCTTGTGGGATATTTTGATTTTCATTCAATAACTTAGCAATATAAGCACCAATTACTTTTGATGGAACACCGTATGAAAGGTCGCTCCAAATAGCTCCACTATTTGTTTGTAGCATTTGATCTAATGCTTTTGAGTTTTGAGAAGCAGGAGTTTTAGGAAATGCTCCTGTCCAAATAATTCCAATCACATTACCTGTTTTACGATCTACCATAGCTGAACCTGAATCACCGTGAGAAATGTCACAGCCATTTGCAAAAGACCAAACTTTGTAATCACCTGGGTTAATATTGTCTGGATCTGCGATGTAACGATAATCATTTGTAGCTGAAAAAACTTTGCAGTCGTCATCATAGTTAATCATCATGTTTCTGCCATCATAATTTCCAGCAATACCAAATCCAATTGTCATCAACAATTGTCCTTGTTTTAAAGTGTTTTTAAAATCAAAATTTTTAGCTACTTTTAATAAGGTAGCTTCATCTTCTGGAGTCGCTACTTTAATTGCAATTAATGACATATCGATGTCTGACCAAGTACCGAAATATCTCATACATCCAAATTGCTTGCGTAATACAGGAAATACTACCCGTAAATTTCCACATGTAGATGGGGTCGGAAGTACGTGATGATTAGTAGCTACAACATGGTAGCCATTAAATTTACCAATATAGAAGCCCGTGCCTCCGCCTACTTTTGCGGTAGCTGAAGCAGCTCTAGCAACTACTTGAATAGCTAATTCTTTAGATGTGATTTGATGTTTACCAAAAACATCTCCTATTCGATAGGTTTCTTTATTGTCTTGGTTCTGAATAAATTGATTCAATTTACCATCTTGAAATGGACTGATAGCAAATGATGATGAAACAGATATTAGTAAAAATAATAAACTAAAAAGAAATGTCTTCATTTAAGTACTCCATGAAGTTTAAGATATTTAGTCTTATGTTTTTGCCTTATTTAGGCTCAGATTGTCAATTGCAAATAACAAGCAGCGTAAGTCTTTAAACGCATTATACTTCAATAACCGACCAATACAGTTAAGTTAATAATAGAATAAAATTAAAGTTTTACTTTAAGATTTGTTTGCAAAGATATGCTTTGTCGCTACTATTTTTACATAATTTGAAAGGGGCTTTAGCCATGAAATTTTTCGCAATAGTAACTCTATTTGTATCTTTAATTGCGTCTGCTGATGAAGTTGGAAGCAAAGATGCAGCACTCAATATTCACGACAACATTGTAAACAACGTATCTAATTACCAATTAGATCAAGATACTCAAAATGCATTAAATAACTTAGTTGAATATGCAGCTCAAGAGTTAGATGCAAGAGGCTACACACAAGATGCAGCTCAAGCTAGATCTGAATGGAATAAAAACTTTGCTAATTATTTTACTTCAGGAAATTGGATATTAGATTTAGGCGATCACGCTCCATTAAGCCAATGGTTAGCTGATTTCTACAAAAAGTTAAGATTACGTTTTGGTGATCAATTAGTGTCAATGCTTAACCTTGAAGACATCAATACATTGAACTACGCACTCCCAGTTGTATTTAGACCAAATGGAGACAAAGCTCATAACGATTCTTGGGATCAACTTGAGTACAGCAAACATTTCGTTCCATTTGTTTCTATTATTACGTATTGGGGTAGCTACTTTGGATGTACATATGCATCTAAATCACTTCCAAAAATTAAGTCATACTGCAAACAAATTGCAAACCTATTAAGAACAGGAATGACAAATTGGATCGCTCCAAAATTATCTGACTACGTTTACAATTTAGCAGTTAAAAATCGTAGAGGTAATTTAGACATTGATTTGAGCGCAATTCGTAAAAAATACGAATCACAAATCAGTCACTTAAGCCGCGGCGATTACTAATTAGATTTTATCATATTGATAAATAAAAAAAGGGGCATATTAGAAATATGCCCCTTTTTATTTGAATCAGATAAAAACTTGATTCGACTATTTAGATAATAAATCCATTGCAAGATAAATAACTATGTTCAGTATAATTCCCATGTGAATGACACCACTCACTTTAGCCAATGGTCCAAGTTTTCCTTTTAATGCATTCAATTCAAGTAATCCTAAAAGAATGAATAAAAAGATCCAATATGGCATCATTGATTGCGCTGTTATTTGTAATGGTAAGTGCATTGCTGATCCCATGAAAAATAACATAGGAATTGAAAACAATACATTCGTACGTGACGCAACACCTGCTCTTGCAGCTAATGTTGCTACAGCTGGATTTGCTGGTTGACCATTTGCAACGTTCACTGCGTTTTCAATAATTACTTTTTGATTTGGCCAAATCACAAACCAAACATTAAACCACATTAATGTACCTAAAAGACCGCCTGTTAAGATTTTTACACCCCAAGCGTCAGATAGGTAGTTTGGATTTGTATGAAGTTTTTGACCAATTAGTAATAAACCAATTACAAAAGTCCACATCGCACCCCAACGAAACCACCAAAGCGCTCTTGGTAAAAGTTTTTGTTGAACACCAGATTTAGTCGCTGCATCTGCTTCTGCCATAAATGGTGTTTGAGTAAAGTTAAAATAATACAAATGTCCAATCCAGATGATTCCGAAAAGATAGTGCAATAATCGCAATACCATTTCAAAACCTTCCATACTTAATATTGATAAGTTCATAGTTGTCTCCCCTTTTTAGTTTTGAACACTCATGATCATATATGAATTTTTTTTATAAGTCCAAACAACGATTGACCATTTTGATAGACTTCAATAATCTTTTTACATGTTTGGAAAATTTTTAAAAAAAGAAGACAAGTTTTTTAGATTATTTAATGATAGTGCTGAATTAATTGTTCAAGGGGCTAAAGAATTAAAACATTTAGCCAATGATATTCAAAAATCAGAAATTTATTCGAGAAATATCAAAGATATTGAACATAAAGCAGACCAGAATACTCACGAAACAGTTTCTTTGCTTCATAAAACTTTTATTACGCCTCTAGACAGAGAGGATATTCATAAATTAATCACAAATCTCGATGATATCTTAGATTTTATAGATGCTTCTGCTTCACGAATTTTTATATATGGAGTTACTGAAACAAGCGCTGATTTGAAAATTATGACGGAAATTTGTTATCAAGTTGCTGAAAAAGTTCAATCTGCTGTAAATCAACTAGAAAATATTAGAAATCCTGAAGAAATAATTAAAATTTGTATCGACATTAATCGTCTTGAAAACGAAGCCGATCATGCTTTGAGATCTGCTGTAGCAAAACTTTTTAAAGACGAAACTGATCTTAAAAAGTTAATTAAATTAAAAGAGATATATGAATTATTAGAAACGGTCACAGATCGCTGTGAAGATGTAGCAAATATTATTGAAGGAATCGTACTGGAATATTCATAATAAATGGAAACAACAAGTTTTAGTTTCATCATTTTAACCATATTCATTGCACTTGCTTTTGATTTTATTAATGGATTTCATGATGCAGCAAATTCAATAGCTACCATTGTTTCGACCCGAGTAATGAAACCTCAATATGCTGTTGCTTGGGCTGCTTTTTTTAACTTCATTGCATTTTTATTTTTTGGACTTCACGTCGCAAACACAATCGGTAAAGGTGTTATTGATCCAACAATCATTGGGCCAACATTAATTTTTGCAGCCCTATCAGGCGCAATTATTTGGAATATCATTACGTGGTATTACGGAATTCCTTCGAGTTCTTCACATGCTTTAATTGGAGGACTTGCTGGTGCAGCTGTAGCTAAAGCAGGACTGAAAGGTCTAACACTTTCAGGATTTACAAAAATTACTATTTCAATAGTCTTATCACCTCTCATCGGATTAACAATCGCTGCGATTATTATGTTATTACTTTCAATTTTTTTATTTCGCTCTCAACCTGGCAAAGTGGATACTTGGTTTAGACGTTTACAATTTGTATCAGCTGCTCTTTATAGTTTAGGTCATGGTGGTAATGATGCTCAAAAAACAATGGGAATCATTGCCGTACTACTTTTTTCAACTGGATATTTAGGAGACAAGTTCAACGTTCCAACATGGATCGTATTGTCCTGTCACGCTGCCATGGGATTAGGCACTCTATTTGGTGGCTGGAGAATTGTAAAAACGATGGGTATGCGAATCACTAAACTCAAACCAATTGGTGGATTTTGCGCTGAAACTGCAGGCGCATTGACTTTATTTTTAGCAACAGGACTTGGTATTCCAGTTTCTACAACTCATACAATCACTGGTGCAATCATTGGTGTTGGAACAGTGAATAAGCCTTCGTCTATACGATGGAAAATTGCTGAAAGAATTGTATTAGCTTGGATATTAACAATTCCAGCGTCTGCTTTTATAGCCGCAATCGTTTGGGGACTTTTTCACTTAAGCAAATAACAGATAAAATTCTGAATTATCTTCTATTTGAATATTGTTTGTGTTGTTCTGCAGGTGAAGGAACGTTTTGACCTGGATTTTTTCCATAAAATCTACCTTCTACAAAAAGATAACCATCTTTATGTCTGTCATCTCTAACATTTTTATGAACCCAGTGAATAATTCCACATGCAGGAGACTTTTGATAACGTCCTGTATCTTTAATTGATGTAATATAATCACCGCAGGCTTGAACTCTTTGACCTGGCTTTAAATCTGTTTGGGGATTCATATTTCCAAAAGCTACATTGTAAACTACTTCCAAAGTATCGCTTTCGCACATTGAATCAGCTTGCATATTTTTACCTAAAGCGATCACAAAATGAACATGTCCATTTCGACTTGGTAATAATTTCATTACTACACCACGTACATTTGCTCGTGCTAAAAATTGATTTTGTGTGGATTTTTTCCAATTTAATACTTGTTCATTATTTACGTTAATTAATGAACCATTTACATCTTCGCAATTAAAGGCTGCATCTGTGTCTGCAAAAGATATCGAAATGAATGTTAAACTTACACTTAAGAAAGCAATAAATTGCTTAGTAATTGATCCCATTTAACCCCCGCATGTTTATTATGCGGAATCTATGTATATTGAAACAGCGTGACTATGGCAAACAATATTATTTCAAATAATGTAAAAGTTGCTCAGCGATTTGAACAACTTGTTTTGTAGGCTTATTATCGTAAAGATAACCGATAGTTGCTGTTTTTTCACCACATGGTGTAATTTGCTTAAATCCCCATTCTGTACCTTTTTGATCAGGCCAAAGATTTAATGAAAAACCATGTTCTAACCCAAATTTTGAAAAAGCTAAACCAATTGAAACAATTTTTAGATTTTTTGAATTTTCGATTTTCCAAATTCCACTTAATTTTCCTTGGTAATCAGACATTAACTCAACTCTATTTTGAGTTTCATCAACAATAAATTGCATTAGATTTTTAATGGTGTTTTGAATAAATTCTTTTACTCCCCTAGAGTTTCCTGTATGCAATCTTAAATTCCCATACGGAAAAATAACAAGCTGACCTGGACCATGATAAGTAGCTAAACCACCTCGTGTTACTGGTAAAATTTCACATGAATTTTGTATTAAAGTGTCTTCTGTTGCATAAATATGATCTGCGTATTGATTGTGAATTCTTCGCCCAAGAGTAATGACAGATTGAGGTGAAAATACAATCCATCCAGATTGAAATGATAGATTCAATTGATTCTGAATTTTTAAAGCTTGATTATAGTGTAAATTTTCAAATATTTGCTTGGTTACGAAATCCATTATTCACATGCAGATAATGTAACTTTTTTAGAAAGTCCATTGGTAGTAATAGTAACGTCTCCACAAGTACCAGTTCCGAAGTCTGATGTGATCGTTCCATTGATCGAACCAATTGAAGTAGTTGTGATCGAACCACTAGTAGGATAACAACAATTTGAAATCCATCGTAGTTGACTCATAACATGTGAAGAAGTGTATTTTGCTGTGTTATGATAAACCATTACAGTACCTGAAGCTTGGCGTAAATTATCAGAACGAGAACCCAAGAGTTCAATTGCTGCAGACGTTTTGATTAAATGTTCAAAAATTACAGCTCCTGTACCTAATTTTTTAACTCTTCTCATACCGTCTATACTTACAAACTTTCGTTTAACAGATACTCCATTGAGAATGTAATTTGAGCTAAATTGAGTCACGATACCACCACCAATACTTGAAGAGCCATCATAAGGCGTATGGGAATTTGAATCAGTTGAAATTGTGGTTGAATCTGAATTGGTTCTCTTTAACTCTGAAGTAGTTCTTGTAACTAAACCTGTTGTAGGTGAATTACCTGAAATCCAAGAATCACAAGTCGTTGAAGTATCAAATGTTAATTTCATTGTTCCGCTTAAACTGTAATCATTTGAAATTCCAGCAGTACATCCTGAAAATTGAGATAAAACTGTTTTTTGACTTTCAGTACCTGAACAAGTTGCTGTGCCTATAGAAGGTGAAAATCGATCCATTCCGCAACTTGCAGCATATGCTAAATTAAAAAAACTTTTTACAGGCTTAAAAGATAAAGTATTTACATGTTCTACATCGTTGAAAGCACTAATTGCTACCGATAATGCCGATTCAATTGTATTTGATATGCCGTCTTCAGAGGAAGCAGCTGACTGATTTGTAGACACTCCACCACCGCCAGGTCCACAGGCGGTAATTGCTAATAAACTGTTTAATATTAATAGCTTAGCTAATGTCGTTTTCATATTTGCACTCTTTTTTTCATATAAAACATATATCTCACTTTATACATATTCACAAGATATGCCAAGTTGGAGTAAGTTCTATGTATGAATATATTAGGATTAGATATTGGTGGAACAAAAACAGAAGCTGCACTTTTAAACATTGGAAGAAATTCATCTCAATTTAAAATCATTTCCAGATTGAGAATTCCTACTCGCAGACAAAGTGGATTTAATATTATTTATTCTGATTTAATAGATCTCATTGGAAATGTTTTAGATGAATCAAAAATAAAAGCCAATGAATTGAGCGGTATCGGTATTGGATTGCCAGGTTCTGTAGATCCTAATACACAAAAAATGATGTTTGGTAATACGATGGCCCTTATTGGAAAAGACTTACCAAAACTTATAAAAAGTTCGCTTAAAATAAAATGTAAAATCGTATGCGAAAATGATGCAAATTGCTTTGCTTTGGCAGAAGCAATACATGGTGCAGGACTAAAGCATTCAAAAAAAGTTAAAAAATCAGCAGATTCATTAACATCTGTTGGAATTATATTAGGAACAGGTGTGGGTGGTGGAATCATTTTATCTGGAAAAATTCATTCCGGAAGACTCGGTGGAGCAGGTGAAATCGGTCATACTGAATTATACACCAATGGTCACCCATGCTACTGTGGCCGAAATGGTTGCGTTGAAAATTATCTTTCTGGACCAGCATTAGAAGCAATGTTTGGAACAAGAATGTATTCTCAAATCAAAGAACGCCCTGATGCCAAAGGCATATTTGATTTATTTGCAAAAAAAGATCCAGCAGCGGTTGCCTGCGTTCTTCAATACAAACGTGATTTAGGTAAATTTTTAGGAAATTTACACAACGTTTTTGACCCAGATTATTTTGTATTGGGTGGTGGCATGAGCAATGTGAAAGATATCTACTTTGGTTTAAAAGAAGAAATCCAAAAACATTGTTTTCTACCCAACTCTGCTCCCAATGTTTATCAAAATGAATTGGGTGATTCTGCTGGTGTGATTGGTGCTGCGATTTTAGCGATAAATTAATTATTCACTTAAATAAACTGTGAATGCATAAGCAAGTTTTGCAAATTGTCCTGCAAACTCTTCGTCTAGTTTGTCATCCCAAACATCATTTTTAGTATGAATTCTGTGATTCATATCATCAAATGGAGATTCGAATGGCATGATTGCAGGATATCCGAAACGATCCCAAGATGCATGATCAGAACATCCGTATCCACATTGATCATGTTTTACGTTTAATCCTACATACATTCCATAAAGTTGTTCAGACCAAACACTTAACTCTTTTGAAGTAAAGTCATCATAAAAAGTAAGAGATCTAGATGAACCTGGATACGCCACCATGTCTAATTGTAACACTCCACGTACAGGAACTTGTTTAGCAGAATAAGCTTCGGCAATTGCGCGAGAGCCATATAATCCTAATTCTTCAGCAGCATATCCGAAAATATGAATTGAAGCTCTAGGTTTAATATTATTTGCAAGTAATACTCTGTAAACTTCAGTCAATGCTGCAATTCCTGATGCATCGTCATCCGCACCCGGAGCAGAAGTCCCGAAATTTTGGTTGATACTATCTAAGTGGGCTCCTAAAACAACAGCTGGAGCTTTTGGATCAGAACCTGGAATTAAAATTCGAACTGAATTTTGATTATATCCTTTAGGTGGATCAACTAACGTAATTTGAATATCAGAACGATTAAAACTCTGTGCCATTTTCTGCCATTGCGCTGCAAGCCATTTTGGCGCTTGTGATCCTTTGTCTGAAGTAGCAACACGAGTAGTGAATGCACCAGAATAAGAATCAACAAAAGTTTTTATATTGTGAGGAGTGATTTGATTTAATGCTTTCACAATATCTTCACGCTTTTGCGGAAGTTGTGGAAGATTCAATCCACCAGAAGCAAACTGTCTTAAGTGTCGTTGTTTTTTTATTTCTGAAGCATTGGTTCTTTCAATTGTTACATCGATAAATCCACCGCAGTGACCAGTATATTTATGAATGGTTGCTGAAAGTTTTGGAACAATAATCCAAGGAACCATTAAAATTGTGAGTTTTGGATCTTGTTTTACGATTTTAATTTCATTTGGAAAATCTTTTAAAAAATATTTAGCATTCAGTGAAGATGTTTCAATAATTCTAAATTGTGTTTGTCTGCTAGTTTGCGAGCTTTGTGCAAAAAGGTTGATAGAAAGTACAAATCCAATAAGTACAAATATCATTTTATTCAATTTCATTCCCTCCATGAATTGCGTTAACTAAATGGTTCCACCTGTGTACATATTTAGCAAGTAGGTATAATAAATAATTACTTAACGCTTTGCGTTTGAACAGCAATATCTATGGTTTAATTGACTGTATTAGATATGAATGCTAAAAATCTTTTTTGTTTTAAGTTGATGCTTTGGCTCGTAGCTCAGCGGGAGAGCACTACCTTGACACGGTAGGGGTCGCTGGTTCAATCCCAGTCGAGCCAACCATTTTAAGAACCCCTGTCGAATTCGGAAAAACCGGAGGAAAACAGGGGTTTTTTTGTTGGTAGTTTTGGCTCGGTTAGGTGCTCGGTTCTTCTCGCTTCAGGGTAGGCGTATGCCCATTGACGCGCCGTTTAGTCGCATCGACGAAGCTCAGCGTCAAAGCTGAGGAACGGGTCGGCTCCTTTCTGATTCGATGTCCCGTAACTGGCCAGTAACCGAAAGGTTGCCTGGCCAGAGTCTCGAAAGAACGGCCTCCGCCAAACGTTTGCCCAAGAGATCGAAAGCATCGGGTCCAGCGGCGGGACGTCCAGAGCCTTCCAAGAGATAATCCACCGGCGCGTCCAAACCGCAGGGGCGCAGACCGATAAAGCTTGTCGCGGCCCGCAGGGCGTTGACGGCCATGCCATGGAGAAGCACGCCCTGCTCGACATGCACCCCGACCGCGGCGAACTTGCCACGCGAGGTCCAGACTCCCGTTTCAGCCCC
>CAZNGN010000037.1:15496-28801 GCA_964572865.1 uncultured Bacteriovoracaceae bacterium | reverse complement strand
CTCATCAAACGGAAGACCAGATTTAACGCAATCCTCTAAAATCCCTCTTTGTTTGAGAGTTGGTTCAATATCTAAAAATATCCACATCCAATCCGAGTTAATTTCAAATAGATCTTCGTATAAAAACCTAAAATCCTTATCTTCATTAAGTGCTGCTTTATAGTCTTTAATTAAGTTATTATACCAATTAATAGCCTGGTTATATAAAGAAGAATCAATCATATGAACTCCAAATAATCCCCACAACTAAATCATATATCTTTCTAATGTCATAAGGGGTCATTTGTTTATATAGAATATATGCGGTTTTATTTTATTAACTTTAACTTCTCTGCTCTACTTAGCTTCTTAATTTTAGCTTCTAGTTTTAAAGCTTTAGAGTGTGTGAGTTTTGATTTTTGAAATACAATCTTTTTAGGCTTTGATCTTCTAAAAAACTTGGCTCCTTTTTTAGAACTCTTATGCTCCTCAAAGCGGCGCTTTAAATCAGTAGTAATTCCACAATAAAGAAATCCATTTTGAGCTTCAATTATATAAACAATCCATTTATTTTTATTCAATATTTAAAGTTTACTTCAAAGTGGAATGAGCTAAAATTTAATTATGAACTCCTCCCCAAATCTTTCAAATGAACTTATCGAAAACATAATTTTGGCCGCAAGTAGTCAAATTGTGTGTACAAAATGTGGGGAAATTGAATTCGTAATGCCTCTTGATGGGATTAATTCCGTAGACGAATTAGTTTCAGATTACATCTGCTCAGACTGTGACAATAACTAATTCAAACAAATTCTATTTAAGCAAATCACATTAAACCTTAGTTTTTAATGCCAATGATCCTTTATTAAATCATTTGTCACATTTTGCTAAAATTACATGCATCAATATTGATTAAATTCTGCGGTAAACTTGAACTTTTTTAAAGTGTAGCCAAACTGTAGCCAAAATGTAGCCAAGCTCGGGACAGTTCGTGAAAGTTCAAGACAGTTTGACCTGTCAAAACCCCGATAAAACGCTTAAAAACTCATTTTTCATTTCAAACACTTGGCTTCAAATCCAATATAAGGTTCCATACTTTGGTGGTCCCAGCGGGAATCGAACCTGCAACAAAGCTTTAGGAAAGCTCCGTTATATCCATTTAACTATGGGACCCTCAAATTATTTTTTCTTTGGCAAAGTGGTGCCGAAAACTTGATCCCAAAATGTAGAACTAACACCGTATAATTTATCTTCAGCTTTAAAGTGGTGGTCCATATGATTTTTTTTCAAGCGATAAAACCATCCGCCTTTTATACGAGCCCAATGAGTCGCGTAGTGAATATAATCATAACATAAGTAACCTACTAAAAATCCGCTGAAAAATGGGTTCACTCGTACTAGACCTAATAATAATGAAAATAAACCGTACAAAACTGTAGCTATAATCAATGCAGCTACTGGTGGCATTAACAATCTTCGCTGATCGTTCGGATCATCGTGATGAATTCCGTGAGCAAGGTATGCGATTCTTTTTCCGAAATCAGAAGTGGGATGATAATGAAACACAAAACGATGCAAAACGTATTCTGCAAACGTCCAAAATAACAATCCAAAAATAGAATAAGCAATTGCATAACTGAGTTCCATTTCAGTTAATGAATGCGCGAATAATGTAGCAATAATGGGTGCCCACATTGAAATGGGCATTAATGGATGAACAAATGTGAGGTTTTCTAATAAATTATTTTGAAATAATCTTATGTTTTTACCAGGATTTAAATTCATGCTGCATGTTATAAACTAATTTCAAACTCTTGCCAATAACTACTTAATAGATTCCAATATTAAATATGAAAGATTTATTTCACCTTAACATTCAGCCTCTTGATTTAACCATTCGTGCTTTAGTTGTATATTTAAGTATCCTGATATTATTGAGAATTTCAGGAAAAAGACAAATGGGACAAATGAGTGCAATAGAGTTTGTAGCCATTCTATTAATCAGTAACGCTGTTCAAAACTCAATGAATGGAGGCGACAACTCATTAATTGGAGGGCTTTTACTCGCTGCAGTACTTATCGGATGTTCCACATTAATCTCATATTTAACTTTTAGAAGTAATTTCTTTAGCAAACTATTTGAAGGAACACCGACACTTTTGATTCATAAAGGAAAATTAATTCACAAAAATCTTTCAAGAGAACGTTTAAGTGAATCTGAATTAAAAACTTTGATGAGAAAACAAGGTGTGCACAGCATTCATGATGTTGAAACTGCTGTACTTGAAGCGGATGGTAGTTTAAGTATTACAAAAGAAAAGGAAATCACAATATGAATACACTCATTACAATGAAAACTACCAAAGGCGAAATTCACATTAGACTTTTTGACGACAGAGCTCCTAAAACAGTTGAAAATTTTTTAGGATTAGCGACTGGTTCGAAATCTTGGATTAATCCAAAATCTGGAAAATCTGAAGAAGGTAAATCAATGTATGAAGGTACGATTTTTCACAGATGTATTCCAAATTTTATGATTCAAGGTGGAGATCCAACGGGTACAGGTATGGGTGGCCCAGGCTATCGATTTGAAGATGAGTTTCATCAGACTTTGAAGTTTGATCGTCCAGGATTACTCGCAATGGCAAACGCGGGTCCAAACACAAATGGTTCTCAATTTTTTATCACTGTTGCTCCCACAATGTGGCTCAATAATAAGCACACCATTTTTGGTGAAGTCATTGAAGGAATGAAAGTCGTTGAAGACATCATCAATGCTCCCAAAGGTGCACAAGATAGACCAAAAGAACCTGTATCAATTGAGTCGATTAAAGTAAGCCAAAAATAATTTATTTTTTTACTTGAGCTTCTAATTCATTGATTTTGACATTGAGTTTGTCGATTTTTTTGCGCATTCGTGAAAACGTATGTGTTAGATATTCTTCAAACCAATCATAACATCCACGTTTTACTCCGTGATCAAGTGCTGCTAAATGAATTTCTGAATTTAGTTTTGCTATTTCATTCATTATATTTTGATTTTGCAAAACAATCTTAGAGTTTTCAGCAGATGGTTTTTCTAAGAGTTTCATGTTTTTGTAATATTGATCTTGTTTTTGAAATATTTTTTTAATGAGACTTTGAATCTTCACTCTTTCATTTGGTTTTAATTCAGCATCAATCTCTGCAGGAAAATACGATTCTGATGGAATGAAACCGTAATACACTCTGCCCTCTTCTTTGGGATGTTTTTTTTCAAATTCTTTGAATATTTTATTAAACCATTCGGCCCCTGGTTTTAATTCTTGCTTTTGTTCTTCCGGAAAATCTACGTCTGCAATTGAAGGAAGCGTATGACTTTGTTGGCGCATGTATAATATCCAATTCATGCAATCTTCTCGAGAAGGTGTTTGAGCCAAGCTAGCATTTGAAATAATTAGTAACGAAAATAAAAATAAAAATTTTAGCATAATTATTTTCCTTCAATTGTTTTCAAAAAATCGGGGATCTCTCTTTCGAAAGACCCCCTTTTTTTTGGATATGAAGTTATTATGATACCGACTACAAGAATTTTGGCAATTTTTTTATGGGTTTACCCAAATTCCTGTAATTGGACTTGCGGTAGCATCTCCTCTACCTAAGTTGCCAAGATTAAAAGTATCTTCAATCATTTTTAACATTGTATAATGATTTACTGTTTGTGTGCTTACTCCTGTTGTAACAAGTGCAGGGTTATAGAAAACAGTGTAGATTTTGTTTTCTAAAGAACCTGAACGAGTTGTATTCGGATTATCTTCATCGAATGTAATGATGAACAATGTACCATCCATGAAAGCTGGATTGTAGATTGAAGTTTCCCAGTTAGCACTTGTTGGGCCTGGCGCTCCGAATTTTGCTTGAAGCTTGCCATCACCATACGCGATTCCAGTATCATGAGCGTCATCATTTAAATCTGGCACGATATAAATGAACTTTCTCATCGGAGTTGTTCCTGCCGCTTGCGCATCTGTAACTAGATCGTTGTATGTTTTAATGCGATCATTACATTTAGCGGAATTGCTAGTTATATTTGTGTAAGAAATAAATGGATTGTGCTTTCTTACATATTTTCCGCTTGATGTAACCAAACTACAGTTGCCTGGATATGTTTGCGCATAAGTTCTATATTGAGGCGCACCACCTTGAGCATCAAAAAGATCACCAATATGTGTATTGCTCAATGTACAATCATTATTAGTAGTACAACCCATCAACGCACCCGATGTCATTGCAATGTAGTTTGGTTGAGATGGATGTGTTGTTCCGTATGAATTACTAAAGTAACGACCGTTATTGATCATTGTAGATAAGAACGGTTGAACTTTAGCTGCATCATCATCTGTGTTTTCCATAATCACCATTACGATACGTTTGATACCGTGTAATCCTACACCAGTACCAGTTCCAGTGTTGGTGTTGGTGTTGGTGTTCGTGTTCGTGTTCGTATTCGTATTTGTGTTGGTATTGGTATTTGTTCCAGTACCAGTTGATGTACCTGATCCTGTACCTGTACCGCTTGCTGTAATATTTACGTTGATAGTAAATGTTGGTCCACCAGATACACCCGCAAGCGATCCATTGATTACATATGAACCTGCAATAGAGCGATCAACGTAGAAATATCTTGCGATTTGACCAGCAGAAATTACAAGTGGTGCACTTGCATTTACTAATTTGCGAGTATCGCAATCTTGGTTTGCACTGTATAACCAACTGTAAAGTGTTGGTAAATTTCCTGATAAATTTATTGTTTTATTTGTTGGAGCCGCTGCAACTTGTCCAGATGAATTTACAAAGAATGCTCTTACTTGAATACATTTATTAGCAGCTTGTGGCATTGAAATATTTAGAGTGTTAACAAAGTTTCCTGTTGAGCCAGCATTAAATACATCTTCTGTTTTAGTTCCTTCAATAGAAGTGCCGGTACCAGTTGAAGTTCCTGTAGAAGTTACAGTTCCTGTATTGGTTGCGGTGTTCGTACCAGTACTTGTGCTTGTGCCCGTGCCTGTTCCAGTGCCAGAACCTAATGCTGTAATACTAATCGTTGCACTTCTTGAGTTAGGGCTTGCATAGGTTGCTCTCACTGAAGAAACTTGTGTAATATCACTTTTAAAATATACCGTGGCATATGGTGCATTGGCTGGAATTGTTAAAGCAACTGAAGACGATGCTCCCGAACAAGAAGCAGAGTTTGAAACTAATCCAGAACCTGAAGTATTTTGAACGGTCACGTATAAATTTGAACTATACGAACTAACAATGCTGTAATGTGTGTACGCAACTTTTAAGGGAACACACGCTCCAGTAGCAATCGTAGCACTTGTAGAAGTCGAAGCCGTTTGACCCACCACTACCGATTGGTTTGGACCAAATATTGATAAACCTGCGAAACTATTAGTATTTATTAAAGCCGAATGTAATAGAAATAGATAGAAAAACTTTCTCATGACATACCCCCCACTTACAGACGAATCTGTATCCCCAAATTCTATTGTAGACCGATTTAGTCAGATATCAAGGCAAATTTTTCCTAGTTTCTAACTATTATTTTAATGTTGTTTAGAATCCTGAAATATAAGCGTTTTAAGCAATACCATCGATGCAATTGATAAGACTGCTCCAAATAAAAAGGCCGAATGCGCTCCATATTTTGTGGCAATCGCACCAAATATAAGGCTTGCTGGTAAAGTGCAAATTCCTAATATTAAATTCAATGCCCCATAAGCCGTACCTCTTTGCGAAGGCTCAATGAGGTCTGCTACCATTGCAGATTCAGGACTTTCTGTGAGTGAATAAAATAATCCGTACGCCAGAAATGCGATAATACAAAATAAAATATTATCAGATGTAGCCATGATCAAATACACAACTGCAAACAATGACCAACCTAAAATGATTGCGTTCATTCGTCCGATTTTATCTGAAACTTTTCCACCCCAAATTGCAGTAAATGTTTTAATTACATGATTTGCAGACCAAAGAATGGGAATATAAGCTGGATCTAATCCGATGTCTTTGAATTTAAGTAACAAGAATGCGTCAGAAGAATTTCCTAAAGTAAAAATCATCAATACTAATAAATAATGTTTAAATTTAATCGGAAACGATTTCCATTCAGATGTGATATCTTTCAAACTAGCTTTTTTAGATCCTTTGAAATCTTCTTTGATTTCTTGAGTAATTTTGCTGGCACGAAATGCGAAGAAAAATGCTAAAATTCCAATCACAATGGTAGAAAGAAAAAAAGTGCGATATTGACCTGGAAATATAAACAAAAATGCAGACGCGATGAGTGGGCCAACGATGGCACCTGCGTGATCCATAGCTTTGTGAAATCCAAAGTTTTGACCGCGCGTTTCGGGAGTCGACATTTTTGCTAAAAGCGCATCACGAGGTGCACCTCGAATGCCTTTTCCTACACGGTCTGAAAGTCTTACGAAAAATACGTGAAGTGGAGTGGCCACAATTCCCATTAGCGGACGAACCAAACCTGAAATTGCATAACCGGTTAATGCAAGTGATTCGCGATTTCGCCATTTATCTGAGAAATATCCTGAGAAGAATTTTAAAATACTCGCAAGTGATTCAGCCATTCCTTCTAAAATGCCTATGAACAGTGGAGAAGTTCCGATTTGAGTGGTCAAAAAAATTGGCAATACAGAATAAATTGATTCACCAGCAACGTCTGTGAGAAAACTAGTTAGTCCTAAAAAGACTACCCCTTTTGGAAATTTGTTTAAATTGAACATAATTTAATTATAACTAAGAGTGAAAATGGTGCAATGTGGATTTTTTGGTGGAGGTGAACGGGATCGAACCGATGACCTCTACAATGCCATTGTAGCGCTCTCCCAACTGAGCTACACCCCCAAAAGTCATTTTCTACGTTTTTATCGTATAAACCTATGTTTTCCAAGAGCTATTTATTGATATCTTTTAATTTCTTTTGCTATTATAATATATTTATTATGGCAAACAAACAATTGGCAGCTAAAATTGATGTTAGAATTAAAAATGCGTTAGATCGTTTTTGTAATGAAAATGGTCTGATTATGAGTCGATTTTTAGAAGAAGCGATCTTAGATAAAATCGAAGAAAAAGAAGACTTATCAGATTTACGAAAATTAAGAAAAGAAACTTATCGCGATCTAGATGCAGTAATGGGAGATTTAAAGAAGAGTGGCAAATTATAAAGTTCTAGTTTCCAGTTCAGTTGAAAAATCGTTACAGAAACTTCCTAAAAAAGATGTAACTAAAATAATCACTACGATCCAAACACTTGCAATCAACCCGTTTCCTGTAAATTGTCGAAAATTAAGTGGTGAAGAAAATGTTTTCAGAGTTCGAGTTGGTGATTATCGCATCATATACGAACTCAATTCAGGAGAATTAATCATTCTAATTTTAAAAGTAGGACACCGAAAAGATATTTATAGATAATATTTTATCGTTTCATTTATCTTTTTAAACGTGGGCTTACTTCGTTAGTTTTGCGGCTTACAATTTCAAAAATCGAAAGTGTTGTTCCAGCGTGCCAAATATCGCCTTTGAATCCGCCAAAATTAACTCCACTTGCTCCACCGCCATTGATTCCAGCAGGGCCACGATCACCGAATAATGCTCCGAATGGATTTTCTGAGCCAGATGGTTTACCAGAACCAGAATTATTTTGAACTTTGTCGAACGCAAGGTTTGGTGCGCCACCATTCATTGATTTTGCTTTTTCAGCGATGTCATTGAAATATGCTTTTGCTTCATCTGAGCCAGGACCATTTCCTAATAATTTACTAACTGCTCCTGCAGGGCCTGATTGTTCCATTGCTGCTGCAAATTGTTGTGGAGTTACTCCGAAATTATCTTTCAATGCTTTGAATGCATTATTAAAATCATTTTTACTCATTGAAGGAAAGTTTTTTCCATCAGATGCGGTTGCATATGAAGATCCAATTCTAGAAAGAGAATCTTCTCCTGGAATAAATAATTCATTTGTACCACCTCGTGAATCAGCCATATCTGGGGCTGGTGCATTTCCATCAACTGTTGTTTGCATTGGATGATAATTATTATGCGCCAAATGAGTAGTTGGTGCTGTTTTTACAGACCTTAAATTACTCAATTGATCGTCAGCATTGCTAACAAGCTTTGCTTTGTTGATCCATTTCATAGAAGCCATAAGAGTGTTCATTCCTGCTTGGAGACATGATGCTGTTTTATCAGCTTTAGAACTTTTATTTTCTGCCTGATTTTTTTGAGTTTTTAAATTGTCATTTGCGTTTAAGTTTTGGTTATTAGAATTTTGATTCCAGCCATAACTATTATTTTGATTAGAATTATTTAATTGTACTGCAGAGCCACCATCAGGGGCAGGAGCAGTCGTTACTGTTGGTGAACTATTCGTAACAGTTGTTGGATTTGTTGCTTGATTATAAACATTATTTAAATTACTAGCTTGATTACCTAATTTACTTAAATAACTAGTACCAATTGCCATTCCCACAGCTCCGGCACCAGAGAGTGCTGCCTGAAATGCAGCCTGTGAATCTTTGATATCATTACCAACTTGAGTTGCAACATATAATGATGAAAGCGTATCAGCGATTGCCACTGATGTTGTTCCAATTTTGCATATAGATTCTAACGAAGCACCAAAAACAGTAACAGTTGCTAAACAAGCCGTAGCACAAACCGCAGCTGCTGCAGTATACGCAACTGCAGACCAAGCTTCTTGAATACATGCGGTGTCATGCGCTTTTAAATAAGAACAATATTGATTTGCATGAGAATCTTTTGCATTTCCGCTACATTCAGGCACTTTTGAGTAAGCACATCCAAAACCGCCTTCTTTTGCAAACACAAATTGAGATGGAATCAATAAATTAAAAATTAATATTCCGGTTAAAATTTTCATACGTCCTCCAAAAGACCTCTATTGAAAATTACTTATTTACTCTATTTGAAACTGAAGTTGTTTTTTTACTTACAATTTCAAAAATACTTTGGGTGGTTCCGATGTGCCAAATGTCACCGTCAAATCCACCAAAACTTAATTTTTCTGCGCCACCTGTAGCAGCAGGACCACGATCTCCGAAAACATCATTTCCGAAGTTTGCAAATTTTTTGTTTGCTCCTCCACCTGCTACTGGTTTTTCAAATGCGATATTAGCTGAGCCTTCAATGCGAAGTCGCGCACCTAATTTTTCTGCATCTTTGATCATGGCAAGACCTAAATCTGTACCTTTCGAATTGCCTAAAAGTTTGCTCATAGTATCTGAAAGATTGCCGGCAGCTGCTGAAGCTAAGAATGCATTTGGATTTGCTCCCGTTGCTTCTTGTAAAGCTTTGAGCGCTTTACCGAAATCTGGTTTACCTAAAATCTTATCATCACCAGCTTTTGCATACGCTTCGTTCATTTTGTTTACAGCTTCTGAGATTGGCATTTTTTTAATATCTTCAATTTCAGAAGACATACTATCTGAGCCATTTAAATCTGGATTAGCTGTGGATGATCCGCCTATATTTGTTTGGTTTTGACTTAAGTTAAAATTTTTGAATTGATTGAATTTTGGTAAACGACCAGGACTTGCACACCCTAAATCTTGACCAGTCATATTCTCTTGTAATTGACAGTAATTTTTTTCAGCAGCTTCTACTAGTTTCTTTTTGTTATGAAATTTAGAATAGGCAAACATTCCGTCCATAACGGCAGCTACACACATTTCTGCATTCGTTGCCTTTGAAGCTGCTAGGCTACCATTTGCTAAATATAAAGCCGCAACTCCACCAACAGCACCTGCGGCAGTACCAAATGCCCCAGTTCCATAAGTAATGGGCAGATTTTGATTTGCTGATTTTACTTTTTGATCTACTTGATTCTTGATAATTAATGTTGATGCAATATCAGCAGCTGCCACACCCATTGACCCAAATGTGCAAGCAACACGAATTGCTTGAGCTGCTGCAGTACCAATAGCTGGAATTTTTTCCATTATACAACCAGTTAAACATACTGCTGCCGCTGTAGTATATGCGATTCCAGACCACAATTCTTGTTTGCATCCCATATCGTGGGCTTCAAAATAATTACAGTATTGAGTATTAATTCCATCAGGATCAGCTTTATTACCACTACGTATATCTGAACATTCTGTCACATGACGAAATTTACATCCTGCAGAACCTTCTTTAGCAAACGATAAAGAAGAATTTACTAATAATAAAAATATAATCGAAAAAACTGTGATACTCCCCATTTTTTTCATTTTTACCCCCAAGTAAAAATTTCTATTTTCTCAAATACACATTCTTAGGCAATAAACTAGCAGGAACTCTTTGTTGAGTACCTTGTCCACCATCTAAAATACGTGCAGTGATTAAATGATATCGATTACCTATGACATCAAAAATTGATTGTTCAGGCGAATGTAAGCCTTGATCAGCTAAAGCTTGTTTTGAATTCATTGTGCCGAATCCAACTTGTTTTGGACCCAATGATCCATCTTTTTGATCGCCCTGTCCGCCCATCATACCTTTCATCATTCCGGCAAGCATACCAGAAAGGCCATCGTCTTTTTTAGCAGAACCACCGCCGCCATTTCGAACGGCTTCGTAACCTTCAGTTCCACCTGCTAATGTATTTTGATTCATTCTTCTTTGTGTTTCTTCAGCAGCACGATTTGCTAGCGTATTTAATCCTGCAGCAACTCCTTCACCAGTGGCAGAAGAAGCCATTGCATTCATCATTGTTAATGGATCTTGTCCGGACTGAATTCCATTTAAAATATCATCCATATTTTTGCCAGTATGTTTATTAAACTCACGCATCAATGGTTCAATTGCAGCAGTAGCTTCACTTGATTTAACTTCATCTTTTAAAGTTGGAGATGCAATTCCAGAAGAAGAATTATTGGCAACACCTAAACTTTCACTTTGACCAACTTCATTTGAAGGACCACCGCCTTGTGCTAACTCGGTATTCATAGTTGGCAAATTAGTGACAACTTCTTTTTTATATTTATTTGAGTTGTTTACATTTTCTCTAGATTGCTTTGCTTGCATTAAATAATAACCAGACTGAACGGCTTGCATTCCTGCCGCCATATAATCACAAGGTGCTTTAGTGTCTTGAGCATTTTGCGTTTTTGTTGCATCTGTTTTTTCAGGTTTAATTTTGTGTGATAGTGAGTTCATTGCATATGAACCCATTGTTGACATAATTAACGGTTGTAACCCTGACATAATATCGCCTGATGTGATTCCAACAGTGATTGCACCAGCTGCATCTACACCTGTTGCAATTTTTGACCATGTTGTACAGTTGGCACAAGCAAAAGGCATTGCACATAATGCTGCTGCAGCTGCGTGACCGATCATTGAAATTGTTTGTGTAGTAGCTGCTGTTTTATATAATTTAATTTGAGAGCAAGGGTCTCCTGCTGAATCAGATTTACCTGAACATTCATCTGCATTTGCGTGAATGGTTAAAAATATTCCCAAAATAATAATTATTTTTCTCATCTTAAGTTACCTCTCTTTAAATGAGAAAGCATTGCACCTGATACACGTTTAAATAAATTTGAATTTGGACCTAAGATACTCGGATCCATCGGTTCAGAAGCAAGACCTCTGGCACCTTGAGGGCCATCGAATAAAATTCCTTTTGCTTTTGGATCTTTTTCTTCTTCTCCACCTTGTTTTGGTAAAAATTTAGCAAGCATTTCATTAAAATTCATTGAACCTGTGCTATTCACACGATTTGAATTGCCATTTCCAGTTGATGCAAATCCTCCACCGCCACCGCCTGTTGAATCAAATTTACTGACTCCACCTTGCAATGAGGGTGCAGTTGGATTTGTATTTTCAGAAGAATTGCCAGAACCGCCGCCGCTACCACCGCCGCCGCCGCCACCGCCACTACCGCCGCCTCCTACAGAACCGCCAGAAGTTGCTACTAAACCTCCACCTGCTGGAGGAGGTGCATCTTTTAATCCACCACCAGTTGGATTTCCTAATATCGGAGGAGGAATATCAGCTTTCGCTGTATCTTCTGGTGTCGATTGATTCAATCCACCATCAGTTACAGGTGCTTCATTCGGTCCACCATTTGAACCAAAACCAAATTGGCCCGGTTGTAAGTTTATATTATTTGGATTTCCTTGCGGAATAAAAGTTTGCGGAGGTGCCGGAGGCAAACCGTATACTTTTTTAGAGTCTGCTAGCATTTGATTGCCTTGTTTGATTAAGTTTGCTCCGTTGATTGCGCTCATCAGAGCTTCATAGCCTGTTTGAATTGCCATACCTTTTGCTTCTTCAGATAGTGCTTCATGCTTTTCTTGCATTTCATCAGTCTTAATCGTGTGACCTTGAAAATGTTCAGCCACATCTAAATTCTGAGTAGTTGTAATGAAGTCTCTGGGTTTATTGTCTTCTAAAGGACGATCATCTGCCAGCATGCCTTCATCTTCTGAATTTTTATAATAATTTTTCATATCTTCTGCAGCTTTCTTATGTGTACTTGCAATACGTCCAGCTTCTGCAGCCATCATTGCTTTGATTGCTGCTCCACCAATTTGTTGAGTACCAACACTTTTTAGATTGTTGCCATGATTTTCTAATCCAGCTCTAAATGCATTGCCACCATTTGCCACATCTTTATTAGTTTCATAAACAGCTTTATCAGAAGAAATTTGTGCACCAGTTTGTGCAGCCATATTTACAATCTGTTGTAATGACTGATAATTTGCCAATTTTTTTTGATCAATTGTACAACCATATTTTTTCTCATAATATGCTTTATTATCTGTTATTTGTTTTCTCACATCATTTTGAACTTCTGTTGCACTTTTAAATTGTTTTGAATCACCATCATCATTGTACACTACATCTTTTTTAACATTGGTTTTTTTGACTGCATCTTGAACCATCATAGCAACCATCGAGTCACCACATTCATCAGAGATTTCCAATCTTTTATCTTGCTTATCTTGTTGAGTTTCTCCACCACTTCCGTCTTTAGGACCGATTGTGTTTTTATTTGAAGACAAAGCGCTTTGACAATTTGAATATAATCTCTGCATTGCTGCATATTTTAGTTCATCTTGAGTTTTGTAATTGCCATTCACGTCTTTGCTCTTAAGTTTGCTCATTTCTTCATTGATTTTATCTTGTGTAATTTTTGAACTGCAATAATTACTTTTTGAAATTTTATCTTTTAATTCAGTAATATTTTTTTCGACTTCAGCATTATGTGCTTGTAAAACTGCATTTGGATCTACTGGTGGTGCTTGAGTT
>CAZNGN010000037.1:0-15396 GCA_964572865.1 uncultured Bacteriovoracaceae bacterium | reverse complement strand
CCTGGTGCTTGAGTTCCTGGTGCTTGAGTTCCTGGTGCTTGAGTTCCTGGTGCTTGAGTTCCTGGTGCTTTTGTTGGTGATTTTTGATTTGCAGCTGGTTTTCTACCTTGTGAACTATTTCTTGCATTCACTAAACTTGCATACGTATTAAATGATGGATCCGATTTTTTGAGTGCCTCTGTCCATCGAGGACAATTTTTTACAATTGAATTATAGTTTTGATTTAAAAAATTTGTTTTTTGTTGAGGTGTTGCGGATGCTCTGTATTGTCTTTCTAAATATGGACAATCCAGACCAGTATACTGAGCGTAAACGCCAGTCGTATTCAAAAAAATAACAAAAGCGGATAAAGCTAATTTATGCATTTTTGTCCCCCGACAATTAAACATAGACCCAACACTCCTATTGTAGACTATTTCGGTCGGTTATAGCAAAACAATTAGTGCACCACATATATATAGATAGGCAAGAATTAGTTAGTGAAAATTACACATAGAATCAAATACTTAGCAACCTGGGCTATCACACTCAATTTCATTTTTGTGTTCAAATTTATAAGTTTTAATAATTATTAAGAGAGGCAGAACTTATATTATTAATTATTTTTAATATTTATAAATAATTCCTTTATTTACAGGTACTTATGATTACATATTTATGTTGCGATGTGGCATTAATTATGTGATAATTATATTACTTAGTCAGTGGGGATCTTTGGAAGGAGCTGTACGTTTGTGAGATACTTTATTTCTGTTATTTTATTAGTAACCACTAGTTCTGCTTTTATTGTTTTAACAGACCATAAAGTGCCCATGTTCAGTGATGATGATATGATTGATGCAAATCAATCTGTTGCAGTAGTTCAAGCCGATACTCAGTCAGGATAGAATATATCCCAAAACTAATTCTTTCGTTGTAATGAGCACATGAGGTGCGTAGAATATTGCCACTATGGCAAAAAAAGAATCGCGCATTTCAAAGATTGTAGAATTCAATGATGGAAAGTTTTGGTTTCATAAAAAAAACAATGTAATTACGGTGGGCATCACTCATGATGCCCTCGATACTTTAGGAGAGGCTGAGAGCATCAGCCTTCCTTCTGAAGGTGACGACTTCAATAAAGACGACATCGTTTGCGAAATTGCAGGCGGTGGCAGAGAACTCAAAATCACACTTCCCGCCTCTGGATTTATCACCGAAGTGAACGAATCATTAATCGAAGACATCACTATTTTAAATGAAGACCCAATCGATGAAGGTTGGCTTGTTAAATTAGAATTTGAAGATGATTCTGAATTAGCAGAATATTTATAAAAGCTTTCGCCCAATCACTCTTGATACCAATCGAAAACGATCGCGCCAACCAAATCTTAGTAAATTTGTTTTCACCACACCTTTTGAAAAATATGTGGGCTTCGAATAATCTATATTTACTTCGATGATAGTAGGATTTCCGATATTCGATTGTTCATATGTTTTTCGAATTACTTCTGAACAATCTTGATCTGTCTGAATTTTAAAATATTGAACATTCACAGCTTTTGCAAAATCTTGCAAACGATAATCTGTAACTTCAGTCAATGTTTCTCGGTTTAAAGAAGCTCTTTGAAATTGGGCGATCTGAGAATATTCTCCGTCACGTAAAACAAAACACATTACACCTACTTTGAATTGCACAGCTGTGGCCAATTCAAAGCCAGTCATTAAAAAAGCACCATCGCCTGCCAATGTCACAACAGGCTTAGACGGGTTTGCCAATTTTGCACCAATTGAAGCTGGCACAGAATATCCCATACATGAATAATCTACAGGAGCTAAAAAGTGATGAGGTTTGTTGAGTCTTACATTTTCCATTGCTAAAAAAGTTCCGTTACCAGAATCAGTTACATAGATCGTTTGATCTCCACATATTTTTTCAACTTCACTAACCAAATGATTGAATGAAACTTTGGTTGTATCTGATTTTGACTTTAAACTTTCTTCTACTTGTTTTTTCATATCTAAAACAGAATGAATACGATCTACATTGCCTGTTCGTTTTTTAAGTTGAGGAGAACGTAATACAGCTTGAATAAAAGCATTCGCATCTGAAACAACAGACAATGAAGCTTTATAGTTTTTAGAAAACACAGTTTCATCAATATCGACATGTATTAATTTTTCAGGTGGATTGCATCCGTAGCTTGCCGTTGCAACTTCTGAAAATCTACAACCGATTGCAAGCATTGTATCAAACGATTTTTCTAACTTCTGAAATTCAGGAGGCAACGATCTACCTAAACCGTTCCAAATAAAACGAGTATTTTTTTCTGGAAAAACTCCTTTTCCCGTAATTGTTGAAAATACAAACGCATCTAATCTTTCAGCCAACTCTACCAAAGCTTGCGTTGCATCTTTTGCTCCATATCCACAGTAAATTGCAATTGAATCAGAAGCATTTAAAGCACGAACCGCTTCTTCTACTTGTGATTGATTTGGATGAACTACTGCTGGTTCTTCATATTTTGAATTCGTTTCATGATATTCACCAGGAACCAAATACAAATCAGCTGCCACTTCAACTGCGACTGGCCCTTGCGGAGATGTTCTTGCAATTTGACAAGCTTGTAAAACCATTTCACGCAGTTCATTGTGATTTTTAGGTTTAAATACTTTTTTACAAATCGGTTTTACCACTTCTAATTGATTGATGGCATGTAACTGATAAGAATTGCCGGTGTCAGTGCGAATTCCACAAGTCAGAACGAGCAATGGAATTTGATCTAAATAACATTCTGCGATTCCAGACATTGCATGAGTGAGTCCCGCTCCCGGAACCACATTGATTGCAGCAATTGTATTCGAAGAACGTGCCACTCCATCAGCCATAAACGAAGCTGATTGTTCATCCGTTACTAGAATGGGAATAATTTCAGTTTCATCTACCATTGCATCGTATAGCTCAATATTGTGGGTACCTGGAATTCCAAAATTAAATTTAACTTGTGCTTCTTTTAAAGCTTCAACAACAATTTTTGCACCTTCACGTCTCATTTTTACACTCTCTTTAAATAATGTTTTTCAAATCACTTTTTACTGCATCAGCAACCCGATCTGCCAATGCCATAATTGTTAAGTACGGATTCACTTCAACTGCTGACGGAAAAAGTGATGCGTCGGCAACATAATAGTTTGGATTTCCATAGACTCTTCCGAAAGAATCTGTCACTGAAGTTCGTTCATCATTTCCCATCACACAGCCACCCATTAAGTGCGCAGCTGAAATCGAAACATGACCTGACTTAAAATATTTTTCACTGATTAATTGATTGATATGTGATCTTTCTTCACGATTTATAAAAAACTTCTCAGAAGCAGGCATATGCACTCGCTTGCATCCAGATTCAAACAAAATTTCAGATGACACACGCATTGATTGTGTGAGTGACTTTTTTAATTTTTCATGAATATGATATTGAACCTCTGTTTTTCCTTTTGCATTGATTGTAATTTTATTTTCTGGATCTACATCATCAATCGCTAAAGATAAAATCATTTGAAGTCTATCAAAATGTGCTATGAATTCATCTGGGTCAGATCCAAACCCAGAAAGCGATTTAGAAAATATAAACGGAAAATACATACACGTTTCTAATAAAAATCGATCGGATTCAACAAATTCATCACAATAAAAACTTTTTGGATGTCCCTTCGTGCTCTTGATTGATTGCTCGTGTTCACCTGCAAGCATCATGGCTGGATGACAGGTAAAAAAGCGACCCAACGCCCATGGCTTGTGTTTTAATGATTTCATCAGTAATACTGGTGTATTCATCACACCGGCTGCAAAAATAATTTTCTTGGCCTTCATTTTATAAAATCCAGGAGAAAGTTTTGAATGCTCTAATCCAAATTCTGGTGAAATCACTTCAACATGAACTGTATTTTCTTCTACCGAATCCACTCTACAAAAAGTAAATACTTCCACTCCATTTTTTTGCGCAACAGGAATTTGCACTACCGATGTACCTTGTTTTGCAAGTTGTGAACAACCTAGATTACAAGTAGCCTGCCCTTTGCAACCTTTTGTGTTGACTGGAAATTGTTCTACTTTCCAATTTAATTTTTTACATGCATCTCTGAATAATTTATTATTTAAACTTAAATCATTTTCATCATATAAATGCACGTTATTTTCTTGAATATATTTTTGATAGCGCGGCAATAAATCAGAATATGTTAATCCTTTTACAGCCCATTTGTGATCAATCACTTCTGAAGGTGCTTTTAGTGATGTGCCTGTATACACCGTAGTAGAACCTCCCAAGGCTCTAGCAAAAGCAAGTGTCATATCTTGAGACTTAGTTAAAAATCCACCGCCATCAAAGTAATATTGCGTAGCCATTTTCACTTCTTCACGTGTGTTGTCTTTGGCTTGGTATCTACCACCCCATTCAAGTAAAGCAATTCTGATTCCGTCTTTACACAAAGGTGAAAGTTCTTTTGCAATGGTTCCTCCACCAGCCCCTGATCCAATAATAATGATGTCGAACTCTAAACTAGTATTGTTCATAATGAATTTCTTGGTAAATTGATTTTTGTCCGTATGCACCCATTTTGCATAAAGTGTTTAATCCCCAAAAACCTTTTCTTAATAGTGGAATGGGTGAATGATAGAAAAAGTTCAATACTTTTATTTTTTTTGTTTCATTTAATTCTTCAAATTTTTGAAATCCAAAAATAAATGAAATAATTTGAATTAATTTTAATAATAAAGAAAATTTTCCTTGGGTGGCTTTATCTTTAGATTGCAATAATACTTTTACGAGTCGAACTGATTCAGCTTTTTGTTGTACAGAAAATACTTTTGAACGAGGAATGATCACTTGCTGAATAGCTAAAAATTCAGATTCATTAAAAAGCGCCATACCTTTAAAGTAACAAGATTTTTAAGAATGAAAAACTATTTCTTCTTACGTTTAATTTCAATGTCTTCTAAAACTTTTATAACTTTTCTAAAATTGTTATAATTGTATTTTTCTCTAACAGAATCAATATAGATACCCAAATCAAACTTGTTACCATGCGTAATTGTGTAATGTGTTAAGTCATGTGCGATTATAAATATTGCTGAAAGTGGTGCAATTTGGTTATGTGTAAGCCCGCGCGGAAAACCCGATCCATCTGGCTTTTCGTGATGTTGTAAAACAATCATTTCAATATCTTGTGGTACATCTGATAATTCTTGCACCAATTCAGCAGAACGAATCGGATGAAGCTTATAATCTTTTATTTCTAATTCTGAAAAATTGCGTTTATATGTTTCTAGCTCTAGCAAACTTTCAATCGCTGCTAATTCAGGATTTCTCAAAACAATATCATGAATAAATGCTGCCAAAGTTAACTTGTGAAAAGTTGCTTCTGAGTTCCATTCCATCATTGAAGCAAGTAAACATGCAATTTGTCCAACCATTTGACTGTGCTCAGGAATGTATTTTGTTTTTTCACTTGATATAATATTTAAATAATCTCTAATTTTTGGATGTTGCCTTAAAGATTGAATTGTTAATTTAATATTTTCTTGAATGACAGATTTCACTTGAGCTGAAGGCCCTATCGTACTTACGATTTCTTGTAACAATTCATTTGCTGCAACAGCAGATTTAAACGCATTTGATTTAGTAATTGGGATTTTTGATTCACTTTTATCAATTAATTTTTGTATATGACTTGATAATCTGTTCAACAATTCACCTACATCTGAATTGCGAATGTAAAAGAAATAAACATTTTTTCGTAACATATATTTATCTAAATCATTTTGATCAAATACATCACCAGCTTGAAATATTTTTAAAAGTTTTTTTTCTGAAAGTTTAATATATATATCCACATTTAATGGTGCAATTTTAGGCAATGTTTTAACATTAATTCGGCAGAAGTCTGCATCCCAATATTCTTCTGACTCATCATTAAACGGTAAGAGCTGTTTTTTAGTAAGATATTTATTTGAGAATGTAGTGATATGTTCAACCCAACCATTTGCGGGAATATAATGAACATTTTTACTACCCGCATGTAATCGAATATTTTTTGGATGATCATGAGTACAGATTAACGCTGGTACAGGTGCTCCCCTACTTTGCATGTCGGCTACAATTTTATCTGTAGAGGCCACATTACTACAAACAAACATTGTTATCGTTGGATTTTTCTTTAATACTTCTAGCGCATTTAGTTCTGAGCTAGCTTCGTACGTTTTGACCTCGTACTTACTTTCAAGTAATAATTGAACCACTTCTTTCGTATCTTTATTGTCAAAGTACAAAAGTACGTTTGATTTCATATTCAGTCATTTCGAGCTTGCGATGCAGTTCGAATTGCAGGCAAATAATATAATGGATCAACAGGTATCTGTCCTTGTCTAATTTCAAAATGTACATGCGGTCCAGTTGCCTTGCCTGTCGCTCCCACAAATCCAATGACTTCACCTTGTTTTACTTTATCGCCTTTTTTAACTAAATTTTTTGAATTATGTGCATAAACGGTTGCCATATTTCCATGTTTTAAAACAACCATATTACCATAACCCTTGATTCTCCGAGCAGCATAAATCACAACACCCTCTTTTGCCGCATGTATCGGAGTTCCTCTTGGTGCACTAATATCAAGTCCGTCATGATAGTCTCTTCTTCTCTTACCAAAATATGAACTAATGTTTCCGTTTGATAGAGGCCAACTATATCCTTGATCTGATTTTAATCTATTTCCATTTTTTGGAACATTCATGTTCTGACTAATTTCTTGGCTCTTTGTTTGAAATAGACCTTTATTCGCATTCGAACGAGTTTTGATTCCAGCACATCCAGAAATCAACAACGATCCAACTGCAAGTAATAGAATCGATTTCAATTTCATCATTCAAATTTATCCGCCAAGCTTTGTAAAAACCGATGATCCGTGCAATCTAGTTTTACAGGTGTGATTGAAACATGATTCTTAGCAACTTCGTAACAATCAGTACCCGCTGTATTATGAAATCCTTTGTATTGGCCACCGATCCAAAAATAAGGTTTTCCTCTGTGATCATTTCGCTTCAAAACACTACCGCTATAGTAGCGAAAACCTTGTCTGGTTACTCGCATACCTTTAATTTTATGAATGGGAACATCTGGTACATTTACATTTAGTAAAGTATGTTTTGGAATTTCATCGCGAGAAATATTTTTAATTATTTTAACTAATACTTTTGCGGCAGTTTCAAAATTTATTTCTCGATCTTCTTTTCTTTTTTTATGATTTAGATCGGTAGATACTGCGAATGCCGGCAATCCTAATATACAAGCTTCACGAGCCGCAGAAACAGTTCCTGAATAATAAACATCTTGTCCTAAATTTGCGCCACGATTTATTCCAGAAACTACTATGTCTGGCATTTTTTTCATGACTTCTCTGATTCCGATGTAAACACAATCAGCAGGTGAGCCACTCACTCCATAAAAACCAGAATCCATTTTGTGAACTCGAATTGGTTTATGTAATGTTAAACTATGTCCAGTTGTACTTTTTTCTTCTAAGGGAGCGGCAACCCAGACATTTCCAAGCTTTGTTAACTCTTTATATAAAACTCGAAGTCCCCATGCATAAACACCGTCATCATTTGATAGTAAAATATTCATAATGTATTTTTTATTTTAGCTTCGGATGCAATTTTATAAAAGCGGAATTCGACTGCGGTAGGTAGCTTCTAGCTTCTCATTATGTTCATCACCACCTGGTAAATTAGCGCTTAAATAAATAGGCAATGTTTTCCCTGATTTTGCTAATTTTTCACATACTTCAGTTAATACCCAATGATACATAAAATTATTTGCAATACTTGAACCGGCAGCTACACGTACACCAGAAATTTCCACAAGAGCATCACCTTGAGGACAATGATTATCCAAAACCAGATCCACACATTCAAAAAGTTTTTTCTTTGTAGAATGCCTACTCACCGTTTTTTGAGAATGACCTAAACTTGTAAACGCGATGGCAGGAATATTATTTTTTTTACACTCTAATGCCATTTCAATTGCTGTTGCATTGATACCTGAATTGCTTGCAATCAGCATGCAATCACCTTGTTTTGGTTTAGCTCGATCAAATAATATTTTTGCAACACCTTCTAACCGTTCCATTTTACCTGCAATTTTTGAAGTGATATGTGGAGAAATAAAGTCATGAAGAATTGGATAAACAGGAATCAATCCCCCCGCTCGGTGAAAAGCTTCTTCTACTAAAATACTTGAATGACCAGCTCCGAATACATAAACCAAACCACCAGATGCAACAGAATCAAAAATAATAGTAGTAGCTTTTTCAACAGCATCTTTATTTTCTTTTTTAATTTGATTCAATAGCTCAATGACTGCATCTGTATATTTTTTCATAACTCATCCTTAATTTGCTGTAGGCTGTCCTTTTGTTACTGCAAATCCATTATCTGCAAAACTTGTATAGGTTGATCCTGATAAATTTACAGGAATATTAAATGTAACGTCCCAACCTCTTCCAAATGTTTGCGAACCTAAAAGTACTAATTTATAACATTGCGATGGGCTTTGATAAACCAAGCCAGAATTAATTGATAAAATAATTCCTGGGTTGATTGCTGAATTTAATTCCATCGGAAATTGATACGAAGTTCCACCTAATACTTGGAAATAATCATTAAAAGAATACATGATATTTCCCCCTATAGAATGCGTATGTGTCGTTACTTGGTTGTAACTATAGTTAATGCCAATACTTCTTTCAAAAGATAAAAGTCGTTTTGTATACTTTGCAAAAACATAACTTGAACTAATATTAAATGTAGATGCTTTTGAATAATGATAGTAATAATATTCAATGTTACTCGTCACTCGTACAGTATCAATAGATGCTAATGTAAAAAAACGAGATAGAGGTTTTCGATCAATTGGTGATTTTTTAAGTTCTACAAGGTTATACGTTTGACCAGAATTAATATCTACCACTTTGCGATACTTTTTAGCCTCTTCATTTTCTGATGATTTAAGAATAAATTTATTTCCTAATTGAGCAGTGATCGAATGTCCCAATGGAGTAAAATAAACTTGATTATCATTTGTAACTGGTACGATATCATATTGATCAAATTGATAACCTGACTTTGTAATTTGTTTATTAAAAGGATGGTCATCGTCGCTGTGAATAAATGGAATCACAGAATATTGTAATGATGGTCTAATTTTATGTTTAACAGAGTCTTGATAAATGTGTTCTAAATTTGTTGCAAGATCTAACTGAGAAATTAAATAACCCCGATTCGTTGGAGGAACAACTTTAGTATCAAAATCATAAAAAAATGCACGATATTGTGTCGAAGGCACAAGCTCAATATGATCAAATAAACGTGAAGTAAAATATAATTCAGGAACAATCATATAACGATTTGCTTGCCGCAAAGGCGTCTCCCCCGCCACAAAGTCACTTCTCACATTTTGAGTGGTTGTAGTTGAAGAATTAATATTTGGATCTACAGGATAAATTGGGTCAAACACGCCTGCTTTGCGAGTAAACTTAGAATAATTACTTGTAATTCCCCAATGAAGAGGGAACGAATCTGTAATTCGGTGATCAACAGTAGCTACTGACACACTTGGCATCAGTTGAACCGTATTTTGGTCAAATCCTACTGTGGTTTCAGGAGTTAAATTATTGCGAATTCTTTTAACGTTTAACCAAGCACTCGCATCGCGACCAGCACGTGACAAACCCGCTTCAGAAACCAATGCAGGCTCACCTAGTCCTGAAATATCTTGTGGAAACAATCTGGCATAATCTCGATCTGAACTATCAACCCAATGTAGTTTTTGTTCTATTTTCCAAGGTAATACTAAATTATGAAAATATTCAGAAGCAAAACGACTATTTCCATTTTCACTAAATTTTTTATCACGCAAATAAAATAAGTTTAATTGTCCTTTACTTCGAGGAGCGGTCGAAAATCTGAACTCACCTTCTAACTTTCTTCCTCGACTTAAATAGTATCCTGCACCTAAAGTTGCATCGGTAGATCTTGAAATTGCCCAATAAAATGGTTGAACATACATAAAACCATTTAATTCTGATGTTCCAATTTTCGGAAATAATAAACCAGATTGTCTTTGCGTTTTTACAGGAATAATTGCGTATGGTAAAAATACGGTGGGTGCTTCATTGATTTTAACATACACATTTCCCAAATAGGCATAACCTTCTACCTGAAAATCTACACTTTTAGCTGCCAATCGCCAACTTGCAGGACAATCTTTACAAGTTGTATATTCACCATCTTTTATTATGAATTCTTCATCAGAAATTCTTTCAATGTGTTCACCTAAAAGTTCATACCGATCGCTTTCAATGCGTCCGTCTTCAATCACTCCTGTTTCTGTACTAAAACTAAAATCCATTTTTTCGCCGTATATGACAGTTTGACCAGTAAAATAAACAACATTACCTTCTGCATGCATGTCTTCTGTATTTAAATTTAAAATCGCGTAATCAGATGTTAAAATCTCAGTAGGCCTACGCAAATACACATTTCCAAAACATTCTACGATATTTGTTTTCAAATTTCGCACAGATTTATTACAGCTTAAGTGCATGGGTTTTCCCATAAATTCAAACTTTGAGCTATATCGATTTGGTTGAACGTCTGAATCTTCTTTTTGAGCACCTTTTGTTTTCGATTTTCTATTTGTTTTTTTAGTTTGGTTTTTAATTACAATATTTATATCGTCAAATGCATTCGGAACCGGTGGTCTATTGGGTAATGCTGAGTTTCGTAAAGAAGTATCTTCTGTCTGAGCAAAAAGATTAATTGAACATAAAATCGTTATGAAAATTACAACAATCCAACTGCCTCTAGATTTTGGATTTTGGGGAATCATTTTTTATGCATTAATATTTTAATTAACCTTGCTAATGTTGTGCTCAATTCTTTTCGATGCACAATCATATCTACAAAACCATGCTTTAACAAATATTCAGCACGTTGAAATCCTTCTGGTAATTCTTGACGTATGGTTTGCTGAATTACTCTAGGACCAGCAAATCCAATCAAAGCACCTGGCTCTGCGATGATAATATCACCTAACATTGCAAAGCTTGCAGCCACTCCTCCAGTTGTTGGATCAGCTAAAACTGAAATATAGGGAATATTTTTTTCTTTCATCACACCAACTAACGAAGATGTTTTGGCCATCTGCATTAAAGACAAGATTCCTTCTTGCATTCTAGCCCCACCACTTGAAGAAAACACAATCGCCGGCAGATTCATTTCAATAGCAGCTTCAAAGCTTCGAGTTAGTTTTTCGCCCACGACAGTTCCCATTGAACCACCCATGAATTTGAATTCAAAAGCAGCAATGATCGCTTCTACATCTTCAATTGAACCTTTTCCAATTACCATGGCATCAGTAAGTTCTGTGTTTTTTTGTGCAGAAACAAGGCGATCGCTATATGGCTTAGTGTCGTTAAATTTTAATGGATCTTTTGAAACTAAATTAGAATCTAATTCTTTAAATGAATCTGGCTTAACATGAGCTAATATACGCTCCATCGCAGTCATACGAAAATGAAAGCCACATTCACTGCAAACATGTAAATTTTCTTTTAGATTTTTTGCCTGGAGAATTTCACCACATTTGGTGCATTTGACCCAAAAGCCGTCAGGTACTTTGACCGACTTTGCATTGGCCTTTTCTGAGGGCTTTTCTTTGATTTTAGGTGTTTTTAAATTATCAAACCAACTCACTACGATACTGTAGTCAAAACCCCTTAAACGCACAAGGGCTACTTAAGACGTCCTATCTTAAGTAGCCCTTGCCATAATGCGGAACTATAAAGAAAATCCTTTTCCCTCTTACGATCCATCCGTGGACATAAGCTCCACAACCACTAATATCAGGTTAAGTTAGATCGGGTTAAAGTCAATGGGTTGAAATAAGATTTCTAATTATTTTTGAATTTTTTTTCTTATTACTTTAAAGCTTCATGTCAATTTTTTGATGATGAAGTCGTATATAATCCTTCTAGGTATATCATATTTTTTCGATAATTCCTTCGAAACATCTTTAGATGAAACACCTGATCTTACCAATTTTGTCACTTCATCGATTTGCTCATTAGTTAATTCAACTACTTGCGGCTCTTTCTTCAACTCATTAGTATTCAACAATTGTTTTTCTTCGTTCACATTTTTTTGAAGTATAGCAAAAACACACTCACCCTTAACTGAACGCTCATTATCAAAATGCTGTAAAATTTTTGCCGCATTGCCCCGAACGACTTCTTCAAATTTTTTTGTTAATTCTCGTCCCACAACAATTTCAGCGTCTGGTAAATTTTTTAAAAGCAATTGCATCGTGGCTTTTAAACGCACGGAAGATTCATAAAAAATATGTGCAACTTCAAATGATTTAATATTTTGTAATACTTTTTCAATTTCAGCTTTGGTTTGAGGAAAAAATCCATGAAAAAAATATTTTGGACTTTCCAATCCACTCACTGAAAACAGCATTGTTGCAGCAGAAACACCTGGAATTGCCACAATATTTGCTCCCATATTGATGCATTCTCGAACCAAAATAAATCCCGGGTCAGAAACCACTGGCGTTCCAGCATCTGTTATGTACGCTATACTTTTTCCAGCCTGAATTGACCTCCCAAAATTTGCTAACACTTGCCTACTCGAATGATCATGAAACGATAGTGGCTTTTGTTTTGGATCAATTTCAAAATGTCTCAATAAAATCGAGCTTCTTCGAGTATCCTCGCAGTAAATTTCATCGACTTCTTTGAGTGTTTGAATAGCCCTATGAGTCATATCATCGAGATTACCGATGGGAGTTGAAATAAGGTAAAGCGTGCCTAGTGCATTTGTCATAGAGGTGACTATAATAAAATCATGGAGGTGAGTATGGCAATGAAAACTCACATTAGACGTGATGGAAATGTAGTAGTTGTAAGTTTACAAGGACAACTCGATTACGAAACAACCGATCTATTAAAAGACAATCTCTTCAAACTTCAAAAAGAATCAAAAAATGACCAAGTGGTGTTTGATTTAGGTGATTTACAATTCGTTGGATCATCTGGAATTTCAGCATTTGTTCAAACTCTGAGAGATTTCAATGTAGCAATCTCTAATAAGCCAAGATACGCAAACGTACGCAATGAATTCAAAAGAATCATGACTGCGTTTGATGACACTGGAACTTTTGAGTTTTGGGAAACTACTGAACGAGCCCTTCGTTCAATCGATAATTAATTCAAATTTATACTCGCTAAGGGCATCCAAAAACTCACTTCCTGTGGTGCTCCTAGCGTGTTTGTCTTCGTTAAAAAATAATTCTCTATTTGCAAACCATTCATTCTTAAATCAATTTGAGTACCTAAATCATTCGGATCATCTGATTCATTTTTCCAATCTTCTGGGCCTACAGGAGTTCTAGGTTTCCAAGGGTTTTCACGATCATATCGACGATCACGTTCTTCTTGAGTCATTAAAATATAAACACCTAAACCAATGCCTGCGTATAATCCTAAACTTGCTCCGGTAAACATATTGCGGCCCGATCCTAAGCCTAAAGTCCAAGTTGCAGCACCTACGAGAAGGCCCGCAGCAGCTCCATAGCCCGCCGTTTTAAAAACCAATAAAACTTTTCGATCAATTGCTTGAGATTGGGGAGCACTTAAAATACTGACCGAAAAACAAAGAAGAAAAGTAATTATGATAGATTTAATTTTAATGGATACTCTATTCATTAACTATATTTTGCTTCTGTTTATAAAATTCGTCAATTCAAGATGGTTTGAATTTAAGAAATATCTATATTTTTCCAATGCTCTATACTCTTTGGATAATATATCTTTTGATTGACCCAAATCACGTCCACACGCATGGGTTTATACCTAAACCGATTCGAAAACGAAGAAACCTGAAAGTGACAGATTGTTTTTCGA
Source organism: uncultured Bacteriovoracaceae bacterium (assembly GCA_964572865.1). Taxonomy (GTDB): domain Bacteria; phylum Bdellovibrionota; class UBA1018; order UBA1018; family UBA923; genus CAZNGN01. Next base: position 1,398 of record CAZNGN010000037.1, on the reverse strand, counting down.
ATTCTCATTTTTTTTGCAGAATTTAAACTAAATTTCAAAAGCTGATTAATCCCAAAACAAGAACGCACTTCAACAAAAACCAATTCCTTTTTATACCTATCAAAAAAAACAAGATCGATTTCACCGCATTTAGCTCTAAAGTTTCTCGTAATTTCTTCATATCCCTGCTCTATTAAATAACGAGCGGCTAGCCCTTCTGAGGCTGTACCTTTAGATACTGTTGTTTGCGGTGGTAAAGAAATGCTACCCATATCAAATCCGAAATGATTAATTTGCAAATGGCGTGCAAGTTTTTACTTAAATAATGAAAAAGATTTTCTATGAATCTCTGTAGGACCTAATGATCCAAGGGCTTTATAATGTTCTGCGGTAGGATATCCTTTGTGTTTAGCAAATCCATATCCTGAATATTGTGACTCAAATTTTTCCATCCAATCATCCCGAAATACTTTTGCCACAATACTTGCTGCAGCTATTGAAAGTGATTTGGTATCACCTTTAATGATTGTCTCAATCACTTTGAAATCATTTTTAGAATGTTCATCCTGAGCAAATCGATCTATGAACATTTTCATAAAGGGAGACTGATGCCCATCTACCAATAGAACATCTGCACTTCCACGAAATGGTTTAAGAGATTTTCTCATAGCCCACATCGAAGCATGTAAAATATTAAACTGATCAATTTCTGATGGAGTCGAATATGCAATTTCATATTTTGCATTTTCTAAAATAAATTTTGATAATTTTTTTCGATTTGCAGGTGTTAATTTTTTAGAATCATCAAGAAGTGACCACTCAGAATTTGCAAAAAAATTTTCATCTGTACGCAATTGATCTGGTAACAAAACGGCAGCAGCAACGACTGGTCCTGCTAAACAGCCGCGACCCACTTCATCTGTACCAATGACAGCGAAGCCTTTTTGCCAATATTTTTTTTCAAAGTTGAGATCAGCCAAGAAGTTCTAAGAAGTAAAAAAATTACTTAGTTGCAGTTGATGCAGCAGCTTCAGCAGTTGCTTCGATGCGAGCAGCTTTACCAACTAATTTACGAACGTAATTTACTTTTGCTTTGCGAACTTTACCTTCCATCACAACATCAATTTTTGCAATGGTTGGTGAATATAATGGAAATACTCTTTCAACTCCCACACCGTGAGAAATTTTACGAACTGTAAAAGATTTACGAGAACCAGTATTTGTAATTGCCATCACTGTGCCTTCGTAAGCTTGGATACGTTCTTTATCACCTTCTTTAATTTTTACGTGAACTTTAACTGTATCGCCTGCTTTGAAAGCTGGGATTCCAGATTTAATGATTTCTTTTTCTACGAAAGCTACTTTGCCTGATGCAACACTCATTTTGTGTCTCCTTAAAAAACATAAACTTAAAAATTT
>CAZNGN010000036.1:0-28809 GCA_964572865.1 uncultured Bacteriovoracaceae bacterium | reverse complement strand
CAAGTAAGTGGCTTGCACCACCAGACAATTATTTAAATCAATTTACACTCATTAAGCTTCCTCATAACAAAGGTAAAGGTGGCGCGCTAAAAGAAGCATGCAAACTCATTGAACCGTATCACAAAGTTTTTGCGTTTACTGACTTTGATTTGCCTTATTCTTTTGAAAATGTAATTGGTGCGATCGGTGCAATTTATAAAGGCTCAGACTTATGTATCGGAGATCGTTCAATCCATGATCCAGAACTTACACGAGCTGCTGCAGATCGAATCAGCCGTAAACTTTCTCACAAACTATTTCGATTCATTGTTCGAACTATTGTTGCTGGTGGAGTTGAAGATACCCAATGTGGACTTAAAGCATATGATGCTCAAATGATAAAATTAATTTCACAACATTCAAATCTTGATGGATTTTTATTTGACCTAGAATGGATTTACATAGCACTGAGACACAAGCTTTCAATTCGATGTTGGCCGATTCAGGTTTTAGAATCTCATGCGAGCAGCCCGCTCCGATCATTTGGTAACTTTAAAATGATTTCACAATTTTGGAATTTAATTTCAAATATTTTAGCAAAAAAATATGACATTCCTGAGTTGTATCAAAAACTAGAGTCAAAACGAGAAACTCTTAAAACAACAATTATTTAGAATTATCTAGTAATTGATTTACACGAGCGAGTGAATCAAAAGTTCCTGCATCTGACCACCAGCCTTTAAACTTTCCATAAGTTAATTGATTTTGTTGAATATGATAATTATTCACATCTGTGATTTCTAACTCACCTCTACCAGATGGTTTTAGTGTTTTAATCACATTAAAAACAGATGAGTCGTAAAAATAAATTCCTGTCACAGCCCAATTTGATTTTGGATTTTTAGGTTTTTCTTCAACACCAACTACTTTGTCGCCTTTTAATTCTGCAACTCCGAATCTATGTGGATCTTCAACTTCTTTGAGCATGATTCGAGCGCCTTTACCTTGCTTTTCAAAAGATTTAATATCATCTGCGATTGAATCTTGAAAAATATTATCACCTAAAATGACTGAGCACGTATCAGTGTTTACAAATGCTTCGGCCAAACCTAAAGCTTGAGCGATACCGCCCGCTTCATCTTGTACGCGATATGTGAATTTACAATTAAAGTCTTTGCCAGAGCCTAATAATCCAACAACCGCTCCCATGTGTTCGACACCGGTTACGATTAGAATTTCTTTGATTCCACCTTCGATAAATTTTTCTATGGGATAATAAATCATTGGTTTTTTTCCAACTGGTAATAAATGTTTATTTGTAACTTTTGTTAATGGGAATAAACGAGAACCTGTTCCACCTGCCAATACAATACCCTTCATTTTATATTTCTCCGTAATATTTTTTATAATATTCGCGATATGCACCTGATTTTACTTCTTCCCACCAAGCGCGATTTTCAATGTACCACTTGATGGTTTTTTCAATTCCTGTTTCAAATGTTGTCGTAGGAACCCAACCTAACTCTTTTTCAGCTTTGGTTGCGTTGATTGCGTATCTCCAGTCGTGACCCTTACGATCTTCAACGTATTTGATCATAGATTCTGGTTTGCCAAGAATTTTTAAAATAGTTTTCACTACATCAATATTTGTGCGTTCAGAGTTTCCGCCAAGGTTATAAACTTCACCTTTTTTGCCCCCCTCAAGAACACGTAAAATTCCAGCACAGTGATCGGTAACATAAATCCAATCGCGAACGTTTTTGCCAGTGCCATAGACAGGTAGTGACTTTCCTTCTAATGCATTTGTAATCATCAAAGGAATTAATTTTTCTGGAAAATGATAAGGTCCATAATTATTTGAACATCGGGTCATCACTGCATCCATGTTGTGTGTGTGAACAAATGCACGAACCATTAAATCTGATGACGCTTTCGAAGCAGAGTATGGTGAGTTTGCTTGAATTGGAGTTTCTTCTGTAAATGCTGGATCGGTATCGCTCAACGATCCATACACTTCATCAGTTGAAACGTGTAAAAATCGTTTTGTATTACCGTTTGCTAGATTTGCATTGAGTAATGTGTATGTTCCGCGAACATTTGTTTCAATGAATGCCGAGGCATCTAAAATTGAGCGATCAACATGGCTTTCGGCCGCAAAGTGAACAATGGCATCACAGTCTCCGATTAAATTTGAAACCAAAGTTGAATCATTGATATCACCTTTAACGAATTGATAACGTTTGGAATATTCTTTTTCTAACCCCTGAAGGTTTCTTAAATTTCCAGCATATGTGAGTTTGTCTAAATTCACGATACTGGTATTGGGACGAGTGGTAAGTACATAACGTACGAAATTAGAACCGATAAAACCGGCTCCGCCTGTAACAAGTATTTTTGAATAAGATGGCATACAAATTTTTCTATCGTAAAGGCCTGAAAGTGTCGAGAAAAACAAAGGTTTTAAGGGCTTAAATGAGGTTTTGCTTTACAGTTTGCTACGTTGCGGCGTATATAACTTGGCTCTAGAAGGTATTTTAAATGGGATATAATCCGAAAGATTATTATTTTAAAAAAGCAAAAGAACAAAACTTTGCTGCGCGTTCTGTCTTTAAGCTTGAAGAAATCGACGAGCGCTTTCGAGTCATTAAGAAAAACGACATCATTATTGATTTGGGATGTGCCCCTGGTTCTTGGGCTCAATACGCCTGCAAAAAAATCGGCCCCGCTGGACGCGTGATTGGAATCGATCTTCAAAAAGTTCAACTTACGATTCCCAACGCACTTTTTATTCATGGTGACGCTTTTGATGTTCCGACTTTAGATAACGTTTTGGCGGAACAAAAAATCGAAAAAGTAAATGTAGTCATGAGTGATATGGCCCCTAAAACAACTGGGATTCGAATTCAAGACCAGCAACGTTCTTATGATCTTTGTATGCGCGCACTTGATGTTGCCTTGATTCGATTAAAGCCCGGTGGAAATTTTATTGTTAAATTTTTTCAAAGCGAATTTTTTGACGATTATCTTAAAGAAGTGCGAAAACATTTCATGAAAGTAGAAATCCTGCGTCCCAAAAGTACGCGTAAAAACTCAATCGAGATTTTTATAATGGGCTTGGGATTGAAAGATTAAATTACATCACAGTTACTTGGCGTAACAATTCTATATCTTTAAGCACTTTTCCAGAACCACGAACCACACAAGTAAGTGGGTCTTCGGCAAGCGCTACAGGTAAACCTGTTTTTTCTTTGATCAATACATCTAAATTTGCAAGAAGTGATCCGCCACCTGCTAAGATGATTCCGTTATCAACGATATCCGCAGCAAGCTCTGGAGGTGTTCGCTCTAACGCAGTTTTGATAGCATCAATTACGGAGGCAACTGGATCAGCTAAAGCATCGCGTACTTCTTCAGATGAAACTTCGATTGTTTTAGGAGCACCAGCAATTAAGTCACGTCCTTTTACTTCGTATGTTTTTTCTTCTTCGAAAGGATAAGCGTTTCCGATCGCCATTTTAATTTGTTCCGCAGTTCTTTCACCGATTAATAACGAATATTTTCGTTTGATATAATTCACAATCGCTTCGTCGAACTTGTCACCAGCAACACGTACAGATTTTGAATACACGATACCACCAAGTGAAATCACGGCAACTTCAGTCGTTCCACCACCGATATCGACGATCATGTTTCCAGATGGTTCTGTGATCGGAAGTCCTGCGCCAATCGCAGCAGCCATTGGTTCTTCGATCAAATAAACTTCGCGGGCACCTGCGGATTGAGCTGATTCTTTCACTGCTCTTTTTTCAACTTGTGTAATTCCAAACGGAATACAAATTACAATTCTCGGACGAATGAATGTATGCCGGTCGTTGGATTTATTTATAAAATATTTCAGCATTGATTGAGTTACTTCAAAGTCAGCGATCACGCCATCTTTCATTGGTCGAATGGCAACAATAGAACCTGGGGTACGACCTAACATTTCTTTAGCTTCTTTTCCAACTGCTAAAACTTTTTGTTGTCCACGAGCATTTTTGTGAACCGCAACTACAGAAGGTTCATTGATAATGATTCCACGATCTTTGGCGTACACAAGAGTGTTTGCTGTGCCTAGATCGATTGCTAAATCGTTTGAAAACCAGTCGACTAATTTTTTAAACATTTACTTTCTCTTCACCTTCAAAGTTTTACCACTTGTAATGACGAATATGTTCACCGCGTTCAGCAATTTCACTCATCGCCTTAATTCCAATTTCTAAATGTATATCCGTAAATTTACGGAAAACTTTTTTAGCCGACTTTTTGGTTTTAATTCCACCGCGTTTTAACGGCAAATCACTTACCAATAATATCGCCCCAATTGGCACTTTACTAGCAAACCCTGCTATAAAAAGAGTAGCACATTCCATTTCAATTGCGAGAGCTCTCTCTTCATAAAGTGTATCTTTAAATGTTTCGTTGAATTCCCAAAATCGATAGTCCGTTGTATGCACCACGCCAGTGCGGTAGTCGTACCCTTTTTCCATTATGATTTGAGAAATAAATTTTTGGATTTTAAAAGTGGGAAGCGCTGGAACCTGGCCTGGCATAAAATGGCGAGACGCACCTTCGTCACGAATCGCAGCCACAGGCAATATGAAGTCTCCAACTTTTAGCGATCTGTGTAAGCCTCCACACATTCCTAAAAATAAAACTGCTTTAGGTTCAATTACACTCAATAGCTCAATAATCAAAGCGGCGTTTGGACTACCAATACTAAAATCGATAATGGAAACATCTTTTTGTGCACTATGGGCTACATTCATTGCACTTCCCTTGCGAACAACTGCATCGGGAAAAAGTTTAAATCGCTCAACATAATAGTCGAAATTAGTTAAAATGATTTGCTTTCTAAACTCTGAAACTAAGCTTCCTGTATATCGCTCAAGCATATCTTTTGCGATTTTTTTCTTATGGGCATTGCTGAATATTCGATTATCTTTGTAAAGACTTTCTTGCTTTGAAAACGGAGCGGATGCTGCTTTTTTAATTGGCATAAAATAAAGTGTAACACTGTTAAATTACAGGTAAAGTCTAAACTATTCTTTAATCACAAGCTTGAAGCTTTCACTGTATTTTGAGGCGGCATCTTCTGCTAGGGTACGCACTCTCCAGTAAAAAGTTCCTTCGACTGGATTTGTAAGTACAAAGAAATTGTCTTTAAGCTTTTTAGAAATGATAGTGTCTTCAAATTTCTGATCTTCGCTGTACTGAAATTCATACCCAGTTGAATAATTGGTTTTGCTCCACGTAAAAAATATTTTCTTTTGAGTACCCTTGAATGAACTAATACTAATATTTGCGTCTTTTTCAGGAGAAGCAAGCGTAGGTGGTAAGTACTCAAATGAAAATGGATACTCTTTTGAGCTTAAAATGAATCCATTTTTAGTAGTTTGTTCTACTTTAAATGCCATTTTTTTATCTACAATCATTACATTTTTACTAAATACAACCTGAGTCGTATTTGAACTCAATGTTGCAATTGTTTTAGAATTTTTTAAATCTTTAATCGTAATTTTGTACTTAGTTGAATCAAATGGATCCCATTTTAAATTAAATCCGGGAAATACATTTTGGGAAGACAATCCCTCCATCTTACTGCTTGTATTCAAAACTGCTAAACCTGTAATCGAATTATCTGAGACTGTTGGCTCAACAATGATACTGTTTTTAGAAAGAGAATTACCGAACTTATTAAATATTTCCCAAACATATTCACCTGGAGAAGTAATTTTAAAATCAACTGATATATTTGTTAACATATCAGGAACAATCAAATCAGAAACAATTGCCTTCTGTTTAGTTACTCTCACTTTAATTTTATCTGAATTTTGAGAAAGTTTGAATTGCAATGGAATTAGTTTAAATCCTTCTTTTACATTACTCGTACTAAAAAATATTCTTTGATTTGGCGTCGTCAGAACTTCAAGTACTTTTTGAGGAATTTCTGCTATCACAGGCTGTGGTTTTGTTTCGACAATTTTCTCGATTGGCTTAACGGCAACTTGTTGTTTAAATTCAGTAGCCGTAAATTTTTTAACTTCTTTACCTACTTTTGTTTGAACCTTAATAGTCGCTACTTCTTTTTTAATTACATTTTGAGTTAAAAACTGTCTTGGGATTAATGAACTTAATGAAAAATCATAATCAAAATTTAGTTTAATGAGTGAATTTTGTTCCATTACTAGTTTTTGTCCGTCATTTAATTCAATAATGACTGCTCCACCTGTGCCCGTCATCACAGTATCATTCGGAAACAATTTGTCTTCTTTTCGTAATATTTCAAATTCAGTATCACTTGTTTTTTCGCGTGACACATTTCCCTGGATCATGATTACTTTGCCGATTGGTTGCGAAGCTAACTCTTCATCGGCTGTATTAAAAAACAAATGACGTAAAGACGCGTTCGTTAGTAATAAATATAAAAATATGGCAATTAACCCGAAAGCAAAACCAATTACAATTCGTTCAATCAGCGGATACTGAAACTGTTCTTGATTTTTAAATTGAGTGCTTTGAACCCCAGTCATCATGCCTTCAGTCTTGCAATCGCTAACGTCACATCATCATCAAGTGGTTTTGTTCCGTTAAAAGATAAGAATCCATTTATTAAAGTTTGAACGATCTCGGTGGGTTGATTTTGTACAACGCTCTCAAGAATCTTACGTGCTTGCTTTTTTCCATATTGATCGCCATTTGTGTTTTTTCCTTCAATCAAACCATCGGTATAACATACAAATAAATCATTAGGTTGGTACGAAACTTCGCGAAGCTCAAAGTCTTCTGTTTCTCTTGCTTCTCCAAGCCTTTGTCCTTTGGCAATAAAAGATACCGATTTAACTGCACCATCTGATTGTTTAGAAAACAACCACGGTGGGTTATGTCCTGCATTTGCGTATTGAATTGTTTTTCTCTCAGAGTCAATTACAGCAACAAAAAAAGTCATCATGATTTTACCTTGTGCTGAATCATAAACCACTCGATTGGCAATCGATAACATTTGAGCTGGATTCATTTCAACGCTTGAAGATGTAATTAGTTTTTCAATAACGCTAAAACAACTTCGCGCGGATGCAGTCATTAAGGCAGAAGGAAGTCCGTGCCCTGTTGCATCTGCAATTGCAATGACGTGTTTATTATTTTGATTAAAAAATCCCCACCAATCACCACCGCACTCACTTGCAGATTGGTAATGGCTTGCAACCAATACACACTCAGTTTCAATTAATTCAGGTGGAAATAAACTTTGTTGAACTGTTTTTGCAATTTGTAACTCTTGATCAACACGAACTTTATCTACCATTTGTTTTACTAGATCACTAATTTTATGCGACATCGTTACAAATGCCGAAGTTAAAACTCCTATTTCATCTTTTGATGTAACAGGAATTGCAATATCGAAATTTCCTCTAGAAACTTCACTTGTAGCTGAAAATAAAGTTTGAAGCGGCCTTACAATTCGCTTAGAAAAGATTAAGCCAATAATTAACATAATGCCCAGAGCGCCTATTCCATATTTAACAAATTTTTCATTCAATGTGTATGTAGCTTTCATTGCCTTATTATATTCAATCGAGTTGATTACTGTAATGCCGAGACCTGGTTTATAAAAGCTAGATAACGTTCTTACTTTTTCAGTATTAATATATTCTTTAGCTCCATTTGCGATACTTGATTTAGTGGCTTCATTGAATATTTCATCGCTTGAAAAATTTATTTTTGAATAAATTTCTTTTTTATCAGAATGAAAAAGTAGATCTCCATATTTATCTAAGATCGCTAGTTTATTAAAGCCTGCAATATCGCTTTTATAATACGAATCTAAGGAATAATATCCAACCGCTACTGGTAAATATTTTTTTGTTTTATATGTCTCAAGATCTGCATAAATCATAGCTAAAACAGGAGTCATTCCTGATTTAGAATTATTAATAAAAACAAGTCCGTCTTTTAAAAGTTTATCTTTTATTTTCTGTAAAAACGAATCTTCTAATCGCAGCTCTTCTTCTGTAATTTTAATCGACTCTAATTGTGTCGACATAAAATGTCTGAAAATGATTACGGCACTCATCGTTTCAGGATTTACATTTCGCAAACTCATTCCAATTAAATTGCTTTGATTATTTACTAGAAAATTGAGCTGCTCTTTAATATTGCCTTCTACAGGTTTTTTAAAGTCAGAATAACCCATACTAACTCGAATGGTATCTAGGCCAGATTGAAGCTTATTTACAAACTCTTTACCAACAAGTTTTGATTGGGTAGCCTGGCTATCAAATACGTACTTTTTTTTATCTTCAGTAAACATTGATGCGGCAGTATATAAAAGTGAACTAATCAGTAAAATCAATAGCATTGCAATTAACAATAAAAATTTAGAAGCTACAGAGATTTTAATTTTCATCGAATTTTGATCAGACGAATGAGTCGGTAAATTATTCTCTGTTGCAATATTTATTGGCGCTTGTTCTAGACTCTTTTCCATTATGCTTTATTATTATATAGAATAGTAAAATTACAACTAAACTATCAGAGGATATCCAAAGTGCTAAATGTAGTTAAAAACGAATCTAACGGTGATTTACTAGTCAAACTTGCAGGTAGCATTGAAGAAAATGTTGATTTTAATGCTTTAATAGGAATTCCGTCAGGTGTTCAGAAAATGAGTATTATCACGAGAGAGATCATAAGAATCAATTCTTTAGGTGTAAAAGCTTGGATTAAATATTTTCAAACAATCGCTTCAAAAGGGATTCAATTAAATTTTTTAGAATGTTCAACAGCGATCGTAGAACAAATTAATTTAATTTCAAACTTCACTTGTGGCGGCTCCGTTGAGTCTATTTTTGTTCCTTTTTGCTGTTCAAATTGTAATACTGAACTTTTAGGATTATTTAGGGCAACAGATTTAGTTAATATTAAGTTCCAGATACCAGACTTAAAGTGTTCGCAATGTGGTGGGGTTGCTAAGTTTGATGACATTCCAGAAGAATACTTTGGATTTTTAGCAAAATGAAACTGATAATTTTATCAACAGAAAAATCTGACATCGAAACATTTGAAACCGCAAGCGATTCAATTCAATTGCCATTTACTGCTGTCGAATCTCCAGAAGCTTTATGTGATGAACTAAATGATAATCCAAATTCTGTTATAGTTGTAGACGCAAGCACTGAAAAAAAATATACGTATTTTGAAAAAGTACTATCTGAAAAAATTGGGTTACTAAATAGTGCTGTCAGTTCAAACAATGTTATCTTTTTGTCAAACAATGAACTGTATCAATCTCCCTACATTGCATCTAGTGAGCTTTTAGGAACATTTATGCCCAGAAAATATACGAATGCAGACTTGCCTCATATTACGAGAGCGTTACGTGCTGTTGAAAAAAATCGCCAGCCTTCACTTGATTTCAAAATCAATCGATTTTTTAATTCTAATGCCAAAATCCAAAACTTAAAACTAACCAAATCAAGTCAAAAAACGGCTGTAATTGAATCTTTAAAAATAAATTTATATGAAGCAGGTTTCAAAATGCGTGTTGCTGCGGTAATAGCAAGTGCTTTCGATGAGTTAGTCATTAATGCATTTTTTGATGCTCCCGTTGACGAAATGGGACGATATATCTACTTAAAAACTCCTAGAAATACCCTCATAGAAATGGATGAACAACACCCTGTTGACATTGAAATTGCATTTGATGGTGACACGATTGGAATTTCAGTATTAGATCGCTACGGCTCTCTCAATAAACGTAAAATGCACGGAGATATTAGTAAATCATACACAGAAGCTGAATATGAGATGAAACATCATGTTGCTGGCGCCGGACTAGGACTGGCACAAGTATATCGAAATGGCGGCGGACTTATTTTTGAATGCGAACAAGGTGCGGCCACATGTGTAACTTTATTTTATAAAAAAACAGATTCATTTAAACAATTCAAAGATCAGTTTCACTTCATGTCTTCGTTAATATATTTTTCGTAAATGAATCAATTAATTTTAGCTTCATCATCGGCCCGTAGAATTGAAATGATAGAATCAATTCAAATTAAATTTAAAATAGTAAAACCAAATATTATTGAAAAACGTAAAATAAATGAATCTCCCACTCAGTATGTACAAAGACTTTCATTAGAAAAAGCGTTAGCTGCTTACAAGTTAACACCAACTGCAAAAGCTGTTTTAGCTGCAGATACAATTGTGGTTTATAAAAATAAAGTTCTAGAAAAGCCAAAATCAAGAAACGATGCTTTTAAAATGTTAAAATCTCTTTCTGGCAAAAAACATAAAGTGACTACGGGTTGGTGTTGGCTCATTAATGATAAACAAAAACGTATCACCAAATCCTACTTTCAAACCACAGAAGTTGTCTTTGCAAAACGTCCTGACTCTTTTTGGAAGTGGTACTCGCAAACAAATGAACCTCTTGATAAAGCAGGGGCTTATGCAGCTCAAGGCATTGGGCTTAGTTTTATAGATAAGTTGAATGGGTCTTATTCAAATGTAGTTGGCTTACCTTTATCAAAAGTAATTGATACCTTTGAAATGCTATCTAAAAAAGATTTTTATGATTACTTTAGATGAAATTAAAAAAAATATAACAATAGTAAAATCTCAACTTAAACACGCAACTCTCATAGCGGTCAGCAAGTTGCAACCAGTAGAACTTATCGAATTTGCATATCAAGCAGGTCAAAGAGATTTTGGTGAAAATTATGTTCAAGAGTTGGCAGAAAAAAAGCAAAAATTATTACATTTAAAAGATATTCGTTGGCACTTAATTGGTCCTTTACAATCGAATAAAGCAAAGCAAGCAATTCAATTAGCTGATGTGTTTCACGCTCTAGATTCATTAAAACTAGCCTCTGAATTAAGTAAAAGAGTACGTTCAGAGTCCAAAAATAATTTTCCTGTATTCATTGAAGTTAATTTAAACAATGAAGATTCTAAGTCGGGATTAAACGTTAGTGACTTAAATGATTTTTGTGCAAATATATTGCAAATGCCAGAATTAAAACTCTTGGGTTTAATGTGTATTCCAAAGCCAACGAATGACATTCAAATCCAAAAAAATAATTTTTTAAAACTCGTACAACTGGGTGGCGAGCTAGAAAAAAGATTTTCAATCACCCTTAAATATAGCATGGGAATGAGTGATGATTACCAAATAGCTGACCATTGCGGGTCTGATTATGTTCGCGTGGGGCGTAAAATTTTTGGTGATAGACCTTCTCGCTAAATTTATGTATGTTCTTAATGAATGTCGATTATTCACTTTGAAACACTGACTACAACTGAACTCGCTGCACTTTCTCGCAGTAATACTTGTGTATTCATTAATGTTGGACCTTTTGAAGAACACGGACCGCATCTTCCGTATTCAACAGACACTCTAATGGCTTCTGCACTTTCAAAAACAGTTGCTGAGAAACTTCAAAAGTCAAACCCCAGTTGGACATTTTTAATTATGCCTCCTCTACATGCAGGCACCGATACTCTTGAATACATGGGCTCTGTTGAAATTCCACAGATCATGTTGCGAAATTATATTTATAAAAATTGCCAGCAATTAGCTAAAGATGGTTTTCAATATATGATTTTCATGTCTGGCCACGGCGGTGCTAGACACCTAGTCGTGCTTGAAGAATTAGCTGAAAAAGTAAGATGGAGATATAAAGTAAAAGCCATCAGTGCCTCTTCGAAATTTTTATTAGAATTTGTATCAGGCAAAATTCATCACCTGTTAGAACCTATATTGAATGAACAAGAAAAAGCTGCTTTAAAAGGAGACGTCCACGCGGGAATGCTTGAGACTTCTGTGATGCTTCATTATTATCCAGAACATGTTCGTCCAATTTATAAAACATTAAAGCCAGCACCCATTGATAATCTTTATAAAATCAATCGAAAATCTGGGAAAAAATTAGGAGAAGGTCTCGGCTACATTGGAAGTCCTTCTTTCGCTCGCAAAGAAATTGGTGAAAAAATAGTTCAAATCATAACCGACGAACACCTTGAACATTTTAATCGTTTTTTACGTGGCGAAGATATGCGTAAAGAATTTCGATCAAAACTTTATTACATTCCTTTTTTAAGAACTGATTTTAAATGGATTTTTTATTTATCACTATATCTCATTGCATTTATGATTGCGTTTAGCACATTGATGCACTTAATTTCGGAGGCAGTAAAATGAGTACAATGTCAGGAAAAAAAGCTCTCATCGTAGGAGTAGCAAATGAACGAAGCATTGCGTGGGGTATCGCTCAAGCCCTTCACAAAGAAGGCTGCGAACTTGCATTTACCTTTTTAGGTGATGCGCTTGAACGAAGAGTTCGACCGCTCGCAGAGTCTGTAGGTGCAAAGATCATTGAACCATGCGATGTTCGTGATGAAAATCAAGTAAAGTCACTTTTCAAAAAAATTGAAAACACTTGGGGAAAACTTGACTGTCTTTTACACTCAATCGCTTTTGCTAACAAAGAAGATTTAGAGTCAGGTTTTGTCACTACTTCACGTGAAGGCTTTATGACTGCTATTGAAGTGAGCGCATACTCTTTAGTGAGCTTGTCTCGCGAAGCTCTTCCGCTTTTAGAAAAAGCTGGCGGCGGTAGCGTATTAACTCTTTCATATTACGGTGCCGAAAAAGTAATTCCAAATTATAATGTTATGGGAGTTGCAAAAGCCACACTTGAAGCCTGTGTTCGTTATTTAGCGTATGATTTGGGACCAAAAAACATTCGAGTGAACGCACTTTCCGCAGGACCTATGCGCACTCTTGCTGCAGCCGGAATTAAAGGGTTTAAATCAATGATGCAGTTTTCAGAAGAAAAATCTCCGCTCAAACGCAATGTAACGATGGAAGAAGTTTCTTCAACTGGATATTTTTTATTATCCCCACTTGGTGGCGGTGTGACTGGCGAAACGATTTATGTAGATGCTGGTTATCACATCATGGGGATGTAATAATCAGTCACTGAACTTTAAGCAGCTTTTTTAAACTCTTCTACAGCACTGTTGTAATCAGCGTTTACGTTCGTATTTGAAGTCTTCACTTTCTTCTTGCCTTCATTAATTAATCTAGTGTTGGTTTTTTCACCACGGCTATGTCGAGCGTATTTCATATCAACACCCAAGATGTGTTTTAATAACCAGTCATTGATAAAGTTCATCAATGATTGCGGATTTACTGTGTTGTTTTCAACTTCAGCACCATATTTTCCAACAGTCGTTAATAAATTTTTATGTATTTTCTTGTGCGGTTCTAAATCTGGATAATTGATTGATTCTTGATAACGCTCTTCTCTTGCAAAATGGTCGGTTGTATATTGAGCCATTTCTTTAAATGCATTTATCATTTTTTGATGTCCACCAAACTTAGAATCTTTGCCTTCTAATGTTTCTGCAAAGGCATTGATTTTTTGAATCAAGACTTTATGCTCATCATCCATTTGATTTACGCCGATTGAATATATGTCTTTCCAGATAAATCTGCTCACAGCTTTCTCTCCATAAACAATTTTTCTTAATCGTTCAGACATTGAAATCAAGTTGCTTGTTTGCTTGTTTAATTTTTCAGCTGCAACTGAACAACTGCTAGCGTTCGATGCGCTCATTTGCGTTGATTCGTCTAACTCTTGGACTGCCTGTGAAACTTGCGTTACGCCAGTAGATTGTTCTTGGCTTGCAGTTGCAATTGAATTCACCATATCTGATACTGATGATGATTGCGTAACGATATCATTTAAAACATCTCCGCACTCACGAGCCACTCGAACACCTTTTTCAACAGTAGCTTTACTCCCAACTACTAGTTGGTCTACTTTTTGCTTTGTTTCATTAACAATCGAATTTACTTTGTTGATGCTACCATCAAGTAAGTTTGTAATTTCTTTTGCAGCATTTCCAGACATTGCAGCAAGATTGCCTACTTCTTCTGCAACTACAGCAAAGCCTTTTCCGTGTTCGCCGGCTCTGGCAGCTTCGACAGATGCGTTGAATGAAAGTAGTTTGGTTTGAAAAACTATATCATTAATCACTCTTGTTTTTGCGCCAATTTCTTCAATCACTTTTACAATTTCACCAATTTGTTGATTGCTTTCAGTGATTGCACTAACAATCGTAGTGTTGTTTGTGTTAATTTCTTCCATCGCTTGAGTCATGTCATTTACTACACGCCCACCTTGTTCTGCTTTTTGACGTGAATTAGAAGCCGCAGCTTGAGATTCAGTTGCGTTTTCAGACGACTTGCGAGCCATTGATGAAATTTCTTCAATCGCAGAAGCGGTTTCTTGTAGTGCTGCTGCTTGCTCAGTAGTAACACTTGAAAGGTCTTGCGCAACGGCATTCAGTTCGTTCACGGCAGCACCGACTTCTGTTGAACCGCCGGAAAGCGTTTCGGATAGTTCGGTCAAATCAATTGATAATCTTCTAGATATCATTATAGTTGCAAATACTCCAAATATTGAACAGCCAAAAAACACTATTAACTCATAGAGTTTAAATTTAGCAGAACCAGACAATACTTCGGTAAAGTAACTTTTATTATTTGATTCAAATTCATCGCCAGTTCTTGATAAGTCTTTGTCTAATTTTTCAAAGTATTCACTCACTTTTTCGTATGATTTTTTTACTCCTTCGTGATCACCTTTTTGTGCAAAAGCAATAGTTTGATCAGTAACATCTAAATATTCAACAAACTCTTTTTTTGCGATATTATAATCTTTTTCAAACTCACCGTGTAATTTGAATTTATCAATTTCTGCAGAAAATTCTTTAAATTCGCTCCTTAAGTCTGCGATATATTTAGCGGACTTTTCAACAGTAATTTTATCATTTGTTTCTAACCCCACATACGCTTCAAGTGCTGCTGACCGAACACCTTCGTGAACCATATCAATTAAGCTAAAGTTTCTAATGATAACCGTTTTTTCATTCACAAGATTATTAATATGATCTGACAAATTTGTAGCTATATAATAACTAAATCCACCTAATATAAACATTCCCAATATTAAGCTACCTGACAATAACCAAATTTTTGCTTTTATTCCGAAATTTTTCATTATTCACCTATATCTATTGGTTTAAAAATTTAAACAAATCCTGCATTCTTTTTCGGTTTTTAGAATTTAAACTTGAGTAATTTTGACAATTCTTAGACAATGAGTTCAATTAAACTGGCTCGCCGTTACGTTTTGGGCAAATTTTTCACAGTAAAGTAAAAAATGCAGATTCGAAAAGCTACATCAAACAACATATTAGACATCGTTGAATTTCAAGTAGCGATGGCAAAAGAAACTGAAAACTTAAAACTAAATCCAAGAACAGTTTTAGAAGGTGTAAAAACAGTTTTTAACCATTCAGAAATTGGTCATTACATTGTGGTTGAAGAAAACAATAAAATCATAGCTTGCACTTTGATTTTAAAAGAATGGAGCGACTGGCGTGCAAAATCGATTCTCTGGATTCACTCCCTTTATGTTTTACCGCAATTTAGAAAACGTGGAATTTTCAAAAAAATATATGAGTATCTAAAAAATAACGTAGAAACTTCAGAAGAATTGGGCGGGTTAAGACTTTACGTTGATAAGAAAAACGTACCAGCGCAAAAAGCCTACGAAGCTGTAGGCATGACCTCTGAACATTATGCGTTATATGAATGGTTAAAATCAGAATAAAAATTTGCAAAGCATGCTCAACTTGTTAGACTGTGGACTATTCAGACGTATCAATTATTATGGAGGATCATTGATGTACGCTTTATCAATTCTATTTCTATTCATATCCACATTTTCATTTGCACAACTTAAACATGCTCCCCCAGCATTTAATTCTAAAATGGGACATAAAGCAGTTTTTGTAGACTTCAAAACAGCACGATACAAAATTAATTACGACGTACAAAATAAAATGGCGACTGCTGAATCAACGATCGATTTTGAAATGCCTGAAGATGGATTTGTTGTATTTGATATGGTTACAGATCCAACCGAAATTTCATTAGATGGACTAACCGTTGAGCAAGCCTTAATTACAACACCCTACAATGAGTCACAAATACGAATATTAAAAACAGCTACTAAGGCTGGAAATCATACATTAAAAATAATTTCGCGAATAATTGAAGGAGTAAAGTTTGACTCAAAATCAGTAAGCTCTGCATTTTGGACATCAGACTTAGATGATCGCAATTATTTAGAACAGTATCTACCAACAAATTATGAATATGATCAATATAAAATCTTTTTTGAAATCACTTCAAACGGTGCAGATCCGCAAGACATCGCAACCAACGGTTCGGTGAAAGCGGTGGGAATCAATCATTTTGAAGTAGAATTTCCTGAATATTTTACAACTTCTTCAATTTTCTTTCATACGTTTCCGATGGGAAAATTCAGTGAAACAAAATTCGAATTTAATTCAATTTCAGGAAAAAATATTCCCGTTAGAATTTATTCTGGCACTGGTATTTTACTAAAAGCAGCAAAATCAAAAGCACTCAACACACTTAAAGAATTAGAACGAGACTATGGAGCGTTTCCTCATCAATCGATCACAATATATTTAGCAGGCTCTGGTGGAATGGAATACTGCGGTGCCACGATGTCAGATATCGGTGCGCTTGATCACGAACTCACACACAGCTATTTTGCACGAGGCATGTTGCCAGCAAATGGCAATGCAGGCTGGATGGACGAAGCAATTGCAAGTTGGAGAGATGACGGTTACAAAAACCTAAGTGAAGAAAAACTATACACAACAATCATGGCAGGTCATCCAGTTTACACTCGAAAAACAGACACAGACGCATATGATTCAGGTGCGCGATTTATGGCATATTTGAATCATTTAGTTGCCAAAAAAGGTGGTTTTAAACAGTTTTTAAAGCACATTATCGATACTCGACTATTTCAACCGCTTACAACTGAAGATTTTCACGAAGACTTTGAGAAATTTTATGGGTTAGACGTAAACCGTGAGTATTTAAAATATATTTATGGCAAAAATGGCAATTCAAATCCTCAAATTTATAAACTAATCGAAAATCCTAAGCATCAAAAAATGTCAGTTAAAGAAATGCAGAACTTCTTGTAAAGTTTAGGCATTTTTTCTTTATAGGAAATATTTACCTAGTAGTGACCGTCGCTCGTTTCAGGTATTCTATATTATAGCCAGAAAGATTCTGGCCAGAGGGGAAGACCATGGAACGGACTTTTTCAAAAGCAATCTGCTTTTTGTTTTTATCAATTTTTTCATACGCGCAAGACAATCAAGTGAAAGAAGTCAAAACTTCTGTTGAAAATTTCAACGCAGTTTCAGATTTATTGAACCCAGCAAACCAAAGATATTGCTCAACCTGTGCTGAACAAAACAAAGAACCGGCAAAAAAATGTGATTGGTTTGATTTGTCAGACAAATGTAAAATGTATTCACCCGAAAAAGATTTTATTCAATACGGTGCTTGGAGATCGCCAAGTCTCTTAAAAGCTGAGAAAGACCAACAAGAACAGCGTAATAAAGATTTTCAAGAACACCAAAAAACCGTTCAAGCTGCCATTCAAAAAGAAAAAGAAGCTTTAGAAAAAGCAGGAGCTCAAGGCAATTCCGCTGTCTTAACTTCTCCAAATGGAATTTATAAACTCCCTCCCGCCTCGATCGGTGCTCCAAGTGACGATGAAAAAACAGAAGCGTCTCAAACATTTGAAATGGTTAGAGCTACCATTGTAAGACTTTTACACAACGGCAAGAACGACAGAGATTTATCAAGTAGTCAAAAAGAATTAATTAAACGCGTTCAGTCTATCCGTTTTGAAGCGGCAGAAGACGCAATACCAACTGCCGGCGGAATGTATGGCGGATTGGGAGTGATAAATTCGATTTGTAGTTCTGCAAATGCATATTATTTATATCAAACACATACAGTAAAAGCATGTCCTGTAATGTTTAAATTAAATCAAAGAGATTTATTTAACATTTTTGCGCATGAAATTGGTCATTCAATTGATCCGTGTATTGCTTCGTTTCCGCTTTATAAAGTAAATAAACAATCAGCTTCCACACTAACAGGAGGTGCACGTACCTATTACAATAATTTAAATATTTATTCTAATTCAGACTATGTAGTAGTGAAAGAAAATCCGAATGATCCAATGTTGAAAAATTTAATTAAAACAGGAGTGCTTTCATTAGAGTCAAAATCTGTAACGTTTGCACCTTCTACATATCCATACCATTCTACACTTCAGTGCTTAACGAACAACAATGGAATTAGAACAAACATAAATCAAACCTCAATCGTTAATAATTATTTAAATGCTTATAAAGAAAACAACTTGCTTGATGACAAACAACTGCAAGCAAAGAAAAATGAGTTGACTGAGTTTTTCAACCAACACTCTGAATGTATGGTTGGCCCAAAGGGGTTATCACAATCACAAGAAGTTTTTGGTGACTGGCTTTCATCTGAAGCAGTGACAGATGTTTTAAAAAACTCTCCTGACACTTTTGGAAAAGACAAAAAGAACTCTACATTAGCAATGATTGGCATTGATTTAAATCTTGCATGCAAAGAGCATTTTGATCAAAAAAACTTCTTTAATGGCATCGGTAAGAATTCTGATTTTGAAAATTTAAATTACCAACAATATGTTATCAATCAGCGTGATTCACACCCGTCTACTGGAAAAAGAATTAACAGAATTTATTTAGCAAATCCAACAATTCAAAAAAACTTAGCTTGTTCAAAAACTGGCAACCAAACATATTGTGGGGGCAAATAACATGAAAACTAAAAATATTTTTTTATTACTAACTACACTAATCATTGCGACTGCAATTTTTTCAGTCGCACAAACAAAGTCTCCGCTTGACGATGACTACGTTGAAGAGAAGTTACCAAAATCAATCGATACAAAACGCTTCAAAGCGCAAGAATCAATTATCATCACTGCGGGTTATCGCTACCCAAAAGGATGGGTATTTTCTAAAATGGAAGACAATAAAAAACAAAAATTGTTAATTGGTTCTTATTCTGGTGAAACAATGAACAAAACAGTCGCAGTAGATAACAAATTCTACAACTGGCTTAGTTCAAGTGTAAAATTGGTAGAAAGAGATCTAATCAAAGAAAACGCAATTACCGTAGCAGCTCTTTGCCCAGATTATCTTACGGTAAGTAGACTCGTTGCCGGCAAACCAAGAGATGATCGTTTTTATTGTATGGGAACACTTACCAATACAACGAATGAACATTTAAATCATTTATTTGAGCGCTTAGATTTAGCTGTTCAAAACTATAACGAGTGGTACAAAACTGCCTCGAATTAATTTATGAAAAAGCAATTCGATGTTGTACAAGCCATTCGTGATGTTCAACATTTTGGTGAAGAAGGTGGCGTAGTTCCCGTTGTTGACGTAGCGGCTACTTCAACTTTTTTAAACCCAAAAGACATGGAGCGTGCATTTCATGGGGAAATTGCAGGTTGCTACTTATACAGCCGTCACTCTAATCCTTCTGTCATTGCCTTTTCTAAAAAATTAGCTGCTATGGAAAATATGGAAGCAGCCATTGGCGTTTCAAGTGGTATGGCTGCTATCAATTGCGCCATTCAACAAAGTATGCCCGATGGTGGACATATGATTTCTTCGCGCACTGTTTATGGCGGGAGTTACGCGCTTTTTAAAAATGTTTTACCTAAATCAAACATTCAAACTACCTTTGTCGATATTGATGACTTTAAATCAATTGAAGCTGCGATTACAAAAAACACGAAAGTTTTATATACAGAAACGCTGAGCAATCCTTTGTTACGAATCAGTAACTTAAAAAAATTAGGCGAGCTCGCCCGAAAACATAAACTCAAGTTTATTGTAGACAATACGTTTACTCCTGTAATTGTTACACCACAAATATATGGTGCTGACGTAGTTGTTTATTCCTGTACAAAATATATTTCAGGAGCCAGTGATTTAATTGCTGGCGCAATTGTATCTTCACAAGACTTTATCAACCAATTGATTGATTTAAATACTGGTCAAGTCATGGTCACGGGTCCCGTGATGGACTCTAGAGTTGCGCATGAACTTTATTTACGAATGGATCATTTGCCTTTGCGAATGCTAGCGCATTCAAAGTCAGCTGCGTTTCTTGCACAAAAAATGTTAGAAGCAAAAATCAATGTTGTTTATCCGGGGCTAAAAAATCATCCCAATCATTCTCTCTGTACTGAACTGATGAATACTGAGTTTGGATTTGGTGGAATGCTTACAATCGATTGTCAGAACGAAAAACGCGCCATGAATTTAGCGGCAGCATTACAATATGAAAAATTTGGATTAGTAGCTGTTTCCTTAGGCTTTTCTAGAACGTTAATGAGCTGTCCTTCGGTAAGCACCTCTAGTGAAATTCCTAGAGACGAACAAGAAAAAATGAAACTTTCTTCAGGGTTGCTTCGCTTAAGCATTGGATTTACAGGAAACGATCACACCATGTGGGAGCGTTTCTATAAATGCTACGCTCAATTAGCAGTATAATTTTCACTATTTGTAGTTTTAATTTTCTTTGCTGATTTTCTTGGATCAGAATAATGCTTAGACATTTTCGCCTTCATTTCTTGGCAAACTTTATCAAAGTCTTGGCATTGAGTTTCAACTATTGAGCTTGGAGCATTTCCATTTTGTGCCCATACGGTTGAAGATGAAATTAAAAGAATGATGCTGAAAATTTTTTTCATATTTTCCTCTCTCAAAAGTTGCTTACATCAACTATTGTTTCGGAAATATCTGATTAAAATTTACAGGTAATTTTTGCCTAGCTTATTATTGGCAAATCATTTGAACTGCAGACTGTAGAATATATTGAGTTCCTAAACAAGTTTCTTCAAAGTGTGTATCTTCACAAACCCAGTACTTTACTAAAGACCACTCTTTGATTCCTGTTACTTTATTAACTCTAGATTCAAGAATGTTTTCATATACGAATATATTATTTGCTGTTTGTGTAATTTTAATTTTTCCTAAACCAATATCACCCTGATCCGCTCGTAGCCAAGGAGTTGCAACTGGCGACTGTTCACCGTTTTTGCCAAATACTTGAACAGACATTGATCCTTCTAAATTGTCTTCGATTAATTTTATTTGGTAAATTCCATCGATTGTGTTTGCAGTGTTTGAAGGAACGCAGTTTAAAAGAAGATCACCTTCTTTTGCAAATGAGCTAACAGATAAACATAAACCTAAAATGAAAGCAGAAATTTTCATAAAAACCCTCGAAAATATTTTAATAACTTGTGAGCGCTTTATAGCAAAATTAAATATTTGTTGCAACGCAATAATTGCGCCTTAACGAATTCTTAATAATTATGAACTTTTAGCCTTTAATGATAATTCCAGTGTAAAATCAACTACTTTGACCATGTTATTAGGATACCCTGTGTACCCTTCGATCTGAACGGGCATCGTACATCGCTCTCCAGATTGAACGGTATCATCGACTAATTTCTTAATTTTGCCGCCATCTCGACTTATAAAATAAACGTCACTATCAGGTCTTTTTAAAAATTCAGCTTTAAAAGATTTAAAAACCAAAGCAATTTTTTTCGGTGCTTTTTGGATTAAATTCCAAGCAATGATTCCACCGGCAATATCGGCTCCCACACAAAGTGCACCAAAATACATTGATCCTAAGTGGTTTTTTGATCTTCTTGAAAGTTTAATTTTTACTACAGCCTCTTCATCATCCAATTTTATAACTGTTGGTTTTAAAAAAAATATCATTGGAATTTTAAGAAGCCCCAAAGTCCATAAATATAATGTTTGCTTGATCACAGTTTTTTCCTTTATAAAAAGATTACGGAGATACTTTATGTTAAAACCACAAGACTGGCTTCTCAATGCAAATTCGTGCACTGGCTTCAAAAAGTTTGAATTGATTGATCACATCGAAAAATCTTCTCAAATTCACCACACAGAATATGTACATGTGAATATTCCTTCTCGATACGCTTTGGTAAATATTACCGATTTGGTTGATGAAGTTTTGGCTCGCTCAAAAATTCAAGACGGTATTTGTTTTGTTTCAGCAATGCATATTACTGCTGGCGTCTATGTCAACGATGCAGAGTCGGGCCTACTCAATGACATAGCAAAATGGATTGAAAACTTAGCACCCTTTGGCGAAAACTATCGCCACCATCAAACTGGTGAAGACAATGGGGATGCGCACTTAAAATCGTATTTAACCAATCACTCATTAACTGCACCGATCAGCAAAGGGCGTCTTGATTTTGGAACTTGGCAACAGATCTTTTATGCTGAATTTGATGGCTCACGAAACAAAAGAATTTTAGTGAAAATCATGGGTATTTAAATACTATTTTAAATTCTCTTCAAAAAATGTTTTCATAGCCTGAAAAGATCGTTTGTCTGCAACTTCATTATAAGCAGCTCCTGTTTTAATATCAGTTCCTACATGTTTTTGAGTAAACGCGTGTACTGCGCCACTATAAGAAATGAACTGATAATCAATACCAGCCTCATTCATCCCTTTTTGAAAATTAGCTATATCTTCTGTTTTAATATATGGATCAATCGCTCCATGCATCACTAACACTTTTGCTTTTATGTTTTTGTAATCATCTTGATTCGGAAAGTCCAATCCACCATGAAAACTTGCAACACCTTTTAACTCAAGACCAGAACGAGCCATTTCTAAGACTGTCGTACCGCCAAAACAGTAACCAATCGCAAATATTTTTTTGGAATCAATATTTTTCAATGTTTTTACATAATCAAAAGCTGCTTTTGCTCGTTCTCTCATTAAATTTCGATCGCCCTTATATTTTCCTGCCTGTTCCATTGCTTCTTGCACATTTTTCGGACGAATTCCTTTTCCATAAATGTCAGCTGTAAAAGCTACAAAACCTAATTTTGCTAACTGCTCGGCACGCATTTGCGAGTACGAACCATTTCCCATCCAATCGTGAACAATAATAACTGCAGGTTTTACATTAGGACCTTTTGTGTCTTGAACCAATGAACCTTCTAACGTTGCTTCACCTGCTTTATATTCAACCGGCTTTGATATCACACTTGCGTTAACATTTAATACACTCATAAAAATTGTTAAAATTATAATTTTCATTTTTCATCTCCATTGAATGGCAATCTTGCCGATTGATTTTCTACTTTGCATAAACTCGTGAGCCTCTGCGATTTTATCTGCTTGAAATACTTTTGCAACAACTGGTTTATAAATTCCCGATTGATAGCGTTGAGCTACATCAACTAATATTCTTTGCAGCATTTTTTGATTTTTATCTGCAATTGCTAACATATTAACCCCGATTAAAGATCTTGAAGGGATTAACCATTGCGCTGGATGAAAAATTCCAAATTGAAGTCCTGCGTAAAGTTGAGTGAACTTATTTTTTGCATCGGTCATGCTAGAAGCGCCATAAGCAACCATTCTTCCGCCTGCATTTAAAAGTGAAACACCTTTTCGAAAGTTTGCACCACCAATCGCATCAAAAACAACATCAAGCGGTGTTTCAGATTTTGTAATTTTTTTCACTTCATCTTTAAAATTATTTTTCAAATAATTAATTGGATGTTGCACACCAATTGATTTTAAGTATTCAACTTTTTCATCAGAACCTACTGTTGCAAAAATTTCACAGCGATAGTGTTTTGCAATTTGAACAAGAGCGGTTCCCACTCCACCTGCCGCTGCGTGAATGAGAACCAAATCACCCTCATGAAGTTTGATCATTTCTTCTGCTGTAAAATGAGCAGTACAATATTGTGTCGTTAGTGCGCACGCTTCAACTGCGTTTACTTCATTCGGAATTTTTGCACACGCAAGCGCATTGGTAACTGAAAACTGTGCGTATCCTCCAAATCTTGTCATTGCGGTTACGCGGTCTCCCACTTTTACGTTTTTAACATTTTTTCCAATCGAAATAATTTTTCCAACTACATCGTAACCAATGATAGAAGGCAACGGTGGAGCAGCATCATATTGACCAAGTCTTGCAACAACATCTGCGAAGTTTAAACCCGAAACTTCATTCTCAATTAATACTTGATCATCACTCATTGCTGGTTTTTCAATTTCAACTATACGAAATGCGCTACGAGCATCGCCATATTTTATAATTTGAATTGCTTTCATAATTTAAATCCTAGAAAAAGCCTGCCAATGGAAATCCAACAGATATTCCAAACATTGAAGCTTTTCGCTCACTTAATTCCCAACTAATATAATTGAGTTCGTAAAACACTCTTTTTCCGTATCGAATCCACATATTTTTATAAGGATTATTTGATGACGGAAATACAAACATTCCAAATCCAGCATTATTGCCTCGAATACCAAAGGCATTAAAATAGGTGAGTTCAAACCCTTGTGGAAAAAGTGCTTGGCTAAATGTTTCGCCACTTACTCCATTATAAGCAAATGTTAAACCTTGCCCCCCCAGTAATGCCATTAACTGAACACGATTGTCTAAAAGTCTTGCTAAATCATAAGCAAAATAAATTCCAAAGTTATTAAAATATGCTTTCGTTGCAGGATTTTGTGTGACCAATGCTTCAAAGCCACGAATGGAAGTTGTATCTCCTAAAGTGAAATTTCCATAAAGCATAGCGGATGGAGCAAATTCTGTTTTTGACTCTGCTTTTAAATGTGATTCAAAAATATACGGACCAATTCCGCCGGCGAACTTCATACGATTGATTCGTTTGGGAACACTTGCAAATATTTCAATTACCTTTTCATAATGTTCGTCTGATTGAAGTGTAACTTTCACAGCATTGCTATCACGAAAAACAGTTGTCACGGGAGCTTTCATTTGAAAATTCATTGCGATCCACGTAACTTCAAGCATCGGTTCTTCTGAGCCAATGTCTCCTACTCGAATTGTTTTGCATTGAACTGAATAAAATTCACCGTCCATTTTACTAAATTGAATTTGTGAATTATTGCAAGTGTAGTCTATATGTGCTCTTCGATGTGCGGGTGCTTTTGATGCCATCGCATCCATTTTGAAAGTGATTTTAGCAATTTTTTGTTTTTTATATAAAATTTGAATTTCATTAGATTGAAAAAGTGAATAAAAGAATTCAGTATACGAACCTTCTTGATTTGATTGAAAATGCAAAACATGATCATCATATAAAGCGGTCACTTCTTCCGCATTGGCTTTAATTGCAATTTGAACGCGAGCTCGTGGCAATAAAATATTTTCGCTTGAACGTATCCATTGCAAAGATTTATCAACGATCTGCGCTTTCACCTCTGGTACGTTTGCTTTTTTTTCAAATTCGATA
Source organism: uncultured Bacteriovoracaceae bacterium (assembly GCA_964572865.1). Lineage (GTDB taxonomy): Bacteria > Bdellovibrionota > UBA1018 > UBA1018 > UBA923 > CAZNGN01. The sequence goes on along the minus strand of CAZNGN010000036.1, from coordinate 3,453 downwards.
ATTGGTTTAAATTCATTTAAATCAAGCCAAACATTTGTGTCGCCTGTAATTTGCGTTCCAAATGCAATCGAGTCGATTCGTTCATTTGCAAAACCATGCAAACTTACAAAAAATAAAATCATTAAAAATATTTTCATTCGTAATCCAAATCAGAAACAAGACCTGTTTTTCTTCTGGTCTCTCGGCGTAACTGTCTTTCAAAAATTTCAGTTAATTGTGGGTAGTGACTCCAAATTTCTTCTTCAAGTTCTAGTTCTGCAATACACTTATAATATGCTTTAGAGTTTTCTGATAATTGTGCGGCTGCATTCATTCCTGAATGAAATGCGGTATTAATTAATAATAGCATCCAATGATCAATTGTATCTGGTTGAACTTTTTCGCCCTCTACTGCAGAAGCGTAATCATTTAATATTTTTTTAAAACCTTTTCGAAATCGTAGTCTAACATTGTCTTCTTCTTCAGCTTCATTTTCTGCCCAAAACAAATTATCGTCGGCATCTCGATACAAAGTCATATCTTCTGGATTTTTTAAATCACCAGCTCCTTCTATTTCATCTTGAGAAGCAACAAACGTTACATGTAATGGTATGACTCTTTGAAACAATTCTTCTAAAGGTTCTTGAACCCACTTTGACCCAAACGGGTAAAGTTCTTCTTCGTTCAGTGTTTGAGTTAAAATTTGAATAGCATCACTGGTGGCAAAAAAACGTTCATAGTTTTCTAAAATCATTGTCCTACGAGCATCGCGAGATTCACCTTTGTCTTCATCAAGCCCTGACATGATTAACGACTGCATTTTATCGACTTCTTCGGTTACTCGATGAGCACCCAAACAAAAGGCGTAAACAGCTGCGCGCAAAGCTTCTTTTTGTCTCGAAAAAATTGCCATATTTGTTTCAATTTAACCCCATTTGAATTTAAAATACAAGAATGTCACCGATTATTTGGATGGTCATTTCATCATTTTTGTTTGCCTTCTTAGGCGTGTTTGTAAAAGTGCTGCGCGTGCTTCCGTTATCTGAAGTGATTTTCTTTCGTGCATTTGTTAATTTTCTGATTTTATCTCCCTGGCTTTTAAAAAATAATCCATTCAAATTCAAAGAGGATTTTAAATTTGTACTACTACGATCGCTCTCTGGCTTAGCTAGTATGTATTTGTACTTTTACGCAATTGATAACTTAAAACTCGCAGATGCTGTCATGTTAAACTATTCTTCGCCCGTTCCAACACTATTACTTTCAGCATTTTTTTTAGGAGAAAAACTCTCTAAAAAATCACTTTTTTTCGTAGGAATTTCAATTTTCGGAATGGCTCTCATTGTAAAACCAGACCTTCATTATCAATCTGTCGCAGGAGTGGCAGGATTTATTTCAGCATTTGCTGCGGCTATCGCTTACGTCTCGATTCGAGCGGCTAGCAAAACGGTACCTTCTGTTTTCATCGTCATGAGTTTCGCTGGAATTTCTTCTCTCATCAGTGGAATTCATATGATTCCCAATTTCGTAATGCCAAATACAAATCAGTGGCTTTTAATTTTAGGAATGGGCTCAGTTGCAACACTTGCTCAAGTGTCTATGACAAAGGCTTACGCGGGAGGTCAGGCATCTACAGTTTCTCCTTTCCAGCTTTCTGCTCCCATTTTTTCTGCTGTTTTTGGTTATTTTTTCTGGAATGAAGTACCAGATCTTTGGTCAGCTTTGGGCGCTGCGCTAATTGCATTTGGATTATTTGCTGCGCATCGCACTAAGGCTATGCAAACAAACTGAAAATCGCTATGATCTGTTCTTCTTATGGACTACAAATCGACGATTAATTTACCTAAAACTGATTTTCCTATGAAAGCCTCACTTCCTGAACGAGAACCTCTTCGTGTTCAGAAATGGCAGTCTGATAAAATTTATGAGCGCATGGTTGAAAAGCGCAAATCAAAACCAATGTTTCTTTTGCATGATGGTCCTCCTTACGCAAACGGAAATATCCACTTAGGTCACACTTTAAACAAAGTTTTAAAAGACATTGTAATTAAATATAAAAACATGAGCGGATTTTATTCACCGTATGTTCCGGGTTGGGACTGTCATGGTCTACCCATCGAGCTAGGAGTTGAGAAAAAACTTCGAGAAGAGAAAAAAGACAAATCTAGCTTGAGCAAAGTTGATATTCGCAAACTTTGTAAACAATACGCTGAAGGTTGGATCAACAAACAACGTGAGCAGTTCAAACGCCTAGGTGGCCTTGGCGATTGGGGCAATCCGTACGTCACAATGTCAGACGATTACGTTGCAAACATTGTTCGCGAATTGGGTCGTATTTCAAAAACTGGAAATTTATACAAAGGTAACAAACCGGTATATTGGTGTGCCACTTGTGCCACAGCATTAGCTGATGCTGAGATCGAATACCATGATCACAAATCTCCTTCGATTCACGTAAAATTTTTCTTTGATGAAGACGCTCTAAAAAAATCACCTGAATTGAAAAAAGTTTCGAATGGCAAACCCGTGGCGCTCGTCATTTGGACAACGACTCCATGGACACTTCCAGCAAACTTAGCTATCTCCCTACATCCTGATTTTGAATATGTTGGATTAGACACAGGCAAAGAAGTGCTCATTGTTGCAGATGGATTGCGTGAAAAATTCATTGCTGACACTGGCATTACAGCTTCAATTACTTCTAAAGTTTCTGGCAAATCTTTAGAAAAACTCAACACGAATCATCCGTTCATGAATCGCAAGTCACTTGTGATTTTAGGTGAGCACGTAACATTAGAGGCTGGCACAGGCGCGGTTCACACAGCGCCAGGCCACGGTATCGATGACTATCGAATCGGTATGAAATACGGTTTAGAAGTGCTAGCTCCCGTAGACGGTTACGGCAAATACACCGATGAAGTTCCTCAGTGGAAAGGCACAAAAATTTTTGAAGCAAATCCATTGGTCATTGAACAACTTAAAAAAACAGATCACTTAGTAAAGGTTTCTGAAATTGCTCACTCATATCCACATTGTTGGAGATGTAATAAACCAGTTTTATTTAGAGCCACACCTCAATGGTTTATTGGAATGGAAAAAACAAATTTGAGAGCTAGAGCGAAAGCTGAAATCAACAAAGTAGAATGGATTCCACAATGGGGAATCAATCGAATCATGGGAATGATCGAATCACGTCCAGACTGGTGTATTTCTCGTCAACGTGTGTGGGGAGTTCCAATCACAGTGTTTTATTGCGAAAAAACAGGCAATGCTGTGAGCTCACAAGAAAGTTTCAATCACATTGCAGACTTAATTGAAAAAAATGGTCCCAATATTTGGTATGAATGGGAAGCTTCAAAATTATTAAAACCCGGAATCAAAACCGATGCCGGAACTGAAATTGATGTAAATGCACTCAGAAAAGAAACCGACATTTTAGATGTTTGGTTTGATTCAGGCGTTTCACACGCAGCT
>CAZNGN010000035.1:27385-29269 GCA_964572865.1 uncultured Bacteriovoracaceae bacterium | reverse complement strand
ATTTTTTCTTTTACAGCTTCTGAGGCAACATCAGCAGCACCATTGGTTGATGAAATTGAAGAGTTGAAGAAATATTTTAATTCAAATGTTCCTACTGGAGTATGAACGAATTTATTAGTTGTAACACGCGACACGGTTGATTCGTGCATTCCAATATCGTCAGCCACATCTTTTAAAATCATTGGTTTTAAAGATGAAACACCTTTTTCAAAGAAATCTCTTTGATGTTTTACAATACTTTCAGTCACTTTATAAATTGTTTTTTGGCGATTGTGAATTGAACGTATTAACCAAACAGCAGAACGCAATTTATCTTGAATATAATCTTTTGTAATTCCTTTATTTTGAGCCGTAGTCGCATCCGATTTATCTTCTTTTTTAGATCCACTTAAAACACTTTTATAATAATTAGAAACTCTTAACTTTGGTAATCCATCTTCATTCAAAGAAATCACATACTCTGGACCCACTTTATAAACGTAAATATCAGGTGTGATGTACTGAGTATTATCTGTTGGAATAAAAGAACTGCCGGGTTTTGGATCTAACTCCATAATAACTTTAGTCGCTTCAATTACATCAACAGTAGTAATTTGCAGAGTTTTTGCAACTGATTGATAGTTTTTCTTTTCTAAATCAACAAGATGATTTTCGATAATTGTTTCAACCAATTCATTTCTAGGATTCATCATTTGTGCTTGAATCAATAGACATTCTTTCAAATTGCGAGAGCAAACTCCCACCGGATCGAACTTTTGCATCATTTTCAATACTTCTTCAGCATCTTCAAAATCCATATTCGCTTCTTTAACTAAATCTTCTAAATTTGCAATTAAGTAGCCTTCGTCATTTAAATTTCCAACAACTAAATCTCCAAACTTTTTTTCTTCATCCGTAAATTCAGATAAGTTTAATTGCCATAGCAAGTGTTCAGTTAAAGAAGTAGATTTTGTTAAAATATTTTCAAAACTGGGCAATTCATCATTGCTCATTTTTGCTGTTGGAAGGTATTGATTGTTATTTACATCATCAACATAAGACTCCCAATCAATGTCTTCTTTACCACTCAATAATTTGTCAGGTTCATTTTTATTTTCTAACAAAGATTCTCTTTGTTGAGCTTCTCCAGGAGGAGCATCGATGGTTGGATCAGACGAAGCCGACCTCTCTGCTGCTTCTAATCCTTCTGGGTTGTCAGTGGTTTCAACTGCTTCTTCTAATAAAGGATTTTCCATTAGCTCATTGGTAATTACATCTACCAATTCTAAACGGTTTAATTGCAACAACTTGATCGCCTGTTGTAATTGAGGCGTCATCACAAGTTGTTGGCTTAATTTGAGAGACTGTTTGATCTCTAAAGCCATATTTTCGATCAATTCCTTCTAATCGAGTTTGAAGTTTTCACCTAAATAAGCTTCTCGTGCTCGTGGACTTTGAGCGATTTCTTCAGGTGTTCCTTTTTCTAAAATCATACCATCAGATAAAATATAGCCCAAATCACAAATGCCTAAAGTTTCTCTTACATTGTGATCTGTGATTAAAATGCCTAGTCCGCGCGATTTTAATTTGCGAATGATATCCTGAATATCCGCAACCGCCAATGGATCGACACCCGCAAAGGGTTCATCTAGTAAAATAAAGTAAGGATCTAACGCGAGCGCTCTGGCGACTTCCACTCTTCTTCGCTCACCACCAGATAAAGTATACGCTTGTTGTTTAGATACATGTCGAATATTGAAATCTTCTAATAAATTTGAAAGCTCTTCGCGTCTTTCAGCAGGGGTTAAATCTGTATTTTCTAATACAGACATTAAATTTTCTTCAACTGTCATTTTTCGAAAAACAGAAGGTTCTTGCGGAAGATACCCAACGCCCATTCGAGCT
>CAZNGN010000035.1:0-27375 GCA_964572865.1 uncultured Bacteriovoracaceae bacterium | reverse complement strand
TAGGAATTTGTGAAATTTCTTCGTTATCTAAAAAAACTTGGCCAGAATCAGGACGTACTAGACCTACTACCATGTAAAATGATGTCGTTTTTCCTGCGCCATTTGGACCTAATAATCCGACAATTTGTCCAGAAGTTACTGAAAAACTCACATCTTTAACGATTGATCTTTTTCCATATGCTTTGAATAAATTCTTAGCAACTAATTGCTTATTATGCTTTTTATTCTGTTCCTTCATGAAATGAATTCGCCTCTGTTACTTCAACAATATTAGTATTTCTATAAACCGTAATCAACTCTCCTGTAACAGTATCTTTTTCTTGATATACAGAAGGAAATCCAGAAAGAATAATTTTATTCTCTACCGTTTCAAATTCAGCTTTTTGACTGGTAGCGTATTTCATTCCATCACCTTGTTTTTTATCGGTTTCTCGAATTTGTACATCTTCGATAGCTGTTAAATATTTCAATGTGGATTTACTACTATCGTATGTAGCATCTTGTTTGCGTGAACGAATAAATAAAGTTCCTTGATTCGATTCTACAAATTTGTCAGGATCATCCATTGTAAATTGAGCAAACTTTTTCATACGATCAACTCTAGCTCGATCAGATCGAACGTCTGTAATTTCATTTGCTCCAGCACGTTTCATCTGTACTCGTGCCTCTTTTAAAATGTGAATATCTGGACCCGATTTATTACCTTCAAATCCTGTTCCCCACATTTTCATTAATTCACCTTTTTGGGGTTTCGCTTCACCATAAAAAGGTTCACGAGTAGAAACATTTTGAGTATTTCCAGAATAGTGTGCCTTTTCTGTGCGAATCCAAAAATCATCAGGGAATGTTACTTTCAAATGTCCTTCTAAATCAAACTCTTTAGATCCAACTTTAAATAAAGCCTTATCCCCTTCTATCAACGTATTTTTATTTGTAGGATCAAACATTTTCATTTTTACTTCATCTGCAGACAATACATTTGCTTTGTCATAAACCAATGCTTTTGCTGCATTAATTTCCCACTGACGTTTACCACCTTCTATCGATGTGTAATGTACATCTTCCATCGTATATTTTATTTCGTCTTTTTGTTTTAATGTCTGCAATTGGTTTTCAATAGAAGTATACATTCCTTGCGGATCATCTTCTACTGTTTCAATATGTGATGGTTTTAAAAATAAAATTTGAAGCACGATCATAATCACAATCAATGTCATCAAAATTGGCTTTGGTTTGGCCGATAATTTCATAAATTTTTATTTTTTTCGTTCTGCTGAAAACTCTGATGTTACGCGAATCATATCTGCCACTTCTCGAACGGCACCAAATCCACCAACTTCTTCACATACATAATGCACAATTTCTTTTACTTCAGGCACCGCATGCGGAACGGTTGCAGAGAAACCACATGCACTTAATACGGGAATATCAAAAAGCTCATCTCCCACAAACGCCATTTCTTCATTTTTAAATCCTGTGGCTTGTTTAATTTTTTCAAATGCGATCATTTTATTTTCATCGCCTAAGAAAACATGTTTAATTCCTAAAAAGGAAGCGCGCTCACGCACTGATTTAGAATCACCACCTGAAATTACAGAAACATCAATTCCTGCTTTCATTAAAATTTTTAATCCATATCCATCTTTAATAGAAAATGCACGAGTCCAACCTGTGCCTTCGATCCACCAAATACGGCCATCAGTCATAACACCGTCGACATCTAAAATTAGCATTTTGATTTTTTTTAACTTATCTACAAGATTTTTTGGCACTCTTGCCATAAATACCTTCTTTTCATCCTTGAAATTCTAGGGTTCGTATTGACTGCAATGTTTTTAAAAATTTAGGAACATCTGCCAGCTCAAATGCATTTGCTGCATCTGACTTTGCAACTTTTGGATCTGGATGTGTTTCCATGAATAATCCGTCAATTCCAACTGCAACTGCCGCACGGGATAATGGCTCTATGAATTCACGACGACCGCCAGTAACTTTTCCTCCCTGAGCTCCCCCCGGAAGTTGTACAGAGTGAGTGGCATCAAAAACTACAGGTACTCCCATTTTTCTCATAATTGGGAAAGAAGTCATATCAACAACAAGATTATTATATCCGAATGAAGATCCGCGCTCTGTTAACCAAAGCCATTGCGGTTTTGTAGTTGAAGTTACAGATTCTACTTTTTCTACTATATTTTGAGCATCCCAAGGCGCAAGAAATTGTCCTTTTTTTACATTGAGTTTAATTTTATTTTTATAAGCCGCATTTGCTGCCGCTTGAATTAAATCTGTTTGGCGACACAAAAATGCTGGAACTTGAATCGCATCAACTACTGTCGCTGCCGACTCACATTGTTCTATAGTGTGAATATCGGTTAAAACTTTCACACCCATTTCTTTTTTAACTTTTTCTAAAATTCGCAGACCTTTTTCTAATCCTGGACCACGAAACGAATCGTGTGCAGAGCGATTGGCTTTATCAAATGAAGATTTAAAATAAAAATCCCAATCAGAAAATGCGGAAACAGTTTTTTTCAAACTTTCTGCAACTTTCATTACTAATTCTTCAGATTCGATCACGCACGGACCGGCAATGTAGATGAATTTATTTTTGTTCATGAACGAGTTTTCGATTTCTGTTGAACAGCAGACTTTATAAAAGCTGCAAACAATGGATGCGGACTCAATGGACGTGATTTAAATTCTGGATGAAACTGACAAGCAACAAACCAAGGATGATCGTCTAATTCAATCATCTCAACAAGCTCTCCACCTTTTGGAGTTTTGTTTACACCACTGATTACTAGACCTTTAGATTCTAATTGTGTTCTAAAATCATTATTCACTTCATAACGATGTCTGTGGCGTTCAGAGATTAAATCTTTTCCGTAAGCAGCATGCGCTTTGGTTCCACGAACTAAGTGACAATCGTAAGCACCCAATCTCATTGTGCCACCTTTGTTAGTAATGTTTTTCTGATCTTCCATTACATTGATTACAGCACACGGATCATTTGGATTAAATTCGTAACTAGTTGCCCCTTTGATTCCGCAAACATTACGAGCGTATTCGATCGTTGCTAATTGCAAACCTAAACAAATTCCAAAAAATGGTTTTTTCTTTGTACGAGCGTACTCGATTGCTTGAATTTTACCTTCTATGCCTCGCTCACCAAATCCACCAGGAACTAAAATTGCATTTACTTGATCTAATAATTCAAAGCCTTTTCCTTTTTGTAATTCTTCTGAATCAATGTAAATTAATTCTGCTTTTACTTCGTTTGCAACCCCACCATGTATCAATGCTTCTGATAATGATTTATAAGATTCTTTAAGATCTACATATTTTCCAACAATACCCACTTTGACTACATCAGGCGGATTGAGGATAGTAGAAATTAATTTTTCCCAATTTCTAAAGTCTGGTTTTGGAGCCCAAATTCCCAATCGATCTTTAACGATGTCATCTAAACCTTCTTTATGAAAATTCAAAGGTACATCATAAATTGTTTTCACATCTGGCGCTGAAAAAACACAATCTGCAGTTAAATTACAAAACAACGCGATTTTTTCTTTTTGCTCTTTTGGAATTGTGCGATCTGAACGACACAATAAAATATCTGGCTGAATTCCTATTTCACGTAATTCTTTTACTGAGTGTTGTGTTGGTTTCGTTTTCAATTCGTCTGCTGATCCAATAAATGGAACCAATGTAACGTGAATAAAAAGTGCATTCTCAGATCCTACGTCAAAACGCAACTGTCTGATTGCTTCTAGAAACGGCAAACTTTCAATATCACCCACTGTGCCGCCCACTTCGATGATTGCAATGTCTGCATCTTTTGAAGCTTCACGAATATTTTCTTTAATTTGATCTGTAATGTGTGGAATTACTTGTACGGTTTTTCCTAAATAATCACCACGACGTTCTTTTTGAATGACCGTTTCGTAAACTTGGCCGGTGGTAAAATTATTTTTTCGTGTTAATTCACATGAAGTAAAACGTTCGTAGTGTCCTAAATCTAAATCACATTCAGCACCATCATTTAAAACAAAAACTTCTCCGTGCTGCAAAGGATTCATAGTACCTGGATCTACGTTAATGTATGGATCCATTTTAATCATTGTTACTTTTAAACCAGAATGTTCTAGAAGAAATCCGATACTAGAAGCTGCAATTCCTTTTCCGATTGAAGAGAGAACTCCACCCGTTACAAAGATATATTTCTTAGATTTGCTGGATGGTTTTGCTGACATAATTAAGTTAAGCGTAGCAAATTTTAGCTTGAAACAAAAGCACGTCTAACTGCGTCTAAATCAGGTTCTGTATCAACACCTATACTTGCTTTAGCTGCGTGAGAAACACCGATGTCGATTCCATGATATAGTGCACGTAATTGCTCAAGTGATTCGGCGGCTTCCCAATCGGATTTTGAAAGTTTAGAAAATTGAATCAAAGTTTCAGCTGTATATACATAAACTCCTAAATGATGCTTAACCGAAAGTCCGTCAAAATTAGTCGGAATTACGCCTCGTGAAAACGGGATTGGATATCTAGAAAAGTATACGGCGCGTTGATTTTTTGCGACCAACACCTTTACTACGTTTGGATTTTTAAAATTTTCTTCATTTTGAATAAATGCAGCAGGTGTGGCCATCGCAAACTTTTTCGATTTAACCAACTCGATTGCACCCTCTACTGAATTTGGATCTAACATTGGTTCATCACCCTGAACGTTTACATAAATAGAATATTTCTTATTCATTTCAGCAACATATGCTACGCGATCGGTTCCTGATTGAAGACTTTCGGGAGTCATTACAGCCACACCACCAGCTGCCTCAACTGCTTTCACAATTTTTTCGTGATCTGTTGCTACAATCACTTCATCCACACCGCGAACTTTTTTAGCTTTCTCTAAAACACGTACAATCATTGGTTTTCCGTGAATGTCAGCCAAAGCTTTTTCTGGCAAACGTGTACTACCCAATCTTGATGGGATCACAATACAAATAGACATGTGCAGAACGTAACATAAAAAATTAAACTATGAAAAATTTATCATTCAAAAAAAGCCACTCTGACTCCAGATAAAGAATAATTATAAGTTTTCTTTCATTTTAAGCCATTAAATAGCCGTGCAGTTGGCATCACGATTGCACATAGGGACAGACAATTGGCTAATAATAATTTTTCTTAAAAAAGAGAATTTAAGAAAAAAGAACATAAGAAGAGAGGATTATAAAAATGAAAACGTTACTTTGTTCCCTTTTGGCACTCCTGGCATCAGTTCAATCATTTGCTCAAGTCACTCCTGACACTGATTCTGAATCACCAAATATGATCGAAATCGGTACTGGTATTCGAAATGTAAAATATGACGGCAATAGTTTTGTCGATGTTTTACTTAAAGTCGATGGCAGAGCTTTAAAAGAGTTCGACAACCAAGCTTACTTTGTTGTCGCTCGAATTCGCAGTGATGTTGCTTTCAACAAAAATTTGCTTACTTACGCTGACATTGAATTAAACACTTTAGGCGTTTCGTTAGGATGTGAAGTTGCAAATGATCCAGAGTGTATTGGATTTATTTCTGCAAGTTTACTTAATTTAAATGTTTCTAGAAACGTAGACATCGACAGTGCGCTCGATTTACGTTTTAGCTTAGTGGGAATCAAAGCGGGCATCGGCACACAAATCACTGATGAAGTAAAAGCGTTTGTAAATATGGGATTTGACGTTTCTGCATTAGCAATTTCTCAACGCTTCTCTGATATGTATGCTGTAAAAGGAAAGGGTTACGGTGTGACTGCTGAAGTAGGCGTACAAGTAAAAGATAAACTTCGTGTAGCACTTACCGGTTCTATTTCTGAAGTACGTTCAGGAAAAGACGAATTCGACAACTCTTACGGTGGTACTTGTAACCAACAAGAAGGTTCTTTCACTGATGAATTAGGAAACTATTACTACTATCCACACAACCACATCACATGCCAAAGTGATGGTATGGTCACATTTTTCACACAAACTCGTTACAACGCAAAAGCAGCATTGTCGATCATGTACAATGTTACTAAAAATGTTCAACTTTTTGGTAAAGCAGGCGTAAACGTTTACAGAATTTCTGACATGGAGATGGGTGAAGACACAACCAACAAAGCATTTCAACTCCTTGTCGGTATGAAGTTGACCCTGAAATAAACAAACCCCAAACTAATTTTACGTACTCGTGTACGTAAACTCATAGCAAAAAAGAACTGCCTTTAGAAATAAAGGCAGTTTTTATTTAATCAATTTAAATCGCTGCATCTACTACAGGACGCCAAATACCTTTCCACTCTTTTAATTTAACTTTAGGTTTTAATAGCGCTTTATCATGAACCGTATTTAAGTCTAATCCTTGTGGAATTTCAGGATACTCGATTAAAGCATACGTTAACATTAGCTGAGTACCTAAATTACCAATTTGTAAATTCGTAGCTTCATTCCAAGTACCTGTATTAAAAAACTCTTTACCTTCTCTATATCTTTTGTATTTCAAGACATGAGTGTGTCCCATAATCAAAGCGTGTATGTCAGGATTATTTGAGAGTAATTTGCGAGCCTCTCGATCAAAATCAGGGTAAATCGTAATGTTTTGCAATAATCCCCAAGCTCCACGTACTGTAAAATATTTACGTTCGCCTTGAAAAAAGATGGATTTAATAAAATAGTAAATAATTTTAAAAGCGGTTTTAAAAGCAAATTGAACATCATTTAGAAACATCCATCGTAACATTTGTCGAAAAGGTTTTACTTTATCAATATAAGGTCTTTCCATTTTAAGTTTTGGTAAAAACTCACTCACAAATACTGAACCCCAAGGTAAATTCAATACCGGTTCTGGCAATCCACGAGAAACAAAATATCGTTTCGAATCAAATCTCGAATTCCACTCATGCATGTGCCCATGTTCAACATGAATTCCATCAAATTCATAATGTGAATCATAAAATGTAATTTCATGATCAATATATTGAGAAAAATATTTTTTTGCTTTTCCGAATAACATTCCTTGATCATGATTTCCGATTACATATGAAATTTTGTGATTTGGTGTTTTTCCGAATCGCTTGAGAGCTTCAAACATTTCTTTATGTCCATCTAAGCTTTTTTTTAAACCATCTAATACGATTCTCTCTGTTAATAAATGCGTATGAACACCCATGTAGTTTATCTGTAATAAATTAAAAAAATCACCATTAATAATTAGCTCTACTTCTGAATCAAAATATTCACCTGAACTGTAATAATTCAAAAAGGCAATAAATGAATCATCATATTGAAAATCTTCTAAAATATTTCTGGTTCCATCCTTTAAATACAAACCAGGACCAACATGAAAATCACTAACGACTAATTTCAATTTCTTTTTCTGATTATTTGCTTCGCTCATAAGCTAAAAGACCTATTTATGCGCTTTTAATTTTTTTAAAATCTATTTCTGAATCTTCATCACCCAAACCAAGAGCTTTCTTTAATACTTTGGCTAGCTCTTGTTCCTTATTTAGTAATTCTTGGTGATTTTGTTTTTCTTTTTCATATTTTTCTTGAAGCATGTCATAATTAAATTCTAAAAGATCAATTTTTCTTTTTAATTCAACAATTTTATTTTCTCTGGAAACAATTAAGGTCTCTGAATCTCTTTTCAAAATCTCAAGCTTTGTTTCTAATTCTTTTTCACGCACTCTAATCTTTCTAATATCAAGCTTTACTCTTTCTTTTAACAACTCTTGCTCTTGAATTGCGGCTTGTAATTTTTCATCCATTTGTTTAATTTGATCTGCTTTTAATCTGATTTCAATTTTGTATCGATCTACTTCTTGATCAAAACTTTGAGTGTTTTTATTTTTTTGTTTCTTAAAATTATCTAACTGATCTCGATAACTTTTTAATTGGTGTTCTAAATTTTCATTTTCAACAATATAAGATTTAATTGAGTGTTGCGCTTTATTTAATTCTTCTTTTGCGTAATCTACCTGTAATTTCATTACAGCGACATCTTGTTCACGTAAGGCCAAATAACTTTTCAATGTCTCTACTTCTTTTGACACTTCAAATTTTTGCGCAACGGAAGATGTCATTACTTCTTCTATTTTTGTCTGATTTATTGAAACAACAGGCTCTTGATTTACATTTTGATTTTGTTCAACTTTATGTGGACTTTGAATATCTACTCTTGATAACTCAATTAAAGGCTCAGAATTGCTCTCGATTACGATATCAATTTTTGATTTTTCTATTTCAATTTTTTCCGGTTTGATCGCTTTCGTTTCAGTTTTTACAATCGATGGCATCGCAATGCCAGTTTTAGTAGGTTCAGTAACATTTTTATTAGTTTGTATTGTATTTAAATTCAATTTAGGTTCATCATTTTGTAAATTCGATTTCAACTTTGATGTATCAAGTTTGATTACTTTTGATTGAACTTCTGTTTTATTTTTAATTTCAGTTACTTTTCTACTTTCAATGATTTTTGTCATTTCCGCCTGTGGAATCGCTGGTGGTGGCGGAGGGGCATTGATCACCTTAGTTTCTTCAATTTTAATCGTTGGTTTAATCGCTTCTCTCTGAATCATTTTGGTATTAAATGCATTGGGAGGTTCAGGTGGCGGTGGAGTTTGCATTTGAATTTCAATCGGTTCTGGTACTGATTGCAATTTTGTTTTTTCAATTTTGATTGCTTTTGTTGCACTCTCTTTTGGTTTTTGAAATGAAATTTCATTACCTGAATTATTAGTGTTGGGTTTTGTTACTATAGTTGTTTTTTGCGATTGATTTATTTGTGTTGAAACTGGAGCTACTGGTTGAGTATTCTTTTCAAACACTAATTCAATTGGCTTGGTAAGCTCAATGTTACCTTCCACATTTTCTTTAAATTTCAGAACATCTTGTGATGGTTGTAATTTTACATTTGTGGACATTAGTCCCACCTCAATGATTTATCGGATTCTTTATTGCAAAAGTTGACAGATTTTCAGCTTCATTGTTGAATGGATGAGATGAAAGACCTTAAAATTGTATTATATAAGGAAAATAATACCCCTCGCACCATATCATTTAGTTCGGGCTTATTTAAAAAGGTCTTATTCTTAACAAGTGTATTGTCTTTTGTCCTAATCATATCTTTAGCTACAACACTTCATTTTTATCTTCGTACTAAGAATGCAAAATTTGCCCAGTTTAATACAAATTCTCAGACAGAACTGACTGACGACACTCCGATAGGGAACACTCCTGAAGATCAAATCAAATCTTTAAAAGATCAAGTTGAACAACTTAATCAACGAATTAAAAATCAAACTCAAGTGAATGCTGCGCCAAAAGAAATTGATAAAACAAATCCTGCACTTTCATTCTTTACTCCCAATGTACTTGATAAAACAAAGTCTGAAGAAAAAATTCACCCAGCAAATTTCAAATTCACTGAAGGAGCATCCGGCAAGCCTCATTTATTTTCATTTGAGTTACACAATCCAAATCCTGACGATGGATCTCAAAAAGGTTATATATTGGCGTTGGCTCGTTCACATAACGCAGTTTATTCGTACCCAGAAAAAGCATTTAGCCCAAATGCTCCCTACTTAATTGAATTTGAAAAAGGTGAAACTTTTTCAATCGCTCGCTTTCGCATGGTAAACACACAATTTAGCATGCCTTTTACACCTGAGACAATTCAAGTTTTGATTTTCACCAGAAGTGGCGAATTATTATTTAATCACATGGTTGAGGTAAAAAAGAATGAAAACTGATCAAATGAACATCCTTGATCAAGACTCTATGATTACAGGTAAGTTTGAGTTTTCTCACTATACACGATTTGAAGGTAAATTATCTGGTGAAATGTCTGGTACAAAAGAATCTGTATTAATTATTGGAAACAACTCTGTCGTAGAAGGCAAAGTTTCAGGCGAAACAATTATCGTTGATGGCTATGTTAGAGGTGAAATCAAAGCAACAAATAAAGTTACCGTGAGCGGTTCAGGAAAAGTAATTGGAAACATCTATTCTCCAAAAATTGAAATTCAATTTGGAAGCCTATTCGATGGCAAATGTTTCATGGAATCTGAACTTCCCGTACAGTTAAAAAATCAATCAAACCCAGCGACGCTCTAAATACCATTTTGCTGTTTTTAGAATTGCTTCACTTAAATTGCTTTTTGTTTTAAAATTTAAATCTTTTTGTGCCAATTCACTTGAGCAAATCCAATAGTCAGGCTGTGATTCTTTCCATTTATCAAGATTCATCGGATACACTTTACCTGTTATATGTCCCGCAAGCGTCCCCAACAATGCAACAGCTTGAATTCCTATTTTAGGAATTTTAATTTTTAACGTTTTATTTTGATATGCGTTTTTAATTTCATTTAAAAATGAACTCAAAGTTATATAAGTCTCATTACATAAAAAATAAATTTTAGGTTTTTTTAAATCGTGCGGTTCATTAAATACGGTAGCTTTTACAATTCCCTCAACTAAATCATCTACATATATTAAACTAATATATTTTTGCCTTTCAGAATTTTGCGCAGGCAAATCAGGCATAATTCCTTTTTTTACAATCTTAAAAAATTCAAGCATACCTGTATCTTTTGGACCAAATACAATCGGTGGTCGAATGATCGTCAATGGAATATGACTACATAGCTCATTTGTAATTTGATTTTCTGCTTCTAATTTACTTTCTCCATAATCAGAAATGGGTTTTGCCTCATCTGACTCTTTCACTGGAGTCAATCCCGATGCTGGCCCTGCAGCTGCTTGACTGCTAATAAAAACAAAGCGTTTTAAGTTTGGATTTTTTTCTAAACACACCTTAGCCAGCAAAACGGAACCATCTACATTCGTTTTAAAAAATTCTTCTTTTGATTTTGCAAACAAAATTCCTGCAACATGCACAACATAATCTGCTCCCACAATACCTTTTTCTAGAGCTTTGCGATCGTTTATTCCACCATCTATAAATTCTATATTTAAATTATTAACATATTCGCGAGAGCTTGTTTTTCGAAATAAAGCTCGTACTTTAAAGCCTTGATTGCAAAACGCACGAATAATTTCGCTACCAATAAAGCCACTACCACCTGTGATAAAAACAATCGAATCTTGCATGATTCTTAGTTTTATGAGACACAAAGTGCACAGTCAATTAAGATGAAGAAACCAAAATTTAAATCTACTGCTAATTGGATAGACAAGTTAGCTATGTTACCTAAATCCTCTAAGCCTCAAAGAGTTAAAGGCACAAAACTAACAATTTTAGGCTGCGGATCTTCCACTGGAACTCCCGTATTATTTTGCAAATGCAAAACCTGTAAGTCAAAAAACTCTAAAAACAACCGCTTACGTGCTAGTGTATTGATTCAATCAAAAAATAAGACATTCCTGATCGATACTTCTCCTGACTTAAGAATGCAGGCAATGCGAAGTAAAATTTACTGGATTGATGCAGTTTTATACACTCATGATCACGCTGATCATGTTCATGGCCTAGATGAATTGCGTACTTTTAATTTTTTAATGTCTCGGGCAATTCCTTGTTTTGGAAACTCAAAAACAATCACTGCGCTTCGCAAAAAGTTTTCTTACATATTTACATACACTCAAGAAGGCGGGGGAAAGCCCGCAATTGATTTACATCAAATCAATAAACCCTTTTATTTTCAGGGGGTTAAAATAATTCCACTATTTGTGATGCATGGCAAAATTGAAGTCTTAGGATTTCGTATTAACAACGTTGCATACATCACTGACTGTAGCTATATTCCCGAGAAAACTTACAAGTACTTAAAAGACTTAGATGTTCTTGTGATGGATTGCTTGAGACACACGCCTCACCCAACCCATGTAAATGTGGAAGAGTCTTTAAAAATTGTAAAACGAATTGGAGCAAAGAAAACTGTGCTCACTCATATGACACACGAGTTGGAGTATGAGAGTTTTAAGAAAATGCTTCCAAAAAATGTTGAACCAGCATTTGATGGAATGATTCTTAAATCAAAAAAATAATTCGTAAATATTATTAAGGAGAAAAAAATGATCGTAGGCGTACCAAAGGAAATTAAAAATAATGAAAATAGAGTTGGTTTAGTTCCATCGGGTGTTAAAGCTTTAAAACAACATGGTCACACCGTTTTAGTTCAAGCTTCTGCTGGACAAGGTATTGGTGTTGCTGATGAAGCATTCATCAAAGCTGGAGCAACGATAGTTGAAACTGCAAAAGAAGTTTATGCCAAAGCAGATATGATCATTAAAGTAAAAGAGCCTCTTCCTGAAGAATATAATCTTTTACGTGAAAACCAAATTTTATACACATACTTACACTTAGCACCTGCTCCTCAATTAACAAAAGCATTGATGGAAAGAAAAGTAGCTGCGATTGCATACGAAACAATTCAACCAGAAGATGGTTCTTTGCCACTTTTAACTCCAATGTCTGAAGTAGCAGGACGTATGTCGACTCAAATCGGCGCACACTGTTTAGAAAAAGCATCTGGCGGTAAAGGCATTCTATTAGGTGGTGTTCCTGGAGTTCCTCGTGCACGTGTTACCATTTTAGGTGGCGGTGTTGCCGGTATCAATGCAACTAAAATTGCAGTAGGTATGGGCGCTGAAGTGAATGTTCTAGATGTAAGCCCAAAACGCTTAGAATATTTCGATCACATTTTCGGTGGAACAGTACAAACTTTATTTTCAAATTATGAAAACATTGAGAGATCTGTTCGCGAATCTGACTTAGTTATCGGTGCTGTATTGATTGCTGGCGCTAAAGCTCCAAAATTAGTTAGCCGTGACTTAGTTTCACAAATGCAACCAGGTTCTGTGATTGTAGATATCGCAATCGACCAAGGTGGATGTATTGAAACTATTAAAACAACTTCACATGACAATCCAACTTATACAGTGGATGGCGTAATTCATTATGCCGTTCCCAATATGCCAGGTGCAGTTGCTAGAACTTCAACCTATGCATTGACGAACGTAACTTTGAAATATGCATTGATGTTAGCAGATATGGGATTTAAAGAAGCGATCAGCAAAGACGCTGCCCTTTATAAAGGTGTAAACGTTTATAATGGTAAAGTTGCATATCTACAGGTAGCCAAAGACCTCAATTTACCTTATGAGGCTGTACGAATTTAATTTTTCAGTCTACAATTTAATGCATGGCTGAAGAAAAACCTGCTGAAGGGGCCGAAGGCGAAAAAGCGGCCCCTAAACCAAAAAGAAATCTTCCTCCCGGCTTATTACTTGCCGTAGCAAACACTCTTCTTGTAATCGCTGCTCTGGGAGCAACTGTTTACACAAAAATGATCTATAAAAAACCTACGATTGATGAATCTGTCGAAATGGAAAAAATCAAAAAAGAAGCTGTAAAAAAAGAAGAGGCTGAAGAAACACAAACTGAAAAACCTGTCTTAAGTTTTGAAACTCAAACGATCAACATTAAGCCCACCCAAGGCAAACCTCACTTCGTTACAATTTCATATGCAGTAGAACTACGAAACGAAGAAGCTGAAAGTGCAGCAACTCAAATGAAAGCAGCACTGACTGACATCGTAATTAAAGGATTAGCAAAATTAGAGTTTACAGATTTAAATACTGTTCAAGGTAAATTACTTTTCAAATCTCAACTCATCCGTGAGTTTAATGAAAAATTAAAAGAAGTTTCAAAAATTGAAGCATGTGTGAACGATTTATTTTTCTCTAATTTTGTAATTCAATAATATTACAAACCGCCACCATCCATTTGAATACTCTGACCATTTAAGTAATTCATTTTTTGATTTGATATTTGAACGATCATATTTCCTAATTCACTAGGCAAACCTAAACGCTTCATTGGAATTTGATCTATGATTTGATCTGTATTTTGAATCGCTTCACGTAATCCTTCGGTATCAAAATATCCAAGCCTAATTTCATTAAACCGAAGACCAAATTGAGAATACTTTAAAGAAAATAAATGGATCGTATTTTGGATAGCAGATCTAAAAATACTTGATGCTGCAAGATTTGGTTTTACTCTGCTTGCGGCAATGGAACTAACCCAAACAACACTTCCGTTATTTTGTTCAATCATTTTCGGAATTACCTTTTGAACTGCCTGGATCGGTATAGATAAAATGTTTTCGAATTCCTGAAACATGATTTCAGCATTTAATTCATCAATCTGAGTACGTAAAGGATGGGCCGAGTTTAGAACTAAAACATCGATTCGATTATACTTTTGAATAACATAATCAATTGCATTTTTTACATCGTTTACATTACGTAAATCTAATTGAAATGAATCATGTGCTTTTAATTTTTTTTGAGCATTTAATAATTTAATTTTATCTTTTCCAGTTATAATCACAAGGTACCCATTTTGTATGAGTTCTTCTGCAACACCATAGCCAATGCCGGAACTAGATCCAAAAATTAAAGCAACTGGTTGATTATACTTCATAAGCTATACTCCTATTTGAATTTGATATTTAACATTATTTTGCTCAACCGAACTTAACTCTTGAATGCCATCGATATGCATTTTACGAGCTTGAAACTTGGGGCATTTTTTAATTTGAGCTTTTGCTTCGTCTTCATTGATTGCGATGATGGGGATATTTACATGAAATTCATACGTTCCATTATATATTTCGGAATCATAAAAACCGCAATGTACTAAATATAGTTTATTTTTATTCATAATTACCTCTTTTCTTGAAACAGAAACTAGCAAAAATAAAGGTAGATTATAATTGCAATATTTGATATAGATATTGCATAATATGCAATATCTACTTAATACAAATGAACTGAGTTTGTTTCCAATTCAATCTGATGAAATTGAATTATTATTAAATATTAAAACACATAAAACAGTGGATGCACTCGCAAAAAACTATCGCAGAGACATATCTGTAATCTCTAGAAAACTCACAACTTTATCTAAAAAATACCCAGTATTAACCAAACAAAACAATAAGTGGACAATCACTCCGTATGGTGAACGAATTATTTTATGGGCACAAGATTCTTTGCGTACATTAAATAGATCTCTACTCCAAAAAGAAAAAATCAGAATTGGTACAACCAGAGAATTTGCATCGCGCATACTCTCTAAAGACCTATCTAAATTAGTAAACTTAAACACAACAAATGTAGAAATTATTTCAGACGACCAAGGTATTGAGCGATTAATTTTAGATGGACAAGTTGACTTTGGATTTGATTGCACTACACCATACGATCCACAAATTGCATTTAAACTAATTGCAAAAGAAGATATGGGATTAGTTTGTTCACCAAAATATTCTAAAACGTTAAGCAATAAATTCATCTCTCAAAACTCATCTGACTATATTCATAACTATCGAAATGATTTAAATATATATTATGAATTAATTCAAAAAACGGATAACCCAAAAATCATTGCTCACGATATTGCAACTGTTCGTAGTTTACTTTTAGCTGAAATGGGTTGGGGCTTTCTGCCTTGGTATACAGTTGAACAAGAGGTAAAAACTCAAAAACTAATTTATTTTGAAAGTTCAATTTTAGAGCAATTAAAATATGGTGTATGGTGGTTAAGAAATAAAAATGGAATTGAAAATCATATAAATAGTGCAAAGCATTGGTTAACTAAAATTAAATTAACTCAATATTAACCACCATCATCACCACCTACGGGGCCGTACGGATCAACTGTCGGCTGATTTGTGTTTACAGCAGGTGTATCCGTTCTAAAATCGGCAAATCTTTTATATAATTCCAACCCGCCCCAAACTGCTGCAACTCCGAATGCAGTTCCTAAAATTCCTCCAACTAATTCTTTATATGCTTTGGTTTTTAATTTTTTAACGTCTTTCAATCTATTCATTTCATTTTGTGCTGGTAGTAGTTTTTGTAATTTGGTGATTTCGTCCTTGTATTTATTCTGATCTTTATTGAGCACATCTATTAAATTTTGAACATCATTATAAAAACCCAATAACTTTTTTGACAAGGTGGCTGCTTTGACTTCACTCCACTCTGATACCCTGACTTTAATTTTTGCGCCGTTTGCAATGACTTCTCCTATTCCACCACCGATCATCAATGCAGGTGCAGAAGTAATTGAAAAATAACCAACCACTGGGGCTGCTACCAGAAGAGTAAGCAAAGAAGCTCTTCCTAACCATTTCGCAATTGTTTTAATTACTTTTTGTCTATGTTTCCAGATTTCATATTTGCAAATCAATGGTTTATATTCGGGATTTTTCGCAACGATTTCATCTTCAATGTCCGGAAATATAGTTAAATATTTTATAATTTGTTTTTTAGGAGCAATTTTTTCATCTTCTAGTGACTTACGAATATTTGAAATATCTTCTTGTATGTCTTTACATTCTTTTTCAGTTGAAATGGAACAAACTGATTTTTCCCATCCACCCAAAACTGTTTCAATTCTAGATTTTGCTTTTTCTTTCACTTGAACTAAAAGTGCTGCATCGATCACTTCTGAAACATCATCAAAAGTATTTAATAAGTTTTCACTGATTCCAATTTGAACTTCTGCACCTTTGGTTTTTTTCACAGTATCTGTAAGTGCTTCATCCAATCTACAGACTTCAATTTCATCTTTACCGTTAAATTCTTTATAAACTGTAAATTTTCCACAATTTTTCATTTCGTAGTCTGAAACATGTTTTCTTTCAAATGCATATAAATTGATACTTTGAGTACAAAAAGTAATTAACAGTATAAAGGTTATCATTTTTTTCATTGTACACCCTTATCATATTGTACGGGAACAGAAGGCCAGCCTTTACGACGTTGCTCAGTTACCACGTTTGGATAATAATATACTCCCGGATGAGCAGGATTTGCTCTCACAAAATAAGTTTTTGATGTATTTAAAAAGCCTGCTGCAAAACTTCGAATTTGACATCTACTGCCAGATATCGTTCCACCGTAAGGACATGCACCACTGACTTGATTATAATATACACCTGAATAACTAGGGTTTGTATCGACTGTATACGCTACAGATGGAAATATTTCTGGAACAGAATACGCTTTAATCAAGCAGTTTGAACTTGTACTGGATGTGCCTCCATAAATACAATTTCCATTTACTTTTGAATAATAAATTCCGGGCCAATTCGGAGTTGGATCTACCCAATAATTTGCTGAACCATTTAATTGTCCAGTACTTAAACCAGAATTAAATACACATTGAGGTGTATATTGATATCCCGTGTTTGGTTCAAGCGTACCTCCATACGGACAACTACTTTTATCTAGTGGAGCATACGTTATTTTTGCATCAGATATTCTCAGTTGATAGTTGATTCCGTAAATCCATGCCAATGTTGGAACTGCAAAAGCACTTTTTAAACATGCACCATTGATTAAAGTATCACCAGCATCACATTGTTGTTCTGTATAGTTTGCATTTTCTAAATACATATTGAGCCAAGTTAAGCAATCATGACCGTTTGGTAATATTTTTACGCCATACGGACCAAAGCCACCATAATATTGATAATTGCCTGCAATAATTGGTTGTCCTGAATTCCAATAGCCATTTGAATTTGATGGCCAACCTGTCCAAGAACCAGAAGGATACCAGACACCATAATTTGGTCTAATCCCTTTACAATATTTTTTAACTAAATACGCACCATATTCTGTTGGAACTTTATTACTGGCAAGATAATGATAACCAGGATTTAACTTATTCGATCGATCATTAATCGTTTGTGCAGCTCCTAAAATGGTACTACTCGAAATACCACCTGAAATAGACAAAATATTTAATGCATCCATTATTAAAGCGGCACGATAGGATGATCCTCCCGCAACTGGTGTAGTACTTGCTTCAGTTGTGAGATCTGATGCTAATACTAATGAACCTGTTGCCATTGCGCTATACAATGAAGCACTAATTGAATTTAATTCTGTATTAGTGAATCCCACATATAATGAAACAAAATACAACAAGCCAGCTTCTGCTGGCATAAGCATACATCGATCGTCGGGTAACATTGCATCCCATTGAGCCTGCGTAACTTGAGAAGGTTTTGTTATATTAGGTCTAGAAGGACAAATATTAATCAAATTTCCTGGTGGAGCTAATGGTTGATTTTTAATAAAATTTAGCCATTTTGTAAGAGCAGGTTTGTCACGCTTAACTGCAACGTATGACAACATTCCTTTCATCATATCTCGACTGAATAACGGTTGTCCGTATGCAGTTTCAGGATGGTAACGTTGAAATGGATTTCGATACCAAGCTCCTGTTATAGGATCTTGTGCTTCTTTAATATCATTACATCTTTCATAGTCACCATACATACATATTAAAGTAGCATTTCCTGTTTGATCGCCAGAATAGTTACATCCAACCCAATCGTCGGTTGGTCGCAATCCAGTCAGGCAACCATCCACGGATAAATAACTATTTTTTACGTTATTTTTTCTCATCGATTGACAGCCCTGAATATTAGTTGAATTTACAGGATGAAATAGATCTGAAAAATTTCTTCGTGGATCGGGACCACAATACGTCCAAGCTTTAATTTGAGCTCTCAACAATTCAAGATCTTGCCTAGTAGTCGCCGTCATAGCAGATGAGGTATTTAAAGGTGGTGTAGTTGTAGGCGCTGAACAGCTACAAGTTATTTGGTTTGGCATTAATAAGTGTGTATTTAATTGAGAGTCACTTACTTCTAAGCAACCATTATAATTTGTACTCCAAGCAGAATACCCTTTAGAACCATCTGGGTATAACCAATATGCCCCTTGGCAATTATGTGTAAATTCATTAAAACTACAATAGTTTGAACAATCTACATACCATTGTGCGTGGACTAATGTATTTAGACTAAACATTGATAAATATAAAATTAGTAAAATTTTACACACCCTCATGTATTCATAATCGGAATATAATTACGTTATATTGATGGGTAAAATAATCCACTTTATTACAAAAACACTTCAAATTGACAGCATGTAATTAGAATTTTATGTTCTCCTCATGTTTTTCATAAGCCTATTAATTACATCTGTTTTTGCAAACTTTGATGGTTTAAACAGAGATATACTCTTACATACACCCATCGCTTCTTATTCTAGACCCTGCTGTAATTTTTCTAGTTCAATTTTTACTGATTTATTCAATGTAACTAAACTCACCTCTATAGATCGACTTGAAAAACATAAATTTGCATCTGGAAAAGATGAATATGGAATTACATATACCTGCCGCGGTGGCTTTATTGACATCGCACATTTGCGAGATACTGCTGATTGGACTGCGCATTTAATTTATATTTTACCAACCGTTTTAGGAAAGGGCGTAGAGTTTCCAATCAGACAAGAAGGTGGTGGAACTAAAAAAATATATTTTCCAAAATTAAATGCAGAAGAGCTCAAAGCAATAGACTTAACTAAGACAGTAGAACTTGCTCAAAATCTCGCTTTTGAAATTGCCCTTTGGCATGAAATCATTACAGGATTTGAAGTTCACGTTACCACTCAATTTGCCAAAGAAACTGGTTCATCGTTCTCAGTTGAAGACAATTATTCTAATGCTTTGGGAATATACATTGGTGCGATGGCGGTTTTAAGTGATAAACCATATGAAGATGCGGTTACTGAAGAGTTAAACATACTACTAAAAGAATTACATGCAGTAAATTATGAAACTACTGAGTTAGCCTATGATTTGCTTAAAAATATTTGGTGGAAAAAAGGAATTATTCCTGCCAAAACTGATGTTTTTAAGAAAAACATGCAATCTTTCGGAATGATTCAGCCGATTCTGCATCCCAATGCAATTGAGTTTGGATGCAATGAAAAGCCCTTTGCAATTCATTCGATTGAAAATAGCGATTTAAACAAATACTTTCACTTTACCATTCAGCCCAATCACGAATCACAAGAAAAAATTGATTTAGCTACAGGACGAAGTAATGCAATCGTTGAAACTTCTGATTTTCCTAAATTAATTGAAGTAGTACGTAATCGATTTTTAGAATACTTACCAAAATCTGCAATAGAACCTTAATTTTATTAAATAATATCCTTTAATTTCAAATGGTTATAATGACATTTACACTGTAACCAACTTTATTGACGCTACGCTTAAAATATGATTTAACTTCAACCACTTATGATCAATAACGACAGGGTCTACCAAGAAGCCGTCAAAAAATTTCTTCCCACCAATCGAGAAGAAATGCGACTGCGTGGGTGGAATGAATTAGACGTTTTGCTCGTCAATGGTGATGCTTATGTTGATCATCCGACTTTTGGTATTTCTTGTTTAGGACGATGGCTTGAACGTTTAGGTTTACGAGTTGGAATTTTATCGCAACCTCGATTTGATTCTCACGAAGATTTTTTAAAAATGGGAAGACCTCGCCTTTTCATTGGAGTTTCTTCTGGCACAGTTGATTCAATGATCAACAATTACACTGCAAATAAAAAACCTCGATCAGATGACATGTATTCTGAAGGTGGTGTGGGAGGTAAACGTCCAGATTATGCCACTTCAGTATATGCAACCCTTGCCCGTAAAGCTTTTCCTGAAACTCCACTCATTGTTGGAGGTGTAGAAGCTTCATTACGTCGCTTGGCTCATTACGATTATTGGCAAAATAAAATTAGACCTTCCATTCTAATGGATATGCCCTGCGATTTATTAGTATTTGGAATGGGCGAACGCACAACTTCAGCAATGGTTGATGCCTTCAAAGGTGCATTAGAAAAAATAAATTCTACACCTTCAGATGAAATAAAATCACTTTCTATACTTCAGCCTGAAACACAAGAAGCCTTACGTTTTTTAAAAACTCAACGTGGAATTGCTTTTCTTGCAACCAAAGATCATGCTCGAAATTTAGAAGGGCGCCTAACAATTCCATCATTTGAAGAAGTTCGCGATGATAAGAAGAAATTTGCAAAAGCTGCATATTTTATTGAATATGAAGCTTCTCCTTATAATGGAAAACGATTAATTCAATATCATGGATCCAAAGCGGTAGTAATCAACCCTCCTGCTCTGCCCTTGTCACAAAATGAATTAGATTCCATCTATGAAATGCCGTTCACAAAAGAACAACATCCATTGTATCAAAAACGTATTCCTGCTGCCGACATGATTCGATTTTCTGTTGCCTCAACACGTGGTTGTTTTGGAGGATGTTCGTTTTGTGCAATTACGTTACATCAAGGCCGAATTGTTCAATCTCGTTCTCAAGAGAGCTTACTAAAAGAAGTAGAAGGCTTAAATAAAGTTCCTGGTTTCAAAGGAATCGTTTCTGACATCGGTGGTCCCACCGCAAACATGTATCAACTCAGATGTAAGAGCACTGAAATTCAAAACAAATGTCGCAAACTCTCTTGTGTTCATCCAGGTGTTTGTCCACACCTTCACACAGATCATTCTCCGCAAGTAGAACTACTACAAAAAGCTCGAAAAATTCCGGGAATTCGTAAAATTCATATTGCTTCTGGCTTACGTTACGATTTGTCACTTGCTGATAAAAAAGCCGGAAAACAATATATGAAAGAGCTCATTACTCATCACGTTGGTGGACATTTAAAAGTAGCGCCTGAGCATTTAGATGATGATGTTTTGCACTTAATGAAAAAACCTGGGCTTAAAAACTTTGATGAATTCGTATCTTATTTTGAAAAAGTTTCTGAAGAAGCCGGAAAAGAACAATATGTTGTTCCTTATTTTATTAGCGGCTTTCCGGGCACAACTCACGAAAAAATGGATAAAATTTATGACTACTTAAAACAAAAAGGTTGGAACCTTCAGCAAGTGCAAGCATTCATTCCTACTCCCATGACACTAGCAACAGCTATGTATTGGACAGGCATAGACCCAATGTCAAAAGCACCTTTGTTCGTAGCAAAAGATCGTGCTGATCGAAAAATTCAACAGGCATTATTGCAACCACATAAACCTGAACACAAAGAAATTCTTATGCGTTATCGCCAACAAAAAAGAAGGCGTGCAATAGAAGGTGGAGTGAAAAAAGACTTTGGAACAAATGATTCAAGAAATCATGCTATGAAACCAAAATTTGGTGAAAAACGAAATGTAGTTCAGCCACCCAAATCAAAAATGGGACCTAAACTCTTATTAGATCAACGGTAATTAAGAATTAAATTGAGAAACAGTACTACTATAATCTGAACTCTCACTAGAAGTTTGTTGTGGCTGCTCAGATTGTGGCGTCGGCGTAGATTGTTGTATCATTGATTGATACATTTGAATTAGCTGTGGATCTTTTTGAGTGTTCATAAACATTTGACCTGCGGCTTGGCGTTTTTCTGGCTCTAACGTCATAGCAAAATAACTGCTAATTGCAATTACTGGCATTGAAGATGAAATATTTTCTGGATTATATGGACCATAATCTTTTTGCATTTCTTTCATTAACATTTGTTCAATCACTAATTTTGCAGATTGGTCTTCTGTTAATTGCATCGCTAATTGCATTAAATATGATCTTTCTTTGGCAAAATTTTCTGTAGGCATTCCTTCAAATGCATCTTTAATATAATTTGCAGATGCAGTAGGATTTTTTAATAATTGTTCATGTGCCTGGCCAATCATTCTATATTCATCAGGAGTATGAGTTACTCCTTCATGATTTAAAACCAATAATTGTTTAATCATTTTTTCTTCTTGAGAATCTTTCATGAACTTACCAAGATCTTTATCAAATTCTTTCATTCCTTTATCATCGAGATGGGCTGCCCAAAGTGGATCAATAGATCCTGAGTTGTCTGCTATTATTTTCTTTTCTCCCAATGGAATTCGATGATCTTTTTCTAATGATCTTGCGATCGCTAACACTTCATTGTTTTGTGAAGGTAAGCTAGCAATAGAACGTGAAGCTGATTTTGAATCAGTTTCATCATTTTCTTGAGTTATTTTTTGCTGATTACGTTTATGAGACCAAGAAAAGGTATCATACCAATCGACAATTAACTCCCCGATATATAAAGATAGACCTAGGAATCCGATTCCAATGGTCACTTTTACAATGCCCCGCATGAATTTAATTATACCTTATCTTGATTGTTTTGGTCAACTTTATATTATTGAATTTTATCCTTTAATATCATATACTTATATTAATTCTTAACGAATCTAAACACTTGTTTATCAATAGAATATTCGAATCCATTAAATAGTTATGTTATAATTTGAATCATTGTGGGGTTATGAAATGAAAATTCAAATATTTAGAATATTGGTATTATTTTTTTTAATATTCAAAACTAGCGCTATTCATGCAGCTGACCCCTGGCCTGCCACGTTTTCAAGTACAATTATGAATTTAGGAGCTTCCACTTTTGAACCTAGCGGTGGTGTTTTTGATTTAAATTTTATTGAATCAGGAGCGACTTCACCAAAAGCTTATTTTATTGGCGCAAGTAAACTTTATAAAGTGGATGTAAATTCCAATTCTTTTGGTTCTCCATATTCTGGAACTGGAATTTCTGGAGACGTAGAAGGAATTACAACTACTGCTGGTCTAAATAATTACATATATATTTTGCAAGAAAACCCCGGTTACATTCGAGAAGTAAATCCAGTTACTGGTATAAAAATTAAAGAATGGAATATTAGTCAATGGGTTAACGCTGTAGATACATCACACAGAGCAGAGGCAATTACCTTTGTGCCAGATGGATTTCACCCTTGGGGAACAACTAGATCTGGTGGATTATTTTTAGTTGGAATGCAAGATGGTTTTGCAGGTACATCTGCAAACGATGCTCCCATTATGGTATTAGATGTAAACTTATCAGTCGCAAACGATGTTTCAAAATTAACTTCTTGGGTTCCAGTAACCGGACGAAGAGATATTGCAGACATGCATTTTAGTACCCGAACAGGATTGTTATATATTCTGTATGATGCATCTGGAATTTTGCGTGTCGAAAAAATAAATTCTTCTCATACATTAGTTAAAGAATATAGTTTACCTTCATCTTCATATACAGGTGAAGAAGCGATTGCTTTTGTACCAAATTGCACAAACAATACTGCAATTGTTTATTTAGGTTATGATGGTTCAGGCGCCATTAATAAATATACAAATTTTCCATTTACATGCACTACTCCTATATTATCTTTAAACTCAAGAGTTTCAAATACAGTTCATTTATCTTGGACCAATCGCGCAGGAACAACCGTAACGGGGTATCGATTAGAACGTTCTGAATTTTTTAATGGACCTTTTACATTGATTGCAAATCTCTCTGGAATATCTTCTACAACTTACACAGATAATGTACCTTCAAGTGCGACTTATTATTATCGTGTTCGCTCTGAATTGCCTTCTGCTCAGATTTCTGGTTTTTCTGAAATCATTTCAGCAACTTTGTCAGGAACAGGAACAGGAACAGGAACAGGAACAGGAACTGGAACAGGAACTGGAACAGGAACAGGAACAGGAACTGGAACTAGCACAGCAACAAATACTTCAACCGGAACAAGCACATCACAAAATGTTCTTATATTTTATCCACAATATGATACTTATGTAGATAGTTCCTCTACAACAAACTATGGTTCATCTTCCAGTTTGAGTGTCGACGGGGCTACTCCTACCAATTCGATTACTCATGCATTTTTAAAATTCGCAGTAACTGGCATCACAGGCAAAACTATTACGTCAGTAAAACTAAAATTAAATATAACTAACACAAGTTCTAATGCACCTAAAGTATGGAAGGCCAGCAATTACTTAAGCAATGGCACTACGCTTTGGACAGAAAGCAATATGACTTGGACAAATAAACCTGCAACAATAGGAACTAAAAACTCAGATTTGACGAGCAATTCAATCGGTATCAATTCATATAATATTGATACATTGATACCTACGGGTTCCGTTGATGGTGCGTATAGTTTTGTTTTAACTCCAGATTGCACCGATGGATTGGATTTTGGTTCACGTGAAAGCTCTAATAAACCAATTCTTGAAATTATTACCAAATGATTTTGCGTCGCGCAACCAACATTGTTTAACCATTTCAACGATTTAAACATCCTTGACGAAGATATATGCTTTGCTTATATTACAACACTCTTTTCAATATCGTGGGGGTGTAGCTCAGTTGGGAGAGCGATAGCTTTGCAAGCTATAGGTCATCGGTTCGATCCCGTTCACCTCCACCATTTTTTTTTCAAAATAACCAATGTTACCAAAATAGAAAATAAAATATCATGTATGATTACTTTGAAATTACTCATAAATAGTACTGTTTTATTGGGTAATGTTAAATATATAGAATTAAAATATACGTTAAAAATCGCAACTCTGAATTTTGTGTTTGGCCAAAGCAACATTAGTTTACAGTTTTCTTGAGTACATAAATTAAATTGATCAATATTTAATAAATCTAATATGGGATGTGAAAAAGAAACCATCAATAGATAAGGAAATAATTTTATTTGTTTCAATATTAAACTACCAATAGCAGCTGTCGAAATTGCAAAAACAAAACTGTGTGAAAAACCATGATGAAATAAATATGGATCGTGAAAAATCATTCCAGGAAGTATATCTAAATCAGGCAATAGGCTTATTACAACAAACACTCTTCCTTCATTAGAAAATGAATGATAAAAATAGTTTTTCAAAAACGAACGTAAATTGATATCAACATACTTTAATTCATTTTTTGCACTTAAAGAGACAATATTTGCTACTGTAAAATGAATAATCGGAGAAGGCAATTTTAGTTAATTCCATTTCGTTTCATGATCATAATTGCTTTTGGTGGGTTCACAGGGTGCGTAGGCTTGTACTGTGAAATAACATGAAAATATTTATCAACATATTGAAATATTTTTTCTAAACGAACATCATATTTTGAACCAGACTTTTTAAGATAATCTTCATAAAGATCTGTAAAAACTACTAAATAATTACTATTATTTATATTCTCGATACTTCTTTCAACAACATTGTCATTTAACATATTAGGTCTCAACTCAATAAAAAACTGCGGTTTTAATTTCATGTAATCTGAAGTAAATAGCTTTAGAAAAATAATTTCATAACCTACATAATATGTACTTTCTGGAATGGTATTTTTTTGAATTATTTCGATTTCATTTTTAATATCATTTGCCAAAGTTTTTTCTATAGGCAAATCAATGTAAGTAAAATTTTCATCACTAGCAATCGCCTTTCTATATGAAGCAACATCTCTCACTAAAAATAGAACTGCAAAAAAAGCAATAACACTAAAACAAATTTTTAATATCTTTAAATATCTATAAAAGTTTATTTTTGTATAATAAACTCCAAAAAATATAAACACTACTACTTTGCTAGCCAATATATGATATGCTTCTAAAGGAAAAAACATAAACATACTTGTTAACAAAAACGCGATTTCGCTGACTTTTTCTTGATTATAAGTTCTAAATAGATATTTCTTTAAATTCAATATTACGATCGAGTTCGTTAGAAATGGAATAGAAACAAAGAAAAAAAGCGCAAAAAACCAATATTTATCTCGAAATCCTTGTAAGGAAAGAAGTGCTGGTTGATATGCTGTATTCAGTAATCCACGATCCCAAATTTGTATAAATTCAAAACCCATTCCAAATAAAGTGTGAAAATAATATTTAATTCCAAGAAAATAACTATAATAAACAAATGTAAAGGTAGGTATTAATAACCACGCAGATAAAAAAACTATTTCTCTTTTAAAGAAAGTTTTTAATTCTACTGTAATGCTTTTATTTTTTATAAAATATTTAATTATATTAAAATAAAAAATAAAATACGGAACTAAATAATAAATTTTTTCATCTATGTTTGGCAAAATAATGAAAAATCTAACTCCAAAGAGCACACAGCACGAGACTATAAACCATAATACTAGTTTAGAAAAAACACTGGAATTCTTATTCTCCGATATACATTCATAAAACAACTTTAATGCTGTCGATACACCTAAAAATAATCCAATATTATGTTTTAAAACCACAGAAATACCGCAAAAAGTTCCTATAAGAATAAGGTATAAACTACTTCTTTTTGAAGTATTTAAAAGAATCAATAATGATAAAATTATTAAAGGCTGAATAAACCAATCGGGTGCCCACCAAGTACGGTTATTTAAATGAACGATTGAGACAATTGAAATAATGAAGCCAAACGTACTATCAACATATTTTCTAAACAAAAAGTAAGTAAATAACGCTGTGGGTAAAATTATTAAATTTAAAACAAAAAATATATTTTTTACAGAACCTAGAAATTTCGAAATCCAAAACAAACCTGGAGGATATATAAAAGACCCTATTACTGGGGTTGG
>CAZNGN010000034.1:0-29640 GCA_964572865.1 uncultured Bacteriovoracaceae bacterium | reverse complement strand
AATAATGTAGGAAACGCTGCTGTCGTTTGGGAAGAAGTTCGAAGTACAGCAGTGTATTTAATGGTAAAACGATTAAAAGCAGGTGCTTGGTATACAGTAAAAACTTTAGTAACAACAAATACAACTGATACAGAATCTATGATGCCCGCTTGTGAAATTAATGACTCAAATGAAATTTTGGTGAGTTATTCATACGGGAATGCAACTTCAGGTAGAAGACAATATGTGAGGAAATATACTGATGTGTATTAAAAATATTTCTATCATTATTTCTTTTATAGTGATCGCAAATTTTGCTTCTGGCTGCTCTGTGCTTGGAAAATCTGAAACTGTATTTACAAGTCAAGTGAAGCCATCTGATCGTACACCTGGTACAAAGAGTTGGAGTTGGACCAATTTAATTGATTACACGGTTGTAGATTCAAATTCATATGACTCCAATGTAGATTATTCTTTGACTGTTCGTTATCCAATGTCTGTGGTTAGTAGTGCAAGTACAGATTTTTCAATCATTCAAACTAGAGCAGAAAACGCTGCAAGCCCCGCTACTGTGATTAAAGGGTATATTACACAACCATATAGTTATTTAGGTAATATTTGGGGGCAAACTGGTTCTTCTTTCATTCAATTAGATCCGGGGACGACCTCAGTTACTTTTCATCGACCTATATCTACAGTTGATAGCCAAGGAAATATCCATTCTGTTATTTTTTCTCCACCGGCACTCAACGGTCGAAATTCAGTCTATCATTTTTGGAAATCTGTAAACACAGGAAATTGGGTAATTCCAAAAGATGTTAGTGATCCAGACGTAACGCAAAAAGCATTGCCAAGAACTTCGGCAATTGCAGTTAATTCGAATGATGTAGCTACCTTCACATTTTGCCAAAATAATATTGTATACTATAATCAATATGAAATTGGAGTAGGTTACAGATTTTCGCAAACTTCAGATAGTCTGACAACAACTCAAGTTGTCGATTCAAGCATGGCCTGCCATTCAAGCGATTATGGAATGGATTTAGCTTTTGAACAAAGTGATATTGATGGCATCGTAGCTTCAGCTACGAATACAAATACAATTCATTATAAAATGTTTGATGGACATACGAATGGGTGGTCTTCGACGGCTGTCGCAACTGTCAGTGGTTCAAGTACTGATCGTTTTCCAAAAATATTTATCGATGATTTAAATACAATTCATATGTTTTTTTATCGAGGAGTTGCAGGTGCCAACACAGACATCTATTATGTGGATGGAACGGTTAGTGCTGGAATGAATACGCCAGTGCAATTCGATTCTACTGTAGGTTCAGGCCAAGTCAGTTATTATTATGGTGCTGATTCAACAAACCCATTTCCACCTGTATTAGCTAAATCGGGAAACAAAGCGATTCTATTATTTATCAAATCAGATGGTACTTCAAAACGCTTATGGATATCTGAATTTTTAAGTACACGAACTTGGTCTACTCCTACTGCAATTGATGTAGGATCAAGTGTTGGGGATGTCACTTGGGCTGATGCCGCCATTAATTCACGTGGACAAATCATAGTTGCATATTCAGCTGGTAGTGGAACTGTGAATGAACATGTTTATGCAAGATATCGTGACTCAACCGATTGGAGTAGTACAACACAACTCGATACGTATACGGGAACAGATTCTTCAGTAGCACCCAATCGACTAATGCCATCTGTTGCAATTTCTTCAAGTGGTAATGCGATGGTTACTTTTACGCACTTAATTGGTGGCGTGAGACGTTCTTTTGCAGCATCATACCACGAATAAAATCAATCAAGATTATGAGTACACAAACAAGCATGATTGAAGTAATCGTTGCATTCAAATAATTATGATTGGGAATATATTGATTGAAAATACTTTCAATCGCTGCGGTAATTGTGGATGTTCCAATAAAAAGTAATGGAATGACAGTAATCCATATATATTTTTTCTTTCCAGAATTTATTAAAAAGCTAGTTCCAATCGCCAATCCAACAGAAGCTAATAGTTGATTTGCAATTCCAAACATTGGCCAAATGGTTGAAATGCTCCCTGTGAAAATAAAATAGCTCCAGCCCGCAACTACGATTGACGTTGAAAGCACAGCTGAAAATAAATTATCATGTTTTGCCATTGAAGGTGCAAATGTTCCAAAAGTTTCTTGTACTAAAAACCGTGAAACGCGAGTGCCTGTATCAATGGTTGTTAAAATAAACAAAGCTTCAAACATTATTGCGAAGTGATACCAATACGACATTAATGTTTGCATGAACGGAAGTTTTGTAAAAATTTGTGCGATTCCAACGGCAAGCGAAACAGCGCCTCCTGGGCGTCCAGCGACCGATTCGCCTACGGCCATTTCGAGTTGAGGAAGATTCACAGTATTCATTCCCAATGATTGAAATTTTGCTGCTGTTAAATTGATTGCAAAATAATCTTCAGGGTACAGAGAAGCAGCTGCGATCAATGCAATGACACCAACCAATCCTTCTAAAATCATTGCGCCATATCCAATAGCACGCATATCAAGTTCATTCTTAACCATTTTGGGAGTCGTACCTGAGGCTATCAGACCATGAAATCCTGAAATGGCTCCACAGGCAATTGTAATAAAAACAAACGGAAATAATTTTCCGGGGATGATGGGGCCACCACCAGATATCCACTGAGTAGTGAGTGGCATTTTTAAATCAGGTTGAACAACTAACACGGCGATTACTAAAAATAATATTGTTCCTAATTTCATATAAGAACTTAAATAATCTCTTGGACACAAAAGCATCCACACAGGTAAAATGCTTGCAATGAATCCGTAAGCAGCTAGTGAAAAAGTAATTTGATTTTTAGATAATGTAAAATAATGACCCCACTCAGATTGAGGTACAAATTTTCCAAAAATAACTGCGGCTATGAGAGCGCTTACTCCAAAAAAGGAAGCACGTTTGATTGCGGTATTTGAGCCGTTGTTTATTTTATAGATATAAATTCCCATAATAAAAGCTAAAGGAATGCTCAATGCAATTGTAAATGTTCCCCATGCTGATTCAGATAGTGCATTGACTACGGCCATGCCAAGTCCTGCCAAAGCGATAATTACAATAAATAATATAGCAATACTTGTAATGATCCCAGCAACGGGACCAATTTCTTTTTTTGCAATTTGTGCAATTGATTTACCACCATGTCGCACAGATGCTGTTAAAATAATGAAATCGTGAACAGCGCCTGAAAGTACTACACCGATTACAAGCCATAAAAAACCTGGCAGTACACCAAACTGCGCAGCTAATACGGGTCCAATGAGCGGACCAGCGCCTGTAATGGCTGCAAAATGGTGCCCAAAGAGTACCCACTTATTAGTAGGATAATAATTGTGACCATCAAAATGCGAATGAGCAGGTGTGGTTCTGTTTGCGTCTAATGCTAAAACTTTTGCAGCAATAAACGCTGAATAATAACGATAAGCAATAATAAAAATACAAACCGCTGTTAAGATAAAAGGTAAAACTGGCATTTTGATATTATGCGTTTAAAAAAAAGATCCAGTCAATAGATTCTTTTGCCAGATTCTTTATCTTTTTGACATGGATTTACGATGCATTTATAAAATGAAGACTATGAAAAAACGAATCACATTTCTTATTTTTTTAAATTCAATCAATTTATTTGCTGAATCTACTGTAGATTCAATTCAAGACATCGAAGTCGAAGCGCAAAGAATCAAAATCAATGATCAAGTAACACATTCAAATGGAATGAGTAGTATTGAAAAAATTGCTTCAGATGAAAATATTGGAAATGCAATTCGAAAACTTCCTGGGCACCAAGTAAACCAATATTCTGGTTCAAAAAGTTTAACAACAGTTATCATGCCTCAAGGTTTAAATGCTGCTTCAACAGCTGTGAGTGTAGATTCATTTCCGGTAGTAGATCCAGCAGGTGTTGGAATTAATATTTCCACTTTACCTGGTTCCATGTTTGATTCGGTAGAAAGTCTTTCAGCTTTTTATCCTACAATTGATGGTCAAATGGTGCATTTTCCTGCAGCCTCTGGTCGAATTAATTTTAGATCACATCATTCAAAACCACATTTATTTACTGAAAATGAATCTATATATCGTGCGGGATTATTGTTTGGCTCAGCAAACACAGGTGATTTCAACGCTTCGATTGTGAGATATACAGAAAATTATGATTGGGGATTTGGATTCGACTTACAAAGCTCACAAGGTAATTTTAGATATGTTAATCCTGAAAATGGAAATCATTCGATTCGAGAAAATAATGACTCAGCATCGGGTGCAATTATGGAAAAATTTAAATATCGCATTTCAAAAACAGCAACCGTTGATGTGCTTGAAACATTTTCAAGACAGCATCGAACAAATCCATTCACAATTCAGTCGCCAAGAAGAGATCATCAAAAAGATACATTTAATTTATTTGGAATCTCTTATGTGGATTCAGAATATGTTTCACAAAATACAGGAGCATTTGCAAAATTATCGAACACCTACACTCGTGTTCAAAATGACATTGATCTTACAACTCGTACAGATTCTCATACTTTGGGAACATACGGTTTAATAGGAACAAACTATAGACACGATTTAGGAGAGTCTATTTTTTCGATTGAAGATTTAGATGAGCGATTAAATGATAGTTCTGGTAAACATTTTCGCAATGGTGTTGGTTTAAACCATTCAACCGCATTTCGTTTTTCAGATTTTAGTTTGATTCCTTCTATACGATATGAAAATTCAACAGCATTTGGAGATATCGCTGATGGCACAGCTACGATTCAATATAATTATGATACAAGCTTAAATTTTGCGATTTCTGGTGGATACGTTCATTCTTATTATCCAATTATGGCGAGTACAGGGTATATTGCAGGAAATGACTATTTACTACCAAATGATCAGTTAAAAGTAGAGCGAGATTTTGTTACTGAGTTTATGGCAAAATATGATTCTGCAAAATTTTCACTCTTTATAAAGCCATATTATACAGTGATATATGATCGTGCTGTATTTGTTTCAAAAAATAATAATACAATAAGTAAATATGAAAATGTTCCGAATGCATACAATGCGGGCGCAATGATTGATACACAGGTTTCAATTACAAATGCAGTTTCTTCAAGGGCATATACAAATATTTCAAAAACATTAGATCGTAATACAGGACATGAGTTTCCTTATAAACCACCATATACAGCTGGATTGAGTGTAAATTATGCTGTCAATGCAATCTATGGCGTAAATGTTGAAGAAGAATTCGTGGGTAAGCGTTTTATTAATCTAACTGATTCGCAATCGTTGTCACCGTATCAGCAAACTAATTTTCGAATTGAAATGGATACCAAAAAATATTTTGGCCGAGGTCGAGCATTTTTAAAATGCACGAATTTATTTGAAAACTCAGGATATGTTACTTCAGGTTTTCCTTACCTAGGTCGTGAGATCTTTTTAGGTTTTCAAATTTAAGCCTAGTCAATAAAAATGGAATTACTGCAAGAGCAGTAATTGTGAGTGCAATTCGAAACGTAAAAATTTCACTAATTGTGTGGATTGATAGAACCGATCTGCCAGCATTTACAAAAATCGCAGCAACTGGAATTTGTCCTACAAAAGTTGATAAAAAAATCTTGCGTACAGAAATAGAAGTTAAACCTAAAGTCCAATTTAAAGCAGCAAATGGAATAAACATAGTCATGCGTAGTCCAACTATATAAAAGAATGCATTTTGATGAATTTCATGGTGAATGATTTCATATTTTTCTTTTAAAATTGATTTTACTTTTTTGGTCGCCCAATTTCTGAATAAAAAACGAGCAAGCATACTAGAAAGAGTGGCACCTGTACTTGTGCTAATTAAAGCTATTATGATTCCCATTTTGAATCCAAAAACTGCACCCGCACAAATACTCAATACATTTCCTAATGGAATTGTAAGAGCAGTGGCAATAATATATGTAATGATAAAGTAAAAAATAGAATTCACTGGATTTGCTTGATATTTTGAAATCATTGAATCAATTAAATTTCGAACAGAATCAAGTTGGTATAAATTTGCTGACTGCCATGTTTTAAAAATGGGAGTATTTTGAAGAACTAAAAGCATAATCAAAATGAGTATGCATGCAATAATGATCGTTTTCTTATTTTTAAAATTCATATAAATTAATTACTGTGAAATCTATTTTTACATACATTGCGATATCTGTCTTGATTCATGTTTTTTTATTTTATTACATTTTCCACTCACAAAATGAAGAAACACTAACACCTGAGTCGAATGAAATATTAATTGAACGAAATTCTACTCCCACTCAAAATAAAGCGCGCTTTAAAGAAACAAAACCTGGTTTGGATACTCAAAAAAATGAAGCACAATCTAATTTAAGTGAAGGTACACCTACACAGGGCAGTGTGACCGAGCAAAGTGAAGAAAACATTGTAGATTTTTTATTGAAAAGCAATCCAACGCCTATTTATCCGCATGTCTCTCGATTAAAAAATGAAGAAGGAAGAGTAGTTTTAAAAGTTAAATTGAATTCAGATAAGAAACTAGAAATTAGAATTGACCGAAGTTCTGGGTATAAAAATTTAGATTTAGCTGCAATCGACGCTGTTAAAAAATGGAAAATCCCCACCAATTTAGAAGAAAAACTTACATCTAAAGAAATTGAGATTCCATTTTTATTCAAATTGCATGATTGAAAAAAATCTGGGTATATTGTCTATATGAGCGAGCTGCACAGCATTGTAATTCCTGTATTTAATGAAGAAGAAGGACTCAATGACTTATATGTCAGAATGAGTTCTGTTTGTAGCCAAATTGAATCTAAATTTAAATGTAAAACAGAAGTAATTTTAGTCAATGATGGTAGTCGCGATCAATCGGCTACATTGCTAAATGAATTATCAAAAAAAGATTCAAAATTTAAAGTCATTCATTTTTCTAGAAACTTCGGACATCAAGTTGCCATCTCTGCAGGAATTGATTGGGCAACTGGTGATACCGTTACTGTGATGGATGCAGATCTTCAAGATCCCCCAGAAGTAATTATAGATTTTATTTCTAAATGGAAAGAAGGATTTCACGTTGTGTATGGTGTTCGAAATAAACGTGAAGGTGAGACATATTTTAAACTTGCGACTGCAAAAATATTTTATCGCATCATCCAAAGATTAACTCATTTTGATATTCCGCTTGATACAGGTGATTTTCGATTGATGGATCGCAAAGCCGTTGAAGCACTTAAAAAACTACCAGAGCGAAATCGTTTCATTCGTGGACTCGTTTCTTGGGTCGGCTTTAATCAAACTGGTGTTAAGTACGACCGTGCATCTCGCATTCATGGGCAAACACATTATCCATTTAAGAAAATGTTAAAATTTGCTTTTGACGGAGTTACTTCGTTTTCTTCTTTTCCACTACAACTTGCCACTTACACTGGAGTATTTACATCTGTTGCGGCATTTTTAGGTATCATTTGGACATTGTATTCTAGATTTGTAAGCCACAATACAA
Organism: uncultured Bacteriovoracaceae bacterium; assembly: GCA_964572865.1. GTDB lineage: Bacteria > Bdellovibrionota > UBA1018 > UBA1018 > UBA923 > CAZNGN01. The sequence goes on along the minus strand of CAZNGN010000034.1, from coordinate 22,094 downwards.
TTCAAGGTTGGTCTTCAATCATGATCGTAGTTTTATTTTTAGGTGGAATTCAATTGCTTGCTCTGGGAATGATTGGCGAATACCTTGGACGTGTATTTGATGAAGTCAGAGGCAGACCTTTGTATCTTGTGTCTGATTCTCGTGGTTTTGAAAAAAAATAAAATCTGAAACATATAAATGAGTAAAAATCCATATTCAGAAGTCGTAATTATTGGTAGCGGAGCAGGCGGCGGGCTCGCTGCCTTTAAGCTTGCAAATTTAGGTTATCAGGTGACTGTACTTGAAAAAGGAATTGAGCGAGATGCTACTGATAATCCTGAAGACGAATTAGCAGAGATTCATTTAGAACGCCATAGACCTACTCCTGATCTCGATCCGACAGTAGTAATTAGTAACAACAATATTGTTTCTAAAGCAACTCGAGTAGGCCAAAGTTTTTATTTAGTAGGTGGTGGAACTGTACGGTATACGGCAACATCGTGGCGACTAAGAAATGATGATTTCATAAAAGCTTCAAAATATGGAATTCCAGATTCTACATCTTTAGTTGATTGGCCAATTAGTTATGATGAATTAGAACCATATTATACTGAAGCAGAACAAGAATTGGGAATTTCAGGAAAGGTCGGCATCGATCCAACCGAACCCAAACGTTCAAAAGATGTACTATTGCCTCCTTTAAAAGAAGACAATTATCAGAAACTTCTTACAGAAGGAGCAAGAAAGCTCGGATGGAATCCTTTCCCGATACCAGTTGCCATTCATTCTCAATTTAATTCTCGTACCGGTGCAGCAGTATGCATGCAATGTGGTTGGTGTTCAGGTTTTCCGTGCCGTTTTCGTGCAAAATCATCTACTGATGTTGTAATTTATCCACGGCTTAAAAATAAAAAATTTAAAATCATTCAAGATGCATACGCTATTAGAGCTGTATTAGATAAATCAGGTAAAAAAATTCAAGCAGTTGAATATATTGATATTAAAACTGGTAAAACAAAATTGATTGAATGCAGAGTATTGTTTTTAGCAGCTAGTGCAATTCAATCTTCAAGATTGTTACTTAATTCACATCCAAAAGGAGCTAAAGAGGGTCTTGCTAATTCCTCTGGAATACTCGGTAAAAATCTGATGTTTCATATTGAGGGTAAAGCATCTGCCACATTTGAAACTTCATTTGCTCAAGCTTATTATAAAAAAGTTGGAATTCATGATTTTTATTTTCCTAAAAAAGAGGATGGATTCATTAATCATAGATCCCTACAATCTGGTAGCAAAGCCCCACCAATTGCATTTTCATTATCACAATCAGGTTTTGGAACTAATTATATTGAAAACATTCAAAAAGATTTTATTCACACGCAAGAGTTACAAGCAATGGTTGAAGATATGCCTCAAGAAAAAAACCAAATTAAGATTTCAGAACAAAAAGATTTATGGGGAATACCTGCTCCCGAAATTCATCATCAATATCATGCTGACGATAAAAAAGCGCTTGAATCATGTTTTATAAAAATGAAAAGTCTTTTAGAAAATGCAGGTGGGAAAAATGTTAATTTGCCTTCAATGGCACATGATAATATTACAGGCCGCTATACGTGGCATTTAATGGGAACTGCACGAATGGGAAAAAATCCTTCCAAATCTGTATTGAATTCATACAATCAGTCGCATGATATTAAAAATTTATTTATTGTTGATGGTAGTGGATTTCCTACTTCTGGTGGATTAAATCCAACACTAACGATTCAGGCTTTAGCTTTGCGAGCAGCAGAATATGCTGATCGAGAGCTTAAAAAAGGAAATCTTTAATGGAACGGCGTATTTTTATAAAAAAAATAGCTAAATCTGCCATTGTTTTAGAAAGCATTACGCTTTCGTTTCATTCAAAGGTTTGGGCTTTCATTTTAAAAAATGAAAATAGTTTTTTTAGTAACGTTGAATATTCAACTATTAAATCTTATTTTGATATCATCATACCTAAAACTGCAAAAGGTCCATCTGCAACAGAAGCTAAAGTTGAAGAATATTTATTGAAAATATTGAGAAATGAATTGCCTAAATGGAAACGGCTTAAGTTTACTCCGTCCAATTTCAAAAATAAAACTCAAACATTATATAAAATACTTGTATTACGACTGAATCAAATTTCACAATCAAAGTATTCTAAAAATTTTATTGAAATAGAAATTGAACAAAAAAATGGTATCGTTTCTGAATTATCAAAATCTGCTACCAAACAAGTAGGGGCTCAAGTGGTTGGTGTTGAAAGTACAATCCAGTTTTCGGATGTTGAACTATTTTCACTTACACGAAACCATGTCTTGCAAGGGTATTTTGCTGATCCAAAGTATGGGGCAAATAGAAATTTTATAGCTTGGGAATCAATCAAACATATATGTCATTTAAATTACACTATGCCCAATCCAGAATGTGAAACGCACAATCATTAAAATTTTAAATTCGAATTCTTCCATCTGGCGCTATCGTTAAAATACGGAGTCCCTTTGCCAACAGCTTCTTTATTGGAATGCCAGCTGCTTCAAATATGTTTTTTACGAAATAAATTGAAACTTTATTAAAATCTTTTCCAAACTTCACAATCCGAGTGAAAACGAGATGATCCCAAAATCCACGACCTGTTGCATTTTTTGCTAAACTTGCTCCTTTTTTTGCACCCGTGACAATGATAGCAATTGTTCCAGCAAGTTCTCTTAAAAATCGCTGCCAAATAGCTCGAGAGGGTACTCTGATGAGTAAATGAATGTGATTTCCTACATTTGCATAATTATAAAGTTTCACTCCCCATTTTTTCGCAATATTTTTGGTAGTACGATCAATGTGATTGCAAAAGTTTTCATTCAGCATAGAGAGCCCACCGGTAGCTATGCTAGATCTTAGCACCACATGCAAAGCTTGTTTTCTGTCAATTGGACGAATGGTTTTTCTTTTTCCAATTCCTAAAGTTCCACCATGAGAAAGTCTAGCAGATTTCATGTTATAGCCAGGTAGAGAAAGTTGTTTTTGCGATTTCATAAACTTTGAGTATCAATTCAATTTATTTATTTCAATAGGGCAATGGGTTTTTATGTAATAAAAAAGGCCTAAATACTTTTGTATAAAGGCCTTTTAAATGACTTTGTTTTCACCTTAGCTCACTTTTATTGAGTTAAGGGTCTCAAACAATATTATCTGCGTCCTCTGGGAGCTGATGATCCACCAGATGATCTACTTGGAGCAGGAGCTGGTGAGCTATGTCCACCGCTGCTTCCGCCACCCATTCTAGATCCACCGCCGCCACTGCTTCCGCCACCAGATGGTCTGCTAGGAGCAGGAGCTGGTGAGCTATGTCCACCGCTGCTTCCGCCACTGTAGCCACCACCAGAAGATCTGCTAGGAGATGGTTCTGATCTTTGTGGAGCAGGAGCTGGCTCGCGTCTAGTTGGAGCTGGCTCTGTTCTTTGTGGAGCAGGAGCTGGAGTGCTACGTCCACCACCGTATCCGCCACCATTTCTGTCGTTATCATTTCCTCTTGATGGAGAAGGATAACTTGGAGCTGGAGCAGGAGTAGGCTCACGTCTAGTTGGAGCTGGCTCTGTTCTTTGTGGAGCAGGAGATGGCTCACGTCTAGTTGGTGTTGGCTCTGTTCTTTGAGGAACAGGAGCTGGAGTGCTACGTCCACCGCCGTATCCGCCACCGTTTCTGTCGCCATCATTTCCTCTTGAAGGAGATGGATAGCTAGGAGCTGGAGCAGGAGTTGGCTCACGTTTAGTTGGTGTTGGCTCTGTTCTTTGGTTTGGAGTAGAAGGCACATCTCTGCTAGGAGCAGGATTGCTTGGTGAAGGAATTGTTCTTCCGCCGCCATTGTTACTGCCACCATTGTTGCCGTCACGTTGAGTGCGACCACGATTTGTAGGAACAGGAATCGATGAACCGTCATCTTTACGTGGAGCCATTACTGGTCCGCCCCGTCCGACGTTTCCACCGCCATTGTTCACACCACCGTTATCACCGCCCTGGCGCTGAGTTGGTTGTTCCACACGACCGTTGCGTGGATTGTATACTGATCCAACTGGTGCTGGACGAGTATTTGAATCAGTGCCTCGAGTTGCTTGAGCAATCTTTATTGAAGCATCTCGGTATTGCTTTGGAGCTTCAATTCTTTGCTCAGGTCGAACAACAGTAACACGTGATTCTCTACCATCAACAGAAGTACGTCTTTCAACTGCACGCATATTTACTTCGCGAACTGCTACACCACGAGATTCTACGAATGCTCTTGGAGTAATATGTCTGCCATCGCCTAAGGTGATTCCATATTGGTTCACAGTTACAGCTTGAGAATAGTGTTGTTGCACGATAGTCACATTTGTAATGTTAATCACTGAAATGTCGTTGTGACAGAAATCATGGTTATAAACATATGTGTGTCCGAAGTAATAGTTATTATGCATTCCTGCATTGTAACCATCCCAGAATCCGTCATCGTATCCATGAGCATAGCCATGAGCATAGCTATAACCATGATAATATGGTGACCAACCGATACCTTCGTTTGTGTAATAGAATGTAGCGTACGCAGGTCTCCACTCTAATGTTGCAGAAGGAACCCAGATCCAACCATAAGAACCATGGTGTCTCCAGTATCCGTAGTGGTCAGTTACCCAACCCCATGGATCATACGAATCCCAAACCCAACCGTATACTGAACTATATGTCCAGTGACCGTGACGATATGGAACCCAACCTTCTGTATAGTTGTATGGAACGAAAACGCGCTCTCCACCGATGTAAACCCAACGACCATATGGCGATAAATGATGGTTATAATCAAACGCATCGTTGTCGTTGTAGTAATCGTCATATCCACTATATTGTGAAGGATAATTATTTGGATAGTTGTTTGAAGATTGATAAGCAGGAACTAAACGAATTTGATCTCTAGATCCGTTATCTTCGTTCATTACTGTGATTGTTACAGCATTCGTTAAATTATTTGGAACATAAAAATTTACACCATATTGATTCGGTTCAAAATTTGAATTTACACAATTTTGCCAATCGGGAGCGCAGAAATCTGTTGCTCTAGCATCAGAACTCCAAATGAAATCTCTGGGATCATATTGTAGTCCATATTGATTACCATTGTAGTCGGTATCAACTAAGTCTGCCATGAATGTGACAACGTCGCCCGGGTAGACTGTCATTTCATAATTATGGTTAATATTATATCTGCTATTGATCGACACGATTTTGGTCTGAGCAGCATCAGCATGTGGAGTTGCAAAAGCAGCAAAGATTCCTAAAACAAAAATCGATGCAGCCCAAAGCGACCCCCTTTTAGTACGATACGCATTTTCCATGTTGTATTTTCTCCTTAAGGGTTGAATAAAAAGTTAATAATCCTCTCTCAAAACACAATTGCTAGCCAAATCCATGGCGAACAAAACTATAGATTTGCACCGCTTAAATGCATGAAATATGCCTAAAAATTTGACATAGTGCGCATGAAATAAATAACTGAAAATTAAAAGAAATTAATTTTTGATTAAAAAGATAAACTATTTGAAATAATTAATTGGAGTCATATTGATTCTGAAAACCATGTAAAATTTTTCAATCAACATTTGCGCTTTACAATATAAAATTAAAACTTCACAATTTTTAAAAATGAGAAAATGGAATCTTCTCATTGTTGGCTATAGTCTATTGCTCTCAGTAACGCTCAATACATATGCTAAAGACCTGCAATGTTCGAATATAAATTTTTATACTGAGACTAAAAATCCGCTCTCTTCGATGCCGATTTTGAATCAACTACCTATGAATACGTGCTACGCGCATTCAGCAGTTGATATGTTGTCATATGAAAATTTGCGTACCAATCATGCTAATGAAAGTGTAAATCCAAACTGGTTAGCATTCGTACATAAATACAATGCACCGTTTTATCATTGGAACAAAGACTCACTCGATTTTTCTGTATTAAGTTGGTCATTCAATTCAATTCAAAATTACGGAAATTGTAATTCACATAGTTTTACTCAAGCAATGCGCAATCTAAAAAATGGAAATGATTTTTCTGATGCAGAAATCATGGCCTTTTATGAAACTTTATTTGATGAATACCAAAAGCTACCAGGAGAAGATTTCGCTACATTTGAAAAAGCTTACCAAAATGCAATTTCTTCTGATGATTTTAAAGAAAAATCGATTCAAAATTCACTTTTAAAAACTTTTCAATTTATTTTTGACTCAAATTCAGATTCAAAGTTAGAAACTTTATATCAGTATATTTCGAAATATTGTAACGCGAATTCAATTTCAAATTATTCTGTACCTGAATATGCCGGTGACTTTTTTAACTTTTATTCAAGTGAATCAATCATGCAAATTTTTGATGGAGTATTAGAAAGCGATCGAATGCTAGCAATCGGCTATTGTTTTCGATTGTCTGAAAAAGGACCTGGATATAGTGCCTTAGGTGCTAATGCTCGTTTGTTTAAATTAATATTAAACAACAATAAGTGTTGGGCCCACTATTCAACTGTTGTGGGACGTAGAAAAAATACAAAAACAAACTCCTGTGAATATTTAGTAAGAAATACGATGGGAGAAGATTTTTGGACCAAAAAATTTACATGTTTTTGTGAAGATCGTAAAACCCATGAAAAACGTGACTGCCATGCCAGTGAACATAATCCAAATCTAAAAGTTTTAGGTTGTTGGATTTCAGGTGACGATCTTTCGAATAATATTTTTGATTATACTTACTTCAAATAAGAAGCATCTAAATAGTGTGTAGTTTCGAATTGATTTGTGCGAGTGTTTTTAATTTTAAACATATAAGCTGACGCTTGAAACAATTCATTTTTGAATTCTTCGATTGAATTTAAATTTTCGTTTTGAATATTAATTTTTCCAAACCCTTTTGGAAGATCTAAAACATATTCAGGTTTGGCAGGACCAGAAAGTTTTCCTTGAAACTCTTGAATGATCTCTAATCCTTTGCGAATTGAATTTCGAAAATAAAATGTACCCTTCGTCCAATCGGGATGATGTAAATGAAAACTTAAGATGCCTTGATTGTAAAGCTTTTGAAATAGTTCGGTTAAAGTAATTGCATCGTCATTTAAGGTACGTAAAAGCACAGTTTGATTTAAAACGGTGATTCCATTTTTTGAAAATTGATACAATCGTTCGAGTGAAAATTTTGTACATTCTTTCGGATGATTAAAATGAGATACCAAATATATTTTAAAATCGAGTGATTGATATCGACTTAAAGTCTGAATTAAATCATCAGTAAGCCTTGAAGGCATTGTAACAGCCATTCGAGAGTGAATTCGCAACACTTTTATATGTTTTCGATTTCGAATTTCAGAAATTAATTTATCTAATGCAAAATCATTCAATGAAAGCGGGTCACCACCTGTTAGGATGACTTCTTTGATTTCTGGATGATTCGTTAGATATTGAAGTGCTGGTTCTAGGCTTCCTTCATAAAGAACTTTTTCTTTTTCATTCAGGTGAGTTTTACGAAAACAAAAACGACAATACATTGCACACAGAGAACTTACATGAATGATTGCTCTATTTTGATATCGATGAGTAATGCGAGCAGCACCCAAGCGTTCTATGTCTCCAATTGCATCGTTAAGCCATGGGTTGGGGCTTGCTAAATATTTTTGACTTAATTGTAGTATTTCTTTGGGTAAAATTGGATCAATTTCTTCTACACTAGGAATTGCTTGCTTACGAATCGGACAATTATCTAAATTCGAACGATCTATTAAAGATAAATAATATTGAGGAATACGTATACGATACTGCTCTGAAATTTCTTTTAATTGCTGAGCCTGATCTGCATTTACTAGGTTTAGTTTAATTAATTCATCTATTGAAGTTACAGATTCAATTAAGTCTTTTTGCCAAGAATATGTTTGAATTGAACTTTGATTAAGGCTCAAGGTATGTGAATTCCTTCTTGCGGAAATTTCTCAATACCCATTTTTTACCTTCATGCTTCACTACATAGTTTGGATTGATTGGAATTTTTCCGCCACCGCCAGGAGCATCACAAACAAATTGTGGGATTGCTAATCCAGAAGTGTGTCCACGTAAATTTTCAATGATATTGATTCCTGTTTCAATCGGAGTTCTAAAATGAGAAATTCCTTGAGAAAGATCACATTGATAAATGTAGTACGGACGAACGCGCATTAATAAAAGTTTATGAACTAATTCTTTAAAAACTTCAGGCTTATCGTTTACACCTTTTAAAAGAACCGATTGATTGCCGATCACGCAACCTGCATCTGCAAGCCTTGCGCACACATCAAATGCTTCAAGTGTACACTCTTTAGGATGATTAAAATGTGTATTGATATAAACTGGATGATATTTTTTAATAATTTTAATAAAATTATCAGTCACACGATACGGAAGTGTAACCATGTTTCTGGTTCCAATTCGAAACATGTCGATGTGATCCATAGCTCGAAGTCTAGATAAAATATATTCCAGACGATCATCAGAAAGTGACAACGGATCTCCGCCAGAAATAACAACGTCACGAATTTCTTTGTGCTCTTCAATATATTTTAAACCAGCTTCCAATTGAGTTAATTGTGCAGCGGTGGAAGGATCAGAAACTTTTCTTTTACGTGTACAATGTCTGCAAAATACAGGGCAGTTGTGATTTGTATAAAATAAAACGCGATCTGGATAACGATGAGTGATTCCAGGAACTGGCATGTCACGTTCTTCTGCCAATGGATCTTCTAGGTCTGTTTCAAGAATTGTTAATTCACCGATTTGTGGAACTGATTGCAAACGAATCGGGCAATTTGGATCATCTTTATCCATAAGTGCTGCGTAGTACGGAGTGATTCCCATGTGGAACATTTCATTCGATTTTTCAAAAGCAATGCGTTCATCATTTGTAACATTGATGGCTTTTTCTAATTGCTCCATTGATTTGATGCGGTTTTGTTGCTGCCAAATCCATGATCCCCAATTTTCATCTGAAACATTAGACCAAATGCCTTTGCCTGCAGATTTAAATCGTTCACGAACTTTATTTACTGTAATGATTTCAAGAGCCATCTTGTTGATTCCTTTATTTAATTTTTAGAGTGAACACACCCTACCAAAAAACAAAAGCAGACGCAAGTTGTCGTATATAATTATTACGCAATAGGTCATTATAATATATATTCTTGACAATATATATTATGAATCATATATTAAGTAATATGAAAACAATACCAGTTACTAAAAAACAAGCAGATGAAGTAAGTCTAATATTTAAGTCGTTTTCTCATCCTGTTCGGCTTTTGATGCTTTGTAAGCTATCCGATGGACCTTGTTCTGTTCAAGAGCTTCAAGATGCATGTGGATTAGAGCAAGCGCCCACCTCTCAGTTTTTAGCAAGATTAAAAAAGGAAGGTAGAGTGAAATGTGAAAGAAATGGCACTCAAATTATCTATTCACTTACGGATGAACGATTGATCGAGCTCATGAAAACACTTGGTCGATTATATTGTGGCGTGAAAGGAAAGATCTAATATGAATTGGTTATATAACTTATTTATTTTATTGTTTGCAGTGTATTTGAGTGCAGAAGCAAATCAGGTACAGTTCGATGAATTGTTAAATCAAACAATGAATCATTCTCGAGCGATAGAAGCTCAAAGTAATTACACAAACGCATCAGAAATTAATTTGTCTCGGACAAAACTACATTGGGCACCAAGATTATTTTTAAATGCAGGAGCAATTTCTACAAACGACGCATCTACAACTTTATTTAGTATATTGGGTTCACGTACTATTGAATCTGCAGATTTTGCCCCTGATAAAATGAATCATCCAAATAGGCAGTGGTATAAAAATGCTAAATTGATTTTAGATCTACCAATTTATGAAGGAGGAATGAAGCAAAATTTTGTAGATGGATCTAAGTTGCAAAATGAAAGTGAAAAACTAAGTTTATTGGCTGTTAGATCAAAAATTTATTCAGAGTTAGTTGAACAATATGCAAAATTGATAAGTTTGAATAATGCAAATATTGAAATCGAATCATTGCGAAATAAGACAGAAGCATTCATAAGCAAATATAAAGTAGCATCAAAACAAAATCCTTTAGGTTATTCAGGCTATCTGGGAATGAAAAGTTTACTAAATAAATTAGATAGTATGCTTGCTCAAAATAAAGCGGAAATGAATTATATATATTCCATTATAAATGCAAATCGAGGTATTTCTCAATTATTTACAATTGTAGGTTCGTTAAAACCAAAGGCATTTGTCGATTTAAAATTTAATACAACGAATTCTAATCAAAATAGTTCGAATCTAGAAGTAAGGGCGCTACAAAAAGCAGCAGAAGCGCAGTCAGAGTATGCGAAAGCTGAAAAAGCAAGATATCTTCCGAAGATTGGTTTGTTTGGATCTAAGAACTATGCATATGCACCTAGAGATAATGCTCAATCAACCGAATATGGTGCGTATCTTCAATGGGAAATATTTGGTGCTCCAAATATTGGTGCATATAAAGAAGCAAAATTAAAAGCTGCAGCTTTTCAAGCAAAAGCCGATCAAATGCATGAGAACAGTTTGGCTACGAATGAAAGTATAAATAAAAATATACCTTTGATTAGTGAAAACTTAATTCGTATTTATGAGTCAAATGAATTGACCAATGAACAATTACAAATTTCTGAAAAGCTTTTTCAAAGTGGTACGATCAACGCATTACAGTTTTCTGAAGTATTATCTAGAAGGTCCGATGTTATAGACTCTAAATCTAAAGTAGAAATATATTATATTGAAATAAAGAAACAAAACTATTTACAGAATGTGAGTGAATCATGAAGTTACAAGAAGGTTTTGCAGGAAAATTATCAAAACAATTTGTACATTCAAAGTTAACGCCAGTAATAATTATTACCTCACTTTTAATAGGAATATTTGCTGTTTTTGTAACACCTAAAGAAGAAGAGCCTCAAATTTCAGTACCAATGATTGATATTCAAGTTGGTTATTTAGGTTATGAAGCAAAAGAAATAGAAAGAAAAATCGTTGAACCGATCGAACGTGCTGTTTGGGGGTTAGACGGAGTAGAATATGTTTACTCAGCAAGTAAAGCACATGGTGCATTAATTACAATTCGATTTAAAGTTGGCGAACCTATTGAGCCAAGTTTAGTTAAAGTTCATCATAAATTGATGACAGTTCGACCTTCTCTACCGAAAGAAATGTTAGATCCAATAGTAAAATCATATTCAATCGACGATGTTCCGTTTTTAGTTTTAACTTACTCTTCAGATAAAATTGACGATTATAAGCTTCGATCAATCATAACACCTCTTGCACGAGAACTGTCGAGTACTCCAGACTTAAGTAGAGTGGAAGTATTGGGTGGATTAAAACGCACGGTTCGTGTCATTGCAGATTCAAATCAAATGACTCATAAGGGAATTTCACTATTGAGTGTTGCTGAGGCATTGAAAAGAAATGATTATGTTATGCCTGGTGAAAAAACATGGCAGAAAGATAATACATTTAATGTTGAAATTGGTGGGCGCATCGAACATGCAGAAGATGTTAAGAAAATTCCAATTGGTCAAAGAGCAGGACAAATTGTTAAAATAGAGGATATTGCAACTGTAGTAGATGGACCAGAAGAAAGAACTAAAGTTTCAATGATTTTAGATCGTAATTCTGTAAAAAAATCGGTTTCAATAGTATTTGCAAAAAGAAAAGGCACTAACGTAGTTGAGTTATCAAAAAAGATCTTAGCTCAGGCTGATGTTTTTTCAAAAAATTTATCTGCCGACATTGAAATGAATGTGATTCGCAATTATGGAAAAACTGCAGAAGCAAAATCAAACGAATTAATCGAACATTTAATAATTGCAACGTTATCTGTGTCAATATTGATTGCATTATTTATGGGCGTTCGGGCAGCTTTCGTTGTTGCGATAGCGATACCAGTTACACTTGCGCTCACTTTAGCTATTTATTATTTTCTTGGTTATACATTAAATAGGGTCACATTATTCGCGTTGATATTTTCAATAGGAATTTTAGTAGATGATGCGATTGTTGTAGTTGAAAATATTGAACGTCATTTACATATTAAATCAAATCGATCCATATTAAGAGCCACTATTGATGCTGTAGCTGAAGTAGGTAATCCTACCATTTTGGCAACATTTACTGTGATAGCATCTATTTTACCTATGGCTTTTGTACGAGGTATGATGGGGCCTTATATGAAACCAATTCCTGTCGGTGCAAGCCTAGCAATGATTGTATCTCTATTCGTGGCTTTTATAGTAACTCCTTGGGCTGCCATACGATTGATGAAAACAAAAGATAACCCAGTATCAGAAGTACATAAAGAAAGTAAGCTAGATAAATTATATATAAATATTATGAATTGGTTACTTTCAAAAAAGAAGAATTCATTGCAATTTGGATTATTTACATTGGCATTATTGATCGCATCCTTTTCACTAGTATATTTAAAAATTGTTAAGGTTAAAATGCTACCGTTTGATAATAAAAATGAATTCCAAGTAATCATTGATTATCCTAGTTCTACCACATTAGATAAAAGTGTTGAGTTGACAAAAGATCTGACGTCTAAAATGTTAGAAAACAAAAATATTGAAAAAATACAGCTTTTTTCAGGTGAACCCGCACCGTATTCTTTTTCAGGAATGGTAAAACATACATTTTTACGTGGTAGTGATGAGCAGATTGATTTGCAAGTATTGTTAAAAGACAAAGAGTTACGTAAAGAAAGTTCTCATGAAATAATAGAGTCTATACGACCTATTATTCAACAATTTGCTAAAAATCATAATGCAATCACAAAAGTATTAGAAATACCGCCAGGTCCACCAGTACTTTCAACAATGTTGGCTGAAATTTATGGACCTGATGAAAATACGCGAAAACAAGTATCACAAGAAATATATGATATATTCAGGTCTATACCAAGTGTTGTTGATTTAGACACTACATATAGACTTGGCAGACAACGAATGCTTTATCAGTTTGATTATACACAGGCTGGTATACTTGGACTATCTGCAAATCATGTGGCACAAATTGGTGCCATGAGTTTTAGTGAAAATAAAATCACAACATTAAAAGATGTAACATCACCTGAAGAAATTAATGTGGTCTTATCATTAGATGAAAAAACTCGAAGTAGTGACCAACCTTTAAATGGACAAACTTTACCATCATTTGAGTCTGGAACATCAGAAATAAATAAAGTATTAAAAAAACCAAAGTTTATTGAAAATGAGACTCGTCATAGAAAAAACTTAAAACCAGTTGCTTATGTAATGAGTGAATTGACAGGCGCTGAAGAAGCTCCTGTATATGGTTTGGCACTCATTCAACCTAAAATTAAATATGAGCAACAAACAGCTGAAGTGCCTTGGGATACACAAAAGCCAGTTATTAAATGGGATGGCGAATGGTTTATCACATATGAAGTCTTTAGAGATTTAGGTGGTGCGTTCGCAATTGTAATGATTTTAATTTATATTTTAGTTTTAGGTTGGTTTAAAAACTTTTCATTACCATTGATTATTATGGCACCAATCCCGATTAGTTTAATTGGAATTCTTCCAGGACATGCTTTAGCAGGGTTTTATTTTGGAGCACCATCGATGATCGGATTCATTGCTGGTGCCGGTATCATCGTGCGAAATTCAATCATATTAGTTGATTTTATTGAGCACCAGTTGATTACAGGTATGCAATTAAAAGAGGCAGTGATCAGTGCAGGAGTTATCCGTTTTAGACCAATGTTGTTAACTGCTGCTGCAGTGGTAGTTGGATCTGCTGTTATGTTGATGGATCCAATATTTCAAGGATTAGCAATAAGTTTAATATTTGGTGAAGTAGCAGCAACCTTAATTTCTAGGTTTGCTGTGCCTTCATTATATTATTGGCTAATTGGTAAATCGAGAGTCAAACAATTAAATATGCAGGAGGTAGCATGAGTATCGACAATAAAATTAGAGCTTTTGCAGGTAGTTTTATATTAATTAGTTTAGCGCTTGCACATTTTGTTTCACCAAATTGGCTGTGGTTTACAGCTTTTGTTGGAGCTAATTTATTACAGTCGTCATTTACAAAGTTTTGTCCATTAGAAATTGTACTTAGAAAAATTGAGAAGGAGTAATAGTATGAAAGTAAACGCAATTTGGAATGAAAAAATGGTTTTCACAGCATTGGCTGACGGCCATGAAGTGAAAATGGACACCAAAACGCCGATTGGTACTGATACTGCACTAACACCAAAGCAACTCGTTCTCGCAGGGTTGGCTGGTTGTACAGCAATGGATGTAGTCGCTTTTATGAAGAAATATAAGCAACCAATGGATAGCTTTGAAATATCTGTAGATGCAGAAAAAAGCAAAGGTGTATATCCTGAAGTATTTATTTCAGCCAAAGTTGAATTTCAAATCAAGGGAAATATTGAAAAAGAAAAATTGATTAAATCTGTAGTTGATTCTCAGACAAAATACTGCGGAGTCAGTGCAATGCTATCAAAAGCATTTCCGATTACATATGCAATCGTACTCAATGGAGAAAATATCGCAGAAGGAAAAGCTTCGTTTAGTTAGAATTTATTTTTCAAATACTGAATAAACGAATCAACGGTAAGACTTCGGCCCGTGATGTCTTCAATCGTTTGCAATGTAGTTTTTTGCAATCCTACAGAATGAATATTGTCATTTAGCCATTGTCTAATTTCTAAAAATTTACCGTTTTCAATTAAATCATCTAAATTAAATTTTGATCTTAAAACTGTATTTAATTCAGCTGAAATGATGTTCCCAATTGTATAGGTAGGAAAGTATCCAAATGTTCCGCAAGACCAGTGAACATCTTGAAGCACACCTTTAGCATCCGACACTCTCGGAAGATGTAAGTATTCTTTCACTTTAGCATCCCAAGCGTGGGGGAGGTCAGTAAAGTTCACATCTCCAGAAAATAATGCTTCTTCTAGTTCGTAACGAATTAAAATATGTAAATTGTAAGTCATTTCATCTGAATCAACTCGAATGTAACTAAATTGAGGGTTATTAACATGTGAATAGTAATCTTCAGCAGTAATTTTATGTTTTGGATATTGTGAAGCCAAAAACTTACTCATAAATCGTGAAAAAGCTTTGCTGCGTCCAATGCAGTTTTCCCAAAACCTTGATTGAGATTCGTGAATGCCAAGGCTTGGAACCGTTGCTGCAGGATTTTGTTTTAATTTGACTCCAACACCTTGCTCATACATTCCATGTCCGGCCTCATGAAGCACGCTATATAATGAATTGGTCCAATCGTTTTCTTTAAAACGAGTCGTGAGTCTTACATCGGAACCAGACCCAGAACAAAAAGGATGAGCGGATTCATCAATTCTTCCGCGAGTAAGATCAAAACCGATTCGTTCGGCAATTTGTGAGTTTAATACTTTTTGTTCATCAAGTGGCATTGATAAATCGAAATGATTCTTTGTATGAGTTTTATATTTTTCTACAATCGTTTGTGAAAGTGGAACTAATTCTTTTTTTACACCATTGAAGATAGTTCTAATTTTTTCGATTGGAAAATCTGGCTCAAATTCTGAAATCAGAGCTTCATAATTTGTTTGCCCAGATTCTTTTACACATTCAGCGTATAGTTTTTGAAGCTCATACGTTTTTTGAAGATCGACTTTAAATATGGAATAGTCTGATTTGGTTTTTGCTTCTTTCCAAGATTGTTGGGCACGTACAGCCATTTGTGCGATTTCACTTACCAATTGAGATGGAACTTTTTTAGCTCGCACGCTGTCTTTTATAATTCGTTTTAATGTATTTTTTTGAGATAAATTTAAATCGCTCACTTGCAAAACATTTTGCATTCCTTCGATGTAATGAGATTCAGTTCTCATTTCATGAATGTGAGTTTGTAAATATGCCATTTGATTTGCTCGTTGTTCGGCAGCATTTTCAGGCATTAATACTTCTTGATCCCACGATAAAACTTCAATAATCGTAGATGCGTTTTTAATATTTGAGTAGGCTTTTTCGAAATCGTTCCATGTTTTCATAGAACATCAAGATAACATTACTATGTCTTTACTGCAATGATTCGGTATTGCCGTAAATTTTATAATAAATTTCTGAAATTAAGATTTTTAAAATGGTAGTAACCGGTACTGCGATAATCATTCCCACCATTCCAAAAAGTTGAGATCCAAATAATACTGCAACCACAACCAAAACGGGATGCAAATTTACAATCGATCCTACGATTAATGGAAAAACGACAAACGAATCGATTACATTAACAATGAGTAATACGGTGCTTACCCAAATGAGTTGATTGGGAATGACCGGATCTAATACAGCAAGTAATAATGCAGGTACAGCACCGATAATGGGTCCTAAATAGGGAATCGCTGATGCAAGGCCTGCAAATACTCCAATTAAAAGTGCATAAGGTACGCCCAATGCTACAAATCCAATGGTAGAAAGAATGGCAAAAAGCAAAGTTTGAATTAATCGTGCAGAAACGTAACCTCCCATATCTTCAAGCATTCTAGAGCTTAAAGAATAGGTGGTTTCAAAATATGAATTGGGAACAAGTTTTAAAAGTGATCTTCGAATTTCATTTCCATCTTTTAAAAGTACAAACGTCATAAATGGTACTAAAAACATAGCTAAAAATAATTGAGAAGCAAGATTTGGAATGATGGCTAAAATTTTATCACCAGATTTATTAAACCACTCGATCGCTTTATCAGTTAAATTTGCATTTTTTAAAACGGGTACCCGTCCGAAACTACGTTCTTCTTGCTTATGAAGTTTTTCAGTAATTTGAGCCAAATATTTTGTATGACCTTTTTGTAAGTTATCTACCTCTTGGTTAATGACTGGAGACATAAACTTAACACTCGTAGATATTGCTAAAATACAAACGATTAAAACTCCAACAATCGCAGTTAATCTAGAAATACTTTTACGTTCTAACCAATCAATCAAAGGTGAAAATGCAAAAAACAATAAAACAGATATCAATGTGCTTGGTAATAATGTGGGTGTAAGAAAAAATATTAATACACTACCAATAATGATACTTAAGAAAAAACCAAACTTAGCCCATTCTTTCGGAGTGAGTTTTTTTTTCAAAGGTTTAAGTTGTGAAGCCTCATTTTTAGTTTCAGCAACTTTTAAATGATCTGTCTTTTTAGCAGACATTAAGCAATCCTTTTGAGTTCATTGAAATGAACCCACTCATTCACATTATGTTGTAGTTCAGTGTAGGCTTCTGTGGTCTCGCTTAATCGTTTTCCTAAAACAATTGATAATTGATATAGAATTTTCACACCTGTTTCTGGTTTTCGTTCTAAAATTTCCATTAAATCTGGTTTAAAAAAACCAATGAGAATTGTATTTGAATTTGCGTACGCAGAAGCTGTTCGTCGCGCATCTTGATCCACCAGAGCTAATTCTCCAAAAAATCCACCCGCACTTAACGTTTGAATTGAAACTTCTTCTGAAGCTTTTTCATTTGGTTTCATTTTCACATCAACAGAACCTTTTACTATGATGTATAAACCCAATCCTTTTTCATTTTGTGCAAAAATAATTTCATTCGGATCATAGTGTCGAACGTGTACATACTTTGAAACGTAAGCAATTTCTTTACGTTTTAATTTTGAAAACAATAAGTTGTTTTTAAGTGTTGAGAGGAGCGTCAAATCGGTATCTTTGCGTTTCGAAAAAAGATCAGCCCAGAGAAAGCTTAGTTTTTTGAATTTCATAGAAAATCCTTGCTGTTAAGTCGAATATGCGACATAAACTTTATCGACAGGAGAAGATGCATTCTAAACTGGGAAATTGATTCCCGCACACTTTCTATATGTTTGATAATCTTACAAAAAGACTTACGGGCGCATTAAAAAAACTAACTGGTTCTGGGGTATTAAATGAAACCCATGTAGAAGAAGCTTTAAAAGAAGTCAGACGTTCACTTTTAGAGGCGGACGTTCACTTTAAAGTCGCAAAAGAGATCTGTGACCGAGTGAAAGAAAAGGCAATCGGTGCCCAAATTTGGAAAAACCTCTCTGCGGGTCAACAAGTTGTACAAATTTTTAACGATGAACTTGTAGAAGTTTTAGGCGGCAAAAACGCCCCTCCTACAGATTTTGCTGGAAAAGCTCCGGTCGTGATTTTAATCGCAGGGCTTCAAGGTTCAGGTAAAACAACTTTCTGTTCAAAGTTAGCACTATATTTAAAGAAAAAAGAAAAAAAGACTGTGGGAATTCTTCCCGCCGATTGCGCTCGTCCCGCTGCTAAAGAGCAATTGTTAACGCTTGCTAAACGTATTGACGTACCTGCGTACGATTCTCCAATAGAAAAAGGTGCCTCTCAAGTTGTTAAAGAAGGATTAAAATGGGCTGAATCTCAATTTTTTGATGTTCTCATTGTCGACACCGCCGGACGCCAACAAGTCGATGAAGAATTAATGGTTGAACTAAAAAATGTAGAAAATATTTTGCAACCAAAGCACAAATTCTTAGTTGTCGATGCAATGATCGGCTCACAAGGTTTAGAAGTAGCGACTACATTCCATCAAAAAATTGCACTTACTGGTTTAGTACTTTCAAAACTTGATGGCGATGCTCGTGGTGGTATTGCTCTTTCTGCTCGTTCTGTTACCGGAGTTCCCATTGTTTTTGCAAGCATTGGTGAGAAACCTGAAGATTTAGAAGCATTTTATCCCGATCGAATGGCTTCAAGAATTTTAGGCATGGGCGATGTCATGGGCTTAGTTGAAAAAGCCAGAGAGGCAATCAGCGAAGAAGAGGCAATGAGTTCAGCTACCAAATTGTTTTCGGGTGGCGGATTTTCAATTGAAGACTTTAGAGATCAGTTAAAAATGATTAAACGATTAGGCCCACTTGAAGGAATTATGAAAATGATACCTGGAATGGGAAATGCCATGGAGCAAATGAAGGGTGTTGATGCCGAAAAGGAGATGCAAAAAGTAGAGGCAATCATCAACTCTATGACCAAAAAAGAACGTAAAAACCCAGATCTATTGAACGGCTCCCGCAGACTGCGCATTGCAAACGGCTCAGGAACCCAAGTTTCAGACATAAATAAGTTCATCCGCCAGTTTCAAGAAATGAACAAAATGATGAAACGTTTCTCTAAAATGGGCATGTTTTCTAAGATGAAATTCCCAGGAATGTAAAACTTGTTAAAAATTATTTTTTTTTTGTTAGGGTTTTACAACATTGTTTTAGCAAAAGAGATAGCTCTTACTTTTGATGATGCACCGATCGGTGATTCTCAGTTTTTTACGACTAGCCAGCGTACAGAGATTTTAATTAAAAAACTCAAAATCTTAAACGTTCCCCAAGTAATTATTTTTGCAAATCCTTGTAGAGAAAATGCGATCGTTGAGCTTCAAAAATTTAAAAATGCAGGGCATTTGATAGGCAATCATACGTGTTCTCATGTAAATTTTGATAAAATTGGATTTGAAAAATTTTCAAAAGATGCAAAAGATGCAGATGAGAAACTAAGTCCGCTTATGACAAATGAAAAATATTTTCGGTTTCCGTTCTTAAGAGAAGGCTCAAATTTGTCAGATCGAGATAAAATGCATGAATGGCTTACAAAGAATCATTATAAAAATGGTTACGTTTCAGTTGATGATGACGATTATTTATATTCATTTAAAATGAACCAAGCTAAAAAACAGGGTAAAGTTGTAGATCTAAAGAAAGTTGAAGAGTTATTTTTGGCTAATGTATTAGGTGGAATAGAATATGCTGACAATTTGGCTCGAGAAGTTTTAGGTCGATCTCCGAAGCATGTTTTATTGCTCCATGAGATGGATGCAACTGTAATGTTTTTAGACAAGTTAGTGTTACAATTAAGAAAGAATGGGTGGACGGTTATTAAAACGATTGAGGCTTATAAAGACCCCATTTACTCAGAAATACCAAAAAGTTTATATGCAGGAGATGGACTCATTGCTCAGTTAAAATATGAAAAATCAGGCAAGAAACAAGGCTATCAAAGATACAATAAGGCAGAAGAAACTCTAAATCGCGCATTGAATCTCAAATAGCGTCTTAATAGTGCAATGCGAAATCAAGAAAATCCTTGAAAGCTTTAGCATTTTGAGTCATAAAATGGGTAATTAAAAATTTTTAGTTAATAATTAAACCGAGGTAACAATGATCGTTTTACGTTTCACACGTGGTGGCACAAACAATAAACCATTTTTTCGCTTAGTAGCTGCTGAAGCTCGTGGCTGTCGCGATGGTAAATATTTAGAGCGTTTAGGAACTTTTAATCCTAAAACTAAAGATGAATCAAAAAAGCTAAACATTGATATGAAAGCTGTACAAGCTTGGCTTAAAAAAGGTGCAAAACCTTCTGAAACAGTTGCAAAATACTTAAAATTAGCGAAATAATAGATCTAGTAGTAGTTTATTACTGTATAATTAATTCTGTATTAGCTGAGGTGAATTGTGAAAAGTGAATTGTCTACGTTGATAGATGTAATTGCAAAAGCATTGGTTGATATTCCCGATCAAGTGGAAGTTTCTGAAAACCAAGGTGAACAAACAACTGTTATCGAATTAAAAGTTGCTAAAACTGACATTGGTAAAATCATTGGCAAACAAGGTAAAACTGCCAAAGCACTTCGTACGATTTTAACTGGTGCTTCAACCAAATTAAAGAAAAGAACCGTTCTCGACATCATCGAGTAATTTACAATTGTGAAATTCACAGTTCTCACTTTATTTCCTGAATTTTTTAAAACTCCTTTAGAGTCTTCTGTATTAAAGCGCGCCATCGATGATCAATTGATTTCAATTGATTTATTAAACTTACGCCAATTTGGAGTAGGACAATATAAAGCAGTCGATGACAGACCTTATGGTGGCGGACCTGGAATGGTTTTAATGCCAGAAATAGCTGAAAAAGCATTAATTCACACACTTGGCGGAATTCAGAAATTAGAAATGCTAGAAAAGTCAGTACAAGACAATATAGCAAACAAAGACCATGATCTTTCATCTAGTTCAAAAAATATAATTCCTAGAGTGATCTATTTATCTCCACAAGGACAAAAATTAACGGCTCAAAAATCTAGAGACTTATCAAAACACAAAGAGCTTATTTTACTTTGCGGACACTATGAAGGAATCGATGAACGAATCATTGAAACATTTGTGCATGAAGAAATTTCAATTGGTGATTTTGTTCTCACAGGTGGTGAACCCGCCGCTTTGTGTGTGATAGATAGTGTTTCTAGGTTTGTTCCCAATGTGATTGGCCAAGCTTCATCTGTGAATGAAGATAGCTTTGAAAAAATTTCTGATGAAATGGTGGCTGGTGGATTAAAAGCTCCTATGTATACAAGACCGCAGCATTGGAAAGGCAAAGATGTTCCAGAAGTTTTACTTTCAGGAAATCACGGTGAAATTAAAAAGTGGCGATACTTACAAAGCCTAAAAAGAACACGCAGTCGTAGACCTGATTTGGTAGATCATGCAAAATAAACGATCTGTATTTGTAGTTCTTCTTCATGATCCAATGGTTGATCGTAACGGAAAAGAAGTAATCACCGCAGTAACCAATTTAGACATTCATGACATTGCTCGAAGTTGCAAAACATTTGGGATTGATAAGTACTTCATTGTGAATCCAGAAGATGAACAAGAAAAGCTTGTGAATAATATTGTGGGACATTGGAAAGAAGACACCTATCGCGAATACCATCCTAAACGGGCACAGGCTTTAGATTTGGTTCAATTTTGCAGAACTTTTATAGAAGCCTTGAACGAAGCAAAAAGGCTTTCAAATTCATCTCAACTTAAGCCATTTGTTGTAATGCCAGATGCTAGACCCTTGGGAAATTCAATTTCTTATGAAAAGTTAAGGCAGAAGCTAGAGAGTGGGCGTTTAAGTGAACAAGATGACGGTAATCAAAGCCTTATAATCGTTTTTGGAACTGGTTGGCACAAAGACAAAAGCAATGCTTTTTAGGGATTG
>CAZNGN010000033.1:0-29861 GCA_964572865.1 uncultured Bacteriovoracaceae bacterium | reverse complement strand
CTGTGATGGCAGATCCAAAACGAAAACTGCGCTGGCCAGCAGATTTATATTTAGAAGGCTCAGATCAACACAGAGGTTGGTTTCAAACTTCACTTCTCACAGCAGTTGAAGCACGTGGAAGCGCTCCGTTCAAACGAGTTCTCACACACGGATTTGTAAACGATGCTGAAGGCAAAAAAATGTCTAAATCAAAAGGCAACGTAACTGATCCTCTAGAATTTGCCTCAAAGTATGGTGCTGAAATTTTACGTCTTTGGGTTGTCATTGAAGATTATCGAAATGACGTAAGCTTTTCGATGGAAACCATTGAACGAATTTCAGAATCCTACCGAAAAGTCAGAAACACTTTACGTTATATTCTTGGCAACATTTATGATTACAAACCAGGTGAAGAAGAAAAGTCTGGCTTCTGCGAACTAGACCTTTGGGCATTAGAGCGCACCAGAGTTTTTTTAGATAAAGTTCGCACTTCTTATGAAAATTATGAATTTCATAGCGTATATCACGCTCTCGTAAATTTTGCTGCCACCGAATTGTCAGCGCAATATTTCGACATCATCAAAGACAGGCTTTATACTTCGGCAAAAAACTCTAAAGAAAGAAAATCATCTCAAGCTGCACTTTATAAAATTGGGGTTGCACTAGCATCTGCTCTTTCTCCGATTTTAAGTTTTACAAGTGAAGAGGTTTGGGACCAACTTCGAATGATTGATCCAAAATTATCAGAAAGTGTTTTTGAATCAGATTTTCCAACTGCAGATTCATTTTGGAACACTACAGGCACATTTTCTGAACAAAGAAAATCTGCTCACGACAAAATCGCAACCGCTTTAGAGTTTAGAGAGCCGATTAACAAAGCCCTCGAAGCCTCAAGACAAGCCAAAGAAATTGGCCATCCATTAGAAGCTGCGGTTTCAATTCACATTCCGAAAGATCAGCATAAAATCATCAGCACAATCACTGAAGATCTTGCGCGTTTGTATATTGTTTCAAAAATTGATTATCTCGACGGCAAAACGATTGAAGTTTCTGTAAAAAAAGCAGAAGGCTCAAAGTGCGCTCGTTGTTGGGTGTACACTCCTGAAGTTGGCAAAAACTCTAAGCACCCAGATATTTGTAACCGTTGTTCAACCGCTGTGGACTCACTATGAAAACAAAATACTTATTACTCTTAGCAATTGCTGGAACCATTATATCTTTTGATCAATTCACTAAACACATGATCATAAGCAAATTTGCATTAGGCGAAACTCATCCGATCATTCCGGGTTTTTTTAGTTTTACTTACATTCGAAACCCTGGTGCTGCCTTTGGAATGATGAACACTTGGAATCCGCAATTTCGAATTCCTTTTTTCATTCTGATGCCTTTGGTTGCACTCTTTGCGATTTTGTATGTCTTCAGAAAAATCGAAGATAGCGACAAGCTCATGATCATCACTTTATCTCTCATCATTGGCGGTGCTATTGGAAACTTAATCGATCGTGTTGCCTATAATTATGTAATCGATTTTTTAGATTTCTTTTGGAATTACGGCGCACACTTTCCGGCTTTCAACGTTGCAGATTCAGCAATTACCGTTGGCGTGATCTTAATGATGTTTGATTTATTTAAAAAAGAATATTTAGATAAACAAAAAAACGCTAAAGGTAAAAAGTAAATGTTCCCCATTCTTTTTACGATTGGAAATTTTCCAGTACACGCTTATGGCGTTTTCATCGCAATTGGATTTTTACTTTGCGTTCAAATTTCAAAAAAAGAAGCAATCAGGCAAGGAATGAATGGCGAAAACATCGTAGACATGGCCTTTTGGTGTCTACTTGTTGGTATGCTCGGCGCTCGTGTATTATTTGTAATCACACGTTGGTCATATTTTAAAGAATACCCCAATGAAATTTGGCATGTTTGGGAAGGCGGATTAGTTTTTTACGGCGGCCCCATCGCTGCTTTATTTTTTATCATCTGGTGGTGCAATAAATATAAACTCAGTATTTGGAAAGTAGTTGATCTGGGAGCAGTTGCAATTCCGATTGCACACGCTTTTGGAAGAATTGGATGTTTATCTAGCGGTTGTTGTTATGGCAAACCTACCCATGTGCCATGGGCCATAAAATTAAATTCTGATTTAGTTACACCAGATCTAAGAGGTGTTCCACTTCATCCTACTCAAATTTATGAAATGGTTGCTCTACTTGGTTTATTTTTTTACTTACTTTGGAAACGAAGGCACAAACGCTTTGACGGTGAACTTGCTTTTATTTATGTAATTGCATACGCAATCATTCGTTCAATTGTCGAAATCTATAGAGGCGATACAATTCGTGGATTTGTAATCGACAACGTGCTCTCCACATCACAATTCATTTCCATTTTAACTGTAGCGACAGCACTTTATTTTTGGCGCGTTCGCATGAAAGGTCTTAAAAAATGATTCGTCCTGAATTAGCTTTTCTGATTTCTTTTTTTATAGGATCTATTCCGTTTGGAGTTTT
This sequence comes from uncultured Bacteriovoracaceae bacterium, assembly GCA_964572865.1. Taxonomy (GTDB): domain Bacteria; phylum Bdellovibrionota; class UBA1018; order UBA1018; family UBA923; genus CAZNGN01. The sequence goes on along the minus strand of CAZNGN010000033.1, from coordinate 27,369 downwards.
CATTGCTAAGCTTTGGGGAATCAAATCGTTGCGTGAAGTTGGCTCTGGTAACACAGGTGCTACAAATGTTGTTCGCGCTGCTGGTTGGAAAGCAGGAGCCCTCACTTTCATTTTAGACTTTTTAAAAGGCTTACTCCCCATGCTTTATTTAAAATGCACACATGGTTGCGGAAGCGAAAATGTTTGGATTGGATTTGCAGCAATCATTGGACACTGCTATTCGCCGTTTTTAAAGTTTGAAGGCGGAAAAGGTGTTTCAACTGCATTTGGGGTTTTGTTTGCTTTAAATTACTACATTGGCGCTTTAGCAGGCGTAATTTATCTTTTAACTTTACTTACAATGCGCATCTCTGCAATGGGCTCATTGTTTGCGATGCTTGCCGGATTGTTTTCAATCATTTTATTCGGTCATTCCGATGGTCAAAAACTAGCATTTTTATTCATCGTTTTAATTATTATTTATCGTCATAAATCAAATTGGGAATCACTTTTAAAAGAAAATTAATATGAAGTGTTTAATATTATTATTTTTATTAACAACTTCTTCCTTCGCAAGTTTAGACTTTGCAAACAATCCAATACCTAAAAACGTAAATCGAATCGTGTCATTAATGCCGTCTATTACCGAATCCATCTCTGAAATGGGAGATCTTTCTAAAGTAGTCGGCACTACTGATTTTACAAACGTACCAAGCGATCAGTTAAAAAAAATTAAAAACATTGGGGCTTTTAATCGCATCGCAATCGAAACTGTAATTGAGCTAAAACCAGACGTAGTCATAGCTAACACAGATGGCAATGACGTGAAAACGATTGATCGAATCAAATCATTTCATATTCCAGTAGTTTTAATCGATACGCATAGCTTAAAAAATATTATTCGTTCACACGAAATCATTGCAGAAATGTTGAACAAACAATCTCAAGACAATGTTCAGAAATTAAAAACATTACTACTTCATCCGCAAAATAAAATCAGCAAAACGATTTTCATTCAAGTGGGGTTTAAGCCACTTGTTACTGTCTCAGCAAAATCATATATCAATGACTTGTTGCTTTTGGTTGGAATGAAAAACATTTTTAGAGATGCGATTAATTCGTATCCCACAATTTCGTCTGAAGAAGTAATCAGTCGCAATCCAGATATTATTCTGATTTTACCAATGTCGGAACATGATAAAAATACAGAGCTATCAATTCAACATTGGAATCAATTTAACTCTATATCCGCAGTTAAAAACAAAAAAGTATTCGTAGTTAAAACAGATCTATTAACAAAACCTAGTTTTAATTTAATCGAAGCACATGAATTTCTAAAAGGACTCTTGTAATGGGTTTTTTCAATGCAATCTCATTGTCAATATTCGGAATCATGGTTTCATTATTTGTGGGAACATCTTCGGCTTTTGACTCACAAATATTTTTACTACTTCGCGTACCACGTACAATTTGTGGTTTTGCAATCGGCGGGGGCCTAGCCGTAGCAGGTACTTTAATTCAAGCGTCACTTTCAAACCCCATTGCGGATCCTTTTTCTTTAGGCGTAGCTTCTGCAGCTGCTTTAGGCGCTATACTCTCTACTCTTATCTTTTCTTCATCTCTATTAAGCACTTCATTGTTTTCATTTTTGTTTTCTTTGGCGGCACTGCTTGGTCTTTTCTTATGGCTTAAGAAAAGCTTCAGAAATAGTTCTGAAATTTTATTAGTAGGAATAATTTCTGGATTGTTTTTTTCTTCAATTTGCACTTTTATCATGGCTCTCAGCGATCCTTCATCTTGGAACTCAAACGTTACCTGGCTATTGGGCTCACTTTCATCTCCTTCATTGCTTGAATCGATCATTGCAGTCATTATAATTTTAATTTGCACAATCATTGGTACAGCTTTGTGGAAACCGCTCGATTTACTAGCGACTTCCGAAATACTTGCTGAAAACTCAGGCGTAGATGTTGTTAAAACTAGAAAGATTATTTTTGTAATTGTTGCAATCATCACATCAATCAGTGTTTCCATTGCTGGTGTGATCGGATTTTTAGGCTTTATCATTCCCCATGCATTACGAATCGGTGGAGCACGTTCACATTTGCGACTAATACCACTTTCTTTTTTTTGCGGTTCTGGAATTTTGCTTTGCTCAGATGTAATTGCTCGAACGATAGTGCGCCCATCTGAACTTCCTGTCGGAGTAATTATGGCAATGCTTGGTGCTCCTGCATTTCTTGCATTATTCAAAAATAGAAAGTTAAGTGATCATCATGAATCTTAACGTTCACAAACTTTTGTATCATTACCCAAATCGTACAAAACCGGTTTTGCGAGACATAAGCCTTGATCTGCCCTCTGGCTCGTATGTTTGCCTTGCTGGTCCGAACGGTTCTGGCAAATCCACATTTTTAAAACTACTTTGCTCGTTAGTTGATTCATCCGGTTTGACTGGATTTATTCGTTGGGACAATGAAAATGTTTTAACCATTCCCCGACGTGAGATTGCAAAGAAAATTGCATACGTGCCAGAAAGTATTTTTCCAGAATTAGCTGTAAGTGTTTTTGAATTTGTTTTACAGGGGCGTTTTCCGTTCACCAATTTTTGGAGCAAACCAACTGATCAAGACGAAAAAATTGCATATGAAAGTTTAAAAACAATAGGCATCGAAAATATTTCTGAAAAATCAGTAACTGAAATTTCAAGCGGCCAATTACAACTCACTACCCTTGCTCGCGCTCTTGCACAAAATCCAAAAGCACTTCTCTTAGATGAATCGACCGCAAATTTAGATTTAGATTATCAAATTCGTTTTTTTGAAATTCTAAAAAAACTACATAACGACGGAATGACCATTTTACTGGCAAGCCACGATTTAAATATTGCCACCGAATATTGTCCGCAAATTATGTGGATGTTAAATGGTGAAATTTTAGCACTTGGTAATACCGAAGAAATGTTCACAACTGAATGGCTTACAAAAATTTACGGTGCTAACGATAAGTTAAAGGTCAGCCAAAATCCATTTACTAAAAAACCGAAAATCTTTTTAAGTTAATTTTTCTATCCAACTACATGTAGAAATCTAGAGTCACTGTATGCAGTTTTTCGAACGCATCACTTGTTTGTTTTTGAAATCCGTAATTGAGTCCAACTTTGGGGCCGACCCAACCTCCCCCGATACTCCAACCTGTATTTCGAAATCCATACATTCCACCGCGAACGAATAATTCATTTCCTAACGAAATCTCAGCACCTGCGTGATACATGGGGTAGCCGCCATAGTACGTTGAAATGTGTTCGATGAAATCGCCGTATACTAAAAGCAGATCTTTCATGTTCACTTTCGTTGAGAGTCCAAATTCTTTTGGTCCTAAATATTTTTCAGCATCTTCATTGTGATGAAGATTGTCGCTGGTTAACGATACTAAAACAGGTGTTGAAATCCATTCTTTAGGAATTGCCACCGTAACCGAAGCTCCCCCGTCGAAGCGAATATAGTCTTGAACATTAGGAGGCAGATCTTTGGTTCGAATGTTAAAACGTTTTGCATGAGCTCCAACTGAAATCCAATAGTCGATTTTTTTAGAAACAGCCAAATGTATGAAGTCGCCTTTGCGAGCACGAGTAAAACTAAGGCCTGCGCTAAACCAGGGGTTTGTTCCATCAATTACTGATATATTATATAGACTGAGGTCTGCGGCCGGTCTAAACCAATTTAAGGTACCTGAAAGTGCTGAAATCTCATATAACCCAAGCATTGAAGGGTTCAGAGTCACTGTATCGGTTAAAAGGCAGCCTGCTCTGCCTGCTCCGGCAAGACTTGTAGTACGCGCCGACTGATAGTTGAGTGCATTTGCATGATTTATCAATAATAACATTGCGATAACGCTTTGTGATATTTTTATTGGACTTTTTATGCGCGCAGTGTTAAAAACTGCGCCATTATGGAAAAAGCAAAATTGGAACAATTTAAAAAGACGTTGAACAGCCAACTTATGGCCTTGCGCTCTGAGATGGAAAAAACTGTGAATGATATCAGCCATGATGAAGAAGTTTATGCAGATTGGACGGATGTAGCAAGTGCTGAAACAGATAAAACCATGCAACTTCGCATTCGCGATCGCGAACGCATGTTAATGACAAAAATTTATGAAGCTTTAACAAGAATTGAAAACGGTACTTTCGGATATTGCGAGCGTTGTGAAGAGCCAATTTCTGAGCCACGATTACTTGCTCGCCCTGTGACCACTCTTTGCATCGACTGCAAACAAGAAACCGAAGGCACCGAACACAAATTTCGTTATCCGCAATAAGTTTTGAAGAACACTTAAACTTTAGAAAGGTTGTTTATGAACCTCTTTGTTATTGGCTTAACTTTTTTGTCTTCAATTTCTGTTTTTGCATATGAAGACTTAAAATGTAATCTTTCATTGCTTAGAAATGCAAAACAAGTTGCACAAACAACTGTAGTTCAAAACACAAGCGGTGTAACAATTTCTAATGTGGAGGGCGATGGATTTTATAAAGAATCTATAAAAAAGCGCTTTCTGAGAAAACCAAAAGTTATGTCTCAAATATCTTTTGCAATGTATTTAGACACCGGTACAAATACAGGTACCTTTTATTTCAATCGTCAGACGGAACCTAATAAATATGGCATTTTTACAAAGTTTGAAAAATTAGGCGAGCCAGTTGTTGCAACTACAAACGGAGAACAAGTATCAAGCTTAAATGAAGAATACAGCGTGAAATCTAGCTGCATTGTTGTGCCTCGTGGATATTAAATTGTTAAATGAGTTGCGGTTTATGATTAGTGAGCGATTTTTGAAATTCATTAATAATATACAGAGGTAAAATTTGTGCTTAGATTATTTAATTTTGTTTTAACTTTTTTAATACTTTCGAATGTATCCAATGCGAACACAATTGACGAAATTGCAAAAGCGTCGGCCGAAAACAAACTAAAGTCGATTTGCACTTCAGATCCTACAGACGAGCATAATCTTAAATGTATAAATCAAAATGGAGCTTTTCACATATTCACTTCAAGCAATTCTAAGGGAAATCGTTACAAAATTAAAATTGTTCCAGTAATTAATAATCCAAAAGAACCATTCCCATGGATGCTCTCACAAGCACAAGGGGTATTTACATATGACAATAATTCGCTTGGATACGGATTCGCTGAAGATGTGGTTTCTACAATTTCGAAAAAGATGAATTTCGTATGTCAAAAAGAAGAAACTGTAATTTCTATATTTTTTGGACCAGAAGATCGACGAATTTGTCGAGATACGAATGGAAAGAAAATGGGTAAGATTGCAATTAGAACTCACAGCCGTAGATATTTCTCACCCTCGCAATTAATGTTCCAAGACTGGTTTTCTTATGTAAAGAGCATCTCAATACATTTGAAAGGGTATTAATAATTTTTCTGGCACCCTTAAACTAATTAACTTACGAATGACTTCATTTTTAATTTAAGTTTTGGAATCAGGCCGAAGAAATATTCATTTTAAAGAAAATACAATGAACAGCGCATGCTGCTTTGCATAATCACCGCTTACACGTCTTGTTTTTATCTCTTCTCAAGCGACAGGCTTGGCTTTTTATTGTAAATTATTTGAAATGAAAGCCGCAATGAAAGTCAGAAAAGCCGTCATTCCCGCAGCGGGGCTTGGAACCAGATTTTTGCCAGCCACAAAAGCTGTGGCAAAAGAATTGATTCCGATCATCGACAAGCCGATGATTCAATATTCAGTTGAAGAATGTGTGCGCTCAGGTATCGAAGAAATTATTTTTGTGCTTTCACATGGAAAAGAAACAATCAAATCACATTTTGTTGCAAATGAAATGCTAGAAACCTTTTTAAAAGATAAAAACAAACCTGAACTTTTAAAAACGATCGAAGATTTAAATCGTTTGGCTAAAATTACAATTGCGTATCAAGAAGAACCCAAAGGTTTAGGACACGCGGTATTGATGGCAAAAAAATCGGTGGGCAATGAGCCGTTTGCAATCGTCTTAGGAGATGACCTGATCATTTCTAAAAAGCGTGAATGCACTCGCCAACTCATCGATGTGTTTGAAGAAAAAAATAAATCTGTAATCGGAGTAATGCAAGTTCCACAAAAAGATGTTTCTAAGTACGGAATCGTAGGTGGACCAAAACTAACTGACCGATTGATTCAAGTCGATCAAATGGTTGAAAAACCAAAGCCTGAAAATGCGCCATCGAATTATGCATGTCCTGGTCGTTATGTGTTGACTCCCAAAATTTTTGAAATATTAGAAAAAACAAAACCCGGTAGTGGCGGAGAAATTCAGCTCACCGATGGGCTTGCAGAACTTGCTCGCACAGAAGGGTTGCTTGCTTATGAATACGAAGGCGAACGCTACGACACAGGCGATAAAGCTGGCTATTTGCGCGCAACAGTTGCATTTGCTTTAGATCGAGATGATTTGAAGTTAGAAATGAAAAAAATAATTCAGGAGTTTTCAAACAAATGAAACATAACAAAACACAACACATCAAGTATTTTTTATCACTTGTAACTCTCCTTATATTTGGACAATCAGCACAAGGATATGTTCCCCCTAGTTTTTACATCATTAAAAATCTTGCAAAAAAACATGAAAAAACAGATTCCGTTTTATTCAAATCAAAAGTTACTTTTTTCAGAAAATCTGGAGATATATCAAAAATATTTACTGAAAATTTTTACTTTTCATCTAAAGGATACGCCATCACTCAGTTTTTAGACGAACAAATGAATGCAATTAAAGTGTCTGATTCTGGAGTTAAATTCACACGCAAATGGACTGGCAACAAAGACTTGGATTCAAAACGCCCATTGTTTTACGATTTGCTGTACGTAAAAGATTACAATTCTATGTTCGCGCACTTTAAAGAACTTGGAATGTCTTTACTTTCTGAAAATGATCTTTATAACACACGCAAACCACTGCCAGAAAAAACTTCTCAACCAAAAGATGCAGTAAAATCAAATGAAATTGTTGAAGGAAAAGAACCCAAAGAAACCTTAGATATTCAAGCACCAAATGTTTACGAATCAGAGCCTTATATCACACTATCTCGTTTTGAAAATAAACTAGCATTTGTAGTTGGAAACGCAGACCCACAAATTCAAGGTCTTCAGCTTTGGGTTGAAAAGGATAGTTTGTTTCCACTACGAACCATTTTACAGCCGATAGAATATCGCACACAAGGTTATCAGTTGTATAAAAATATTTTATTTCCTAGACTCATTCAAATATATAAAGATGGCGTTCTGTGGGCAAAAATAGAAGCACTTGAAATTAAAGAAAACATTGCAGACAATCAAATTAATCCTATTTTTAATATCAAAAACACTGTTAGCGCTGACGGCGAATCTCAAGACTATTTTGATTTGTATTTTAAATACGTACGATGAAAAAGCTGTTTGCAAACATTGCAGTTCCTAAGCCTTTATCAGAACCTTTGACTTACGTCATACCTGACGAATTGGTTGGAAAAATAAAAATTGGAAGTCATGTCATTGTTCCATTTCGTAAATCTGAATCCGATGGTTTTGTAGTAGAACTCACAGACCAAATCCCTGAAGCATTACAAAAAGTAGAAATCAAACCAATTCAGAAAATTGTATTTGAACAAGAAGTGTTTAATCAAAATGACTTACAGTTTTTTAATTGGATTGCAAATTATTATCAATTACCACTTGGTGAGGTTTTTTATAGCGCATTTCCAAAAAGTGTATTTAAAGAACTTAAACGAAAAATAAAGTCATCAAATAAAGAGAGAGCGTACGAACCTCCTTTAAATGTTGATTTAAATTCAGAACAAGCAGTTGCTTTTGATATAATTAATTCAAAGTTAAATTCGAATCGATATCACTCTATATTATTACATGGGGTTACAGGATCTGGCAAAACGGAAGTCTATCTTCGATCTGCAAAAAATGCGATGGCGAATGGAAAATCTGCGCTAATACTGGTTCCTGAAATTTCTTTGACTCCACAGTTACGCTCTCGATTTGAATCACACTTTCAAGATCAAGTAGCAGTTTTACATTCAGGTTTAACAGAAAAAGAGCGCCGAGAGTTTTGGTGGGATATATTAAATGAAAAAAAGAAAATTGTTGTGGGTGCTCGATCTGCCTTATTTGCTCCACTCAAAAATATTGGTCTCATTGTTGTTGATGAAGAACATGAACCTTCTTACAAGCAAGAAGATCGACTGCGCTATAACGCAAGAGACTTGGCTCTCGTACGAGGCAAACAGCACAACGCTGTCGTCATTTTAGGCTCCGCAACTCCATCTATTGAAACGTATCACGCCGCCAAAAGCAAAAAACATGAATTGATAACTCTTAAAACCCGAGCGTTGAATCAATCTTTGCCTGAAGTACAAATTATCGACATGAAAAATGAACCACGACCAAAAAAAACGACCGGATCAAAAGAATTTATTTTTAGCGCTCACCTTAAAAACGAAATAGAAGAAACAGCAAATCGTGGCGAACAAAGTATTTTGTTTATTAACAGAAAAGGGTTTTCTAATTTTTTACTTTGTACTGATTGCGGAGATGTTCCCACTTGTTTAAACTGCAGCGTATCACTTACTTACTATCAAAAAGCAAATTTGTGTAAGTGTCATTATTGTGGATTTCAAATTCCAAAACCAGAAAGCTGTTCAAAATGTGGTGGGGAACTAAAGCCCATGGGTTTAGGAACCGAGCTTGTTGAAAATGAATTAAAACTTCAGTTTCCTAACTTGCGAATCGCAAGATTAGATGCAGACATTGCTCCTAATTCGAAAGAAATTGAAAAAACATTAACCGAATTTAAAAATAAAAAAATCGATGTTTTGGTAGGCACTCAAATGATTGCCAAGGGTCATGATTTTCCTGATGTAACTTTGATCGGAATTATTTTAGCAGATTTAAACTTGCATTTACCCGACTTTAGAGCGTCAGAAAGATCGTTTCAACTTTTGTCACAAGTGTCAGGAAGAGCTGGTCGGGCACTTAAATCGGGCAAAGTTATTTTACAGACATATCTACCTGATCATTATGTAATTCAAACGGCAAAAGATCATGACTACGAAAAATTTTTTGAAATTGAATTAGAATTTCGTAAATCTTTTTTATATCCACCATTTTGCAGGATTGCACAATTAGAATTTAGGCACTTGAAAGATTCAAACGCTAAAAAAGAAGCGCAACTGTATGCAAATCTTTTAAGCAAATTAGTTGAATCTTCTAAGCTTGATTTAACTTATTTTGGGCCCAATCCCGCAACGATTTCTAAAATTGCTAACCAATATCGTTGGCAAATCATTTTGAAGTCGGAAAAAATTACCGACCTAAACTCGACAATCAAAACTTTACGCGCACAAGGCGCAAGATTCATTGATGTAGATCCTCTTTCAACGTTATAATTATTTTATGGCTGTTCAAACTACCAATATACCATTAGATGCCTGCCCTGGCTGCAACACTGAAAACATTCCACTTCGAGAAGTTTATGGAGTTCCTGTTTGTGAAAAATGTGCACAAAAGTGTTTTTCTGAAAAAGTGCGTGCCAGAATTCAGCAAGCCTATCATAAAATGCAAGACAAGAAAAAACGTGAACTTTGGGGAAGGCGCGTAGAACTCGTAAAAAATGGTGTAAAAGCCGTCGCAAAAAAAGATTACACTTCAGCATTAAGAAATTTTAAAGAATACTTATCTATTTTAGAAACTCACTATCGAGTACAACCAAATGGGCTATCACCTGCATTATTTAATTCAAAAAAAGAAGCGGGAGATATTTTACTCATTTCAGGCATATACTGGGATATGGCAAAAATTTATGACATGTTTGAAGGAAAAACAGCTGAACTTCAAATGTGTTTAAACAAATATGTCGAATTTTCTATTGGAAGACCCCACCATGTAATGAGCTCTGAAACTGTTAGAAAATATTTAAAAAGTGACAAATCTAAACATAAGGTAGCGTTTGAATCAGCCCTTACTACATTGCGTAGTACAATGAAAAAATGTTTTATTGCTAGCGCTGTATACGGACCTAATTCAATGCAAGTTAATATTTTGCAAGATTATCGTGACAATATTTTGCAGAATTATTTTTTGGGCCGTTTGTTTGTTTTGAGTTATTACAAAATCAGCCCACTCATATTGAAAATATTAATTCGATCTGAGAAATTAACTTCTTTTGTTCGTATAATTTTAAATTATATCGTTAAAAAAATTAACGAATAATTGTTCCAATCCGAGATGGATGAAAATAATACTGAGAATCTTGAAAATCGAGCCATAAGCTAAGCCAAATTACCATGGCTTTACCTCGAACTAAGTTAAATGGAACCGTTCCCCAAAACCGTGAATCGTTTGAGTTGTCACGATTGTCACCCATGACAAAAAGATTATCTTCAGGAACTGTGGTTTCAGGAAATGTTTCTGTTACGTAATTATTTTTATCTTGTAAGATATAGTGTTTTTGTCCTGTAGTTAAATTTACTTCATCAAAAAGCTCTAATGAAGATTTATCCATATTTTTACTTTCAACACTATCAATCACTTCGGGTTTATTTAATGAAGTTCTTTCTAAAGGCTTGTCATTCACATAAACAATTTTATCTTGAACTCGTATGCGATCGCCAGGAACACCAATTACTCTTTTAATAAAATATATATCTGTTTTTTGTGGATTTTTAAATACGATTACATCACCTCTGTTTGGCAATTTAGATTTGCTCAAATAAACAGGAGTGTCAGAGAAAAAATCGCTAAAGGGAAGTTTAATGCCATAAGCAAATTTATTCACAAAAATATGATCACCAATAAAAAGTGTTGGAATCATACTGCCTGATGGAATTTTGAAGGCCTCAATAATGCTTGATCGGATAATAAGTACGAGAAAAATGGCTATCCCAAACGACTTTATATTTTCTATAATCGATTCTTTACTGAACTTTGTAGGTTCTCGTTTTTGCTTCTCTTGTTGTGGAGCGGTATTTTGAGACATTGATCAAAAGAATAGCGTATAGACGTTTCAAAATCAATGTAAACTCAATGAAATATGAGATATGCTATATTCACCAAAGAGTAAAAAATGAAATTATTGGATAGGCTCGTATTGTCAGAATTTGTAAGAAATTTTTTGATGGCCATTTCTGTGCTGACATTTATTTTTTTTATTTCCGATCTCTTACGTGGTGTTTGGGACGCAGAAGTATCAACAGCTAAACTTTTAAAATATACTGTTATGGAATTACCACAAATTTTTTGCCAAATGGTACCCCCTGCATCAATGCTCGGAACCATGATTACTCTTTCGCTTTTGAACCGCCGCAATGAGTTGACGGCAATTCATGCTGCTGGAATTAGTATCGGTCACGTTTCATTTTTAATTTTCGGCGCTATATTTATTTCTTGTTGTGTAACTTTAGTTACCTATGACCGAATTGTTCCCCCTTTAAACAAACAAAGAATGATTTATATGTGGAAAGAAATTAAAGGCAGAAAAGATTTTTCTTTGGATATTAAAACAAGCAAAATTTGGTATCGATCTAAAAATTATATTTATAACTTACGCGTATTTGACAAAAAGAAAAATTTAATTGAAGGAATTGGAATTTATTTATTCGATCAAAATTTTAAATTACAACAACACATTGAAGCCGAGAAAGCTTCGTTTTCTCCTACGGGAGATTGGAATTTGAAAAATGGAATGTTAACTGTTTTTACAGATGAAGATCCATTTCCATACAGCAAACGTTTTATCGAAAAAAATATAAAATTACCTGAAAGCCCTAAAGATTTTATGGAAATCGAAAAACAAGTCGAAACGTTGAGAATTAAAGAACTATGGGGATTTATAAAACGAAATAAAAACGCAGGAATTGACACAAAAGAATATGAAGTTGATTTTCATCAACGTTTAGCGATTTCATTTATTCCTCTCATAATGGGCTTACTTGCTGTACCTTTCTCAATTAGACCGAAACGACAAGGTGGGTTTGGTAAAGATTTAAGCATCGGACTTGGCTTTGTATTTTCGTATTGGTTAATTTTTACATTTTCAATGTCTATGGGAAAAGCGGGAACGATTGCGCCAGCACTATCTGTGTGGGCACCCTCGCTGTTATTTTTATTTATCGCAATTTCATTAATTTTAAGAATGAGATCAACCTAACATGGCCTTATTAAATATTTTAACTTTTCCAAATTCGATTTTAAGACAAAAGGCTCAAAAAGTTGAAACATTTGATTCAACGATTAAAACACTTGTCGATGATATGCTTGAAACAATGTATGATGCCCCCGGTGTTGGGTTAGCGGCAAATCAAGTGGGTATTTTAAAACGAATTTTAGTTATCGATGTAGATTACGACATAAAGGGTGATGATGAAGATGAAAGGGTTTATGTTAAGAAAAATCCTAGGATTTTTATCAATCCTGAAATTTTAGAAAAATCAGGTAAGATTTTATTCAAAGAAGGATGCTTATCTGTTCCTGGATTTTCTGAAGAAGTTGAACGCTTTGAAAAAATCAAAGTAACATATCAAGATGTTTCTGGTAAACCTACTACACTTGAAACAGATGGTTTACTTGCCGTTGCATTACAACATGAAATGGATCATCTAGAAGGAAAACTTTTTGTAGATCGGCTTTCAACTGTTAAAAAGACTTTAATTAAAGGTAAATTATTAAAAAAACAAACTAGAAAATTCGAACGATCGAAATTTCACGTGGAGCTATAAAAATGAGTACTGCACCGTTAAGAGTTGTATTTATGGGAACCCCAGACTTCGCTGTTCCCTCTTTGCAAGCGCTTTTAGATCATCCAGAAGTTGCAAATGTAGTAGCCGTTTACACTCAGCCTGATAGACCTGCCGGACGAGGCCAACACTTACATAAGCCTCCCGTTAAAGATTTAATTGAAAAATACGAAATTCCGTTACATCAACCAGAAAAATTAAATACGCAAGTTGAATGCCGTAGACTTGCTGACTACTACGCTGATTTATTTATTGTCGTTGCGTATTCTCATTTCTTAAGCAATGCCGTTTTAAATATTCCAAGACTTGGCTGTGTAAACGTTCATTCGTCTTTACTTCCTAAATATAGAGGTGCAGCTCCCATTCACTGGGCGATTTTAAAAGGAGAATCAGAAACGGGTGTTACAACAATGAAACTCGTTGAAAAAATGGATGCTGGTCCTATATTAATGCAACGTTCGATTCCCATTCCAGAAGAAATGACTACACAAGAACTTCATGATGCTTTGGCAAAAGTCGGAGCAAATCTATTAATCGATACGCTCATTCAAATTCAAAACAGATCTCACATAGAGAAAAAGCAAGATCCATCAGAAGTGAGCTTTGCTCCTAAAATTAAAAAAGAAGATGGGTTAATTCATTGGACAGAGAAAGGCGTCGATATCATTCGCAAGATTCGCGCTTTTAAACCTTGGCCCGGTACATTTGTACATTCTTCTGAGGGAATTTTTAAAATTCATAAAGCTGTTTATCACAAAGCGGTTGCAGGTGCTCCCTACAATTTAATTCCTGGTGAATATTATGCAAAAGCGGGAATATTTTTAGTGCGTTGCAAAGATGGATGGGTTGAACTATTAGAAGTGCAGCCCGAAGGTAAAAAAGTAATGTCTTCTTCAGAGTTTTTAAACGGATTACACAATCTTCCTAACTTTTCATTTAAACAATCATTATGAAAAAACGAATCATTGCACCATCTATTTTATCTTGTGATTTCTCTAAACTAGGAGAAGAGCTTGCTGCAATCGAAAAAGCGGGTGCTGATTGGGTTCATGTAGATGTTATGGATGGACATTTTGTTCCAAACCTAACGATTGGACCTCCGGTAGTTAGTGCTGTAAAAGCAAACACAAAACTTCCACTCGATGTACACTTAATGATTTCAAATCCAGATCAATATCTAGAAGCGTATGCAAAAGCTGGTGCGGCTTACCTAACGGTACATCAAGAAACTTGTTCAGATCTTAAAAAAACAATTTCAAAAATTAAATCATTAAATGTAAAGGCAGCAGTTACCTTAAACCCAGCTACTTCGATTGAAACATTAAAAGATTTTGTTGCACACGTTGATATGGTTTTAGTAATGACCGTAAACCCAGGATTTAGTGGGCAGAAATTTATTTCTGAATGTGTAGACAAAATCAAAACCCTTTCTACATGGCGAAAAGAACAAAGCTTAAAATTTTTAATAGAAGTGGACGGTGGCATCAACGAACAAACGATTCAAGTTGCAGCCAACGCAGGCGCTGATGTCTTTGTGGCTGGCAATGCTGTATTTAAATCACCTGATTATACACAAGCGATTCAGCTTTTAAGAAAATAAGGAATGAATATGAAATTAGTAATAGATGGTAAATCATTGACATTAAATGACGTTGAAATGGTGGCTAATGATTTAAAAGGTAAAGTTAAAATAAGTCTTTCATCTGCTTCTCGTACTAAGATGAAAAAATCGAGAGCTTTTATTGAATCGGTACTTAAATCAAAAAATGAAGCCGTTTATGGCGTAAATACAGGTTTTGGACTTCTATCGCACACACATATTCCTGAAAATAAGTTAGATCAATTGCAAGTTAATTTATTGCGCTCACATGCAGTTGGTGTGGGCAAACCATTAAGCGAACCTGAAGTACGTGCTTCCATTTTGTTGCGAGCAAATACTTTGGCTCAAGGGTTTTCAGGAGTTACTCCTGAGCTTGTGGATCGATTGCTTGCGTTACTAAATTCAGGCGTGCATCCCTATATTCCTGAAAAAGGTTCTGTGGGTGCAAGTGGTGACCTTGCCCCTCTAGCCCACCTTGCACTTGTTCTCATTGGTGAAGGAAAAGCATTTGTAAATGGAAAATTAATTTCAGGCGAACAGGCGCTAAAACAAAAAAAATTAAAAAAATATTTTTTAAAACCAAAAGAAGGTTTGTCATTAATTAATGGTACACAAATAATGACCGCAATCGGCACACTTGCGTTTTTAAAAGCAGAACGATTGTCTCACTTGGCAGATGTAGCTGGTGCTATGAGCATTGAAGCGATGCAAGGCTCTTCTGAACCTTTTGATGCTGACATTCATCGCATTCGTCCACACAAAGGACAAATCGAAGTGGCAGCACACTTTCGTAAACTCTTAGCTAACTCTGAAATCATGCACTCTCATGAAGATTGCGATCGCGTACAAGATCCATACTCTTTACGTTGTATTCCACAAGTACATGGTATTGCGCGCGATGTACTTGCTCATGTGAAGGAAGTATTACGTGTTGAAATCAATTCAGTCACTGATAATCCACTGGTGATTGCAGATCGTGGAAAGCCAAAAATTTTGAATGCCGGAAATTTTCACGGTGAATATGTTGCCATTGCAATGGATGAAATGGCCATTGCGATTTCAGAAATTGCTAACATCTCAGAGCAGAGAATTGAAAAGCTCATTAATTCTTCATTTTCAGAGTTACCAAATTTTTTAGTTAAAGAAGGTGGGCTCAATTCAGGCTTTATGATTGTTCAAGTGGCAGCAGCTTCGTTGGTAAGTGAAAACAAAGTTTTATCTCATCCAGCTTCTGTTGACTCTATTCCAACCTCTGCAGACAAAGAAGATCACGTAAGCATGGGAACGATTGCTGCCCGTAAAGCAAGAGACATTGTTGAGAATGCTTGGAATGTTGTCGCAATGGAATTTTTTGCAGCAGCTCAAGGACTTGACTTTAGAAAACCAAATAAACCTGCAAAATTATTACAAAAACCATATTCTGAAATTCGAAAACGCGTACCATTTGTTGAAAATGATCGCACATTTTATATCGATATAGAAAACATTGCTCAAATCATGAATGAAGGAAAACTAGAAGTATGAATTCAAAATTAATTCGAGCTCCTCGCGGCAATCAACTCACATGTAAGGGCTGGGTTCAAGAAGCTGCAATGAGGATGCTCATGAATAATTTAGATCCAGACGTTGCAGAACGTCCTGAAGACTTAGTTGTCTATGGTGGAATTGGAAAAGCCGCCCGTAATTGGACTTCGTTCGATAAAATTGTAGAAGAATTAACAACTCTTTCTGAAACAGAAACGTTACTAGTTCAAAGCGGAAAACCAGTGGCCGTGATTCCTACCCACAAAGATGCTCCTCGAGTGATTCTTTCAAACTCAATGTTAGTTCCCAAATGGGCTACATGGGAACACTTTCGCGAATTAGATGCAAAGGGTTTAATGATGTATGGGCAGATGACTGCAGGATCGTGGATTTACATCGGCACGCAAGGAATCTTACAAGGAACATATGAAACGTTTGCAGCTGCTGCTAAAAAACATTTTGGTGCAAATGCAGATCTTACTGGAAAACTCGTTGTAAGCGGAGGACTTGGTGGTATGGGCGGAGCTCAGCCTCTTTCAGTTACAATGAACAACGGTGTGTTCATTGGTGCAGACATGCAAGCTGACCGCATTCAAAAACGTCTTGATACGCGTTATCTAGATGTAAAAGCTAAAAACATTGATGAAGCAATTCAACTTGCTCAAAAAGCAATCACTGAAAAACGCGCCCTTTCCATTGGGGTTGAATGCAATATTATTACTTTACTCGAAACTCTTCTTAAAAAAGGCATCCATGTTGATTTGCTCACCGACCAAACTTCAGCTCACGATGAATTAAACGGATATTTTCCTGAAGAACTTTCTTTGCAACAAGCGCTCGAAATGCGAAAACAAAATCCACAAAAATTAATCGATCTCAACATGAAATCTATGAAAAAACATGTTGAACTCATGCAAGCATTTCAAAAACAAGATTGCCATGTATTTGATTACGGCAATAATCTACGCGGACAAGCAGAGCGCGCAGGTCTTAAAAATGCTTTTTCGTTTCCAGGATTTGTTCCTGCCTACATTCGACCGCTTTTTTGCGAAGGAAAAGGCCCGTTTCGCTGGGTAGCTCTTTCAGGTGATGAAAATGACATTCGAATTACAGATCAAGCAATTGCTGAATTGTTTCCACAAAATAAATCATTACAACGTTGGTTAACCCTTGCAGAAGAACGTGTCGCATTTCAAGGATTGCCCGCCCGAATTTGTTGGCTTGGTTATGGAGAGAGAGAAAAAGCAGGATTACTTTTTAATGAATTAGTTCGAACCAAAAAAGTGAAAGCCCCTATCGTTATTGGACGTGATCATTTAGATTGCGGATCGGTGGCATCTCCCAATCGTGAAACCGAAAGTATGAAGGATGGATCTGATGCCGTTGCTGATTGGCCCGTGCTTAATTTTGCAATCAATGCAGTCAATGGCGCCTCGTGGGTAAGTCTTCATCATGGTGGTGGCGTAGGAATGGGATATTCGATTCACGCAGGAATGGTAATTGTAGCTGACGGAACGGATGAAGCTGCTGCACGAATCAAGCGCGTGCTTAATTCAGACCCAGCCATGGGTGTAATCAGACATATCGACGCTGGATATGATGAAGCTCAATCGTTTTTCAAAAAAACTGAAAAACGATTTCATGTTCCTTTTACAAAATAATTTATTTTATCAAATCAATATTAAAAAAGCCTTTGTCAGTTAGAAAGGCCATTACTTCTGTTCCATACGGAATATTGAAATGATTTTTCCTATATTTAAAATAAAGTTTATGGTTCGGTGGCAACCTAAAACCATCATATAATTTTCCGTAAAAAAAGATTTGTGTGTCTTTTGCTAAAACATATTCTTCATTGGATTTATTAAATTGAATTGTAAAAACTTTACTGATATCGCCTATATCGACTTGAATTGAACGATTATAGTCATAATTTCCGGCATTTTCTTCAAAAAGATAAAGTCTTGCCATATCTGCACCAAATTCAATTGAGTCATTTCTGACATATACTTTTGTTATTTTTGTAAAATCAATTGAATGCTTTGAACAAGACCAATGATTGTATAGCTTACAAAATCCAGAAATTGAAATCTGAATTACATTTGAAAATGTTTTAGCGTAATCCACAGTTCCATTTGAATCAAAAAAGATTTCGCCATTAAAATAAATGCTTACAATTTGATTTAAGATCAATGGATTCTCATAATCTCTGCTGCGCTTTACACTCATTAATTTACCAGAATTCACATCGAGCGTAATTGATCTAATTTGAACGTTCCCATGTTCAGTTGTGATCTCTTCAGAATCAATCGAAATGGTCATTTTATTTCCATCAAAAATGATCGAATGTACACGATATTCTTTTGAGTTTAGCTTTAAAACACTTTTCATCTGATCGATAAAGATCGTACGATTACTAATGTATTCAATGCCAACCAAATCTAATATCGTATTATCTGAAAATATAATTTTTGAATTTAATTGTGAATTTTTAGCAATTCGTATTCCATCGATACGATTTGAATTCATATCTATAGAATCTATTTTTGTACCAGCAGGAATTCGAATCTTAAAAACTCCATTACCATAGTTCATTTGAAAGTCTTCTTTAGATTTAAATGAACCGTAAGTTACTTCACCCTTTTCATTTAATTGAATAGTAGAATAAAATATTTCAGCTTTTTTTGTAGGTGCAAAGATTAACTCTTTTTCACCCATTAATGTGGCTTTTCTTGGAATTCCATTTTCATAAAATGCAAAGTCACATTGAGAGCTACCTTTTGTTCCTACTAGGACTTCGCCAACGACCGGCATAGATATTTTTAAATCTTCAATTCCTATACAATATGAATACTGAATATTGCCATTTGAGTAAAAGGAGGCTGGTTTTGAAGATAGCGGGGCATAATCATGAGTATAATACCATTCATGAATTGGCAGAAAATGATCATTCAATAAATCGATCATTTGCTTTGGTGTATATGTAGTGAATATGTCGCTCGCGATCGTTGCAGCCATATTTCTTATTTTTGCCGAATCAAGAATTGAATCAGCATGGTGCAAACGATAAGACATCAACGTCATTTCAATTAAAATCATAGCCATGTCGTCATTGCTCAATCTTTCAAACAATGGCTTATAAATAAGATATGTATATTGATCCGTGCTTAATTTATCTTGCAATATTGTGTACACTTGATGGACTGTGCAGCTTTTAGGTATAATTAGTCCTTGGTAATCGGGCACATCGGTCAACTCATTTTCAACAAAAACAATATTTTGAATGAGCTCATGCAAAGTTTCTCTATATTCTTTTGCCGTATTGGGCATGCTTTTTTCTAAACGCTCTAACGCATAAGCTATTTTATCATTTACCTGAACATCATCGCTGCCTAATTTTATTTCAGATTTTATTATTTGTGAAAGTTCAAGTCTTTCCATGGCAACGACAGACTCAACTGGTTTTGTTGCCAGTGGCTCTTTACATAAGAGAACATCACCAGCGTTACCAGTTTTTCCCATTGCGAACGCTATATTAATATTCAAAATCGCTAATACTATTAAAATTATTTTTTTCATTTGTAATTCCTTATTTTTCTTTGATACTTGAAAGCGCTTCAGAAATAATTTCAAATTTAGAATTTGAAATTTTGATTATTTTTAGTGGTTGCCCAATCTCTTTTGACATTTTGTACAATTTTTTAGCAATCGATTTTGAAGAATGTTTTTTACCACGATAAGACATTTCACCCACAAGTCTCGTACCAATATAATAGGTGCTCGTTCCAATGTAATAACCTGGCACTCTAATTCCTAAATCAAGTACCATTGCAACGGGAACTGCTAATGTTCCAAAAATTGGATGTAATATTTTACCAAACGCTGAACAATTACCTCGATAATATTTACATTCGTTATATGCCCATTCAGTTACTTCAGCCGTCCAATAGTCGTGGTCGTCGCCAAATTTATAAACTTCGTAATCAGGCCTTTCATAACGTTCTGAAAATACAAAGCCAGCAGCCCAAAGTGCTAAATGTTTAAATTCTGTACTTAAAACAACTGGACCAATTGCATTCTCTGAACCATCTGAACCCATAAGTGTAAACTGCATTCTAACACAATGTTTGTCTGCAGCTAATTCAACACAATTCAGTCCCAACATTTCTTTTGTTTTTTTATTTAAAATCCATGTTCCTGTGCTTGGTGAGTTTTCAGCGCCAAATGCGTTTAAACCAAAGCTAATAAAAAGTAATAAAAGTATGAGTTTTCGCATAATTACCTCAATGTATTGTTTGAATGATTAAGCCCGACCATTAGATCGAATAGGTTGCGCTTTAACAAGCATAAATTGCCTACTATAATTATTATAAAAAACCCATAAACAACTGATTTTTAAAGCAATTAATCTTGACCAAAACACTCTAATACTGGTATTATTTTGATTGGGGTTACACATTTCTTTTGGGGGAATATGGTTTTTTTTCAGAGCAAAAAAACATATCTAGTGCTTTTGTTCAGCCTGCTTGCAGCTGCCTGTTCTAAAATTGACTCAGCTTCAAAAAAGTCTGTAGAATTTAGTGATCAAACATTAGCTGGTTCATCGTCCACAGCACCTTCAACAACTTCCACATCAACCAACTCAAACTCGTCACCAACGGCGCCATCATTGGTTGCAGTCACTACGATTAGTTCTTCACAAATCAATGTTACGTGGAATGATTTATCTTTAAATGAAAGTTCATTTGAAATTCAATATTCGATTGATTCAAACTTTAATACGTTTACTTCGCTAAGCGCTCAATTAAACACAACTACCTCTGCTATCACAAACCTTTCAGAAGCAGCTACTTACTATGTTCGCATTCGTGCACTCAATGGTTCAAGTTTTTCAAACTATTCTTCATCATTGTCTGCAACTACATTTTTAAATTCACCAAATAATTTGCAAGCGAGTACAGCTTCAACATCGCAAATTAATTTAACTTGGACAGATAATTCATCTGTTGAATCAGGCTATACAATTCAATATTCAACAGACTCTAGTTTGCTTACAAATAGTCAAACAAAAACTGTGGCTACAAATGCGACTTCCGCATCTATTACGGGTTTATCGGCAAATACAACTTATTATTTTAAAGTTCAAGCAACTCATTCTACCCTAGCTGCATCGGCATTTTCAAATATCGCAAATGCAAAAACAAATACAAATCCAACTGCACCAAACGCCCCTTCGAACTTAACTGCATTAGCCACTTCGAGTTCAACTATAAATTTATCTTGGACTGATAACGCAACTGATGAAACTGGCTTTACTCTTGAACAAGCTACAACAAGTACATTCGCAGCACCCGTAACAACCACTACCTACGCTGCCAACATTACAACTGCTACAATTTCTGGTCTTACCGCTTCTACTCCCTATTATTATAGAGTAAAAGCTACAAATGCTGTAGGAAGCTCTTCTGTTTCGAATACAGCTACTGCTACAACACAAGCGCCCGCAGCAGTAAATCCACCAACAATAATAACATTAACAAACCCAACAACAAATCCTGGTGTGCTTACTACTCCTACATTTTCTATTTCAGGCAACGTTGCTGCAGGAAATACTGTAAAATTATATCAAAAATCTGGAACAACAAATTGCGGAACATTGGTGGGAACCGCAACGGCAAGTACAACCAGCGTTTCGATTGCATCAACAGTAGCGCTTTCAGCTAGTGGTACTTACCAATTTTATTCTACAGTACAAAATACAAATGGAACCTCTGCTTGCTCAACTGTTTTTGGAAGTTACACACTTGATATCACTCCACCGAACGCACCAACCAGTTTGGTACTCAATACTCCGATTTCTTCTCCTACAAATTTAACAACTCCAATCATTCAAGTTGGAGGTGTGGTAGCAGGCGATACCGTACAAATTTTTGCAAACTCTAGTACTTGCGCAAGCACTGCCTTGAAAGGAAACGCTACGGTTGCTGCGTCTGCAACAACTGTAAACATTACAAGTTCTGTTCTTGCACAAGGGTCATATTTATTTTATGCAAAATCTATTGATTCATTAGGAAATACTTCAGCTTGTTCAACCGCAAGTAGTCCCAACTTATTAATAGACACAACTGCTCCGAGCGTTTCGATTTCAGCACCTACTTCAGATGCAGTTATATCTGGAACAGCAGCGACCGTTTCTGCAAGCTCTTCCGACACAGGCGGTGCAGGAATTCAGAAAGTAGAATTTTATTTAGGTACAACATTCATTGGTACCGACACTACTGCGCCTTTTTCAATCTTTTTAAACACAACTTCTTATTCTGACGGAATTGTATCAATCAGTGCGAAAGCAACAGATTTAGCAGGTAACGTTACTACATCTACAACTGTGTCTGTTATTATTCAAAATGCTACAACTCCAATCGCACCAACAAATCTAGCGGGCTCTGCCACAGGCACAACTACAGCAATGTTAACTTGGTCTGATAATTCGAATAATGAATCAAGCTTTACTATCGAACGCGCACCAACCAATGCCTTTGCATCAATTACTCCTACCACAGCAAACGCAAATACTACTGGCATTGATCTGAGCGGTTTATCAGCGGCTACAACTTATTACTTTCGAATCAAAGCCGTAAACTCAGCAGGTTCTTCAGGTTATTCAAATACAGTCACGATTACAACTCAATCATCAAGCGGTGGTGGTGCCACTTTTAATCCAACCAGTTATTGGAAGGTAGACGGAACTCTTACAGATGAAAAGGGATCATACCCACTCACTCCTTATGGAACTTCAAATCATGAATTTACTACAGAAGCTGTCAACGGACAAAGCATTCGATGGCCTGATCGTACGAAAACAAGTTATATTCAAGTTGGAAATATGCCGCGTGGATCAAGTGCAGTTACTAAAATGGTTTTTGAATTTGAATTAAAACCTGCTCAAGAATTTTTAGCATATCAAGACACAAGAATTTTATCGAGTAAAGCAATGTCGATTGCAATGTCATATGATTCAATCGTATTTAATACTACTTCAGACGCAGGTGCAGATAATTTTTCAGTTACACTAAATGGAATTAATCGAAAATCGATTGCCTATCATGTAGACGGTAATTGGCACCATTATGTTTTCATATATGATGCTGCTGCAAAAACAAAAATGATTTGCATAGATGGAATTTGTCCTACTGAATTTGCAAAAACTTTGACAACAGGAACAAATATCCCCGTATCTGCCTCAGGTATTGGCAGTCTTATGGGAGTCATTAGCTGGGGTGTAGACTATGTTGCACTCATTGGCTCACTTGATAATATCGCGTATTATGAAAATACAATTCCAAATTCAAATTTAATTTATCAACATTATCAACAAATGATTGCTGGTCAGCCTTATAATTTTACTGATAATGGAACCGCAGCTCCCGCACAGCCATTAATGACCGCTGGATTAAATCCTCAAGAATTTGCACCAGGCATGGTTTTGCCAACCACTGGCGATCGCTCAACGGGTGTTACTACTCACATCAATACTCAAATGCAAACATTCAAAATTCCTGCTTACCGAAAATTTTCTAGTTCACAAAATACAATGATGCGCAATTTTAACTGGATGGATTTAGATTATTTAGGCGGAAGACAATTACAACCTAGCGTTACTTCTACTCAAGTGACAACGGATAGTGCAACCATGAACCGTGAACTTGCGCGCAATTGGAATTATGGAATATATGTTGGAAAAACTGCATGGAATACGGATGCAAATTCATCTGAATTTCAATCTGTTCCTGCTCATACAGTAATACTTTGGGCTCAATTAAAATATCCAGACAATTCATCTTCTAATATTGTATCAAATAATTTATCAACCAATCATTATTTAACAAACTCATCAGGACAGTTTTTAGATACAGGTGGAAATGTAACTACTAATAAATTAATTTCACCAGACGCACCACTTTCTACTTTTTATACAGATGGTGATCTTGCAAAAACTAAATTACAAAGTCTTCGCAGTGCTCTGACTCGTCCGTTAAATATGGTAAATGAAAATGGCGAAGTAATTCCTCTATTTGGGTCTACTGCGCTTTCACAAGACTCTACTGTTGTTGCAGACGCGAAAGCATATTTAGGTATAACAACCACGCCGACGGATCTACAGTTTCAACAATATCAAGGTGAAGCGTTTCGTAAGCTAACAAGAGCCTATGCAGATCAGTTTATGGGAGGTACCTACAGCCAAAGCGGCGGCCTTTCTCAATTAATTTCAGATGGAACAAAGTTTACTCATTATGCAGTCGACGGACAAAATGATTATCGCCATTATTATGAACGAGCAAGACTCGTACAATCGCCACTTCGTACTTTAAATGGCAACCCCATTTATTATTCTACTGGTGACTTTTACCCTCGATGGGCAGACAACTGGAGATTTTGGTCTGCTTCATGGCATGGGTTTCAATGGTTTTTACAAGCTAGAGATGAAGAAATTGCACGTGGTGATGTTTTATTTTCACCTTATATGTCTCGAGGATGGAATGCAATTGATGACAACAACATCACTCCAGATCAATGGCTAGGCCAGCATAAATTGATGGCAAATATGGGTGCAGAATTTTTCTATGAATCACATTTTAGTTTAGATGTTGCAAACATGCCTGATCCAAACAACTGGGGCTGGACTGCAACTACTGCTACATATGCACAATCTGTTTTTAGTTATGGTTTTGAAGAATTCTTTTTAAATGGCGATCTTTTAAAAGGAGATGGCCCATTAAAAATTACAAATACGTCTACTAAAGGATATTGGTTTTTATCAGGAAGACCTGATGTACCAATTATTGTGAGAAAATCTAAAACATCGAACCGATTTTTAATTGCAGCCGCTCTTCAAGCATATTCAAACATGAATGGAGCAGCTCCCGACTCAGTTAACGTTACATTAAAATTACCTGTAAACAGTGTCACTCAAACTCTAAAGTTTAAAGCACGTCAACAAGGTAGCGTATATCTTTATGATGCAACAGATGCTGCAAATCCAGTTTTTTATCAACTCGATGGCTACCAAGAAAATACACATCCTTGGTACTGGTCGAAAGATGAATACATTCAAGCCGAATTACTTGTGAACGATCAATCTCAAAATTCAAAGTTTACAATTAGAACCGAATACGACAGTGCACCTACATCGCTAGATTTTACAAATACAGCTAATTACAGAACATATGCAGCTTTATCAAGTTCGGCTCCCGCCAATACTTGTATGGAATATCGTTTTCAACCAAGAACAACGGGAACAAAATATTTGTGGGTTCGCGCTAAAAATACCTCGACATCAACAGCTCTGACTGTTTCATTAAATGGAGGAACATCTCAAACGATTTCAATCACTGGAAATACTTGGCAGTGGTATAAAGTTAATTCAACAGGTGCAAATATTTCACTTTCGCCAAATACTACTTCAATGAACGAATTAAAGCTTTGTCCTTCAGCAACCGGCATTATGCTAGATCAATTAACGATTACAACGAACGCCCCTGGCACTGCTACAGCACCTGGCATTCCTGGATCTGTATCAAACTAGTTTGATTGATTCACCGAAACGTCACGATATCCAAAACTATGAGCTGCCTGCACTTTATAAGTTGGATCGACATACCAATTATATCTTGGTTTAAATATTTCAATGTCATGTGCTTTACTGTTTTTAACTTCACCAAAAAATAATTCATTAACAGGAAATGCCGTCACAAACCAAGCTGGTTTATTTTTATATTGAATTTGATAGACTAAAAGCTTTTCATTTTTTTGATCTTCCAAATCTAATAACTGAATAAAATGGGTTAAGACTCGTACGGATTTTCCGTTTGTATAGTTAACTTCTTCTTCTATAAATCCAACTTGTGGTGCTTTAGGATTTTCTCCTGCAACGGCTCTATATAATTCTTTTGTTAGATTTTCTAAAAACTCTCCTTTTGGAGGATTGGGAGAAAATGTGCCTGCGGGCAATCCCATACGCTCATCAATTCTTGATTCAATCCATCGTTTTGATTTTTTTCCGTATTTAGTTTCTAACTGACTAAATAAATATCCATACGTATGCATTACTCCTGCGGGAACATGTAAAACGTCTTTTGTAGTTTTGAATGGAATTCCAAGTTTTTTAAGAATTTCTTTTGGTAAAATATTTTCTTTTGCAAGCTCGTCATAAATTACAGAGTCGGACCAATTTTTCTTAGAAACCTCTAACGCTTTTTTAATATTTTTGCTGAATTTCGGAATTTCTTTATCGATCGATGCTTTTCCTTTTGATTGTTCAACTTTTGAGTAGAGTTGCTTATAGAAATCATAAAGTTTAGTTGAGTCTTTAGTGTCTATCGATTGAATATTTGTTTGAGCTTGAGTTAAACTTGCCATAATCATTAAAATAAACGATATTTTCATAAGAAAGACTATATATGGCAATCACAGTTTACACAAACATTTCTGAGCTCGTAACAAACCGCGGTGTCATTAAGAAAGGCGGTGTAGGCATTACCGAAGATGATCTAGGAATCATTCACAACGCAGCCTTAGTGCATGATTCAAAAAAAGGAATTCTTTGGCTTGGATCACAAAAAGATTTGCCAAAATCTTTATCTAAAAAATCTAAAAAAGTATCTCTTGAAAATAAAACGCTAATACCTGCGTTAACAGACTGTCATACTCACCTTGTATTTGCAGGATCACGAGACAATGAATTTAAATTAAGACTTCAAGGTTATACATATCAAGAAATAGCAGAGCAAGGCGGCGGCATTGTTTCATCTGTAAAGCATACACGTAAGGCTTCAGAAAAAGAGCTCCTCGTTTCTGCTCAAAATAAAATAAAACAAATGCAGAAATTCGGTGTCGGTATTTTAGAAATGAAATCTGGCTACGGTCTAAACTGGGCAACCGAAAAAAAACAACTTCAAGTTGCTGCTAAGTTAAAAAAATTGTTTTCTAAAGAAGTTATTATTAAATCTACTTTCATGGGTGCTCATGCATTTCCACCCGAAGCACTTTCCGCACGCGATAAAATTGATTATGCTACTGAAGTAGCCGACAAAATGCTTCCCTTGGTACACAAAGAAAAGCTAGCTGATGCGGTCGATATTTTTCAAGATGAAGGATACTTTACTCGTTCACAATCAAGAAGAATTTTGCAAAGAGCTGCACGACTTGGATTTGATATTAAAATACATGCGGATGAGCTTGCTGATACTGGCGCTGCTAAACTTGCTGCAGAGTTAGGCTGTCTTTCAGCTGATCACTTATTAAAAGCAAACGATGAAGGTCTTTCGCAAATGGCTCTCAGAGGCGTTGTTGGAGTTTTATTGCCGGCAACTGCTTTTTATTTAGGAATTAAATATGCCTCAGTAGAAAAGTTGCGCCGAGCGGGGGTTTGCATGGCTTTGGCTACAGATTACAATCCTGGTAGCTCTCCCACTTTAA
>CAZNGN010000032.1:0-30181 GCA_964572865.1 uncultured Bacteriovoracaceae bacterium | reverse complement strand
CAAGCAGTAAATGAATTTTATATTCCCATGAGTAAGCAACTCAATTTAATTTCAGGTAAATGGCAAGCATACCTTAAAAACTTTGAACAAGTTGCATCGTTTAAAAATTGGGGAAATCAAAAGCAGCATACGTTTGAAGCTCGATTTAAATTAAAAAAATACATTGAAACCAATACGAATGAAATTGATCGTTTACTAAAACGACCAAATGAGAATACCGATTTTAATCTGATTGAGAGTCTGAAAGGTTGGAATTCTAAATTCACTGAATATGCTGACCGTGAAAATACAACAATAGATGAATTGCTTGTACTTGCTAAAGCCAAAAGTTTTGCTGAGGCAGCAGGTACCTACACATGGCTCAAACAGTCTCAGATAGATATATCTCAAAAATTGCAATCACTCAGTAATGATATCGAATTAATCACAAATCAGGAGCAACTTTCTTTTGATCAAGAGATTCGTAACTTTCAAACATTGGTTCTATTTGTATTGTTTGCAAGCTTGTTTATATCGTTAATGGTTGTTTTTCAAGTTCGCAGGTGGTTTTCACCCATTTCAGAATGGATTGATGTTGCTAAGAAAATTGCTGTGAGTGGAGTTAAAAGTGGGGTACGTTTTCCTGAACCAACAAGATCAACTCCAGAAGAATTAAATATATTATCATCAGAATTTACGAGGATGTCTTTTACAATTTTAGAACGAGAAAAAACCGTTCATCATCAAAGTGAAAAACTTTTACATTTAAATTCAAGGTTAAAAGACCAAAATGAGCGATTGATAAATCTTGGCTCATTGAATGAAAAAATATTGAATAATATTACTTCCGCATTGGTTGTGATAGATGAAAAAGGAATTATTGATCAATTTAATGATACATTTTGTGAATTATTTAATGTAAATAAATCATCGCTATATAAAGAAAATATCACTGATATATTGCATAAATCTGATTGGAATCAGTTAAGTAAATATATTTTTACTAAAGATAAAATGTATTTAGATAAATATAAAATTCAAGATCGATATTTTGATATTAAAATTCAACCTTTTAGTAGTTCAGGGAAATTAAAATCTTTAATTTTGATAGAAGATATTTCTGAAATAGTGAATACCAATGAGAAATGGCAGCATGCTCAAAAATTGATGATGGCAAGCGATATGTCTTCACAATTTGCTCATGAGATTCGAAATCCATTAAATTCAATGAATTTACAATTAGAAATGTTACAAGAAGATTTACAGAATCATTCTAACAATAGTTCAGAAGAAAATGAACCTAACGCTCGATTAAAAAGAATTCAGCGAATACAAGAGCAAGTTGAACGATTAGATCGTTTAACTCAAAACTATTTAAATATGAAAAAAGATCAGAATAAAACGTTAACAAACATTTGCTTAAATGAAATCATTGATAAAAGTTTAGAATATTTTTCTAATGATTTTATCAAGAACAAAATCACAATTCAATATCATGAAGATAATGTTCATATAATGGTAAAAGCAAATGCTGATTCGTTATCGCAAGTTATTTACAATTTATTAACGAATGCAATTGATGCTGTAGTAAGTTCACAAAGTACGCATAAAGTAATTAAAGTTGAACTAAGAATGAATAACAATTTAGTCAATTTAATTATAAATGATAATGGTATTCAAATGACAGATTTGATTAGAGAAAAACTTTTTGAGCCATTTATAACTTCAAAAACAAATGGTCACGGACTGGGTTTGAGTTTATCAAAACAATTATGTCATGAAATGAATGCAAATATAGTATTCAATCAAAACCAAAATGAAAAAGAATTTAAAATCATATTTCCTTATATAAATGGAGCAAATGTATGAAATTGAATGTTCTCATTGTAGACGATGAATTATCAAATCGTGAAATTCTTTCAGAAATCATGCTAAGGTTAAATCATAATGTTGAAGCGGTCTCAGACGGTGTACAAGCATTGCGTAAAATCATTGATTTTGAGTATGATTTAATTTTATCTGACATTCGAATGCCAAATATGGATGGCATTCAGCTTTTTGATGCATTTCAAAATATAGGTAAGCATAAACTAAATACTCGTTTTGCATTTATGACAGCGTACGGAAGACTAGATGAGGCAATCGATTTAATGAAACGAGGTGCTTTGCATTTCTTAACTAAACCACTTAAGAAAAAAGATATTCAAAATTTATGTGATGAAGTTGTCCAATTAAATAAATTTAAATCCTATAATGTTACCTCTGATTCACTATTAGATAACAATTTATTAATTGGTAAATCTAAATCAATGAAATCAATTATTGAATTATGTAATACCATTGCAAATTCGAATGCTAATATATTTATTCAAGGTGAAAGCGGAACAGGTAAAGAAGTAATTGCACAATATATTCACAAAATTGGTAATAGATCTAAAAATCCATTCATTATCTTTCATTCGTCAGGTATTCCAGAAACATTACTTGAGTCAGAATTATTTGGATTTGAAAAAGGCAGTTTTACTGGTGCCACACAATCAAAAACAGGTTTAATTCGTGCGGCAGAAGGTGGAACATTCTTTATTGATGAATTAGCAAGTATGCCGATGTCTACTCAAACAAAATTACTGAGAGTATTACAAGATAAAAAAGTTCAACCTATCGGATCGAATAAAACGTTTCAGGTTGATACGCGTTGGATTACGGCATCAAATGAAGATTTAAATGTTTTAGTGAATCAGAATCTGTTTCGGGATGATTTATTGTTTCGTTTAAATGTAATTCAAATAATCATTCCGCCTCTCAGAGAACGAAAAGAAGATATTTATGATTTATCAATGTATTTTATTAATGAATTTTCAAATAGAGAAAATAAAGCTCCAATAAAGCTTTCGAATGAAATAATTAATATTTTTAATAATTATTCATGGCCAGGAAATGTACGTGAACTGAGAAATGTAATTGAACGGGCAGTTGTATTAGCAAAAGACACAGATTTTAATGCATCATTAATTCCTGATCATATCATTTCTAAAAATGATCAAAAAGAAATAAAAATTCAAATTGGAACTTCATTAGAAAAAGTAAATGATGCATTAATTGAAGAAACATTAAAGTCTTGTAAAGGTGATAAAATTGCAGCGGCAGCAATTTTAGGTATTACACCACGTACTATATACCGTTGGATTGAAAATAATCATAAACAAATTTAATGGAAGTAATTTATAGCCAATTTATCTTACTTTTTCTGGGTAGTTCAATTTTAGATAGCATTCTTAAAAGTGTAAAATATACTACGGATGCATGTTTTACGTTTAAATATTTATTTTTATACAGTTTAATGACTGCTTTATCTTCTAGTTTATTCGTAACAAATCCTAAATATAACTTTTCACCTAAAATGTTTCCAATTCCAGAAGTAACCTGAATGAATAAAGAATCTCTGTTTTTACCTTTAAATATTTTAGGTGCAGCATATTTTTTATTATTAATGTAAATACGTTGTGCGCTCAAATGTTTTAAAATAATGCCGGCAGATAGCTTTAATATATACTCTTCGTCATAAGAGTTGTGATCTAAGTTTCTAGTCGAAATGACTTCATAATCTTCTTCTAAGTCACATTTACGTTTATGATTTAAAAGTTTAGTTCCAAAATATGTAAAACAATAATGCAATATAGATTTATAGAAATCTTTAGAATATTTCGTATAAATTCCATCATTTTTTGTTAAATTTACATATAACATTTTTGCGGCAGATTCACATATTGCATTTATACTCAGTGTATTTAAATAGATTGTTCTATAATTAACAAAATAAATTGTTTTCAATTGTATAATAAGAGAGTCTACAGATTTTTTATTTACTTTTGAAGTGAATAAATCATTCATTAAAGAAAGCTGATCAGAGGTTAATACTTTAAATTCAAAATTTTTTGATA
This sequence comes from uncultured Bacteriovoracaceae bacterium, assembly GCA_964572865.1. GTDB lineage: Bacteria > Bdellovibrionota > UBA1018 > UBA1018 > UBA923 > CAZNGN01. Next base: position 26,261 of record CAZNGN010000032.1, on the reverse strand, counting down.
ATTTAAATTTTAATGCTTCTGCTAAGATTGTATAATATTGAAAAATTAATTCAGGATATTGGTTATTTTCGTTAATTTCATCATCGATTGATGAATCTCCTGTTTCAAACCAATGTAAGTATGATTGTAATTTAATCCAAGGTGCTGCATTCATAATACAATATTGATTTGAAGATAGTTTAAGTACATCAATTTTATGTATTGTATTCGCTTCTGCTAATTTCCAATAAAGTGATTCCGAATTTTGAAATATAGTCATAGTTTTTTTAGTCAATTTATAATGTTTTAAATGTTTGTTTATTTCTTTTGGAATATGTCCTCGAGCTAAATGTAAATCTCCATATAGAACATAAATACTACGATTCGGTCTATGAGCTAAGTTTCTTGTAATAATATCTGCTGCATGTTCATCTCTAGACTTCAGATTGTTCGATTTAATATTCAAGGCAAGTATGGGAATTCGATTCGCTTGCGCAAATTCAAAAATAGGTTTGAAATTTTTCCAAGGAAAACCCCAATTATTATCATAATCAATTTCTTCTAAAAATTCAGCTTCTGTAATCAATCTTGATAGATATGCATTTACAGATTTCTGATGTTCACTTAATAACATTTCTAATCCAATAATAATTTTAGACTTTTGTTGAATGATTTCTCTTAATATTCGTAACGCTGTTTTTTGAGATTGAGAAAACGTATGGTAATCACCTATGAGTACAATGTCTGATTTTAAACATTGCTGTATGAGTTCTTGCTTAGAAGAATATTTATGCTTTACTCTGAATTCTCTCTTATAAGCTTCATAGTATTTTTTCAAGTATTTCGGTTGAGGCCCAAGGTTTTTACGAACTTCTGCTTTAATTGAACTTAAAATTTTCTTTTGTAAATCGTAAAACGATTGTTTCATATTTTAAAAGTGTCACGAGCAAATTGAAAATCAATAATAGTTCGATCAAATTTTAAATGATGGTTAAATATTGTTAGAAATCCTTTTATAAAATTAACTTCAAAATGATTTATCAAGTTATGAACTTGTGAGTCACCAGTTTTAACTCTTGTATGTGCAATATTATATTGATCAAAAATAAGTTCTGAAGTTTTAGATCTAATTAAAATAACGTTTGTTCTTTGAAAAGGGCCACCATAAATATATTTTACAATTAAATCATGAATAATATTTAAATTAAGTGGTAACTGATCTGATTTAAATTTCATATTTTCAAAAATATGAATTCCCATTCTTTTACCGTATTCCCAACTAGCTAATTCTAAACTTGATACATATTGAGAAGAGTCTAAAGTGTGTAATTGTTTGAATATATTGTATTCATACAACTCACATTTAAGATTAATTCTTTTTAAATAAGATGTAATTGGTAGTTCTTCAAATACCATGGATAGTTCTGTTGGATTTGCTTCTGGTTTAGTTTGATCTAAAACTTCAAGTAGCGATTCAAATTGTTTGCGTTCATTATTCCAAAAATCTTTTTGAGTGATTGTGCAAATTGAAGAATACAAATGATCAACCATAATTAAGTATTCAAGTTTATCTTGTAAATATTGAAAATATGTTAACTGAGATGGATTAATTCGAAATAATACTTCATTATTAATAATTACTTGCATGATAGTTGATATATTATCGTGATGAACTACATCGTTCAAGTAATTAGAAAATGATTCATTTTATTGTAAATATATTTTTTCTAAAACTGTATCGAGCTGATTACGCAGAATTTTACTGTTTTCATAAGTTCTTGATATAATATGCACAATTTCTTGGGTTTGAGTTACAAACAATGAAATATCATTAGGAACTTGTATTAAATGTAATAGTTCTCCCCAAGAATAATCTATTAACGATTCCATTTGATTGAAGATGTACTCTGCAACTCCATTATGAACCAATAATACAATTTGAGTATTCATTTTTGTATTTATGATTAAGGATGAGTGCTTTCCTTCATTTTGAAGAGCAACATCTTGAATAAACCACAATTCATAAGGGATAGAGCAGTCTTTTGTAGTTTTATACTGTATTTTTACTTCATTACTTTTCTTGAGTTCAACAAGTAATCTATCAGGATAAAAGTGTGCAATAGCACTCGGTTTAAGTCGGGGAGATGTAAAATCATTCAAAATACTTTGATCAATAAAAAATGGTTTATACCGATCGATTAAAACATCTAATGAGTGAATTTGTTTACTCATTGCAAAATATAATGCACATAAATCTTCGTGATTCATATCTTTATGATTCAATATTTTTAAAAAATGATCATTGTTAATATTTCGATCAAAATTTTGAATCGTAGCAATCATTTCTGCATAACGACCAATTGTTTCATCTTGTACAATTTTAGCATCTAAAACAGGAATGTTTTTAACATCTTGAATTCGAATTGTCTTATTTGGATTCATTGCAATTGTTGCCATAATCCATTTTTGAATTAATTTAGAATTTAAATAAGCTAGTAACCATTTTAAATCTTCAGGATTATGTAATGTCATTTCAAATTCAGTATTTTCATTTTTTATATAAGAAAATGAAATACAATTTTGATTGTTTTGAACAAAAATTTTATTAACTTTTGTGTCAGTATATAGATTTAAAATTTCATTTTCTGTATTCAGTTTATTTTGATCTTTTTGAGTAACTATTTTGACATTTGCAATTTGAAAAAGTTTTGGAAAATGAGTTTCAAAATGTTTTAATATAGAATTTTCTTGAACAGAGTGTAGTTGATTAAAACCATTTTCTACTAAATCTGCATGAATGATATATGATTTTTCAAACTTTGAAATGTCAGTAACGTTAAAGTGGTCAGATTTTCCAATTAATGTACGGTTAGAGTCTCTAAGTTCTTTATTTGAGCATTTTTTAAATATATAAATATATTGAAAATTTGAGTCAGAATTTTGGTTGCATTCAAAGTATGTTTCTAAAATGCATTGAGATAAAATAGATTTTCTTAATTTTTCAGAATCTTTTATATCACTCAATGGTTTTGTAGACATATATACGCAGCGACCATTATCTTTTAGCTTAGAGATAGAAAGTAATAGGTGAGTTTCTCCCCAATTTATATTTGTATGAGTTCCAATGTAATTTTTCCAATATGGAATTTGCTCTGCCAAAGCTTGCATCCAAGCTTGAGATTTTACTCGTTCAGGGCAATCTGCAACGATCGATAAATCAAACATTTCAAGTTGTTGAATTTTTGCAGCACTTCCTTGATGTACTTTATAAGTTTCGTTAGTTTTAAACTGTAACTCATCAATATCATGTAATTCTAATCCCAATGCGTGAACGCTATGTATGATTTGTGGAATTCTAAAATTTGATTGTTCATAGTTTTGAATCGCACGATCAGAACTTGCTAATTTCACAACTTTTAATAAGCACATGACTTCAGTCCAGTATAACTCTAGCGCTTCTGATTCACAAAACCATAAAGCATTTTGAATTTGTTGAGCTTCTAACGTTTGTTCTTCTTCTGCACTTGTTAAATTTCCCTTGAGGCGTTTTAAAAAAATATCTAATAACCCTAAGGCTAGACCACTTTTTCCTAATGCTGGAATAAATACCTTTGAAAATATATTTTGATTTTTAAATGAGTGTGAAAAAGGAATTTTAAATCCGTTTTCTATCAGATCTAATATTTTTATTGAACTTTCATAACCTTGGAAAAATTGTAAATGAGATAAATGTTGATCATCAGATGCATTTTTAATCCAATTTAAAAGATCTATATCTGACCAAGATAGGGGAGATTCGTTATCAATATCAGATAAAATATTCTGAATTTGTTCAACGGTTTGAGAACTTGGAGTGTACCAAGAATAAATGTTATTTCTTACAAAATTCCAACAATGTTTGTCATGATTAAATCCGGCTGCATTTAATGTAAGAAAATTATGAATTGAAAAATTTAGTTTTTTAATGTCGTCTTCTTCGAAAAAACGGATGCCATAAAAATCGAGCGATTTAAGTATAAAGATTTCAAACATGTTATATAATGAAACTTCAGCTAAAAATGCGAGCCATGCTTGTTGAATTGGATGATTGCGTTTGGTAGATTTAAAAGAATTACGTATGACTTCTTCTAATTTTACAGTTGAATGATAACGTTCCCCTTTAATTAGAGCGATTTTTCTAGCTATTGAATCGATTCGTTTTTCAATTAAAGCTACGCGTGCAGAATTTAAGGCATATAATCTATCTTTAGATAGTGAGACATCGTCTGAAATGATTTTTAATAATTCATTTAATTTGCCATTGATTACTTTATGAGGATTATGATTTGAATTTACATTATATTGAGGAATTAAATTTTCTATAAAATTTGAGTTTGCTTCATTTGAAGGCTCATTAATTACGTTTATTTGGTCTAAATTTAAGAATTGATTAAAAGAATCGTCATTGGTTTTATCGATAGGATACGAATTGGTATCTATCGGTTTTAATTGAGTTTTTAAATACGACATCTTTCCTTACTGCTCCATCAAGTTGTAAAATCTATAAGTTGATTTAGGAAATTATTACCCTGTCTTATATGAAGACTTTAGAAAATAAAAGATGTGCCGAAAAATATATTGTGTGCGTATTAGCACTTAGCATAATTGGGAGAACAAAATATGATTACTGAACAACATGACATCGATAAAATCATGAAAGAAATTGAAGATCTGGAAAAGAATATGTCTACAACTTCACAAAGTACTCCCGCTGCAGCAACTGAAACACAAAGTTCTGCAATCACAGAGACAACGCCTACAGACAATGTAGTGCCGCTTAAAGCCAAAAAAACAACGCCTGTAGTCGAAGAGGTTTCAATGGTTGAAAGTGATGCAGTTCCACCTCCATCAAGTGAACCATTATTTAAAAGTTCAAGTTCTTATTCTTCTGGTGACGGAAATATGTCTTTAAAAATTGGCGGTTGCGCTGACGTATCTCTTGAATTTGAAAAAGCTGGAATGACAGTAAAATTAACATACTCAGATACAGGTCTTGTGATTTCAACTGACCAAGGTGCTGAGTTCAGAATTCCATTTAATAAAAAAGCAGCTTAATATAGTAGGGGAATGCTAAAGGTTTCCTCCGGTCTTTTAAAAGGCTTAAAATTAAAGTCTCCTCCTGATACTACCAGGCCAAGCAGTGAACGCTTACGACAAGCTATTTTTAATATTTTAAGAAGTTTTCAATGGAATGAACAATCGACTATTCTAGAGGGTGCTCAAGTTGTTGATCTCTTTGCTGGCTCTGGAGCATGGGGAATTGAAGCTCTTTCAAATGGAGCGCAAAATTGCATATTTATCGAATCGAACAAGAACTGCTTTTCTGTGTTACTTTCAAACGTAAAATTAACTTTAAGTAAAATAGACGATATTGAAGCCGAAAGTATTCAACGAGATGTTTTGCAAGCATTACCAAAAATTTCAATTTCTAGAGTTATTTTCTGTGACCCGCCTTATAATCAAGAATATTATCCAAAAGTGATCGACCTTTTAAGCCAGTTTGATAAGATTGAACCAAGAGGGCTATTTATATACGAAGCACATCAGAAAGAAAAAATTGATGTTGAATATGCAAAAAAAGCAGGATTGCATTTTTATGATCTCAAAAATTACGGTGAAGCAAATTTATATTTTTTTACAAGAAGGTGATCTATGAAGAAAACGGCCGTGTATCCTGGAAGTTTTGATCCCATCACGAATGGACATATCGATATTATTGAAAGAAGTTTGGCAGTATTTGATGAGGTGATTATTGTGGTTGCTTCTAGTGTTCGTAAAAATAACTTTTTGACTGTTGAGGAGAGAGTAAATTTAATTCGCCAAGTATTTAAAGCTAATAAAAAGATCAAAGTAGATTCTTGGGGCGGTTTAATTATGGATTACTGCAAAAAAGTAAATGCCAATGCAGTCATTCGAGGTTTGAGAGCTGCATCTGATTTTGAATATGAATTCATGATGGCAGCCATGAATAAAAATATTAATTCTAAAGTTGAAACAATGTTTATGATGACGGGGCAAGATCTATTTTTCATAAGTTCAACGATGATTAAAGAATTACATCATTTTGGAGGAGATATTTCTCCCTATGTTCCCAAAATAGTAAATCAATATGTTCGAAGAAAGGATAAATCTAAATGATCGATATTAAACTTTCAGAACGATTAAATGGGGTACAAGAAAGTTCAACGCTTAAAATGAATCAAATGGCAAAAGATCTTGCTGCCAAAGGTTTGAAAGTGATTAATCTTACAGCAGGTGAACCAGATTTTCCGATATTAGATGCAATTAAAAAAGAAACAATTCTTGCGATCGAAAAAGATTTCAATAAATACACTGCAGTTGCTGGAATTCCTGAACTAAAATCAGCGATAGCTAATAAATTGAATACTGAAAATTTAAAAAATGTTTCGGGTAGATATAAACCAGATGAAATATTGCTTTCTTGTGGCGCCAAACATTCTATTTATAATTTCTTAATGGCAGTAGTAAGCCCTGGCGATGAAGTGATCTTTCAAGCTCCATATTGGGTAAGTTATCCAGAAATGGTAAGACTCTGTGGTGGAAAACCCGTGATCATTCCAAGCACGCAAGAAAATGGATTTAAAATCACGCCTCAAGACTTAAAGAAACACATTAACAATCGAACGAAAGTATTTATTTTTAATAGTCCTTCGAATCCCACAGGTGCAGTGTATTCTCGAAAAGAAATGGCTGCATTGGCTGATGTTTTAAAAGGTACAAATATTCTGGTTTGTTCTGATGAAATTTATGAAATGTTAACATATACCAATGAACCATTCTCTTCGTTTGCAGATCTTTCAGAAGATGCGTTTGAAAGAACAACTACAATTAATGGATTTTCTAAATCATTTTCGATGACAGGTTGGAGACTGGGATATGCAGCTACCAATCAGAAAATCATTAAAGCTATGAGTTTGATCCAATCTCAAAGCACTTCGAATCCAACTTCCATAGTACAAAAGGGTGCATTGAAGGCATTGAGTATTCCAACAACAGAATTACAACCAATGGTTCAAGCATTTAAAAAGCGAAAGAAATTGATGGGGGAAATACTTTCCCAATGCAAAAACTGCTCGTTTCATGACCCTGAAGGGGCATTTTATATATTCCTCAACGTTGAGCGTCTAATCGGAAAGAAGTATACTAATAATGGAAAGCCAGAGTCTTTGCAAACAAGCGAAGACCTTGCGTTTTTCTTATTAAATCATGCTCAAGTAGTGACGGTACCAGGATCTGGTTTTGGTGCTGAAGGTTACTTGCGCATAAGTTATGCTGTTTCAGATTCAGATGTATTAGAAGGTTCTCAGAAAATTGTAAAAGCGTTTGAGATGCTTTCTTAAATTTGATTCAAGTATACGTTTCAAAGCATGGAGGCTTTGTTTGCGGAATCAATTTGGTTTAAAAGTCATTGCTATAGTATTTTTTATTTCAAGTATTATTTTCTTACAATCTTGCGGACAAGATTATAAGCAATTATCAACTGAAAACGGTAGAAGGTATTTACTTGATTTAGCAAATGATTATTTAACCTCTGGGCATTGCGAACAAGCAATTGATACATTAACTCCTCTTTATAACTCAATTTACGTTGATAATGAAATTCGAATGACATATGCCTCTGCATGGGCTTGTGCGGGTGGATTTAATTTTGCATCTTTGATTGCATCATTAAAAAACTTAGGTAGCGGTGATATTTGGTCTGCATTCGTTGCTGCAGACTATTCTGCAAGCTATGCTGATTCGCACGTATATTTATTGCAGAAAGCTGCAGATTACATTCGAACAACTTCTACAAATACGGCGTCCTACAGCGCATCTTTAAGAAATAGCGAAGCAAATATTTATATGGTTTTTATTCAAATGCAAATCATCGCAAGTACAATTTCAATGAGCATTATGGGAAATGCAGACCGCTTATCAGGCCATAAAACTCAAACAATCACTGGGCTAGGAAATAATTTAGAGAAATGTAATATTGAGGTTGCGTTTGCAACGATTAAAGATTCTTTATCATACGTGAATGCTGGTTCTACCATTACAACATTAAGCACTGCCATTAATAAAGTTTGTACGGCAGCGGGTGGAAATTGTCCGACAAATGTGAATCCAAATGTTTGTACAGCAGCAGAACAAGTGCAAGGTGCTGCGATCATAGCAGCGATTGATGCTGATTGGTCATTTTAAGGAAAGGGTAAATACATTGTTGAATTTGAATTTAAATACAATAAGTAAAAACATGAAAATAATCATTTCATGTTTACTTTTTGTTATTACAAATTCTTATGCTAAACAATTGCCTGAATTTTATCGTGGCGTCAGAGCGATGGGAATGGGGGGGGCCTTTACCGCTATTGCAGACGACAAAGATTCCGTTTTCTATAACCCAGCTGGATTAAGTTATAATCAAGATGTAAAATTAAGTTTAGTAAATCCTAAATTTGATGCTAGTTACGATGATATATCAATTCGAAATGTTTCAGGAGGCCTTACAGGCGATACGGTCACTAAAATATTTGGAAAAAATTATTATTTTTCTGGTACAACTTTTCCGGCTATTTATTTACCAAATTTTGTAATGGGATATTATTACGGAATTGATTTTCATCTATCTGCTCGAAATTTATCACTGCCTTCATTAGAAGCTCAATATCATTTAGATAAAGGTGTAATTACAGGGTTTGGTTTAGAAAACCACGGATTTAGTAGATTACATTATTTCCGTTGGGGGTTAGCTTTATCATGGTTAACAAGGTCAGGTTACGAAGGTGTAATTCCAATCACATCACTTGTGACAGCTGATAAAACCTATATAAAAACATTAAATAAAGGCCCCGCTGTAGGCTGGGGATTAACTCCAGGCATACAATATGAAATTACAATGAATAAAATGGATAGTTTAATATTTGGATCTGCATGGCAAAACATTGGAGATACTAAATTTGGTAGCGCATTATCAAGTAGTCCACCACCTGCGATTCAAAATAATTTATCTGCAGGAACAGCCTTTGTTCATCGCTTTGGTAAAAATTTAAGTGATACAAATAATTTAAAATTAGCTTTAGAAATGAGACATCTTACTCAAGAAGATAAAGACCCTCGTTTGAAATTACATGCAGGTTCTGAGTTAGATTTAGGTATGCTCAAAATCCAAGCAGGCTTTAATCAAACTACAAATATTACATTTGGTATTGGAGTAGATCTATGGTTAATGCAAGTATCTGCTGTTACCTATGGGGTAGACAACCAAGCGCTTTCAATGATGGACAGAGAACGTCGGTATATGTTGCAAATTACCATGGATTTTGATGTGCTACCCGCAGATAAAAAACGAAGCGTAAGAGCCGAAGACCGATATAGATATCCACGCAAGTTTTGATACTCAAAACTCAATTGAATTACCATTTGCAATCCCAGATTATTTTTATACACTTTGAACTGAGAACAAGTAGTTCTCGATAAGCAACCAGGAGGGAGCAAACGCGTGAGAAAAGCCTTCATCTTAGATACAAATGTTCTTTTGTATGATCCTCAAGCAGTTCAAAAATTCGGTGCAAATGATGTCATCATTCCCATTACCGTAATCGAAGAAATTGACCGATTTAAAAGAGAGATGTCTGAAAACGGAAGAAATGCTCGTCAGTTTTCTCGTTTAATGGACACATTACGAAAAGAAGGATCACTCTCTCAAGGTGTGAAGCTTTCAAATGGTGCTGTACTCATGGTTGAACTTTCTCCTCCCGGAGATCTACCAGGACATTTAAGTAGCGATCTTGCTGACAACCGAATTTTAGGAACAGCAATGCATGTTCGTAAGTTGTCTCCGAAACGTCCGATTATATTTGTAACAAAAGATACCAATCTTCGTATTAAAGCTGATGCAATTGGATTAACTGCTGAAGATTATGATCCTTCAAATGTACACACGGAAGAATTGTATTCTGGATTTAGTAATATTGCTGTTCCTCCAGAAGCGGTAGATGAATTTTATGCGCAAAAGAAGATTCAATTAAAAGAACAAAGATTGAACGCAAATCAATATTGTATTTTAAAAGATCAAATGAACCCACACCACACAGCAATGGGACGTTACAATGCTGAAATTGATTGCATTGTACCCTTATATAAACCTGCAGAAGGATTGTGGGGAATTTTTCCAAAAAATATGGAACAAAGTTTTGCAATCGATATGCTTTTAAATGATGAAATCAAATTGGTTTCTTTAGTTGGAAAAGCAGGTACTGGTAAGACATTACTTGCGATTGCGGCAGGTTTAGTTAAAACCGTAGATGAAGGTGTGTTTCATCGATTGTTAGTATCTCGTCCTGTGTTTCCGTTAGGAAAAGACATTGGATTTTTACCAGGTGACATTGAAGAAAAACTAAATCCGTGGATGCAACCAATTTATGATAACATCGATTTCTTGTTTGGTGCATCTTCTTCAAAAGCACGTCGGGGGGCAGGTAAGGGTTGCCAAGAATTAATGAATCAAGGATTGCTCAATATTGAGCCACTTACATACATTCGCGGTCGATCTATTCCACAGCAGTTTATGATCGTCGATGAGGCACAAAACTTAACTCCGCATGAAATAAAAACAATTATCACTCGTGCTGGAGATTGAACTAAATTTGTTCTCACAGGTTACTGTTTTCAGATCGATAACCCATATGTAGACTCAAACTCAAATGGTCTAGCTCACGTAGTGGAGCGTTTTAAAAATGAAAGCATCTCAGGACACATTTCACTCACAAAAGGTGAGCGATCTAAGCTTTCAGAGCTTGCAAGTAATTTACTGTAAGTTAAACAATTCCCTTAATTTGAGAATACAATCGCAATGCAAGTTTTCGCTTGTATTCACTGGCTACTTCACGCAATTGATTGAGTTCGGCTTTATTTTCTAATAATTCTAATAAAATTTGAGCACGAATGGTGGCTTGAATGTTCATTGGATTTAATTTTAAAACTTCATCTTGTGTGAGCATAGCTTGTAAAAGCTCAGGCTTTGGAAGCCTTGAGGCTTGAGTGCGAAACTTCTCCTCAGATTTCTTTTTATCGCGAATGACACGTGCAACTTGAAAATCAATAACCTGCATAGTACCCCAATATCCCCTTTAATTATTAAAGAACGTAGAGTTTAATTGCTTAGCTGTATGAACGGCCGCAACCCCCACTGAATTCATTGTAAAGCAAGCTATGTGCCCAGTTTAAAGTCTTTATATGGCTTTATATGAGCTTTTGGAAGAATCTTCCGTATAAAACTTTCATAGAAAACAATAACTTGGTTACAAATTGTACATTCACAGTTGCTAACTCAAAAACGATTTATCAAGATAATATCTCATGAAATATTTAATGATATTAATCATTTTACATGCGCAATTATCTTTTGCTCAGTCTTTAAATTATGAAAATAAAGAATCGAGTAAAATTGAAATATTATTTCAAATTAAAAATGATTTTAATCTTCCTCCTATGGGATTATTGGCAATTCTAGAAGACAAAAGAGCAATTACGAAAGCCAGTAATGACTTAGGATATACTCATGGAGTAGAACTGGAAGCTTCTATGATTGAAGTTTCAAAGCATTCTGAATCTCAGTGGAAAATCATTGCGATCAGTGATCTTTTTGAAATGCCTGCAGATCCAAATAAATCGTATAACAGCCCAAAAGGTGATCATTTAAATGTGCATTTTACTGAACGTGATGTGTTTGCGATCCAAAGATTATTAAAAGATTTAGATACGGGAATGTTTGTGCAAGGTTCACTTGGAATTTCAATTTTAAATAGCAATTCAATGACGATAGGATCCAGTGGACAGCAAGAAGCATTTCATCAGTTCAATTCACAGTTTAACCCAAATCAAGGTACCTATGTCTATGTCGATGATAACCAAGGTGTACGGGTGTCAGGGTTTGTTTCATTTGCTTTAGGAATGGCAGATGCCGTTATTAAAACAGGAGATTTTACTTTGAAAGCTTCACTTTCTGAAAGTACACAATTAAAAACTTCACAAGAAATTATAACGGAAGCCTTATATGCTGATGTTTCTGTCGAACATTCAATAAAAAAATCTAAATTAAAATTTAAAATTGCTGCCCAAGCTGTGTTTCATAATCTAGGTACTGAATTTACTCCAAGTGCAAAATTTACGTTTGAACGTAAAAAGTGGGCGATTGATTCGATAATTTATTTTCCTATGGGTTCATTACAAAATGAGGTTCTATATAATAAAGACCCAGAACCATATACAGCACTGGGTTTTCATTATTATTTTACACGAAAATAGTGTTACATCTGTATAACTTATATGCACTTTCAATTCTTTGTAAGCGATATAACGCTTTAAACCACTCTATTATTTGGCACATTTTGAGCAATTAATCATTCCGCTTGAGAGAATTATTTCAAAGAGGAGTTATTATGTTCAAAACTAAAATCGTTATTTTATCTACTATATTATTAAGTTCGGCACTTAATTCATTTGCTGGTGATGGTTCAGATCGCACATTTACGAGTGTTAACTTATCTGGTTTAAAACAAAATGTAACAAATGATAAAAAATCAATGACTGTAGGATTACGAGGATCAGGTACTTTATTAGGTGATGGCAAAATTTCATTTTATGATGGAAATCTAAACTTTGGAGTAGGTGATAACCGTTCTACTAAATGGAATATGCATGCGAAAGGAATCAATATTACACCAACCTCTGAGCACTTTGGAGTGGGTGGTGGATTTGATATTGATATTGATCGTTTTCGTGATGAAGAAATGAAGAAATTTAATATGTCTACACTATCAGCCAATGCAATGGCTGGTTATTTAATTTTAGGTGATCATTTTAATGCTGTGATTGGGCCAAAAGCTAGCATTCGAGTGATTGGTAATGAAAATGCAGGTTTCATTCGATATGGAGCAAGTGCTTATATTAATTCTGATGATTTCACGATTACTGGAGAAATTAATCAATCTACACAGAAAAACGATTACGTAACTCGATATGCGAGATTAGCTGCAGATATGAGAGTGTATAAAGCATTATATTTAGGTGCTGAAATTTCAGATCAAAAACTCAAAGCAGTACCTGGATCAAACGCAACTTCAAAACGATTGAAGACGGTTGGTTTTAAAGCAGGATTAATATTTTAAATTTTAGTTGAAGCTTTAAAAAGTCGATCACAGATTGCATGAGCAATACCATCATCTGAATCGTATTGCTCAGCAATGATCAAATCAGAGATAGAGTGATCTGCCATTCGTAATGTATTAAAAAAATGTTTAGCAGCAAATGTATGATCAGAATTTACATTCAAATAAAATGCATCAATGATTTTAAATTGAACCAAAACATCTTTCCAATGACTGAGTGTCGAATCATTATTTAAAAGTAAACTTACTTTATGGAACTTTTTGTTTAATTTAAATATTTTATTTTCTATTAAATCTTTTTTTATTTCATTTTGTTTAATTAAAAGAAGCGGTTTAGATGGAGCATAGTGATTTTCTAATAAACCTGGAGATTCAACCGATTTATTATTTAAACCCAATTGGTTTCGTTCAACTACAGATAAACCAGTTGCATTTTGAATCATTTCTTTTGTAATAGCGCCAGGACGTAAAACAGTGATTTTAAATTCATCGATGCTAATCACCGTAGACTCTAAACCAACAGCACAATCTCCACCATCTAAAATAAAAGGTATTCGATCATGCAATTCTTCAAAGACGGCTTGTGCATTTGTTGGAGAAATTCTGCCAAATCTATTCGCAGAAGGGGCACAAAGAGAATATCCACTATTTTCTATTAATTTCATTGCTACTTCGTGGTTGGGAGCACGAATTGCAACTGTTGAAAGTCCAGAAGTAACTAAATCAGGAATATATTTTGATTTTGGCAGTACAAAAGTTAAAGGACCTGGCCAAAATGTTTTCATTAAATGTTCTAATTGAGTCATGATTGGTTTTGTTAATTTGGTTAAATCAATTAGTTTGAGTTTTGATAATAACATTAAATGTGCAAATTCTTCTTTTGTATTTTTAAGTTCATTCACGTTTACATGTACAATCAAAGGATCAAACGTTGGTCGTTCTTTTACTTTAAATACTTTTTCAACGGCATCTTCATCAAAACAATTCGCAGCTAAACCATAAACCGTCTCAGTAGGCATCGCTACTAAATCTGAGTTTTTCAATGCGTGAGCGCATTTAATGATATTTTCTGTAGACGGTTCAAATATGAGAGTTTTCATTTTAATATCAAATGTTTTTTAATATATACTTTGACTGTCTTTTTACTTCGTTTGGATTAGGACTTCCAATGGTTTTTTTATTATAAACCGACTGTTTTGGACTTAACAATTTAGCTGTATTTTTTGGAAAATACTGGCTAAATGCTTGATATTCATCATCGTTTAAATCTTGTAAACGTTTACCTTGATCTAACGCATATTGAACAACAAGTCCTACTATTTCATGTGTTTTACGAAAGGCAACCCCTTGTTTCACTAATATATCAGCCAAATCAGTAGCTAAGATAGTGGGGTCTGAATTGATAGCATGAAACATAATTTGACGATTAAAGTGGATATTTTGAAGCAAAGAATTCATTAATGATAAGCTTGTTTGTACAGTTTTTACTGAATCAAACAAAAACTCTTTATCTTCTTGAAGGTCACGGTTGTATGACATTGGTAACGCTTTTAATACCGTAAGCATTCCGATTAAGTTTCCATACATTCTACCTGTTTTACCGCGAATGAGTTCAGCCACATCTGGATTCTTTTTCTGTGGCATTAAGCTTGATCCCGTTGCATAGGCATCATCTATTTCGATAAATTTAAATTCTGTACTTGCCCATAATATTAAGTCTTCAGAAAGCCTAGATAAATGCATTTGAATTAAAGCAGAATGAAATAAAAACTCTGCAATCATGTCTCGATCAGAGACAGCATCTAAACTGTTTTGAGTAATTTGCTTAAAAAATAAAGTTTTTGATGTTAAATTTCGGTCTAGTGAATGATTGGATCCTGCCAATGCTCCAGAACCAAGTGGTAAATAGTCAGTTGAAATTAGATTATTTTCTAATCTTTTTAAATCTCTTAAAAACATAAAAGCATATGCGTTTAAATGATGGCCTAACGTAATGGGCATCGCTCTTTGCAAGTGAGTATATCCAGGCATGAGTGTTGCCGCTTCTTTAGTAGATATTTGTGCAATTGTTTGTGTAATTTTCTTTAAATTTACGATCGTGCGTTTAATTTCATTTTTTAAATATAATCTAACATCGGTTGTAACTTGGTCATTGCGAGATCTAGCAGTATGTAGTTTTTTTCCAACATCACCAACTAGCTCAGTTAGTTTTTTCTCGATGGATGTGTGAATATCTTCGTTTGAAATGCTCAAATCAAGTTTATTCACTTTTCTAAGGTCTTCAATTTTATGAAGGCCTTTTATTAATGTTTTAGCTTCATTTGTACTAATGAGTTTTGCTTTGTTTAACGTTTTTACATGAGCAATCGATTGAATAATGTCAAATTCAGCAAGTGTATGATCATAACTAATCGATTCGCTAAAATCTAAAAGCTCTGGAGCGATCGATTTTTTAAATCGACCACCCCAGAGTTTTGAAGTTTTAGATAATTTATTCTTTTTTTTCATCTAGTTTTTTAAATGAACTGCTCCATGTACTTTCATCGGAAGACCAAAAAGTCTGATAAAACCTTCAGCGTCCTTTTGATTGTAAACTTCATCGCGTTCAAAGGTTGCTAAATCCATCTTATATAATGTCTTGTTAGATTTAACTCCAGCTGCTTGAACAACTCCTGGCATTAACTTAATACGAACTGAGCCTGAAACTAAGGATTGTGCTTTATCAAAAAACGCATCGATTGATTCTCTTAAAGGTGAAAACCATTGTCCATTATATATAAGCTCAGAATATTTTAAAGATAGCATCTGTGAAAAATGAAGCGTATCTCGTTCCATTGTAATCGTTTGAAGAGCTCTATGAGCTTCATATAGTATAGTTGCACCTGGAGATTCATAAACTCCACGAGATTTCATACCTACTAATCGATTCTCTACGATATCAATACGACCAATTCCAAATTTTTTACCCATCGAATTGAGTTCTTCAACTATAGCTACCGATGATTTTGTTTTTCCATTTATTTTTGTAGGAATACCTTTTACAAAATCAATGACAACATATTGTGGTTTTTTAGGTGCCTTTAAAGGGTTATCCGTTAATAGGTAAACATGCTCCTTAGGTTCATTCCATGGATCTTCTAAATCACCACCTTCGTGTGAGAGGTGCCAAAGATTTCCATCCATAGAGTAGGGATGTTTTTTAGTAACAGGAATAGGAATATTATGTTTTTGAGCAAAATCGATTGCATCTTCACGAGATCTTATTTTCCATTCACGCCAAGGTGCAATGATTTTAAGCTTTGGAGCTAAAGCCATAGCCGTTAATTCAAAGCGGACTTGGTCATTGCCTTTGCCTGTTGCTCCATGAGCAATCGAATCACAACCTTCTTTTAAAGCTGCTTCAACTAATCCTTTGGCAATTACAGGTCTAGCTAATGAGGTTCCTAATAGATAAGTTCCTTCATATTTAGCTTGAGCACGCAAAGCTTTGAAACAAAAGTCTTCTACAAATTCTTTACGTAAATCTTTAACGATTGTCTTTACTGCGCCGGTTTTATAGGCTTTTTTCTCAACTGCTTTTAGATCATCGCCTTGTCCAACATCTGCACAAAAAGCTACAACTTCACAGTCATAATTTTCAACAAGCCATGGGATAATGATAGAAGTATCGAGACCGCCAGAGTAGGCTAATGCAATTTTTCTCATTATATTTTTCCTTTCAACAAATAAATTAATATAGCTTTTTGGATATGCATACGGTTTTCAGCTTGGTCAAAGATTGCAGATTGTTTTCCATCCATAACTTCATCTGTGACTTCTTCACCTCTGTGAGCTGGTAAACAATGCAAGAAAATAGCATTTTTAGATTCTTGCATCAAACTTTGTGTAATTTGAAAGCCTTTAAATTCTTTTAGTTTTTTATTTCGGTCTTTTTCTTGTCCCATACTGACCCAAGTATCTGTGTAAACAGCATGGGCATTTTTGCAGCTTCCTTTGATTGGTTTACCAACTGCAATTTCATCGATTTCAATGTTTGCACCAGTATTCAATGCAAGTTTTGCAGCTTTTATAATGAACTCTTTATCTGGCAAATGTTTTTTAGGACATACTACTTTAATATGAACTCCACAAAGTGCAGAAGCATACATGAGTGAGTGTAAAACATTATTGCCATCACCGATGTAAACAATTTTTTTACCTTTTAGTTTTCCGAATCTTTCTCGAACGGTCATTAAGTCTGCAAGGGCCTGGCAAGGGTGATGTGAATCAGTGAGGCCATTTATAATTGGTATCGAAGAATGCAGTGCAAATTCTTCACAATCAGAATGTTTGAAAGTTCGTAAAACGATCGCGTCTAAATATCTTGAAAATACTTTAGAAGTATCATGAATTGTTTCGCCTCTTAACAAATGTAAATCAGTACCTAGATAGAGTGCGTGGCCGCCCATTTGATTGATTCCAGATTCAAATGAAACTCGAGTGCGCGAAGAAGGTTTGAAAAATATCATACCAATATTTTTACCAACAAGTTCTTTAGCATATTTCTTAGGATTTTTTTTAATTTTTATCGCTTTTTCAATCAGAGCGTTAGCAATCGTAGGAGTAAATTCTTCTAAAGTGAGTAAGTCGTTACATTGCTTCATGAATACTAATGTGAAGAAAATCAAGCTGATTGTCTATAAAAAATTTAAACTATTTTAGTATTCAATTTGTAAACCAAGTTGAATGAAATGTACTGTATATTGTGCAAGAGCATTGGCTGCATAAGGTTTGAATTGATATAGAACTTTACGTTGTTCATATGTTCCACTGAATAAAAGAGCATAATTATTCATTAGAAAATATTTTAGCATTATCTGAGATGTAAAATTGAGAGGAGTATATGACTTAGATATTTCAATGTTTTTAGCAAATGTAAGGGAAGATAGCATCAATTTAGTAGATATATCTATTTCAAATGGGCTTTCAAAACGGTATTGAAATTTGATACCAGCATTTGGCCCAAACGATACAGGTCTCGTGACAGTTCCCGTATCTTCAACGTCAATTTGTATAAATTCTTGCCAAAATACACCAGCATTAATGATGAAATTAAGTCCATTTTTAGTTTTAGATAAATGAAATCGATGATTAAAATTCGATTGCAGGTCATAGGATGTATAAATACCAGAAGGTTGTAATCGTAGTATTCGTATTCCACCGCCCACATCAAATGCCCATGATTTTGTAAACCAATTTTCCATCTCAACATGAAAACCGTCGGATATACCTTTATAACGATGTTGTTCTCCTCTAATTGGCGATGCGGTTGCATATTGAAATCCGGGATCTCGTTCAAGCCAACCTCTCAAAAATACTTGGGGTTCTAAATGATATTTCTTACTAACTTCAAATCTTGAAGAGGACATTTGACCTAATTTAGAATTGTTTTCTGCGATTGGTGTTACATCCCATCTATATATTCCGGATTGAAGATAAGTGAACGAAGAATAGGGAACATCATGGATTTCTAAAAAGTTATTTTCTACCTCAGTAATCCAACGTGCAGTTGGAATTTTTTGATTTTTAAGACGTTCTTTTGCTTGCTCATCATCCCAAATTTGAATTCGATATGATTTAGCGCCTGGAATTGATTCCCATGAAAGTCTTATTTTAGGTTCTGGTTGAAACATTTGATCTTTTGCTGGAAAAATAATTTTTGGTGCAGGCAAAGAATCTTCTAATTCAAGACTTGAGTCACCAATAGAAAATTTTGTAGGCTCGGTGCGACCAATTAAACGCTCACCTTGTAAACCTTCAGCCACAAAAAAATACTCGCCTGAAGGAAGAGCAGGGGTTGTGAATGCATTCGTCGCTGATTCTCCTACAAATATAACTTCGTTCAATTCTGCATCGAGAGAAATGAGAATATGCCACCTACGAACGAGAGGTAATTGGTTCCATTCTAACGTTACTCCTCTGCTTAGTGCATTGTCGTAATCAGAAGTTTTTTTATTTTTCATTGCTCTTTTTACAGATTCATATTTTGAGGAAGGAAAGTTATCGTATGTGGGTGCATTTTGAACAGGAGCCTGTTGTTGAGCAAATGATATGCCGCAGCTTAATGATACTCCTAAAGAAAAGAGCAGTGAAAAATTCATGATTTAAGTTTAGACTAGATTCATGAAATTAAAAGATAAAGTTGTATTTTTAACAGGTGCTTCTTCTGGTATCGGTGAAGCATTAGCGATCGAATTAAATCAAAGAGGATATAAAACAATTCTGGCAGCTCGTCGAATAGATCGTCTTGAAAAATTAGCCTCCGAATTCAATCAAAACTCTCAAAATTCAGTTGCTGTGCAATGTGATGTTACTTCTGATGAATCTGTTCAAAATGCATATTCGATTGCACTAAAAACATTTGGAAAGCTTGATGTAGTCATTGCAAATGCAGGCTTTGGTGTTGTTGGAAATTTAGAAAAATTATCAGTTGATGATTATCAAAGACAATTTGAAACGAATGTTTTTGGTATGATTCGCACAATTAAACCCGCCATAGAAGAACTTAAAAAAACCAAAGGACAAGTGATCGTAGTAGGTAGTGTTATGGGATATTTATCAATTGCTGGTCAGTCAGCATATTCAATGAGTAAATATGCTGTTCGTGCATTGGCAGAAGCAATTGAATATGAATTAAAGCCATATGGAATTGCGGTAACTCAAATTAACCCAGGTTATGTTCAATCTGAAATTCGAAGGGTCGATAATAAAGGCAAGTTTCATCCTGAGTCTAAACGTGGTTTTACAAAATTACACATGCCTGCTAACAAAGCTGCAAAAATTATAGCTAACTCTCTTGATTGTAGATGTAGAGAGATATTAGTGACAAATCATGCTAAAGTAATCGTTTTTATAGCAAAACATTTGCCTTGGCTCATTCGCTTAGCAATGAGATATGGTCTTAGAGGAAGAGAAAAAGTTATATAATTTACGCTATAAGTCAAAATTTTGAATTTTCTTTACATACTCATTGCAAAGACTCATTGCATATATTAAGTTGACCATAATTGATCAACATAACAATTCGAGGTGAACCATGTTTGGATTATCAGGTGAACATCTTTTAATATTAGCAGGCGTATTATTAATATTTGGACCAAGAAAATTGCCAGAATTGGGATCAAGCATTGGTAAAGCTCTTCGTAATTTTAAAGAAGGATTAAACAACACTTCTTCTCAAGGTACGATCGAAGCAAGAAATGCTACACCTTCTGAAACTGTTCAGAATAATACAAATCATGCTGCTCAATCGAATCAAAATAATCACAATCAACCATCAGCAAACGCATAAAGTAAAATGGACGTAACTAAAGTCCTTGAGCATTTTGAGAATAATAAAAAGCAATACTTAGAAGATTTAAAAGATCTTGTTAAAATTCCATCCGTTAGTTTTGATGGGTTTGATCCACAAAACGTTCGTAAATCTGCACAAGCAGTAGCAGATCTTTTTAAACGTGTTGGTCTAGAAAATATTGAAATATTAGATCTAGGTCCTGGTGTGCATCCATACGTTTACGCAGATTGGTTGCATGCACCGAATGCGCCTACGGTTTTATTATACGCACATCACGACGTACAACCACCAGGAAGAGAAAATGTTTGGAAGTCACCAGCCTTTGTTCCCACTGAACGAGACGGAAGACTTTACGGAAGAGGTACTGCCGATGATAAAGCGGGAGTTACCGTTCATACTTCGGCAATCGAGTCGTATTTAAAAGTTCACGGAAAACTTCCGATTAACATTAAACTCATCATTGAAGGTGAAGAAGAAGTAGGCTCTCATCATTTAGCGCAATTCATGAAAAAATATTCTTCAAAACTTAAAGCGGATTGCATGATTTTAACAGATACACAGAACTATGATGTTGGTTTGCCAGCCTTAACTGTTTCATTGCGTGGTCTCATAGGTTTTGAAATTGAGTGCAGAGCTTTGAAATCACCAAAACATTCTGGAATGGTGGGAGGCCCTGTTCCTGATGTTGCGATGGCTTTAAATAAAATATTAGCATCGATGGTGGATAGCGATGGAAGAGTTAGCATTCCTGGAATATGGGACGAAGTAAAGAAAGTAACTACACAAGAAGCAGATGCGTATAAATTGCTTCCATTCACAGTAGATGAATTTAGAGCGCAATCTGATTTGCTTCCAAATACTAAATTACTAAATTCGAGTGACGGAACATTTAAACCGTTTGTTCAAATGTGGAGAGAACCATCGTTAGCTGTAAATGCAATGGAAGCATCATCGCGTAAGCAAGCTTCAAACTCTATACTTGATTCTGTTTGGGCAAAGTTTGGAATTCGAATTGTAGCTGATATGAATCCAGAGCGTACGGCTCGATTAGTGGAAGAACATATTCAAAAAGTGACTCCTTGGGGAGTTGAAGTGAAGCTAAAAGCCGATATTGGTGGAAAAGCTTGGAGTTGTGAAGCCAAAGGTCCTGCATTTGAATCTGCCATGAATGCATTAGAAAAAGGATATGGTCGCAAACCAGTGCTAATGGGATGTGGGGGATCGATTCCGTTTGTAGAACCACTTTCAGATGCATTGGGAGGAATTCCTGCACTCTTAATTGGAGTAGAAGATCCATACACCAATGCACATTCTGAAAATGAGAGTATGGTAATTGCTGATTACGAAAAATGTATTCGCTCAGCAATTCATTTTTATTCTTTATATAAAAAATAAATTAAGCAGCTTCTCTGATGTC
This sequence comes from uncultured Bacteriovoracaceae bacterium, assembly GCA_964572865.1. Taxonomy (GTDB): domain Bacteria; phylum Bdellovibrionota; class UBA1018; order UBA1018; family UBA923; genus CAZNGN01. The sequence goes on along the minus strand of CAZNGN010000032.1, from coordinate 4,321 downwards.
GTTATCCACTTGCCAAAGATCAAATAAAATCTGACCTTTTTCGGTTTTAAACCATTTTGTAGCATGATCTGGTGGATCCATTTGCAAACATTTTTGAGCAAAAGTGTGAACAGTATAGAATTCTTTATTATATTCTATTTTATATTCACCACCTGGATGTTTTTTTACGACACCAAAAATTTTGGCATCAGATACGTAATAAATTTTATCTCCTTCTTTCACTAAACCATCTTTTACTAAATGAGTTAGATCAAATTTATTTTTCTTAGACATTTTGTTTCTCCTTGTTAAATAATTAATCGGTTATTTTTCAAATATTCTAAAGCCAACAGAATTGTTTTCTTGTTTAAAATTAAAATCCTTAGCTTTAGGAAATTCTAAAACGTTTTTACTATTTGGACTCAAGAGAACTTGAGATTCTCCGGGAGCACTTGCAATTTCTCTTCCATGAAGAGTATTAAATTCTTTATTAATTAATTTTGGCTTTTTAGATTCTGCAATTCCATTTTCATGCAATGTCAGAATCAATGCCATAATGATTATACTAATTTTCAACATACGTTCCTCCTGTTAATATTTACTTAAAGTCATCTCAAAAAATTTAGCTGATCCAGTAATTCTCTCGATTTTTACTAAGTTAATCGATGAATTATTTGTTAATGGTATTAAGATTTGTCTGTCACTGACTTGCCCTGTACCGCCCGTTAAATACTGAAAAATATTTCCGACAGTAGTTGTGCCAGTTATGAATTCATGAAATCGTGGTTGAATGGTAGATTCTATTTGATCTGCTTGGCTCATATTAGTGTGTAATAATTGAATTCGAATCATGGCACGATCGGCAGTTGAAGCAATATCAGTATCATCCGTAGTTGTGTAATTAGTTGAATTGGTGAAAAAATTTGGTAATCGTGTTGTATTGTCAAACGGTAAATAACGTACATTTAGAAGAAGATTTTCATTTGATTCAAAATAATTACGATCGATATGAACATAGATTGCACCGACATATTGTTTGCTGGTCTCTGGGTCGGAAGATAAAAAGGGACCTTGTCCTGAGCAAGCTCCATCCATGATTGTGTAAAAATTATCGCCATAACGTAAATTAGTTGGGTTGCCATACATCATGATTCCACCTTTACGTGGAGGAGGTTGCGTAGAATCAGCATAGTTATTTGTTCGTAATTGCGTCCAAGTTCCTTGTTGTGAACAAGTTCCTAATTCACGATTACAATCTGAAGTAAAATCGGGTGGAATAAATTCCCAAAGATCATTCAATATTCCAATCTGAGCGCAGTTTGAATCTTTACATCCATATCCGCCATACAAGTAGAATTTATGATGAGCATTATCGTATACTAATGAACCTGATACTCGTGGTGTTGGCTTCGTTGATGGTGTTAATTTTACCCAAGTTCCGATTACTTCGTCCTCGCGTGCAGTTGTTATTTTTGCATTTGAAGAATTATTTGAACTATACAAAGGTTTATGAAATAGCCAGTAATCAGTTCCGAAAACATTTGGATATTTTAACGTTTCTGTTGAACTGTAAGGACTATTAGTGAGTGAAGACAAGAAATCTTTAGATACATATTCAGTCGTTGTAGGAGTGATGTAAACCCAAGTGTCATTAAATAACGAATTTGCTGAAGTGCAATTCAATGTTGGGTCACCTAAAACATTTGATGATGTTGTATGTAATGTATTTGAATTTGTTGGTGCTTGTTTGCAACCACCAAAAACAATCATTGATTTCTGTTCTTTATCAAATGACATTGAATGTTCAAATCTAGCGTCTGGGGCAGTGGTTGAAGTTGTAATTTTTTGCATACATCCACCTGCAGGAAATACAGAGCGATTTGAATAATAATTTAAATTTACATCTAGATTGGATGATGTTCCAAAAATTGAACCATTTAATGGAAGTGATGCAACTGCTGTATCGGGTGTGGTAATACTGAAACAAGCTTCATTTGGTTTTCTGCCTAATGCTGGCGGATCATATATCCATAATTCATCGGTAACTGTTGAAGATGAAGAATCGGCTCCGGCCAGACCTCCGTAAATATAAAAACGATTCATTGCAGGGTCGTAAACAGTCTTATGATGAGCTCTTGCTACCCATGAAGTTGATGCAATGGTAACAGGACTCGTAGCACTTCCGGAATAGGTAACTGAAGAAACTTTCATTTGTGTATTATAGTTATTTGCTGAACCATACATTAAATTCCATTGGCCACCAGTTGGTGACACTTGTGGACTTAAATCGTTTGATTTGTTTGTAGTTTTATAAGTATAAATTTTATCATTATAAGTTCCACCAGTTTTCATTCCACCTACTAAAAGAAAATAATCTTGATGTTCATTTGAGGAATACACATTCGTGTCTGCAACAGTGCCTGAACCTGCACAATAGTCATTGGTATCACCATCATCAACTCCATCACCTGAGTCTGCACTTCCATCAACCACACCATTGTCACCTTGAACACAAAATGATTTCATTGTTGGATTACGTCGTAATCCATAAGTAAAAGTCGCACCTGTCACAGCAGACGGTGCAGCGGGAGCAATTCCACCGTGTTGAGCAGCAAGGCCTGAGTACTGCCATCCGGCATAAGTAGTTTTATTGTTCGTTGAAAGTGAAACACTGGAAGTAGTATTGACTGATCCGTCTGAATTGAAGGTTACTTGAACCAATGAAGAATTAAATGAAAAACCACCATTTTGTGCTGTTGCAGCAGCAGCTGGTGTAACACCACCAAACAAATAAAATTGGTCTTGAAGATCAGCGTAATCGCCAGCAGCCCAACTCATACCTGGATAAGAACCGCCAGAAGTAACTGGCAAACCAGAAGCTTGATTCGTCCACGCATTTTGAGATGAATCTTGTGGAATATTTAATGTCCACACATCATTTAAAGAATTATTTGTTGTACATGAATCATCAGAAAGAGTGCAACCATATCCACCAATCATAATTGTTCGAGAAGGGTCACCATTTAATGGTTGTAAATCATCAAAAGTAGCACAGTTTGAAGGAGGAGGTGAGCCAAGACCGTTTAATCCACATGAAGAAGCATATCCAACGCCATTGTATGCATTTGAATTTGTAATATCGACAGAAACATTTTTTAACCACTGTGGTTTTGTTGGAATTTGACGATCTGAAAACGCGTCGAAATAGTTTTTTGCATCTCCAGCACAGGCATAACCATTTGTGTATGTATTATTATAAAAGTCATCTTTATGAAATGAAACTTTGACTATTTTTGAGTTTAAATATGTTGTTTCATTTGCGCCAGAGCCACTTGTGTTTGTAATTGAAGAATTTGTACCTAAATCTCGAGAAATTTGTATCGGTCTATCATCAGAACAACTGATGAAGTTCAAAGTAAAAATAATAATAATGAATACGTACCACACTCTCATTTTCAAACCTTTACAATCTCAAAATAGTCACCCCGTAAAATACTGCGCCACCTTTATTTCGATCTATTGATATTGTCGTAATCGATGTATCTACTTGTATTGGTAGTAAAACTGTTTCTGACAAAAGATCTGTATTTTTTGCAGAAGGAAATAAAACGTAAAATGGTTGAGAAGCTGCATAAGGTGCAGTTCTCATTGTGACAGCAAAATATTGATTGGAACAATTTGCAGGATCAAAATATCCACCTGTTACACAAGAAGAAGTTGTCGGAGTTAAATTAGGGGCATCGATTGGTTTTGCTTTTACAATTACTTGTAACTTATCGTTTGCTCCCATAAATCGTCTGTCTAATTTAATGTAAAAACTTAGTTTTGATAATTCGGCGGCAGCAGTTCCTGCACATTGATCAATATCGGTAACAGAAGTAGTACCGTTGTATCCATCTATTGTATAATATCCATCTGAATCTGGATTATTGTCAGTATATCCATCAAAATAGGCACAAGGAGTATCACTACCCGTATAACCTGGTGAACCTGCCTGTGTGCGGGTTGATGTTAAAAATACAGCAGCTTCAGAAAACCAAGCTGGTATATTTCCGCTAGCAATTTGTGATCCATCTAGAGCAAAAATTCTTTGAGCTTTAACGGCAACTCCACCCGAGGCTGGAACCGCTGTATTATCAAATGATCCAGTTGAACCTGTTCTAGGTATAATTTGAAATGCTGAAATGCTTGAAGAACTGCTCGTAGTTGTTGAGCTCCCAGTTGAATTTGAAGTCGTAGCAATGCCTGCATCGCCACTTCCTACATTGGTAGGATTACAAGCGCTGGCAAATATGCTCAAAACAATTAAGCTAGTAATATTAACAGATCTAAAATGTAACAT
>CAZNGN010000031.1:0-34916 GCA_964572865.1 uncultured Bacteriovoracaceae bacterium | reverse complement strand
CTGCCGACACGCGCCTTTTCAGGGCGCTGCTCTACCGACTGAGCTACCTGGGCATCAATCGAATTTCGTTAGTTAGAATAAAATAGTTGCCACGATGAAAGCAGAAACGCAAACGTTAATTATTGTTTAGATTATGATTTTTTAAGATTTGAGTTATTATCTGAATTGTTTTCTAAATCTTGTAATATTTTCTTTAACTCAGTTAATGTCGTGGTGCGGTAATCATAAGCTCTGCCGAAACGTTTTAAAATATCATAAGCGTATTTCACTCGTTCAGCGATTTCTGGAATTTTAGAGCTTGGCACTATATCAAATTTTTCGTCATCTTTTGTTTCCACAATTGGTTTTACTTCTACGATTGAAGTTGTTGGGGCATGTGTAACATTTTTAGTTTTACGTTCATTTGCAGCTTTATTTTCAACTGCGATATCATCAAGTTGTTCATCTATTAAGTTTTGTTCTACAGGAGTGTTCGCATTTACAATTTGAGGGGTACCATTATTTTCTGTGGCCGAAAACTTTTCAGCTTTTAGTGGTTTTGCGTATAAACTTTGAGTAGATAAAATGATCAATAATACTGAGGCTAAATTTAGTGTTTTCATGAGCTCTATATATCACAAAATGAAGCGCAGAGTCAAAGTATAATAAGCCAATAAATACAAATACTTATATATAATAAAAATATTGTATATCAATTAAAAAATGAATATTTAATTTCAAGTACTTATGTTATTAAAGTGACGGCTGTCATTTGGGTATTTTATAAAAATCAATCTGACTTGCTTGACAGATAAAGTTTAGAACTTATTTTACGTTCAGACTTTGTAAAATTTTTATTAACTAATGGAGGTATAACACTATGCAAGTAACACCATTGCATGATCGTATTTTGGTGAAGAGACTAAACGAAGAAGAAAAAACCAAAGGCGGAATCATCATTCCTGATTCAGCAAAAGAAAAACCAGCTGAAGGTGAAGTGATGGCTGCAGGTTCTGGTCGCAGAACTGACGATGGCAAATTAGTTTCACTCGAAGTGAAAAAAGGCGATCGCATTTGATTCGGTAAATATTCTGGAACAGAAATTAAAATCGAAGGCGAAGAATATTTAATTATGCGTGAAGATGATGTTTTGGGCATCATTAAACACTAAAATTTTAAAACATTTACTTAGGAGGTAAATTTACATGTCAGCTAAAGAATTACGTTTTTCTGAACAAGCTAGATCTGCAATTCTTCACGGTGTGAACGTATTGGCAGATGCAGTTAAAGTAACATTAGGACCAAAAGGTCGTAACGTTGTAATCGAAAAAGCATTCGGTGCTCCATCTGTAACAAAAGACGGTGTAACTGTTGCTAAAGAAATCGAACTTTCTGATCGTTTCGAAAACATGGGCGCCCAGATGGTGAAGGAAGTTGCTTCTAAAACCAATGATGACGCTGGTGATGGTACAACAACAGCTACTGTATTAGCGCAAGCGATCTATCGCGAAGGTGCTAAAATCGTTGCTGCTGGCCACAATCCAATGGAATTGAAACGCGGTATCGATAAAGCAGTGACAAAAATCACTGAAGAATTAAAGAAATTTGCAAAACCATGCAAAGATCAAAAAGAAATCGCACAAGTTGCAACTATTTCTGCAAACAATGATTCTACTATCGGTAACATCATTGCTGAAGCTATGGCAAAAGTTGGTAACGAAGGTGTGATCACTGTAGAAGAATCAAAAACTGCTGAGACAACATTAGATGTTGTTGAAGGTATGCAATTTGACCGTGGATATTTGTCTCCATATTTCGTGACAAATCCTGAAAGAATGGAAGCTGTATTGGAAAATCCATACATCTTAATCTACGACAAAAAAATCAGCTCTATGAAAGACTTATTACCTATTTTGGAAAAAGTAGTTCAAAGAAGCAAACCATTGTTCATCATTGCTGAAGAAGTAGAAGGCGAAGCATTAGCAACTTTAGTTGTTAATAAATTGCGCGGAACACTTCACATTGCAGCAGTGAAAGCTCCTGGCTTTGGTGATCGCAGAAAAGAAATGTTACAAGACATTGCAACTCTTACTGGTGGAAAAGTAATCAGTGAAGATATGGGTGCAAAACTTGAGAACACACGTCTTGAAGATCTTGGCCAAGCTAAGAAAGTAACAATCGACAAAGACAATTCTACAATCGTAGACGGCGCAGGCAAAAAAGCTGACGTTGAAGCACGCGTAAAAACAATTCGCAAACAAATCGATGAAACTACATCTGATTATGATCGCGAAAAATTACAAGAGCGCTTAGCAAAACTTGCTGGTGGCGTTGCTGTAATTAACGTTGGTGCTGCTACAGAAGTAGAAATGAAAGAGAAAAAACAACGCGTTGAAGATGCTTTAAATGCAACTCGCGCTGCTGTTGAAGAAGGTGTTGTATCAGGTGGCGGAACAGCTTTAATCAGAGCTGCTCAAGCTTTAAATAACTTCAAACTTGAAAACTCTGCTGAACAAGCAGGTGTTAGCATCATCAAACGTGCTTGCGAAGAGCCAGTACGCATGATCGCTCACAACGCAGGCTGGGAAGGTTCTGTTGTAGTTGATAAAATCATCAACAACACAAACCCAAGCTTCGGTTTCAACGCATTGACTGATACATATGAAGACTTATTGAAAGCTGGCGTAATCGATCCTGCTAAAGTAGCTCGTTGCGCACTTCAAAATGCATCTTCAGTATCTTCTTTAATGTTAACTACTGAAACATTGATCGCTGAAAAGCCTAAGAAAGAAGCTGCTCCAGCTATGGGCGCTCCTGGAATGGGTGGAATGGGCGGCATGGGCGGAATGGACATGTAATCATGTCTTAAGCCTGGCTATAGTTTGAGAGAACTATAATCGCTTAAAGATTAAAGGCAGCCTCAAAAGGGCTGCCTTTTTTATTTTGTTCGTTCTGAAAATGAATCAAATACTTCAACATATTTATATTTACTTCGTCGACAGCCACTTACGGCTTGTCTCCTCGTAAAAATAAATCTTCTTCGTCTTTGATCATTTTGCGAACGTAATTGAATAATTCTTGTTCGACATATACGCACTCAAATGATATAAAAATTGAAAATTAAATTAGGAGTAAATAAATGAGAAATTTAAAGATATCGATTTATCTGATCCCTCTCATTTTTACATATTGTTTGCCTGGCTTTGCTCAACAATTTAATCCAACAGCCTTTAATGGTTATTTCGTCCTAGATATGAAAAAATCTGATGAAGCTTGTTATCCCAATGCCATCAATGCAGGTGGACCCGAAGATCAGTATTTTGCTTTCTTTGCAATTAAAACAAAAGATTATTCTTTTGTGAGCTTTGACAGTCTAACTAGATTTCCTAGAGCCACACAATTGACTGGAATGTCAGACCAGTTTAGTAAGGAGGATTACTTAGTGATGCCTGAGAGACCTTCTAGTCTAGTTGGAGTTAGGCGCGTGGACACATTTAAGGAAAATAAAGTAACTCGACGATTCATACGTTACTTTGCTGGAATTAATCTGCAGTTTACTGTTAATAAAACAATTCTTCATGCTAATAAAGATGGTTCTTTAGATTATATAGGCGATCTTTATTACCTGGGTCATAAGATTCATTGTCACTTTGTAAAACAACAAGGTTCACTCTAAAACCATAGAGATTCTTTACTAAACATATTTTGCCTACTTTTCAAGAATGAGTAGGCATGTGAATATAATAGATAACAGCGGAGCCGCAGTTCTTTTTTAAGTATTAAAATCCATACGAATATTTATGAATTAATCTTCGAAGTGAAGAACGTTGAATAGAACGGCTTTTTTCTAACTCACGGGCAAGTTGATCAGGTAAATGATCTACTAATTCAGCAAGAGCAATGTACAGATTTGATGCAGATTTCTTTAATATAAGTTCTTTGATCATACGGTTTCTAATTTGAATTTTTACAGAGAATAAATCAGGCCCTGCTTTAACAGGTGAGTTTTCCATTTCTAATGTAACGAGAACTTTACCATTCATTATCTTAGGGTATTTGCTAATGATTGTTGAAATTCGTTCAATGACTATTGATTTGGTTAAATTCGATTTCTTAAGATTTTTAAAATAAACTTGAATCATATGAGCCTCCTAGGTTTGTAGTTATTAAACTGTACGCCTATAGAGAATATTCTAGAGAAGTTTAGAAATTGTTAAAATGTATAAAAAATATGTTTTGTATTGCTAAATACTATACAGTGAAACTGCTTTTTAACTCTGCTGCTACTGGGTTTTCGATTTTTCTTTGTGCGGAAATTAAAAAGAGCTCCTCATAAACACCAGTGATATGACCTATTTTAATTAATTCATTTTCTTGAATTTGATTTAGAACGGAGTGTGAAGACGTTGGAATGATTCCAAATCCGTTAGTTGCTAGCAATTTTTTTACAGAGATGTCTTGGCTTTCTACGATGATATTTAAATCAATTTTGTTTAGTTTTGCCCAGTGCTCTATGTCTTGACGAAGTTTGCTGTCAAAGGTTGGAAATATCATAGGAACTCCTGAAATCGAATTTGGAAAGCCCTTTTGAAGGTGTTTGAATTTGGCAGCCCCGTAGAAATGAACATTATTTTTTGTAATTAATTTTGGATAAATTCCTTTTGCATCAGGCCCTGAAATTGAAAAATTTGAAACCATTAAATCCATTCTGTGTGAAATCAACTCTCTTAATAGTTCATCAGATTTACCTTCTGAAAGGGTGATTTGGCAGGGAGAAATCTTTAATGCTTTTTGAACTAAATCTAAGATAATTTGTTTTGGAATGCTATCCAATGCCCCAATGTGCAATGAGGTTTTCAGCGGTTTAATTCGATCGTTAAGTACTTCAAGCATTTCAGAACCAATTTTAAAAATATTCTTTGCATAATCTAATGCGAGTTTACCTTGTTCTGTTAATGTAATTTTTTTGTGTTGTCTTTCGAATAGTTGAACACCAATAGTGCTTTCAAATTGTTTTAATTGAGCAGAAAGAGTGGGTTGACCTAATCTTAATTTAGCTGCTGCTTTTGATACTGAGCCTTCTTCCGCTATGGTTTTGAAATAGTACAAGTGGTGATAATTGATCCAAGAGTTCATTCAATCTATATATCGTATAAAACGATACTAAGCAATATATTAATCTATTTTATAAATATTACAGAGTACCCGATAATTAAATAAAGGAGAAACAAAATTGATTTACTTTTCATTTTCTGAATTTTGGCATTTTTATTTAGGCTTTTCATTATTTGTTGTTTTAATGCTTTTATTAGATTTAGGAGTATTTCATAAAAAATCACACGAAGTCAGCATTAAAGAAGCGTCCATTATGACGGGTGTATGGATTGCTTTGGCATTTATATTTAATTTATTATTATATTTTTACGTTAATAATTATATAACAGAATCGTCCATAAATAGTTCACAATTAGCGAAGACTTTGTCATTAGAATTTTTAACCGGTTTTATTATCGAAAAATCATTAGCTGTCGATAACATATTTGTTTTTGCAATAGTTTTTTCATATTTTGGAATTCCAAAAGCATATCAACATAAAGTTTTATTCTGGGGGATTTTTGGTGCGTTAATATTTAGAGCTATATTTATCTCTATTGGCTCTGTTTTAATGAATTACCATTGGGTAATAGTATTATTTGGTGTGTTTTTAATTTTAACGGGCATAAAAATGTTTTTTGCTGGAACAAAAGCTCAAAATTTAGAAAATAGCCTGATGGTTAAATATTTAAATAAAATATTTAATGTTCATCCTAAAATAGAAAATGATTGTTTTTTTATTTATAAAAATGGTGTTCGATACGTAACGCCATTATTTATTTCATTATTATTTCTAGAATTTACAGATATAATATTTGCAATCGATTCTGTGCCCGCAATATTTTCAATTACAAAAGAGCCATTAATTGTATTTACTTCAAATATATTCGCTATTTTAGGATTGCGTTCAATGTATTTTATGCTCATTGGTGTGATAGATAAGTTTGTTTACATTAAATACGGATTGGCAGCTGTTCTAGTTTTTGTTGGTTTAAAAATGGCTTGGTTGAATGGCCTATTTAATGGCAAGTTTCCGATTAGTTTATCACTGATGATCATTGGTACTTTGATAGCAGGCTCAATTTTGTTTTCTATTATTGTTACACGAAAAGATTCAAAAATAAAAAAGGCAGACTTGTAATACGTCTGCCTTTTTATTTGAGCGTTTTGCAAGTCGCTCCTATTTTTGCAAAGAAAATATTCAGTGCGCTTAATTTAAGCTGCGTTCATCCACCAAGCTTTAGACCAAGATGTTTTTGTGTCTAAAACCCAGTTGTTTTTGCGAACGGTTTTCCAGACGAATTCTTCTAATTGATCTGGGTTTTTAATATCAACCCAAAGGCAAGAGTCCCATTCGCCTTGTGTTGTCCATGCACCTTTAATTTTTGAATTTTTTTTCCATGCTTTCCATGCTGAATCAGGTGTACCTGGTTTCCATTTGATCCATACCCAAGCATTCCAACTTCCTTGTGACATAATTCAACTCTCCTTGTTGATTTTAATAATGTGACTTCATTGTATGAGACAAATTCATACGGGGCAATTAGCTAAATAAATATTTTCTAGCCGTTTAGCCATGTTTTTGATTTCGTAATTATTTAACGCATGCTGATAGCCTGACTCAGATTTGTCCTTATATAATAGAGGATCTGTTGCTAGTCTGAATAAATATTCTGCATAAGCTGTAAAGTCGTCTTTAGCGGTTACAAAACCTCCGTTTGCCACTGTTTCAGCCTGGGCATTCATATAATCACATAAATGAGTAACTACTGGTTTTTTATGAATCATGGCTTCTGCGATGTTGCATCCAAAGGTTTCTCCATCTCTGCGAGCATGGGCAAGTACGTCAATTGTGTTATAAAACTTAGATAATTCAACATCAGAGACTGTAGGTGGAAGATTTATGAAGTTCTGAATGCCAAGTTCTTTTGCTTCTTCAATCATATTTGGTGGGGAACTTAATGAAAGAAAAACAAATTTTCTTTGTGGAAGCTTTTCCTCTAAAAGTTTAAATGCTTTAACAGAAATGGGATCGTGAATGCCAGGGTCAGCACGTCCAACTCTTCCCACAACAAATGCATCTGTAGGAATGTTTAATTTAGTTCGAAGGTTTTCAGTAGATGCAGGCAATTCTATTGGATTATAAAATATTTCTACTCTTGGGTCACCGTGTGCCCAGCGAGCTTTCTTCTCATAAAGCCAGTGAGATACAAATAATATTTTTTTAACTAATTTATGTGCATTTGAATTATTTTCGATTTCAAATTGATTGGTAGTAAAAGTTGCAGGTATTGTCTTTAGTAGTCCTTCATCGTTGGTAGGTGGTTCCGGGTTTCCAGAATAATGAACATGAAGAATATCTGGTTTTAGTTCTAGTAATTTTGAGTGAAGCTCTTCATTGTTTTTTGTAATGATTACTTTTTCTTTTCCTAAAATTTTTTCAAAATTTGAAACACGCGCCATTCGGTTTTTCCAAATATTAAATTTTGTGATCGCAACTTTGTTACGAATGAGTAAACCGAAATAAACTCTGAATTTGAGTCCGAATGATTCATTTAATTGTTTTGATACGGCAAAAATTTCAAACTTTGAGGGGTCTAAGTACTTACAAAATAGCTCCATAGTGCGTTCTGTGCCGCCTAAAGAGAGTTGATTACAGTAATGAACGACTCGCAACTTTCGCATGAGTCAACAATATGCGACATCTATGTGCTTGAACAGTAAGAATTTTTACAATACCTGAGTAAAACGATATGAAAAATACCTGTAATATCAGTCAGTTATAATAAAAAAAATTAAAGTATTTTAATGCGGCGTCGATCAGTTAATCAAATAGATTTGGTTAATCAGTCTAGAAATTAATCTAGCTGAGTCAGGCACGGATCGCCGGAACCAACCTTCAGTGGAAGAAGAAGAGCAAACACAAAAAAGGAGAAGGGTATGGGATTCCGCATAGCAACCAACGTGCAAAGTATCGCCGCACAGCGAACACTTGGCATTAATAAAGAAGGACAAAATAAGTCGTTAGAAAAATTGTCTGCTGGTGAACGTATTGTTCGCGCAGGAGACGATGCTGCAGGTCTCGCGATTTCTGAGAAATTAAAAGCAGAAATTCGTTCTATGAGACAAGCAAATAGAAACGCACAAGATGGTATCTCTATGGTTCAAACTGCTGAAGGTGGTTTGAATGAGATTCAAAACATCTTGATTCGTTTACGTGAATTATCTATGCAAGGTGCTACAGACACTATCGGTGATGTAGAAAGAGGATTCATCAATAAAGAATTCAGAAATCTTGTAGACGAAGTTCAACGTATTTCGCAAACAACAAAATTTAACGGCATCGATCTATTAACTGGAAGAGGCCAAGCTCTTGAAATTCAAGTAGGCAGCCACAATAATCCAGAACAAGACAGATTAGTATTTGATACATCAAAAGCAGATGCAACAGCTACTACTCTTGGAATTATGGATTTAAGCGTTCTCACTAAACAAGACGCGCAAAGTAATTTTGAGCATCTTGATAGTGCGATCAGCAAAGTATCAGAAGGCAGAGCAGGATTCGGTGCTTTACAAAATCGGTTGCAATCGACAATCAGCAATTTACAAATTGCAGATGAAAACTTGTCGGCAGCCAACAGTCGTGTCCGTGATGTTGATGTAGCTTATGAAACAGCTGAATTGACCAAGCGTAATATCTTGACTCAATCAGGTACTGCAATGTTAGCACAAGCAAATAGCAATAACATGCTAGCATTGAAGTTAATAAGCTAATAGCGCAAGCACCCGTGCCCGTTGTGTTAAAATGAGGCGCATATCCCCAATATGCTTCTCGTTCTAAAAAAGAAACAGGAGTGCCTGACCCCATCAGGCACTCCAGCTCTTCTAAAACCAACGGCTCATCTAAGTGATTCAACAGAACTCTCTTCATGAACTTTAAGCCTAAGCCATCAAAAAATCCGTACGCACTAAAATTAAAAGATTTTCCAGATATTGTTTTTAATGAATCAGAAGCTTTTGAATTGAAAAACAATTGGAAAAAATTTCAAACGTCTTACTCAAATTCAAAAATCATTTTTGAAATTGGTTGTTCTAATGCAACCTTCTTGCAAAATATTGCAAAAAAAAATTTAAATCATTTATATATTGGTTGTGACTGGAAATATAAAATCATTCACAAAGGCGCCACCAAAATTGTTCGTGATCAAATTCAAAACGTAAAACTTTGGCGGGGTAATGTATTGGACTTTGAAAAAGTATTTGGAGCCGAAGAATTAGACGAAGTATGGATTTTGTTTCCCGATCCATGGGCAAAAAAGTCGCAGATTAAGAATCGACTTTTAAAGCCTGAGTTTTTTTTAAAAATGGCGCCACTTCTAAAATCGAGCGGTCGCATTTTGTTTAAAACCGATCATCCTGGCTATTTTCAATGGGTGTTGAGTATGTTTGGAGTTAATAAATCTTCTGAGATTCCAGAATATAATCCAAAAGAAATTACTGAAAAATCATTTGCAGCAAGACAAGTAAAAGTTCGCAAAACAGAAGAAGAACTTTTAGAACCAAATCAAGATGTGATGAGAGAATTTGATATAAAACACGCTGTTGTGGATTTCTACAACAACGAAAAATCAAAAGAGATAAAGGCTCAGTGTTTTGAGAATGAAGTGACATTATTTGAAAAAAGCTTTTTAGATCAAAACCTTCCTATATATTTTATCGAATTTCAGAAAAAATAATTATTTTTCTTTAATTATGATTTATAAAAAACATTTTCCTTCACCATCGGCAATTCGGCCTCAAAGGATTCAGGAAAATATTTTTTATAAATCATAATAGTAATACAATCATATTTTTGAACAATTTTTGTTAGCCGTATTATTTAAAGATTCAAAAATTTAATTTCTGAATCCTTATAGGTCCAGCAGGACCTATGGTGAGGAAATTAAAATTTAGAATTTGTATATAAACACCGTAAAAACAGCCAGGGCCGAGACTCTTTCGAATCACGGCCCTGTTGTTAGAGAGAGAGGAGTAGGGGGAAACTTTTTATTTAGTGGCAAACCCAACCGTAGCCGTTGAAGTAACAGCCACCTTGAGGTGCTCCAGCAGTATATGTGCAATAGTAGATCCAGCCAGAAGTTTGGCAAGTATATCCACCAGTGTTGTAACCGCCGTAACAGCCTGTAGAAGTAGAGCCGTTATTTGCGCATACGCACATTCCATACATTTGGTTCCATGTGTATCCTGATGGACAACTTCCGTTGTTCCATCCAGCAGGAGCGCAAGTAGTTCCATTCCACGAAGTGTTTTGTGGACAAACTACGTTTGCGTTACCGCTGTAAACGCACATGTTGCCTTGTTGAACATAACCTGGTCCACAAGCAGAATATCCGCCGTAGCCATTGTAATATGAACCCACCGGATAGCTTTGATACTGTGAATTTGTACCAGCGCCGGGTGCAGGTAAATTATTATTATTTTTGTTGTCGTCTTTGCTACCACAAGCTGCAAGTGTCAAGGAGATCGCAAGGGCAACAATACTCATAAGAGCGTACAACTTAATCTTCATATAATTCTCCGTAATAAAATTACGGAAATGCCTATGTGCATAGGGCGTGCCAGAAATTGTGATATTTAATTTTGTGATTGAGATTAAGGAGTTATGGCTTTGTGATTAGATTATTGCGCAAAAATGGCTTAAATTTAGGATAAATTTATCGATATATAATTAAACAGGTGTAAAGAATTTAGTCGTTTATATCAAATTAATCAGACCAGTAGACTTTAATATAGCCATTGCCACCATTGCCTGAGCTGCCCCCAGAGCCAACGCCTGCTTGATAATCAGAATCGTTTGCTCCACCTGATGCATCAGCTGAACCTTGAGCATTTGTTGTGGCACTTGGTGCATAATTACTTCCACCGCCGCCAGCGTACCCAAGCATACATGCAGCTCCACCGCCGCCACCATAGTAACCACCACCGCCACCTGATATGGCTTGTGTGGCTGCCCAAGAATTTGTAGTAGATAACAGTAATATTAATAAAAAAATAAATTTACTTATTTTAAGCATAACTTTGTTTCTCCTAAATTTTCTTACATGCAAGTCAAAGTATTATACGTTCCACTACTGCCTCCCCCACCATATGTTGATGGAGAAGTTTGAATAGGACCCGTTACTCCAGTAGATGCCCTACTTCCACCAGTATATAAAGAACCTGTAGTTTCAGCGCCACCTGCGCTGCCAGCTTTCATGACTCCACCTGCTGATTGGGTACCGCCAGTTCCACCTGGACCTGATGCAGTTTCACCAGTATTTGCACCGCCCGCACCTCCACGATAACTATTTGTTCCGCCGCCGCCACCGCCAGCAGTTGCAATATCAGCGCCTGATCTTTGGATTGCAGAACGTCCACCGCCTGCACCATTGCCACCACTAGCAGTTGAGCCACCACCACCGCTACCGACAATTGCATTTAATGATTCACCTGGGGTTACAGTTAAAGTAATATCAACAAAACCGCCACCGCCGCCTTTTGCAGATCCACCGCCACCACCAGCGCCCCATATTTTCACTCTCATATGGCCACATCCGGCGGGTACTGTAATGGTTTGATCAGCACCTGTGTATGTAAATGTTTGAGCTGCTGCTGAACAACCTGTGGTAGTCCAGTTTGAACTTTGTCCATAAGAAGTGCCAGTGTTACCAGCGTTGTCGATTGCTCGTACTTTTACATAATATGCGGTTGAAGCAGTAAGAGATAATCCAGTAAATTGATCGCCCGATGATTTTGTAGTCCATGATTGTACTACGCTATTGTCAGAAGCAAGATGGATTTGAACATCGTAATAACTGATTCCACTGGTATCGCTTGGTGCAGTCCAAGAAATTGTTGGAGTAGTAGAAGTTCCGCTCGGCACAGATCCTAATGTTACTGCAGTAGGCGCGCCGGGAAGAGTAGTATCAGCAATCCATCCGTTGCCTTGTCCAACTGAAGAAATATTTCCAGCGGCATCTAAAGCTCGAACACTGAAATAATAAGTTGTGTCTGAAGTAAGTGAAAGTGTGGCAGCAGTAAAGTTTGTGGAAGTACCACCCGTAGTAGTCCAAGATCTAACATCAGTTGCGCCAGCCGTTGTTCCAATGGCATATTCGTAGTGATCTATGCCGTTTGCGTCTGTAGAAGCGGTCCAACTTGCATTGGTTGAAGAAGTTAAACTATTTAAAGCAGTACCATCATTCACATTCGATGGAGCAGTTGGAGCAGTATTGTCTAAAGTAACTGAAGCGTGAACGATTGCTGAAGCATTTCCGGCGGCGTCTTTACAGCGAACGTGAATGTAATAAGTATTGTCGCCTGAGTTTTGAGAAGCTGTAGTTGTTGAACCATACGCTGCAGTTGGTGTTGTATTTGAAGTAGTGTCAATTTCGTATTGATAAGTAGCTGAGCCTTCTGAACATCCCCAAGTCCAAGTTTTGGTTTTTGCAATCGTTGCATCATTAGATAGACCAGTGACTGTAGGAGCTGCAGTGTCTACAACCATTGAGCCTGAACAAGCAGATTCAGTTGAGTTTCCTGCTGTATCAAAACTTGTAAGTTTATAAGTAAATGTTCCATCAGAAGGAGCAGTCCAAGCATATGTTTGAGCAGAGTTTGAAGATAAATCAATTAAGCCGCCAGAAGTACTGCTACAAGATCCGTCAGCATAAAATTGAATTTTTTGGTTTGATAGATCTCCTGAGTTTGATTTAGTCCAAGATGCAGTGATGGAAGTACTATTGTACGGCGAAGTCTGAGACCAACCTAAAGATGTGGCTGCATTAGGAGCAGCAGTGTCTACAACCATTGAGCTTGAACAAGCAGAAGCAGTTGAGTTTAATGCGGAGTCAAAGCTTGTTACGATATAGGCATATGTTCCATCTGCAGGAGCAGTAAATGCATACGTTTGTGTAGAGTTAGAAGAAAGATCGATTAAGCTACCAGATGTAGTCGTACATGTTCCGTCAGAATAAAGTTGAATTTTTTGATTAGAAAGATCACCTGAGTTTGATTTTGTCCAAGAAGCTGTGATCGCAGTGCTATTTCTAGGAGATGATTGAGACCATCCTAAAGAAGAAGCTGCGTTTGGTGCGGAAGTATCAATAACCATGCTAGAAGAACATGCTGATACAGTTGAGTTGGTTGCAGCATCAAAGCTAGTAACTTTATAAGAATATGTATTCCCATTTGTGCCAGAAAATGCATATGTCTGTGTTGAAGAAGAACTTAAATCGATTAAGCTGCCTGAAGTTGTTGTACAAGTTCCGTCAGAATAAAGTTGAATTTTTTGATTAGAAAGATCACCTGAGTTTGATTTTGTCCAAGAAGCAGTAACTGAAGTTGAGTTGTAAGGTGAAGTTTGAGTCCATCCTAGAGAAGTAGAAGCATTTGGTGCTGTTGTGTCTATTGTCATAGTAGAAGAGCAAGCAGATACAGAAGAGTTACTTAAGTTATCAATGCTTGTGACTTTATAAGTATAAGTTGTTCCATTCACACCTGAAAATGCATAGGTTTGTGTTGAATTAGAGCTTAAATCAATCAAGCCACCCGAGGTTGTTGTACAGGTTCCATCTGAATAAAATTGAAGTTTTTGGTTTGTTAATGTGCCATCAACTGACTTAGTCCAAGATGCTGTTACTGAAGTGTTATTGTAAGGTGATGTTTGTGACCACGAAACAGAAGTTGCGGCTGCAATTGTACTTTGAACTACTAAACTAGACGAGCAGGCTGAAGCTGTAGAGTTTCCAGCGGAATCAAAGCTAGTTACTTTGTATGAATATGTATTTCCAGCTGATGCCGAAAAAGCATACGTTTGTGTGCTGGATGAACTTAAATTAATTAAGCTGCCAGAAGTTGTAGTACATGATCCATCTGAATAAAGTTGTATTTTTTGATTAGAAAGATCTCCCGAATTTGATTTTGTCCAAGATGCATTGATTGTAGTATTGGATGTTGGTGACGATTCAACCCAACTCAATGATGTGGCAGCATTCGGAGCTGAAGTATCGATAACCATACTAGAAGAGCAAGCAGAAGTTGTAGAATTTCCAGCAGCATCAAAACTTGTAATTTTGTAAGTGTACGTATTTCCGTTGGTGCCTGAGAAAGCATAGGTTTGAGTGGAAGCTGAACTTAAATCAATTAGGCTACCAGAAGTAGTTGTACACGTTCCGTCAGAATAAAATTGAATTTTTTGATTAGAAAGATCCGATGAAGTTGATTTAGTCCACGATGCAGTTACAGAAGTTGAATTGTATGGAGAAGTTTGTGTCCATCCCAAAGAAGTTGCAGCATTCGGAGCAGTTGTATCAATTACCATACTAGAAGAACAAGCAGATGCAGTAGAATTTCCAGCAGCATCAAAACTAGTTACTTTATACGAATAAGTTGAGCCGTTTGTTCCGCTGAAAGCATAAGTTTGTGTAGAAGAAGAACTTAAATTAATTAAGCTACCTGATGTAGTGGTGCACGTTCCATCTGAATAGAATTGAATTTTTTGATTCGATAAATCGCTCGAATTTGATTTAGTCCAAGAAGCTGTTACTGATGTTGAATTGTACGGTGTTGATTGCGACCAACTCAATGAAGTTGCTGCGTTGGGTGGAGTCGTATCAATAGTCATGTTTGATGAGCAAGCAGAAGTTGAAGTATTTCCAACGTTATCTATACTTGTGATGATGAATGCGTATGAAGAACCATTTGTTCCTGTGAAAGCGTAAGTTTGAGTCGTGGTCGAATTTAAATTAATTAAAGATCCAGAAGTTGTAGTGCAAGTATTGTTAGAATAAAATTGTATTTTTTGATTTGCTAAATCAGTCGATGTTGATTTCGTCCAAATTGCGTTTACTGCAGTTGCATTATAAGGTGAAGTTTGTGACCATGTGGCAGTTGTTGCAATGTTGGGAGCAGTTCTATCAGACAAGATCGAATCTGAACAAGAACTAGTAGAGCTAATCCCAGCGATTGTGTAAGAAATTTTAAAAGTATAATAACCATCTGCTGAAGGAACAAAAATATTATTTGCAGCCGTGTTGCTCAAAGGAACTAAGCTGCCAGATGTAGTTGCACAATTGTTGTCTGAGTAATATTGAATTTTTTGATTTGTAATACTGACACCTGTTGGTTGGGTCCAAATTGCGTGCAGACTAGAAGAGTTTGAAGAAGTCCCTTCAGTCCATTTTAAATTTTTATAAGAAACTAATGAAGAATTCGCGGATACAGAGTCTCCACCGCCACCAATACCACCGCCAGCGCCATCTGATACATTGGGAGAACATCGAGTAAATGCAATGATGAACAAAATACTACAAATAACTTTTGTAATGATTGCGAAATATTTATGTTTTACGACAACGTTCCACATTTAAATTGAATTCCTTTCAATTTATAAACATCTCTTTAATTATATCAGATATTTACGCGTAGCAACAAATATTATTAAATGTTAAGTTATTGAAAATATAGAAGAATGTAAAAATTATTAAAATAAATTAATAAATATATGCATATTTATTTATAATTCTTTATTAATAAATTATTTATGTATTAACTAGATTTTAATTCTGTCCAAATACGCTGTAATTTTTCTAAGCGTTCTGAATTGTCTTTGAGAGCTTCAAACTTTTTCATAATTTCAGACTCAGAATTCATAGCAGGAATTTTTAAAAGTTCCGCAGCTTCTGGCGCACCTTTCATTCCAACTGCTGGAATATAAAATAAATGCTTTGCTTGCTCGATTGCTAATTTTTGATTCAAAGTAAATCGCATGAATGCTTTTGCACCTTCAATGTTTTTAGCGCCTTTTGGAATCGCTAAATAATCGATGAAAAACTCTCCACCTTCTTTTGGTAAAATATATTCAATGTTTGCATTTTTACGATGAACTTGAAAAGCATCGCCTGAATACATTTGGCCAATTGCAACTTCACCTGATTCAAACATGGGCATTGGATCACCTGAATATGTTTTTAAGTTAGGTTTTTGTTTTAATAATAAGTCTTTTGCCTTATTTAACGCTTCATCTGAGGCTTCGTTATACGAATAACCTAAAAACTTTAATGCGGTACCAATCACTACCGGAGCATCATCCAACATTGAAATTTGTGATTTTAATTCGGGATGTTCAAAGATCCAAGAAAGAGAATCTACTTTTGATTTTAATTTAGCTTTGTTGACCGCAATTCCAGTTGTTCCCATTTGATAAGGAATTGTGAATTCATAATTCGGATCATGTTCAGGATTTTTTCCGCGTCCTGAAAGAGTTGCAAGCTCAGGCCAATCAAGTTTTCCAAGAGGTTCGATGAGTTGCAAATTTTTTAATGCATTGATGAGATAACCTGTAGGAACAATGAGATCATATCCTTGTGCTCCAGCTTGTAATTTAGCCATGAGTTCTTCGTTTGAAGAAAAATAATTTTGATCGATTTTAATTCCCGTTTTCGTTTCAAAATCTGAAATAAATTTTGGTGAAAAATAATTTGACCAACAGTAAATGTGTAAAACTTTTGACTGTGAAACATCTGTATTTTGCTTTTGAGTGCAAGCAAATAAGAAAACAAACGATAAGCTTAATAAAAATAATTTAATGAATTTCATAGGTTAAAATATTGAATGAGGAGAATGGCTTCGTCAAATATCTTTGGTTACTTCTACAATATATTCTTGCGTCTCATCATTTGGAAAACACTGACAGCCAAGTCTTACGCCACGCTCGATTTCAGATTTTTTTAAGTGTTTATGTTCAAGTTCAGTAAGAGGAGATACAAAATTAGCGCCTTTTGTGACAATGATTTTGTCTTTTCCGCAATGGCCGTGACCTCCGCAGACAGAACCGATATCTGCTTCTTCGATTTGGGCATGAGCTAGAACATTTAAGCTTGAATATACGGTATCTGATTGAATTGTTTTGCCATTTTTAAGTTTAAAAAGAATGGGCATTTAATTGTCTTTTTGTAGTCGCATCGCAAGTACTACGCTTACAAGAGTAAAAAACAAAACAGAAAACGAAATTGCATTCATTTCTGGAGTAACGCCAAAGCGCATCATAGAATAAATTCTGATTGGTAAAGTGTCGCTTCCAACGCCTGATGTAAAAAATGTAATTAAAAAATCATCAAAAGAAAGAGTGAACGCTAACAATGCCCCACTGATGATTGAAGGCATTAAAAGTGGAAATGTTACTTTCAAAAAAGCTTTCAAGGGTGTGGCTCCCAAATCAGCCGCTGCTTCTTCTAAGAGTGGGTCGAGTGTTTTGATTCGAGAATAGACAAGTAAAGTCACGTACGAAACGGCAAACGTGGTGTGTGCAAGAATGACTGAAAAAATTCCCAAAGTGATTTTTAAAAATGAAAACCATACTAGAAGAGATAATCCCATTACAATTTCTGGAAGTACGAGTGGAAGATTAATGAGAGCTTCAAACATTATTTTACCAGGAAAATCTTTTTTACGAAGTCCGATGGCAGCTAGTGTTCCTAAAATGGTAGAAAAAAATGTTGAGCCTAAACCAATCCAAACCGAGTTCATAAGTGATTCAATTAATTTTGGATCACTGAATGCACGAGAGTACCAATGAAATAAGGTTGGTCCACCTTGAAAAGAATAAATAGAAAGTGCAATTAACGGAAAATATAATAACACAATAATGAGTCCAGAATATAAAA
Organism: uncultured Bacteriovoracaceae bacterium; assembly: GCA_964572865.1. Lineage (GTDB taxonomy): Bacteria > Bdellovibrionota > UBA1018 > UBA1018 > UBA923 > CAZNGN01. Next base: position 17,139 of record CAZNGN010000031.1, on the reverse strand, counting down.
ACAAATACGGTCTACGTTTAATGCTAGACATGTAGAGCTGCTCCTGAATTTGCATCCTGTTTTTTCTTTGAGTTCATTAAGCGTTCATCGGCTAATTCTTTATTTTGCTTAGTGAGTACAAAAATAAAAGAAACCATAGCCATAATAACCAATAAACTACTCAATGCGCTTCCGAAAGGCCAGTCGCGAACTTTTAAAAACGTTTCGGTAATCAGGCTTCCGACATACATGCTTTGTGAGCCGCCCATTAAGTCTGGAATCACAAATTCTCCAAATGCTGGAATAAATACAAATGTTGCACCAGTGATGATGCCTGGCATGCTCAACGGTAATAGAACTTTGGTTGCCATTTGAAATCGAGTGGCCCCTAAATCGTAAGCGGCGTCGAGTAGGGTGTAGTCTAATTTTTCTAGCGTTACATATATCGGAAGAATCATAAACGGTAAGTAGTTGTAGATCATTCCAATTCCAACAGAAAATGAATTGTCAGTTAATTGTAGTGGAGAAGAAATTAAATGTATTTCCTGTAAAAAACGATTGATGATTCCGTTTTCACCTAACACTAGTTTTAAAGCATAAATGCGAATTACAAAATTTGTCCAAAAAGGAACAACAACTAAACCTAACAAAACTTTTTTCATTAAGTCGCCTGATCGTGCTGTAAAATATGCAAACGGAAATGCAATCACTAAACATAGTGTGGTTGTGTAAAACGCTAACCAAAGTGAACGTAATATTATTTTCAAATAAATAGGATTAAAAACCCGTGCATAGTTTGACCAATCTAACTTGTATTCAATTTGCCCAAAACTTCCTTTATGGAGAATGCTAAAGGTCATTACGATTCCCAAAGGAATGATTAAGAAAAAAATAAACCAAATTAAATTTGGATAAATTGTTTTAGGAAATTCTTTTAACTTCGCAATCATTATTGATCCAAAACAAGAACACTGTCAGAAGAATCCCATACAGCATAATATTTTTCGCCCATTTTAAGTTGGGGCATTTTGGTTGCGGTTTGATTTGCAATTACAGAGATTAGGGGTGTAGAAATTTCGGGAACTTTAATTTTAATCTGAGTCGTAGCGCCAAAATAAGTGCGTTCAATGATGTTTCCACGCATCACATTGATTGAATGATTCACATGATGAGTTGGTTGATTGTTTTCAGTGGGTTGAGTTTCAAATAACATTCCTGCTTGAGGATTTGCTGACGAGCTTGTAGTCGAAGGGGCACTGACACGCACTCGGATTTTTTCAGGTCTAACAACTAAGCCAACATTTAAACCTATTTTTGGTTCAAAACGTAAGTTGTCTATTTTGCTATATAGTGTACCTGATTCAGAGGTCTGTACGTACGCTACATTGCCATTGATTTGAGTAATTGTGCCTCGAAATAAGTTAGTGGTTCCTACAAATTTTGACACAAAAGCAGTGTGTGGTTGTTCGTAAACTTCAGTTGGTGAGCCAATTTGCTCGATTTTTCCACCATTCATGATGGCTATACCGTCAGAAAGCGTTAAGGCTTCCCATTGATCGTGGGTAACAAAAATAAAAGTGATACCGAGCTGTTTTTGAATGTTTGCAAGCTCTGTTTGCATTTGTTCACGGAGTTTTAAATCTAAAGCTCCAAGTGGTTCATCAAGAAGTAATATCGAAGGCTCGTTTACAAGTGCTCTGGTTAGAGCGACGCGTTGTTGTTCGCCGCCTGAAAGTTGCTGAATTGGACGTTTCGCATAATCATCAAGGCGTACCATTTTAAGCATTCTGGTCACTCTGTCTTTCACTTGCGATTCAGAGAGTTTTTTCATGCGGAGGCCAAAAGCTACGTTGTCATAAACATTTAAATGGGGGAAGAGTGCATATTTTTGAAAAACCATGTGCACATTGCGTTCGTGAGGATGAACTCCATTTACAACTTTGCCAAACATGCGAACAACACCTGAAGTAGGGTTTTCAAGGCCAGAAATCATACGAAGACATGTTGTTTTACCGCAACCAGAGGGGCCTAAAATAGAGAAGAATTCGCCTTCTTTTACAGAAAAAGACAAGTTATCAACAACTTTTTTTGCGTTGGGATCGCTCGAAAAAGTTTTCGTAACATTTTCAAATTCAAGAGCTAGTCTTGGGTTGGACATCGTTTTTTGTGTATAACTAAAGATTCGAGAAAATGGAAATAAAAAAACCCGCTCAGAGGCTATCTGAGCGGGTTTTTAAGCTTCGACTTCGTGTCGAAAAAAACTTATTTTACAAAGTTTTTGAATTCACGGCCAGCTTTGAATTTTGGCATATTTCTAGCTGGGATTTTGATAGCTTTGCCAGTTTGTGGGTTACGGCCCATTCTAGCTTTTCTTTTAGCTTTGCTGAAAGTACCGAAGCCAATCAAAGTAACATCATCACCTTTTTTAACTGCTTTTTTAACAGAATCTAACATTGCGTTGATCATGTTTTCACAGTGTGATTTTGTATATTTAGTTTGATTTGCAATAGCTTCAATTAATTGTGCTTTATTCATTATTTTCTCCTTAATTAATTATTTAATACAACAGGTATGATCATTGCGGACGCTTGTGTTTGTGTCAAGCATAAAGATTAAAGTTCAAATTCGATGCCCAGTTGTAGGAGGGGTCCAAAAAAATGAGATTTGATTGCATCTGGAAAGCCTAGTGGTTCTAAGAACCCAACACGCTCTAATGTACGTGTTGAAACTGCAGAAAAATAAAGGCCTGTTTCAAGTGTTAAGCGAGTACTACTGCCTATACTATTTTTAAACATTAAACTTGCGATACCAAAAGGTTCTCTTTTACGGCTAGATGTTGTTTTTGGGACACTATTTGCTGCATTTTCAAGCACAAATGTATTGATATCGATGCCACCATAAAAGTTAAACCAAGTTTGCCAATCCATACTTTTACTCATTAAAAACTCTGCTCCCAACATTACAGGGATACCATATCGGTAAATAGAGAAAATACGATTACTATCTGTTCCTGTTTTATAATAACCAGTTCTTAGAGTACCGCGAGCGCTAAAACCAAAGCGAACTGACAGGTCTAGCAAAAAGTCTGTAGTATAAGTGTAATTAAATCGATCCCCACCAATTGTTGCTGAAGAAGTAAAAAGACCTCCTATGCTAGGTCTTGCAAATAGCCAAGGAGGCGTTTCACGGGATTTATCAGGTCTTTTTTGGCCCATTAAATCTAAATTAGCCATTTTAACTTCGATGCGTTCATTTCCAATGGCTACATTTAAGTGGTGTATCCAGCCGTAGTTACCAGTATTGGTTTTTGCTTTAAACCAACCGTCTTTTTGAAAATTAGAAATTATAATTTCATCACCAGCGTGTTTTGTTTCTAAAACTTCACTAGAAGTATTTGGTTGAGAGTAAATGATTGCAGACTCAGCATTCACTTGTGCTCTTTGAGCCGCTTGAGAGTTTTGAGCGAAAATCGCAATGATTAAAAGCAAAAATGCTTTAAGCAATGGGTAAATCCTTTCCGAATGCAAATCGGTACGAACGCTTTAATCCTTCAATATTTGTAGGATACTTTAATAGTTTGAGGGCTTTTTCAGGTGTAGTCCATTGAAAATCTTGATGTTCTTTAGGGTCAATCACAGGATTATCAGTTTTTTGTACTTTTAATATAAAAACTCGTTCTTTTGTGACTCCAAACTGAGAAGTGAACTCAAATTCATATCCAATATCTTTGGGAGCCTCATCGAATTGAAATCCAGTCTCTTCATAGGGCTCGCGACACGCCGCTTCAAAATATCCTTCGTGAGATTCGACGGTTCCTGTAACTGGCTGCCAGTAACTGCCACGGGATGGGTTTGTTTTAAGTAATAAACATTGAATGGATCCAAGTGTATTAGGATCAGTCTGATTCCACATTCCAACTGCGAATATCCAACACTGCACTTTTCTGTTTCTCATTTTTTACAATTTCAATATAACTTAAATATTGTGATTTGATAAGAGTGTGCCGACTTAGCTCAGTTGGTAGAGCAATGCTTTCGTAAAGCATAGGTCGTGTGTTCGATTCACATAGTCGGCACCAGTTCTTTCTTTCGATAAACTTCGTAATACTTCGTCATTTTCCTCCTTCTTCCCGCGACGTACATATTTGTACGTCTTGGTCAGTCGTCGTCAACTTCCTCGTCTTACTCGTTTCTCAAAAGAAAGTGTTTAATTAATGTATTAGTTTTTGTATGGCAGTTAAAACTGCAATGGCAGCTGAAATCATAGCACCCATTTTTAGTGTCAGCCTTGATTCGAGCTCTTTAATATCATGTTTAGTAGTAGATTTTAGATCTTCGATATCATGTTTAGTAGTAATTTTAAGATCTTCGATATCGTGCTTGGTAGTAGATTTAAGATCTTCGATATCGTGCTTAGTAGCAGATTTTAGATCTTCGAAATCATGCTTGGTAGCAGATTTTAGATCTTCGATATCTTTTTTTGTGGCTAATTTATCTTCCATTACTTCATCCAATATTCGTATTGTGGTTTCTGCTTCTTCTCTTGAGAAGCCTACTTCTTCTAGCATTTTAGCATACTTTAGAGTGTTAAACATTATTTACCTCTACTTTCTTAAAAACGTTAATAAGCAAAATAAAAGCCAAATAAGCCAATATATGAGATTAAATCGATTGGATTATGTCTCTGAATATGTATAAAAAACTAGATGTGTCATTTGTAGAAATGCCTTGTAGATGAGTTGTCCTTTAACTAAAACTAATATCACTATGGAAAAAACAAAACGCACGATCATTGAGCCTTTTAAGATTAAAATGGTGGAACCGCTGACGGTTCGTACACCTGCGCAGAGAGAACAGATTTTGAAAAAAGCGGGATACAATTTGTTCTTAGTTCCTGCAGAAGATGTGACCTTTGATTTTTTAACTGATTCGGGCACAACGGCAATGAGTGCAAATCAGTGGGCTGCGATGATGGTGGCAGACGAGAGTTACGCGGGATCTCGCAGTTTTCAAAAGTTTGAAAAAGCAGTGAACAGAGTAACTGGCTATAGTCATGTGATTCCAACTCATCAAGGCCGAGCGGCTGAGAGAGTGATGTTTTCATTATTGGTAAAACCGGGAATGAAAGTTCCTTCCAATAATCATTTTGATACGACTCGTGCGAATATTGAATATTTGGGAGCCGAAGCAGTCGATTTAGTAATTGCGGAAGGAAAAAATCCAGCTTCTCGTTTCGATTTTAAAGGAAACATCGATACCGATCGATTAGAACAATTTTGCAAAGAGAATAAAGGTAAAATTCCATTCGGAATGATGACCATTACTAACAACACTGGTGGCGGACAACCAGTATCAGTTGAAAACGTAAAAGCAGTTTCTGCTATTTACAAAAAATATGGAATTCCGTTCATATTAGACGCCTGCCGATTTGCTGAAAATGCATATTTAGTAAAAACTCGTGAAAAATCGATGAAAGAAAAGCCTGTCAAAGAAATTGCACGAGCGATTTTTGATTTAGCTGACGGCTGTATGATGAGTGCAAAAAAAGATGGATTGGTGAATATTGGTGGATTCATCGCTTTACGAGATTCGCTATGGATAGAAGGTTTGCGCAATCAATTGATTTTAACTGAAGGATTTCCAACGTACGGGGGGCTTGCTGCGCGTGATTTAGAAGCGTTAGCTGTAGGCATCGAAGAAGTTTTAGATGAACAATATCTACAATACCGAATTGCAGTGACAAGATATATGGCTGAAGGTTTGAATGATATGGGAATTCCAACCGTGCAACCGCCAGGTGGACACGCTGTTTTTGTAGATGCAAAAGCGTTTCTCTCTCATATTCCTCCACAAAATTTTCCGGGCCAAGCCTTGGTTTGTGAAATGTACAGACAGGAAGGAATTAGAAGTTGTGAAATTGGTTCTGTGATGTTTGGAAAAACATCTTCTGACGGAAAGTTTCATCCTGCAGCGATGGAATTAGTGCGATTGGCGTTTCCGAGAAGAGTCTATACGCAAAGTCATTTTGATTATATTTTAGAGGGCATGGAGGGAATTCTTGCCACTAAAAATGAATTGCGTGGATTTAAAATGACGTATGATCCAAAAATTTTAAGACATTTTACCGCAAGATTTGAGCCAGTTTGATTTTACAAATTTAATTTTGACCAACTATGAAAGCAATCCATGCGTGATTGTTTTCGCCGTGCTCTCTTCGTACGTATGAGTCTTCGCCTTTGTCTTCAATATCCCAATAAAAATATACGTTTTTAAAACCAGCTTCTTTCATGGCATCGCGAACTTCTGGTAATGTCCACATTCTCCAGTCATAAGTGAAAGCGTTTTCAATCAGTTTACCGTTTGAAAGTTTAAAATGAATTGCGTAGCGCGCATTGTGTGTAATTGGATCGAAGTAGTTTTGGTCCCAAATATAAGTAAATCGACCCGTCTGAGGAGATTTTACGATTCGCTTTTCTTTGATTTTTTCAATCATTCCGGGGCCGCCAGCCATTTCTAAAATAAATAATCCATCTTTGTTGAGGCCTTTGCGTGCAACCTTAAAATATTCAACTAATGATTTTCGATTTTTTAAAACATAAAATGAAAAATTGCAGGCAGCAATGATATCTGACTTTGGCTTATGAACATCTAGAACATTTTTTTGAAAAATCTGAAGTCGTTTTCTTTGTGAAGAAGAAAGTTTTGTGAAGTGATTTTTCTTTCCGTAGAGAAGAGGCTCTGTGTCTATGTCTACACCGATTGCCGTATGTTTTGGATCCGACTTGATCCATTCACAAGAGATCATAAATGTTCCACAAAAATCTTCGCGAAGACTAACAGCAGTTCGCCCGTTCAACTCACAATAAATTAATCCAAACGTAATTGCTTGTGTTTGTGGATTTTGTACAGCTTCTTCATAAAATGCGTATTTATTAAAACGAGGTGGCATTGATTATTTCTTTTGTTCTACGGTGTTGTCTAAAGCTTCTTTGAGCTGAGTTTCTAATGCAGCAATTCTCTCAGCAAATGCTTTTTCATTTGCAGGAAGTTTTCTTTCCATAAACATTTTTCTAAATTCTTCGTGAAGCTTAACATTTTCAGCTTTAAGTTTATCATTTTCTTTTCTTAACTCTGATAAACCTGTTGTTTCTAATTTTTTAAGTTCAGCTTTTAATTGATCTACTTCATTTTTGACATCAGCTGATTTCGCAGCAGGTGCCGTGGCTGGTGCTGTTGCAGGCGTAGGCGCGGGTGCGGTTGGTACAGGGGTCGGGGCAGGAGTTGTTTTAGGAGCCGCTGCAGGTGTAGCTGGTGGCGGAGTTGTTGGAATTTCTTCTTTTTTGGGAGGAATAAATGCAACAACGGCATCTGAAGTTTTTTCATATGTTTCTAATACTTGTGGTGTTGCGAATGTTGTAACTTTTGTTTTCGTTGTTGGATCAACTTGAGATAAAACAATTTTTCCTGATAACTCTTGAGCAATTAAATTAAGTTGAGCCAGATCTCGAATGATTTCAGTCGTAAAATCATTCCATTCATGAAGTTCTAAGATTACTTTATTTTTACCATCTTTTAAAAGCTTAGTAATACCAGCTTTGAGCACTTTAAAATTTTCTGTGCTCACAGGACCAGATACTGCTAAAACAGCAACACCTTGTTCTACTCTTAGTGCAATTTTCAAGTTAAGCGTGCCCTATAGTAATAAGTTCTCATGAGATCGCGACGAGTGATGATTCCCACAAGAGTTCCTTTTTTATTTACTACAGGCAATCTTCTATATTTTGTTTTAACAAAATGTTCAGTGATGTCTTTTAAACTCATCGATTCTGGAATTGAATCTATTTTTTTTGAATATTCAAATGATTGTTGAAAAATTTCTGAACTAACTTTCTTGTTGTTTACAATTTGCATGAGAATATCAAACTCTGAAACAACTCCGATGAATTTACCCTTTTTGTCTACAACGGGTAAGCCTGTAATTCGATTATTAATTAATATCTTTAGTATTTCTTCAATTGTCATTCCCTCAACAGCGCAGAGAAGTTCAGTTGACATAATATCTTTTGCTGATGTGTCTGTATCCATAATAGGTATATTTTACTTTCAACTTACGTTGACTTCAATAGGAACTGTCCTACCATTAAATTATGGCAGATGCAGCACCTCAAAATTTACCTGTTACCAACATGACAGCCAATCCGTTAGAAAAGCTGGTCAAAGATTATTTTGTGCTTTGTACGCCAGGAGAAACAGTAAAAGCAGTTTTACGTATTGCAGGTGACCCAGAAAAGCTCTCATTACAGTTTGGCCCAGCCCTTTTGAGTAATCAAGCATATGCACAAGCGATTCAACAATTTGATTTAATTCAGCCAAAGTTAAAGCAATGGCTTGAAGAAGAAAACAAAGACGATATTAAATGGGACATTTTAACAAATCGAATTGTTTCCCTTTTAGGGAAACAAGCCGTACGAAACGTTGCACTTAGTGTGATGATAAATAAACTCTTGGGTACTCTTCCAAAAAAAGCGACTGATCGTTTAGCTTTAATGCCGCGTGAACAGGCAAAAATTGCCATTACATTAGAAGACTATTGTACTGAAAGAAATATACCGTACGTTGAAACTATTTTTGAAGCAGGTTTTCACTATGACATTCTCACTGCGATCATGACAAAAATAAAAGCACCGAAAGATGCGATTACTGCGGTGGGCACGGCCTATGAAGAAGGTTTAAAAGTAGCAAAAATTGCTTTTGAATTAGGTCAAAAAATGGGTGCATTCAAATACTCAAAATATGTTTTTGCAGCTGCAGTTCTTTCGCAAATTGGAAAACCTTTTATGCATATTAGTTTTCCAAAAGAATTGGGAGCAGCATCGTGGGCTGAGTTTTTAAAAGAGATTGATAAATATAAACTTCGTAAAATTCAGTATCAATATTTAATGGAGCCCAAAAAATTTGCATTTCAACATTCAGAAATTGGGGCACTCTATATTTTGTCAGTTGGAATTTTTCCTGACCTTGAAAAAGCAATTTATTTTTATCAACAACCAGAATTGTTAAAACACGTTGATTCAGATGCTTACAAATTAGCATTGTTACTTTCAGTAAGCGCTTCTGTTGCATTAACTGATACTCAAGCTGGTAGCACGAATGCTCCTGTAAATCCTGCTCAAAAAGCGACTTTGAAAGATATTAAATTAAAAGAATCAGATGTAAATGCAGCGATGAAGAAAATTAAAGGATAATTTGATAAATATGAAATATCAAATAACCCAAGCCTGTACGAAATGCGAAGCTTGCGTGAGCGTATGTCCGACCACAAGTATATTTATGGGCGCAAGGCACTATGTCATTGACTCAGACTCTTGTCAGGGACACGCAATTTGTGTAAAAGTTTGTAAAGATAATGCGATTGTTCCGATTGAAGATGAAGAACAAGAAAAAGATAATTCGCATAAAAAATAAAAATTAATTGGAGTCATATGAGTTCAAGTTCAGCAACATCCGTTCGTGATATAAAAGAAGTTTTAGTAGATCAAAATGTAAATTTAAATTCTGATTGGTCATGTAAAGTGATTCAAAGTAAAGAATGCATGTCATATGTTTTGAAAAATTTAAAAACAAACGAAGCGATAATCGTAGATCCAAAAATTGAAGATGAGATCGCCTATAAGAATGTTTTAAATGAAATGAAAAAGACTAAATTACTTTATGTAATTGATACTCATACACATGCTGATCATATATCATGTGCCGCAAAACTTGCAGAAGATTTGCATGCGCCATTACTGATGTCTGTGAATGCTCCTACTAAAAAAGTACATATTCGCATTTCAAGGACAACACAAATTCCAACTGAAGCTGGATCGTTGATTTGCATGGTTACTCCAGGGCATACAGCTGATAGCCTTTCTATTTTATGGGGACCATATTTTTTTGGCGGCGATACAGTTTTATACGGAGATACCGGTCGTGATGATCTTCCGACTGGAGACGCAGTCGCTCACTATGAAAGTTTAGTTGAAATTAAAAAATATTTAAAACCAGAATTTATCTTTTTGCCAGGGCATGACCACAAAGGTGGTAGAGCTTCACTATGGTCTACTCAAGTAAAAGAAAATGCATCACTTACGCAACCGCGAGAACAATTTATTAGTGAAGCTTCTTCTTTTAGAGGAAAATCCCCAGAGTTTTTAAAAGAATCTTTATTTGAAAATTTTAAATAATTATAATCCGAAACTAAAACAGCGCATTGAAATTGAACTGTACTGAAAACCTTCAAACTCTTGAACGCATACTTCGTTTTCTAAGCTTGCGCCCAACACGTAAAGCATGGGTATGTAATGTTCCCAAGTAGGAACACTGAGTTCGCCTGATTTAATTTTTCGAACATCTTGAATTAACGGTTTAAAATTGCGAGATTGAACATGTGATTTAACATATTCATCAAAGTCTGCTGCCCATGGGTATGGATCTGCATTGATTCCATGAAGTAACCAACGAAGATTATGAACAATATTACCACTTCCTAAAATCAAAACATTTTTATCTCTTAAAAACTGCAATGATTTACCTAATTCAAAGTGATATTCGAGTGGTTTTTTTATATTTATGCTTAATTGCATGACAGGAACATCTACGTTTGGGTACATGTGTTTTAAGATTGCCCAACTGCCGTGATCTAATCCCCATGCATCGTCAGGTAAAATTTTGGGATCTTGAACTGTATTCATAATTAATTCAGCAAATTCTGGATGACCTGCTGCTGGATATTGAACTTGCGACAATACTGGGGGGAACCCATAAAAATCATGTATTGTTCTAGGATTTTGCATTCTGGTAATGTATGTGCCGTCTTCTGTATTCCAATGAGCAGAAATGCAAAGTATAGCGTAAGGTTTTTTAAATTTTTGAGTAATTTTTTCTAAAGCTAAAGTGTATTTATTTGTATCTAATGCGTTTAACGGTGATCCGTGGCCAATAAATAAAACGGGTGCTCGATTAGTAGACATGGTTTTATTTTACAATCAACTATCTGCTTTCGCAAATTGTTTTCAATTTGTTGGAAATTGATTTAGTGAGTAACTCTATGCTTTCTTCATTTGAATTAGGAATATTCGATTTATAATCGCAAACCATAAAATCAGGCAAAATTTTATCAGATTTTTTTTCTATCATTATGCCCATTCCCACAGAAAGTGTAGATTCAAGTGAAAGTCGATTGTTGATAAATTCATTTTTTGCGATATCAAAAGCAGTTACAAACGCAGTTTGATTTTTAGGTATTCCGTGACCTGTTACTTGATGAATGTAAATATGTGCCACTTTTTCTGGATGTGCTTTTTGAATCGTTTCATATGCTTCAAAGTCACGTTCCGTATCATCACCGATTAAAATTAATTTTTCGTGATCTGCTAATGTTTGCAAAATATTTTCTAATGTTTTTACTTTAAAATCATAAACATTCTGAAACAATTTCTTTTTCAAATACACTTGAAATACAGGAAAATCGTTTTTTTCTAAAAATGAATGTACTGCCCAAGATAAATACGTGCCTGTTCCACTCATGTAAATGATTTTATGATCACTTGCTGTTTTATCAAATTGTCGAAATAAAATGGGCATTCCTGAAAAAGCTTTTCGGGTAAATATGCCGTTCCAGGCAGCACTTTCTTTGTCTTTAATATTAGAAATTTTAATGGTGTCATCTATGTCAGTGACATACACATAGGTTGTGGGATTTTGTTCTGCTGATGCAAAGTTTGGCATCGTAAACAGAGAAACAAACCACAAACCGTAGTATATTTTAATCAATAAATTTCGTTTCTTAAAATTCATTTGCGCACAGTATCATAATTAGACTGTTTTTGTCAACAATTGTAAATTACTGTAATTATTGAATAAATCATACATACACTAGTTAAATGAGCTTTGTAAGCATTTCAATGTCTGATCGGGTAGTGGCAAAACTTGTCATGAGTCTTATTTCAGAAATTTTTTCGTTCCAAATATAGAATTTAAACTCTTGAGATAGTTTATGAATCAGTTCATTTGGCATAACTGCAAAAATTGCGTTTGCATCAACCGGTTGAGTAATTCGAATTTGAGGACTTTTCTTCAAACTTTCAGCTAAGAGTTGAGCCATTTGATTTGCATGTTTTGCGTTTTGTAACCACAGGTCGTTATTGAGTAACGCCGAAAATTGCGCAGAAATATATCTCATTTTAGAAGATAACTGCATTGATTGTTTTCGAATATATTTAATTGGATCATTTAATTTTTCATTTATTACTACGATCGCTTCTCCTAGCATTAAGCCGTTTTTGGTTCCCCCAAAAGAAATAATGTCAGCACCAGATTGTGTGGCAAGCTCTTTTAGAGAAACATTCAATGAAGCAGAAGCATTTGAAAATCGCGCTCCATCGATATGCAGAAAAAGGTTGTTTTTACGACAAAATTGAGAAATTTCAGATAATTCTCTTAAACTATAAACAGTACCGTATTCAGTGCTTTGACTGATGGATACTACTTTTGGTTGAGCGGCATGTTGATCATTGAGTCGAAAAAGAGCGTTTTCGATTTTTGAAATTGAAAGTTTTCCGTTTGTATGGGGAACTGTAATGAGCTTACATCCAGTAAATTTTTCGGGAGCCCCACATTCATCTACATTAATGTGTGATGTGTCTGTACAAATGATTGCATGGTGAGATTGCGTGAGTGCTTGTAATGCAATTACGTTTGCTCCAGTGCCATTAAATACAAAATATGTATTCGATTTTTCACCGAATGTATTTTTAAATAACTGTAATGTTGTTTCAGTAATTCTATCATTTCCATATGCTAAAGCAAAACCATCATTGCATTTTTGAATTGCAGCTAGAACTTGAGAATGAATTGGAGCTGAATTGTCACTTGCAAACGAATAATTCATTTATATTTTTTAACAGATTTAAATCGGTTTGCAAACATACGAAACGTCAGATGAGTCGCCATCAATGTTTTCAAATTCAAGATGACCAAAACCGCCTTTTAGTAAACTCCACGATGCAAATATAGTAACCCAGTGACCGTTGTTACTTGGTCCCACAAATACCATACCCTGTTTGTGAAATTCACCGCTAGAATGAAAATTAGTATTTCCTATTTTGATATAAGATTTCATCACTGAATCTTTATTGCGAATAACCGAAATAAGTATGTGTTGAAATGCCATTGTCGAAGTTTGTTTTAGTTTGCATGCAAAACGAGTGGTAATTTGTAAGTTATCATTTTGATATGCATACGTAATTTGTGACAAACAAAATAAAGTTATTATTAATGCCATGTATGTAGTTTTCTTCATAGTTTACTCCGAAGTTAACTCAATCATTGAAAGATTAGATCAATGCGATTCCGTGGCAAGATCATGTTTGATGATGCGCAATATATAGAATTTTAAATATAAGTATAATGCATAATAATCAATATAAAATTCATATAACGAATAATGAATGAAAATGGGTTCGCAGAAGTTATATTCATTTACTAATAAAATATTTTTAAAACGATCACACTCTTTCAAGTCAAGAAAATACTAAAATCTGTTTCTCAGCAATATATAGCAATTGCCTTTGTGAGTTTTGTTATTAAGAAAATCAACTAGTGCATCATCAAAAAAATATAAATGGTGAACGTTATTTAATGGCCCATCTAATCCAAATGTGCTGCTACCAAAAGTGGGTGCTAGTTGTTGTGGGTCTAATTTAAGTTCATCCATTAAGTAATATAAAAAAACAGCGAAATGGCCATTTTCTACATAACCTTTTCCAATCTCTACATTATCTTTATTAACACTTAATGGATTACTAAAGTCTAGTTCATTAAAGACATAGTTTTTGTCGTTTATCGTTCCATATTTTTGAACAATATCTTTTAACCTGTTATTTTTTTTTGTGTAGTATTTAATTCTACCCTCTCGAATTAACGTTTTTATCTCATTGTATTTTTTTCGACCCAGAATATAAATCGGATTCTTTTTTGATAATGAATAAGAACTTTTTCCGTAAAATCCATAAATAGTATTTGTAATAATTTTACGTATATTAGGATCGTTATTCTTGTCTTTAATGACATCTATGACTTGTCCTAGTATTGAAATTGTGTTTAATCGTAAAATGATTTCATTTAATGAAGTATTTTTATCTGCAAGACTTGATAATGTCGCATTTTGAAAATCAATTAAAGTATTGAGGCGATCATTGTTTTTTGAGTTTGCTTTTAATCGTTCAAATGCGTTTATTTCAAACTCTAAATCACGTATTTTAGAAATGCCTTCATTACCTCGTTTAGAAATAATATCATTATGTGATGAACCATAAGATCCAACCCAATCAGGATATGTGTCCCAGATAGGCCGAAGTCGTTTTGATTCTGGGGTTCCATGGCAAGCGATGCAAGATTGAGGGTTATTATCAATTTTTACCTGATCAGTTTTTGAAAAAACAATTTCTTTAAATTTCAAAAAATTATTTAATTGATCAAGTTCAATTACTTCCATAACATTACCTCTTTGTAAGTTAGGATTACTTGAAAATGCTAAAATTAATGATCCATCAGAATTAGTAAGAATAATTCTAGGATTTTCTAGAGAAGTTGGATTAGGACTTCTGGATGAAAATACCAAATTGTAATTTTTTTTGAATACTTCTGGACTAAGTTGGTCTAATAGATTTTCTAAAGAAGCATGTGGGTTTTTAATCAAAAACTCTTCTATTTCACTGAATTTTGTAATTGAAGAAGCTATGCATATGCTTTGTAATATAAGTAATTGTAAAATGAATACTTTTAAAACATACATTCACTATTTATTATAGAATCATTTACTTAATAATAGTAGTAGGCAATTACAACCTATTATTACAATACCGTCTCTTGCAGATTTTCATTGTTCAGTTTGATTTTGGAGCTCATTTAAACGATTTTTTGTTGTCTGACTTAATATGCTTTTTTCGATATAAAATGAATTACCTGTAGTTTTAACTTTAATATAATCACCAACTTTATTGTTTTTAGCCATTCGAATTGCTGTAGAATATTTTAAAGTATAATCCTCAGGATTGCCATCAAACTGAATAATTGTAGTTGATGAAAATTTAGAAGTATTTTGGGCACCCTCAATTTCTTGCATAGCTAGTCGAAAATCTGAAACAACATAAATATTTGAATTAGAGTATTTATTTGAAATGGCTTTAATTGTTGCCGCTAAGTCTTGTTGGTTTCCATTATTATATTCGTAAATTCTCTCATTTTTGCCTTACCTTAATAATATTTCGGCTATTTAATGTAAGTTTATTAATTTAAATATATATCCAAGAATAATAAATTACTTTTAATACCCCTATATTACTGTGCGAAAGTTGCATGATGCTTTTTAAACAATTTTCCCCGATTTTTATTACAAAAAATCGACTCAAAAAAATCGCAATTTTTAAATAATGTAATAATAACAAATACATACAGTTTTCAAAATAGTCCGGAATTTATAGGTACCGTAGCAAAATGGTCAAGTATATACTGTTTTCATGTAGCATTTAGTTTTGAATGAACCCCAAGGCTGAGTGCTTAAGAGCTTGGGTTTTTAGTTAGAGGAGTAAATCAAATGTTTAAAAAAATTATAATCGGTCTATTTGCATTTAGCGTACAAGTACAAGCACAAACTCTGCAAAATGCACCCCAAAAATCAACAACAGAGTATAAACTAGCAACTTCAGGAATTGTAACTAAAGACAATATTGAGAAAAATACAACGAGTGGAGTGAGAGCAAATTTCAAAGTTTCAGGAAATCATGCTAGAAACGGAATGGCAGCTTCAACAATTTCGATAGGCAAAGAAAAAGATCCAAGAAATTCGAACTCTATGATTACGGTTGGTTCGATCAGCGGATATCTTACGTTTAGCAAAAATGAAAGCGCTAAAATAAAGGCAGTAGTTGGTGTAGATGCAATTGATGCTACTAGAAATGTACGACGTTACGCCGCTCCCTTTGTAGGAGCTGAATATAAAAATACTGACAAAACCGATGTGAGTTTGACAGCAACACCAGTGGGCGGATTACATGATCGTGGTGTGAGCATTCCCGGAGCAGAGTATGCTCCACGTCCTAACTATATTTATCATGGGATTAAATTAAACGCTGAACAAGAGATTCTAAATAAAAATTCATTACGTTTGGCTTTAATCGGAAGTTCAGATTTTGGAATTTTTCATGCTAAACACAGATTGGGAGATTATTATGAGCCGTTCTATGAACTTTCAACAAATGCGGGAACATACTCAAAACTAAGCTGTGGTATGAATGCAAGCATTGGTGAAAACCTTTTTGTAAAAATTGAAGGTATTGCCGAGACTATGAACTATGAAGGCAAAACCACAAGCTGGGACAATAAAGATGTAGCATATAATAATGCCGGATACCCTACTGGTAACCCAGGCCAAAGCACAACATTCAAACGAAAAGCGCGTGACTTAAGTGGTGTTGTTACAGTTGGTGTGAAATTTCAGTAATAAAATATTAAGCTAAAAAATTAAACCCGTGGTGAGTAAAACATCGCGGGTTTTTTTATTTTCTACGATCAAGTTCCAATAGTAGTTCTCAAAAACGTCCTAAATTTAATAATTTAAGTTAGTCCGAAATTTATAAGTATAAACAGAAGAGTGACGTGGTATAGTGCGTCACAAGGAGAAACGTTATGCGGTATTTGTTTATTGTTATTGTATTTTTTAGCAGTGCATTTGTTCATGCTATGGATGTGCCAGATAATAGTGCAACATCAAGTGTTTGGGAATGTCGTGCTCAATGTGCAATGTACAGTTATGATTCCAGAACTGGCTCCGATTGGACTGTGGGCTCTACTATCCAAGCATCAGATTCTACTCCCTTGCGCGCTCTTGGGGCGATAATTGATAAGTGCTTAGCCCGAATAGATTATAAAAGCGGTTGGAGTTATGGAAACATTGTTATCAATTTACGTAAACAATTCAGACCTTATCCGTACTCAAACAAATATGACATTTCAATGACCATCGCAACACCTCAAAATGCATGTGTGCAAGTTAATACTAATAACCACTAGTTTTCTGCGCCGAAGTCGCACTTAAAACCAAAGACTTCCAACGCACACC
>CAZNGN010000030.1:0-35480 GCA_964572865.1 uncultured Bacteriovoracaceae bacterium | reverse complement strand
CCATCATTGCCTTGGTGAGCCGTTACCTCACCAACTAGCTAATGGGACGCAGGCTCATCCATGTGTGAGAGCTGTATTGCTACAGCCCCCTTTCCCGTAAAAAACTTTATGTTTCTTACGGCGTATCCAGTATTAGCCAACCTTTCGGCTGGTTATCCCGATCACTAAGGTAGATCACCTACGTGTTCTTCACCCGTGCGCCACTTTACTCATGGTTGCCCACTTTCGCGTTCGACTTGCATGTGTTAGGCGCGCCGCCAGCGTTCGTTCTGAGCCAGGATCAAACTCTCATGTTTAAATGTTTTGCAACTAAAAGTTAGTTGCGAACTTAGAGTAATTTGTTCCTTGAGTAAATTATTCGAAAATAATTTTGCTCAATTAAAATTTATTGGAATTGAACGTTTGCTGTATATTAATTCGTACTTCTAAAAATTTCTATTTAGTTGTCAAAGAGCAAATCCAAACCATGATTTGTTTTTCAAAGTTTTTACTTGCTATATGATCTATTCGATCAGGTTCGCAAGTTGTTTTTCCGCATAAGATGTTACTCTTTTTGGAACCTTTGTTTCACTCTTCATGTGAATGGGAAGTCAATTTATAGAGAAACACACAAATAACGTCAACGTGTTTTTATAATTTTTTTATTATTTTTTTATTATGTGTAATATGAATATTAATTTTATATTACGCATTGCGATGAAAAAATAAAAATATAATAATTTTAGACTCCATATTTATAATATTTATAAAATAATAAATTACTAATTATCTATTATATATCATATACTTATAAATCATTATAAATGTGTTATATCGACACATTGACGCTAACCGTTATTTTAGTAAAATGTATCTATTAGGTAGTAATACTAATTTCTCATCGGAGGGGAAAGAATTGGGCTATGACGAACTAAATAAGAAAGTTCGTTACACAAAAAAATATTTTCGGGGAAAAATCACTTCAAAATTTTAAAAGTTATTAGGTAACTGGGCTATGGAAATAGTTCAAATTGGATTTGTTCTTGGTCTGGTGCTTAATAGAAGGATGCGAGTTTCGCCTCCCTTTGAAAAAGGCAGTCTCTTTAGGAAACTTGGAGATCGCAAAGCCACAGAGCTAAAAGTTTGATGAAAATCAAATTCATGCTGGCTGGGTTGCCAAAGGAAGTGTCTGACATAAAAGCTTACTCTGGAATTACTCCCCCAAACAGAGGGTTCTACGGAAGAATAGACATCAGAGAATGAGCATCATGAACCGCAAGCGTGTGTTAGGCAAAAGGTAGCAATTTCACTGGGAAGGAAGATTTAAATGGCAATTTCCCCCACCGCGAATTATCGCGTTGTCATTTAAGTTTTCGTTCTTCTAAAACAAAACGGGCTGACTACACTGATGTAGCAGCCCGTTTCTTTTTTTTATCTCAAAAATCTGATATACAAAAAACAATGGAAAATAAGCTAAAAATTACAGAAATTTTTCACAGCATACAAGGTGAATCTAGTCTTGTTGGAGAGCGCACAACATTTGTAAGACTTACAGGTTGTCCACTTCGTTGTACATATTGTGATACAACTTATTCTTTTACTGGTGGAGAATGGAAAACATTTGATGAGATATTATCTGTCATACAAGAACATAAAACAAAATTTATTTGCATTACTGGAGGCGAACCACTTGCTCAAAAAAATTGTTTAAACTTTGTAAAATTATTATTTGTAAATAAATATTTTATTTCAATTGAAACCAGTGGCGAAAAAGATGTGAGTGAATATATTCCATATGCAAAAATAATTATGGATATTAAAACTCCTTCGAGTGGCGAAATCGCTAAAGTTGCATTTGATAACTTAAAATATTTAAAAAAGGATGATGAAATTAAGTTTGTTTTAACTGATAAAACTGATTTTGACTGGAGTATAGATATCTGTAAAAAATATGACTTAGAGGGTAAATTTAAGGTATTGTTCTCGCCAGTTTATGCAAAATTAGACTTAAAAGATGTTAGTTCTTGGATACTCGAAAATCACTTAAATGTACGATTGCAAACACAATTGCATAAACATATTTGGGGTGAAAATCGCAAGGGTGTTTGACAAAATTAGCCTGAATTTATAATTTCAGTAGTCTATCTAGAGTGGTGACGTACCCAAATGGCTAAGGGAACAGTTTGCAAAACTGTCTTGTGCCGGTTCGAGTCCGGCCGTCACCTCCAAAAAAATTGTTTTATCTGATATTTCCTATAAAATTTCTTCATATGTCACATTTTTTTGAAATTATTATTTTAGGAATCATTGAAGGGTTAACTGAATTTTTACCGATTTCATCTACTGGACACTTATTAATTGCTGAGAAGTGGTTGCCTCGGCAAACAGATATGTTCAATGTTGTCATACAATGTGGCGCTGTCTTAGCTGTATTACTTTTTTATTGGAATCATTTAAAATCAATGGTTTTGGATTTAAGAAATCCTGAAAATAAATCTTATTTATTAAATTTAATAATTGCATTTGTTGTTACTGGAATTGGTGGAGTAATCGCAAAAAAACTAGGATTCAAACTTCCAGAAGATTTAACTCAAGTTGGAATTGCATTGTTGGTTGGTGGAATTTTATTTTTAATGATTGAAAAAATAGTAGGAATGAAATCTGAGCATAAGAAAATTGATATTAAAATTGCTATTATTATGGGAATTGCGCAAATTATAGCTGCAGTTTTTCCTGGTGCATCTCGTTCTGGAACAACCATTTTGGCTGCATTATTATGCGGAGTTGAACGTAAGGTAGCTACTGAATTTTCATTTGTAGTTGGAATTCCTACGATGTTTGCCGCAGGTTTTTTGCAATTACACCATGCTTTAAAAGAGACATCAATCGATACAATTAATTGGACTGATTTAGGTACTTGTACAATCGTTTCAGGAATAGTGGCTTTTTTATCTGTTAAATGGCTTTTAGGATATTTGCAAAAGCACTCTTTCCAAATATTTGGTTGGTACAGAATTGTTGTTGGATTGATTGTATTACTTTTTTTAAGGTAGTTTTTTGATAAATTTTATTTCTTTATTATTTTTATTGAGCAATATTTTTGGAGATTCGAATCAAAATGATCGCTCACATTTTCCTTCACATTGGTGGAAAGAAGTTCCTAAAACTGAATTAAAATCTTGGGAAATAAGTCCCTCTGAAGCAAAAGCTGGAGAAGTAATATTATCCAAAAGAAATGAATTGGGTATTTTGTCTAATTTTTCTAAAGCACCGTTTCGATTTCATGGTAAAAAATACAATAGCATTGAAGGGTTTTGGCAAATGATGTTTTTTCCTGAAAATGAAAAGGATGAACGAGCTGTAAAGGCTAAAAATCTTGGTTTAAATTGGAAATATACAAGATCAGAAGTTTCGCAAATGATTGCATTTGAAGCTAAAACTGCGGGTGATAACGGATTTGAAATGATGAATAAATTAGGAATTGATTACGTTATGTTTGAAGGCAGAAAAATTAAATATTGGGATCATTTTAAAGGTGAACATTATAAAATCATCAAAGCTGCAATGAATAAAAAGTTAAATCAAAATGAAGAAGTTAAAAAAGTACTTTTAAGTACTAAAAATTTAAAATTAAAACCAGATCACCACCAACCGGCAGATGTTCCACCGTCTTGGAAATATTATGAAATCTGGATGGAGTTAAGAGAAGAACTAATTAAAATCTAGTTTTCATCATCATCGTCGTCATCATCGTCAGCCAATGGTTGTGGAACTACACCATCACGTGGATGATTATAAACGTCGACTAATTCTTTTAGTTCTTTACCTACTTTGAAGAAAGGAACTTTTTTAGGTTGCACTTGGACAACAGCGCCTGTTTTAGGGTTTCTTCCTTGATAAGATTCATAAGCTCTGTTTACAAAACTACCAAAACCACGAATTTCAATTCGGTCATCTTTCTTTAATGCTTCAGACATCATATCAAACACAAGATTTACAATGATCTCTGCTTGTCTATGTTGTAGTTTTGCTTTTTCAGAAATTTGATTTACTAAATCTGCTTTTGTCATAGTATTTTGTCCTCTTGTTATTAATTATAAGTATAAGTTAATGAAATTTAAAGAAAATTGATAAAATATATAATACAACTTCAACAGCGATTAGTCCTACAATGATTAATTCTAGACGCAGTGAGCGACGAGATTTTGAAAGATCTACGATGATTTCTACACTTTCTTGGATAATCTGAATTTTGTGTTCAAGAGCTCTATAGCGAACATCAATATCAAGTATTGCTTTAAGATCTGTGAATAACTTCTCGAGTTCATTGTTTTCCCAGATTTCATCAGGACTATCTACAATATATAAATTTGAAATGATTTCTTGTCGAGTATTCAAACACATTCCAATAAATTTAATCAGATCTTCATCTTCTTCAAGAAATTTACCTTGTTCTTCAAGTCTTCGAGAAAACTTATTGGTTTTTTCTAAAAGATTTTCAATGAGTATTTCGTAATATTCAAGGGCGGTAGATTGCGCAAGCAGAACGCTTGCAATTTTTGCTGAATCATAGCTAATAGCTCTCACTTCAATGCGATCGAACAGGGCTCGGTTTTGTCCTGTATCGGATATATCTACGGTAAATGAATCACTAGTTCTCATTGTATCAGATGGGGTTCTGAATTCTGAAAGCCTAGCTAAATGAATATCTACAATTTCATCAGCTACATTAAAAAATACGATGGAGCCGAAATTGTAAATAAACATAAAAGAATTTTGCCCTTCAAGTGCCACTACCATTTCGTAGTTTGAAAATTCTTTTGTATTGATACCTAATTTATCGCGAACGTCTTTAAGTTTAAGTCGTTCAGCGATATGATAAGCTCGAATGGGATAAGATGATTTCATTTATTTCTCATAATTGTTTTACTTCTTTAACACCGTGAACACTCCATAAATCTAAAATAAATCGTTTATGACTTGTGAGTGACTTATTATATTGAATGCGGAGTACATTTAAACCTTCATGTTTTGAAATATCAAAATCTTCAAGTTCAATGTGATTTTTTTCCATGGCGGAGTTAATAAAAGACCTAGTTTTACCTTCAAAATCTTCAAATACAATTTCAAGAGCATGTCCACCTGCTCTTCCTAAGAATTTATCTTCTAAACGATCAATTGCTAATAGAGTGAATAAAACAGTAAGTGTAAATAAAAATGCTACGACTGGATATCCTGCTCCGATACAAACTCCGATTGCAGCTACAATCCAAATAGTGGCTGCAGTTGTAAGACCATGGATGCTTGCTCTTGATTGCATAATTGCACCAGCGCCTAAAAAACCGATACCAGAAACAATTTGAGCTGCAATTCTTCCCGGATCACCTTTCATTGCAGTAGTACCAACAGTTGCTGCATCACCAGGAATTAAAATTGAGATAATTGTATATAAGGCTGCACCTAAGCAAATTAAAATATTAGTTTTGATGCCAGCAGGTTTATTTTTAATCTCACGTTCTAATCCAATGAGACCTCCGCAAATAATAGCACTCATTACTTTCACTCCAATGGGAAAGAAAATTGTACTAAACGAAAGTACCTGATGAAATGGAATTTGCAGTGAAAAGTTCATATTTCGTCCTATTTATTGCTTGGTTTAAATAAAAATGGATAAGTTACTTCTGCGATTCCACCACCACGTACTTGTGGAAATTGAATTCGCTTAATTACATCAACAACACAGCTTTCTGTATTTGGATTTTTAAGTGTAGTACTTGCAACGCCTGCGGAAGTTACATTTCCAAGTGCCGCGATCACAAATTTAATGGCAACTCGTCCTGAAATATCTGGTCTGTCAGCATTAATTTCTTTTTCATAACAATATTTAATTTCATCGCGGTGTTTTGCAATTTCGCGAGCAATGGCATCGGTATCAATTGCTCCCATTACGATGGGCTCTCCGCCACCTCCGGAATCAATAGCGATTTTTCCTTTTCCACCCAGAATATTTCCACCAGAACCGAGCGCACCTAATCCAGTACCTCTTTTTCCACCACCAGGTCCTTTGTCCGAAAGTCCACCTAATCCCATGGATTGACCACCGCCACCTTTGCCAGAACCTGTGGCACCAAGTCCTCCTGCACCTTCTGTTGTAAAACCAGAATACCCTTCAAGTTTTGAAGCAGCATTGGACATTCCCTTGCCTGACGCGAGAACTTTTGAAAGTGTTGACTCATTGGATTTAAAAACATCTACAATACCTAAATTGGGAACTTCAGATTTACCTTGATTTGTAGAAGCTTGATTTTTATTTGGACCTTCTCCTGGTCGTTGCGCTTTTGTTTGAGCTGTGGATGCTTTAGGTGCGTTTGGTTTTCCGCGAGAGCCTTCATCACCTCGTGCCTTTGCTCCTTCTCCTTCTTGTCCTGAAGCTTTATGCGCAACCGATTGTTTTTTTGTTTGTTTTGGTGTTGCATTTGCATTTTGTTTTTTAGATTTTTGATTTTCTTCACCAATGACACCATTTGTAGGAGGTGCTGTATCAGGTAATTTTGGTGTAACTTTTATTATTTTTGGCGCTTTCTTTTGTTGGTTCGCTTCTTCTTGAATTTCTTTTAATCTAATTTCTTCTTTTTTAATCGAGGTATCATAAATAATAGTAGCAACTCGTTCTGGTAATTGTTCAATTTCGATTGTTGGATTTACTTTGATAAAATGAAGAGAGGTTAAAATGAGTGCAGTGACCAAAAATGATGTGAACCATATTTTTGCAAAAGCAGGATCTCTATCTAAAAACGGCTGCTTTTTTAATTTAGGAGGAGCTGAAGTAAATCCTAAATAAAAAGATACGTCACCTATTTTAAGTTTAGCAAAATCATCAGTATTTAATGGAATTTTTGCATCTTTTTGAGATGGGTTCATCATTTCATTAATCGGAATCAATTTACCGTTTTTTTGGTAAACACCTTCCATTTTTTCACTAATATGCAAGTAAGCTTGACCGCCAGATGAATCAATTAATTCAAATCTACCTTTTCTTCCTTCACCAAAATAGGGAGGAATGCAAAAATCATCTTTTACATTAGGTCCAATCACTACTTTTGATTTATCTGTATAATGTTCAACTTCTAGGATTGTATCTTTATAAAACATAACTACTTGTAAGCTTTTATTATTTTCTGTTGTATGGTCGAAAATATTAATTACTTTTGATTCATCTTCTAAAAGAAGTGGTGCGTAGTTTTCAGTCTCGGAATAATGTAACTTTCTACCAAAAGATTGTTCAGAAATGGGAGGTTTTTGCTGAATGCTTTTAGGAAGTGTAGCTTTTGAGTCTTCAGCTAAATTAAATCCAACTTTAATTTCATGATCACCTATTTGGATTATATCTTTTTCGGTAATTAAAGTTTGAAGTGTAGGCTTTTGATTGACCAATAATCCTGAATCAGATGCCATATCATAAATTGTAATTTGATCTTGGTTTTTACTAACTTCAATGATTGCATGAATCGAATTCGTTTTGGGATCATCAATGATGATATCTGATGAGGTTGAGGATCCAAATGTAATTCTAGATTTATCAATTTTATATTTTTTAACTTTATTTGTTGTTTTATCTTTTACATTAATTTGAAGTGTTTTTTTATCCATATTTACCTTCTATCGAATCATCAATGAATCACGTAACATCTCTTTATGAAAATTAGGTCTTCTTTTAACTAAAGAACCAAATTTTTCTTCCGGTCTATGTACGAAATAAAATTCACTAGGATTTTTAACTTCACCTTCAATGAGCGAGCCATCAAAATTGACAACATTTTTTTTCTTATAAATCACATTTTTACCATCTTCTTTAATGATATTGTGATCTTTTAATGAAGCTTGTTCGGCATACGAACAGGGCATCAATAAGATGAAAATAAAAAATATATTAATTTTCATTTTTATCTCCTTCTAAATTATGATTTCCGAATTCAATTAAATCATTCACTCTTTCTTCATATTGATTGGAAAGTGATTTTACTTTATTTTTACAAATATCAATTGCATTTTCTTTGTCTGATTTACTACCGAAAACAATGTTAAATACAGCCGCATTATACCAACTTGCATAGTCTGGTTCGTCTAATGAATTATTTTTATCAAAATATTTCTTAGGAAATTCAATTTTTGCTAATCCTAGATTGGTAATTGCAAAATATTTTTGAATTTCTAAATCACCTTCAAATCGTTTTGTAAGTGGTGTAAGGACATCGTATGCACTATTAAATAAATGAAAATGTACTAGAGTCTTGGCTAAATTAAATCGTATATCTTTATTTAACTCCGCAAGATCAGATGCTTGTTGAATGAGAGAATACGCTTCTTTATAGTTATTTTTAGCAAGTTGAATGAGACCTAGGTTTGAATATGCATCTGCATATTTTGGATTAATTTGTATGGCTTGTTCGTACGCTAGTTTTGCTATATCAATTCGATTGCTTAATACTTCTAAATTACCCAATTCGAGCCAAAAAGGTGCATATTTTAAATTTTTAAGAAATCGATCACTTAATGATTTTCTCCACTCATTTTTTATTGAGCGTAACGATTCAACGTCATCTTGTTTTTTTAAGCCAATAATTGAAGATTGAACTTGTATAGGACCAGAATCTACTGGTGGAAATTGCCTTGGATTTAATTCAGCCATTGCAAATTTCATGCTTCTAAATTCATTTGAAATTACTTTCAATTGATTTGCTTTTGAATAACCTTGATTCATGAATTCAAATGCTCGTGCTTTTAATTTCTTTGAGATTGACTGTAATTGCGCAAGATATTGTTGTAATAGTTTCTGATCAGCTACAATTTTAGGAGGTGCTGGCGCATGCTCAATTTCAAGTGCGAATTTCATGAATGCAATTGAAAGTTTATTGAGAGCTGCAATTCCCCACTCGCCATCACCATACCCTACTACATTTTGATATTGCGATACTAGTTTTTCAGCTAACTCTAATTTTAATTTAGTATTCGAATTTAATTTTGCTTCGGGTAAAACTAGTTTTACTGATTCAAATTGATTGTATAGTGGTTCAACTAATTTATATGCTGCATTTGCAGCAAAATTTCTTTCTTTTGAATTTGCGGATGCTTTCACTTTAGATGCAATGAGATAATGTTGCTGAGCCTTACTTTTTTCATGCATTTGCTCAAATAGTTGAGCGAGCATTACATTTGTTTGAGCAACAATGCTATTTTTCATTTTAGTATTTTGAATTGATTTTAAATATTTTAGTGCATCTTGATGTTTTTCTAGATGGATCAATGTATTGATTAAATTAAAAAATACTTCATTACATATATCATTTGAAGAATCTTTTGTGATCGTGGGGCATATTTGAAAAACTAGTCGTTCAGATTTATTTAAAACTTGTTTATAGTCTTGAAGACCTGCGTATAAATGAATTGCCGATCTTAAAAACGCTAATTTTTCTTGATTTGAAAAAGCAGAAATAGCAGATAACTGGTTAAATGCTGTGGCTGCATGATCAAATTGTGATGTCGCAAATTTAAATACAGCCAATCTTTTTAGATCTTCTTTGGGTTCTGTTTTATTTGGAAAGTTTTTAAGCATTTTCTCATAAATACGAATACTTTCTTCAATTCTGCCGGATTTTTCATAATTAACAGCGGAGTTATTTAATGATTTATATGTAAAATCTGTATCATGCTGGTTGCTGAGTGATAATTTTTCAAATTCCTGAGCTGCTTTTAAATATTCTTCATCTTTTTCTAATGTTTGAATTGATTGAAACGATTGACGATTAATAATGGATTTAAAATACGCACCAAAATCACCCTTTTTATCATTTGATAATAAAGATTTATTTTGTAAAAAGTTTTGTGCTAGCTCAACAGCCTTTTCAGATTGTTTTTGTTTAATAGCATCGTTTATCAAATCTTGTGCTGCAGATAAAGCCTCGGGTCTTGACGGATATTTTTCTATTAATTCATTTAAATCTTTACGTGCTTGACTTGATAAACCTTCAGGTCCAGAACGGGCAGCCTCAATTTGCGCTTTTTTATATCTAATCTCTGAATTTAAATTATCTTTTGGAAATGAATTTTCAAACTCGTTGGATATTCGAATAAAACTATCTTTAATTGAGTCAATTTGATTTGATTGATTTTTAAGTGCGTCATCAATTTTTCGTATGTAATAATTTAATAAAGTGGTTCCAGCCTCTTTTCTATATTTTGGGTCAGCATTTTCATCATTTAATGTAAGCTCTAAATCAGGCAAACTTTCTGTTTCTTTTTGTGCTGCAAGCAAACAATCTGTGCGATATATTCTAATTTCGGCCAATTCCTTCTTTTCTTTTGTATTTGAAGGTTCTGATAAAAATGAATCAATGTACAGTTTATATAAGGCCGCTGCTCGTTGATATAAGTTTGAATCTTTTTTTGCTTGTGCAGTCTTATGAAACTCGGTTGCTCGCGCACGTACATACATTTTAGTTTTTAAGATTGTAGCTTCATTATCACTTGAGTTAGATTTTAATTCTGAAGAATGTTCGACAAAAAATTTAACTAATCTTGTAATTGCTTCTTGTTCGCCCTTCCAATTGCCTTGTTTTTTATAAATTTCAACACTATCTGCTAAAATTTGAAAAGGCACTTCGGGTTTAACATTTTGTGATTCTTTTAAAAGCGATTCATTTAATTGTATCGCCTGATTGTATTTACCTTCACTGTCATATGTTTTTGCAAGTCTTGCTAATGCTTTGATATATATTTCAGTTCCACCAGGGATAGATGAAAAATAACTTTTGGCTTCATTAAATTTTCCAGAATCAGAATAGAAAAATACTAAATCATTTAGTGCTTCATCTTTTAAGTTAATAAACTTTTCGTCTTTAGATGAAATATCGACAACATTTTTCATTTGATTTAATGCTTCAGTTCGATTTCTCATTCTAAAGTTAGACCAAGCTAATTTATATAAAGTTCTAGGATAAGAAGCTAATTTCGTAAATCGGGCAGCCTGTGTATAATAATGTAGAGCGGACTTATAATCTTTTTTCTCGTAAGAATACTCTGCTAAATTACGATAACTTTCAGCAGCGTAATTACTATTTGGATATTTAGATACGACTTGTGAAAAATATTTAGCAGCGTCTTTTTGATTGCCAACTTCTTGTGAATTATAACCTAGAAAATAATATACTTCGTCAAGTTTTGAATAGGATACAGTTGAACGCAATATTTCATTTAATGTTTGATTTGCTAATTTAAGTTGCGAGTAAGAGGCTTGATGATCTACTCTACTCGGTTTTTCACCGCCTTTTAATCTTTTCTGATAGATTTCATTTTCTTTCAAAAAATAGAACCTATATTTTTCAACATATAATTCGGCAAGCCTTAACAACATATCTGGTTTTTTGTTTTCTTGTATACGTCGATTGATCACAATTTTAATTTGATCAATTTCTTCATCTCTAATTTGTGAAATTTGTTTTTCTTGAGCACTGGTAACTGCTTGAAATTCAGATTGCGAATAAGTCCAACCTAACTGACAACTTAAAAATGAAAATAATATAAATAGTAACTGTTTCATTTTATCTACCATTCATTGCACATTCAGATTCTAGTGAAAAAACATAATCACCTAGTTCATCTAACCAGAATTCGCCATTAAATGACCAAAAATATTGATAGTCTTTACGATTGATATCCGCTTTACCTTTTTTCATTACACCATTTTCATCTGCTGACATCGCTTGTTTATGTTCAAGTGCTGCTTTTGCTTTTGAAAGCATATCAAGTTTTATATATGAAATTTTATCAAAGTCTGCGAGCAATTCTTGATATAAATCAATCATAGAGTTTTTTGCAAAAGCACCACCCAATAGCTCAATTGATTTTTTTCTCCATTGAATTACATTTTCAAGAAATCCACCAAATCCGGAAACATAATCCGTCGATTTGCCATTTGAGCCAAACGCAGCTCTCACTCTTGCAATTTCTTTGTTAGCTGTTTTTTCTTGTGAAATTAAATTTGTAAAATAAGGCGTACGAATGACACGGTTGAGAGCACGGTACAATTCGTTTTGAGTATGTAATTTATTTGAATAAGCGGAACGTGCTAAAGCAAAAAAAGATTTTAAATCATTTTGATTTTTTGAAATAAATGATTTCATTTGGATTCCAACATCGCCATATCGACTATTGAATTCAGTAACTGATTTGTTCACGTCTTCGTACATACAAAGCACTAAAAATGTTTGTGCTCTTAAGACATCAACTTCAGGATTGAAAACAAATTTTAAACTGGGTGAACGATAGGATACAAGTTTTCCTAACGTGCGATTGTAATCTTGTTTTGCAAATGAGTTCCATGCTTGTTCAAATAAAATATCTGTCCATACAAAAGAAGATTTAGGAATATCGTCATAAATGTCTTCAGATTTTTCATGATTTCCTGCTTGATAGTAAGTGCGAGCAAGGGATGCGGTACATCGATATTCTAAGTCTTGCGCTTCTGCTCTACTCATACGTTTTTTTGAAAACGTAGATCCAGCTATTCTTCTGCATGAATCAAATTCAGAGATTGCATTTTGATTTTGGTTTAAAATAGCAAATGCAGTTCCTCTTAAAAAATGTGCTTGCGCTTTAATATCAGAATCAGAAGAAATTTTGGCTAGGTTTGAAAGTGCCGATTGAGACTCGCCTTTTAGAAGCGCTTCTTTTCCTAAATAATAATAAAAATGATTTCTTGTATCGTTGTCGTAATCAGATTCTTGTGTGTATTTTAAAATATATTTTCGTAATAAATCGCCACCTACTTGATCAAGCATTGTAGGCAGATAACGCAATACTGATTTGATCGCATTTCGGTCTTGAGATTGTAATGTTTTGATAAAAAAGTAACTGGCAGCATTATACAATTTAACACGAATTAAATTTTCAGTAACTTTTGCAAGTGCTCTATCTTGAAATTTACTTTCAACAGTATAAACATT
Source organism: uncultured Bacteriovoracaceae bacterium (assembly GCA_964572865.1). Taxonomy (GTDB): domain Bacteria; phylum Bdellovibrionota; class UBA1018; order UBA1018; family UBA923; genus CAZNGN01. The sequence goes on along the minus strand of CAZNGN010000030.1, from coordinate 22,500 downwards.
AAAAAATACACTTGCAGCGCCAAAATATTTCTGTGAATCTTCTAATCGTTCTGCGTAATAGTATGCTTGTTCAATCGCTTGAGGTGAATCGTAATTTTGATTTGAATTATTTCCTATATTATCTAATTCAGAATCAACTTGCGCAAAGCTTATTGAAGTGAAAGCGTACAATAAACATATTATAAAAAATGCAATCCTTTGCTTTTTCATAGTTCTTTTCCTTTAAAACAAGTAGCCCAAACCTACTCCAAAGTCGAAATTTGAATATGTATTTTTTGAAACATCATCAGCACCTTTTGCTTGATAAATTAAACCCATTAAATCAAGACGTACTGACCAATTTCGATCTATGAAAAAATTCTGAAATGTTCCAATATTAAATGCTCCTAAACTTTCAGATTTATAATTGGGAGGTAATGATGCTTTTGTATTTTGGTCAACTTGTGTATCAATATTGGCAAACCCTGCGGTAAATCCCCAGTCATAGTACAAAATTTTATTGAAAAAATTTATTTTAGAATACCATGGCACCCAAGCGACAGCTGCTCCATAGTAATCTTTAATTTCACGCACATAAGGCAATGCGGATGAACTTACATTGCGTAACGCTTGCAATGTTTGGTTATCAGTATTTGAAAATTTAGAGTAGAACACTTCAATTCCAAATTGATCGTTGATCCAATAAGAAAAACGCGGAACTCCCATATACCCAGTTTTGAACGGATTCGATAAATTCAGTCCAGCAGAAAGAGTTACACCTACTCGTTTTGCTTTTCTATATTTTCGATTTTGAAGTACATAAACTTTTTTGTCAGGATCTAACCAGGAAAAATTGTACTCATTGTCTGAGTCATCTGCTCGAACATTCAAAGCAAACAATGAGATCAGAAGACAACTTTGGATGATATTTTGTAATAGTTTAAAATAGAGATGTTTCTGTTTCATATCTCTAGGTTAACATTTTGCGAAATTTTTGCAAAATCTGAATTAATTTAATTCATGAAATATTTGGCCCGTTGCACAAGTCAAATCAATGAGTACTTTTCTAAATTTAAAATTATTATTTAAAAAAAGTTTTGAGATAGCTTTTGCATACAAATCAAGCTGATTTGAATATTCATTTTTAAAAGCATCACTGCTTACTTTTCTAAAAATTGTTTTATAGTCAACGATCCAAATGTCTTTTTCTGTTTGAACGATTCGATCAATTCTACCCGTGAGAACCGTTGAATTTGTTGAGTACTCGAATAAAAATTCATTGAATATTCTTTTAGTGTCTGTTTCTTTAAAAATAATTTCTGATTCTTTAGTATTTTGAATCCAATTTTTAAATGCATTTAAATTTAAATTTTGAGCTTTGGCATAATCCCATAATTCATTGAATTGATGAAACTGTATAAATTGATGTACAATTGTACCGATTTCAGTGAAATCTTTTTCAGATTTTTTTTCAGCTTTTTGTGAAACATTTTCATTTATTTGCGTTTCGTTTGATTTAATATTTTTCAAATACTCAGTTACGCCTACTCTTGCTTTATGATATTGTGGTTTTTCATTTTCTAATTGTGCTTTTGCCACAGAAATCACTTCTTTAATGACTGATTTTTGTTGAATAAAATCAATTTGCTTAGGTTTTGGTAAATGCGGATACACCCAATCGTTCCAAGTTTGACCCGATTTTTTAGAATTATTTTCTTTGGGAGGATCTGTTACAAAAATTAATGTTTTTTGTGCACGTGTCATAGCAACATATAAAACTCTTGCACTTTCTTGTTCTTCTTTTAAAGTTTCTTTTTCTTTTAAATCTAAATAAGAACTCCAAGATGTGGAAAGTTTACCATCTTCATCGCGTGCACGAATAATGGTTTTATTATGTTTTTGAGTAATGAATGGATCACGATTTGTTTGTTTAAAAGATAAATCGGTTAATACTACTGCAGGAAACTCTAAACCTTTGGCTGCATGTACGGTCATGATCCGCACAATACCTTTCATTTGCGGTGGTGGTGGAGAAGATACAAGATTAGAAACATCTGTATCATGCTCTAAAAGTCGATGTAATTCTTGCGCAATCTCATGACTATTAATTCCTTGTATAAATTCTGATAAAATAAATTGCTTAAATTCATCGAATTTAACACCGTAATGTAAACTACATTTAAATCGTTGATCTAATTGCATCAAAATCTCTAATGGATGATTTAATTGAATTATTTTCTCGTCATGAAAATCTTTTAGGTTTTGAATGTTTTTCAATGATGTCTCTTCATTAAAACTTGCTAAGCATTGAGATGCAAAATAATTTTGATTTGGATCAAACGCCCATCTCCACATTTTTGCAAAACTTCTGATCACAGGATCGTTTTTAATTTGTGTAGAACTGGTTGAGACAAATGGAATTGAATTCTGAGACAATACATTTGCAATGCTACGTATAGATGTAAATCTTCTGAGTAAAATAACAATCTCTGATAAATCATGACCATTATTGAGAGCCGCTTGTATGGCATTTAAAATTCGACTTTCATTATTTTTATCTTCACAAATATGGATGATATTTTCTTTCACAGAAGACATTGATATGTCTGCGATCATATCTCTATAGTTTTGAATAATAGGAGAACATACTTTGTTCACTAAATCTAAAATAGGTTTTTCAGAACGATAATTTTTAGTTAAATAAGTTTTATTTTTTCTTTGATTTGCAAAATCATTAAATACTTCTACTTCAGCACCTCGAAAACGATAAATACTCTGCTTTTCATCACCTACAACATATATTTTATCTTGATTTTTAACGATTCGATTAATGATTTCACATTGAATTCGATTCGTATCTTGAAACTCATCAATGAAAATAAAATCATATCGATTCGATATCTGTGATGCTGCTTTGGGATTTTGTAATATCTCTAGACATAAATTTTCTTGGTCTTGAAATTCAATTGCATTCATTTTAGTTTTAGCGTTTTGGTATTCGTTCCATAATTCTAATGCAAAATCAGTAATGATTTTTGAATCATGGTTTTCCCATTCAATTTTAGGAAATTGATTATTTTCAATGTTTTGAATTATATTTTTGAATAAATCATTATATTGTGCATAACTCATTTCGGATTGATCTAAGGGAATGCGTTTAAATATTTTTAAAAACGATTCAGTAAATAATTCGTCAGCTTTTTCTTGATTTAATATTTTTAAAACAGGAGCAATTCCTAAAAGATTGCCAAACTCTTTAATCACTTTCATACAAAAACCATGAATGGTATACACTTCACAATTAGAAAATGGGTTAAGTCTATCTTTTAAATCAGCTGAGGACTTCTCAGTAAAAGACACACAAAGGACCTTTAATTTTTGATTTTTTTCATACATCCGCCGAATGCGTTCAACCAATGTTGAGGTTTTACCAGATCCTGCGTCGGCTCTTACTGCAATGTTTGTAAGTGTTGGAAATCCATTTTCATTTACATCGATGAGAGCTTGCTGTTCAGATGACCACACTTTACTCATACTTAAACCCACACATCTCTTGATATCTACATTGATTGCAATCTTTTTCGGGTCTTGCTGGATTGGGTGTAAAAATACCATCCATCAAGTTTTTAGCTTTTGTTTTCCATTGAGTTAAAACTTTATCTTCTATTTCATCAAATGATAATTCTGTTAACCCTGCAACTCTTGGATGTACATCAAAACATTTTTTATTATATTTTTTTAAAAATATACCTTGGTTATCTTTAATTGAACGATCAATTTGCATGTAAAATGCAGCCACTGGATTTTGATTGGTTAGTGCTGATGCTGCCCTTAAGTATCCAAATAGTTGAGCGCCGGTACCTTCAATTAAGTCAGATCCACCTAAAACTGATTTAGACGTTTTATAATCAATTACGATTACATTTTCTCCATCACTATCAATTCGATCTACTACTCCTGTCAGAGTTAACGTTTTTCCTTTTTCATAATCAAAACTCGTTTCAACATGCTTTTCTAAGTAAATATTTCGTAAATTTGGAAATTGTAAACGCTTTGCTTTTGTATATTCATAAAATTTAAATGCTTGGCTAGTTAATTGTGCGATCGTATTTTCAATTAATTTGGGTGACTCATGCATTCCTGCAATTGTCTTTTTTGTGATATTTTTCAAAATACTTGCTTGTACTACTTCTGTAACTATTGATTTTAAATCTTTTTTAAAATCTGTTTTTAAAATAATTTCAAAGATTTTATGAATCATATTTCCACGAGTAAGTTTATCTGGTTCGCACTCAACTTCTTGAGCTTTATCAGCTTGAACAACATACTGAGAATAATAAATATACGGACACTTTAAAAATGCTTCAAAACGAGTAAATCCAATTTTTTGATCTTGTTTAATTTTTTCTACTGCCGTTAAGTTTGAAACGATTTGTAATCTCGGTTCATAAGATTTCATAGTCCATCCTGTTTGCGGATGCGATCCTTTCAGTACAGTTTCATACTCTTTAGAGTACAAATTGAATAATACACCTTTGGTTACAGGTTTTGCTTCAATATTATAATCACACGCACTGATAATTACTTGATGATGATTGACGATCGACCATCTTAATAAGTCTAATTCAAATTGAATTTTTTTAGAAAAATCTAATTCTTGGTGGAGCTGCTTCCAAGTATTTTTTAATCTAATTTCTTCTAAGTGCCATGCATCGAGTTTTCGTTCAGCTTGTTCAATTTCATGAGTAGATAAACAAATCATTTTTTTTAATTTAATGGGAAACCATAAATTATGTTGCACTAAATGTAAGCCTTTAGAATTTCTCATCGATTCACGGTTTATTTTTTCGATAATATATTCTTCATAGTATTCAAAAACCTTCGATACTTTGATTCTTGTATGCGCTAAGTATGGCCTTTGATTCAATAAATGATCTGAAAATTCAATTAAAGAATTGAAACCGGATTCTCCCACAAGTGTTTTTACTTGTTCTTTGCAGTTTTCAAGTGATTCAGCGGTTGTACGAAATTTAACAAATGATTCATAACAAATAACAAAATCTTGAATTAACTTTTTAACTTCTTCAGATTCAATATGTGGAATACATTTTTTCCATTTAGATACGCCATTTCGAAATCCATTTTCATAAGAAATATCTTTTAATATTTCATAATGCTTTGGTTCAATAAATGAATACAACATATGTATAGGCATGGAATGAGCTAGTGTTTTTAAAAAACTAACCGATTTCATAAAAGAATGATCATCGTATAAATCTGATGAAAGTGTTGGATCTTGAATCGGAACATTCCATTCATTCAACTGATCACGAACAATTCGTTTTATTTGATCATTTTGAGGTAATTTGATTGCGATTTCTGAGTATTCGATACCTTCTTTTTTACTTTTTTCTAATTCACTTTTGAGCATTTGAATTTCATCATAAAATGAATGTGGATTCCATAATGTAATGTGCGGAGTAATTTCTAATTCATCGGGATCTTGAAATTTTGTATCAACGAATATCTTTTGAATTTGAGAAGACTCTTTAATATCTTCTGGCAATAACCAAATGACATCGTTGTTTTCTTTTATAACTTTAATTAACTCTTCTTCAATCGGAGTTAATTCAATAAATGCGAATAAATAAATCTTTTTATTTTTAAATAAAGATTTATTTTTTTCAAAACGAATTGCTGAACGAAGTATGCTAGCTCCGCTCCAATGTGAAAGATGATCTGTTTTCCATAATTGAATAACCCACTCTATGAAATCAGCAATGCCAGGATTTTTTTCACCATAATATTCTAACAAGGCTTGTAAGCTATTGTCATGAATGTAATGCTCATCAAGTTCATCTATGAATTGAACCAGTTTTGAAGCAACCTTTCGATCTCTTAATTGTCTAGTTAATTGTGGTAATTTTTCTTTTAACGATTTTACATCTGCAATTTTTTGAATGATATCTGTCTTATTTAATGATGACAAAGATATCGGAATCGCTTGATGGTGTAATTGTAATATTTCTGAAGCGATGGTTGAAAATGAACCAACCCATAAACCGGGCATGACAGGAAGATTGGTATATTTAAAAATACTATCTTTGATGATTTCTCGACTAGAATGATTGCCGACCAAAATTCGGATTCGTTCACCCCAAGGGAGATCATTTTTAATTTCTTCGTAAATTGAATGCGGAATCATTGAAGCCTAATTTTTTTACCTTGATCGGAAATGATAACACTACTTTTATTTTTTGTATCTGCTTTTAAAATCGATCCAATTTGAATTGCTTTTAATTGATTTCGTTTAGCAATTTGAATTACAAGATTTGCTACTTTTGGATCGACCGCAACAATTAATCCAAAACCCATGTTGATTGTTTGATATGCTTGCTCAAGATCCATTTTTGATCGTTTAATGATCTCATCAAATACTTTTTTTCGTTTATAGTTTTTTGGAATTTGTATTTTATACTGATAGTCAGGATGAATTCTAGGTATGTTTAAAAAACTACTCCCAGTGATATGAGCCATTCCTTTTAATGAACGTCCAATTGATTTCTGTATATCATGAAAAAATGAAACATAAATTTGGGTAGGTTTAAAAATATCATTGATCCATTTCTTTTCAGATTTTTTAAACAAAGTTCTAATTAATGAATAGCCATTGCTGTGTGGTCCTGAACTTTCAACCCCAATTAAAACATCTCCTTGCTTTACTCTTGAACCATCTAAAAGATTTTTTTGATTCACAATTCCTACTGCAAAACCTGCTAAATCATACTCATTTTTATGATATATTCCTGGCATTTCTGCAGTTTCACCACCGATTAATGCCATATTTGATTGCTTGCATCCTTCCACTATGCCTTGAATGACTGAACTTGCTTGTTTTAAATTTAATTTGGAAGTTGCAAAATAATCTAGAAAAAAAAGTGGAGTTGCACCGACGCAAATTAAATCATTCACACTCATAGCAACCAAATCAATACCTATTGTATGATGTTTATTGGTTTGGAATGCAAGTTTTAATTTTGTTCCCACACCATCAGTTGTAGCCGCAATAAAAGAATCTGAATTTAATTTATACAAACCAGCATAACCACCAATTGATTTATATATATTTTTTTTAGGTAATGATTTTACTGCTGAACCGATCAAGGAAGTAAATCGATCAGCTAAATCAATGTCTACGCCAGATTTTTTATATTGAGATGATTTTTTTGCCATATTTTCCTAATGTCTAAAGTGTCTTTTTCCAGTGAATGCCATTGAAATATTTAAACGATCAGCACATGCAATGACATCTTGGTCTTTGATGCTTCCGCCCGGTTGGATGATGTATTGAACACCAAATTTATGCGCCTCTTCCACATTATCTTCAAATGGAAAAAAAGCATCGCTAACCATCACAGCTTGTGAAATTATTGTTTTTGCTTTGTCGATACTTCCAAATTGTTTTTCAAGATTTTCGAATGCTTTAGGAAACGTTAATCGTTTAATTGCATCCACTCGATTCGGTTGTCCTGAACCCATCGAAACCAATTGATAACCATGATCGGGATGTTCATACGCTAACGTAATTGCATTTGATTTTGTATATTTTGCTGCAATGATAGCAAATCTTGCTAAATTCATTTTATCTTTTGGAAATTTATTTTTAGTAACAGATTGAATTTCTTCAATACTAAATGCATCGATTTCTTGAACTAAAGTGCCACCTTCAATGGAATGACGTTCAAATCGTTCCATATCTTTTTCTTTTTCTGAATTAAATCTTGAATGTACAACTCTAACTTTTTGTTTTTGCGATGAAAGATCTTCTAAAACGCCTTCTTCAAAGCCAGGAGCACAAATAACTTCAACAAATCTTTTTTGCAGAAATCGCACACATTCTGATGTAAGTGGAGCAGAAAACGCAAGCACTCCCCCAAAGCTACTTACAGGATCAGATGCCCATGCTCGCTCTAATGCTTCAACCAAAGATGGGGCCGAAGCTAACCCACATGGATTATTGTGTTTAACAATTGATACAACTCCATGTTTAGGAGCCACGGTTTGCACGGCATCTACCATTGTTTGAAAAGCAGCATGAGTGTCTAGCATGTTGTTATATGAAAGTTGCACTTTGCCAGTCGTGTCGGCCCAATTGATTCTTGAAAATTTTGATGAAGGAACAAAATAAGCCTTTTGTTGTGGGTTTTCACCATAACGCAAATCTTGTTTTGAAAAATATTCGTCTATAGCACGATCATATTGAAATACATGCTTGAATGCTTTTTTCATCATTTCATAACGAGATTGATACGAAATGCTTCCTGACTTTGTTTTTAATTCCATCATTATGTTTTGATAGTCATTTGGATCTGTTAATACCAAAACATTTGAAAAATTCTTTGATGCCGAGCGAACCATCGTAGGCCCACCAATATCAACAAACTCAATCATTTCTTCTAAACTTAAATTTTCAGATGATTTATTTTCAAATGGATAAAAATTACAGACTACACAATCAATGGGTAAGATATTATTTTCTTTTGCTTCTTTCACATGATTTGGATTATTGCGATCGTATAATAAAGCAGATTGAAGTTTAAACGTTAACGTTTTAATTCTACCATCAAATACTTCGGGAGTTTGTGCAAACTCTTCAACCGATCGATAAGGTATATTTGCTTTTTTAAGGGCAGCTGCAGTACCTCCCGTTGCAATGATTTCAATATTTAAATGAAGAAATGTTCTAGCTAAATCTTCTAAATATGTTTTATCGGATACACTCATCAATACTCGATGAATTCGCATTTCATTTTGAAGATTCATAGTTCTCCTCCGTTTTTAAAATATTCATAAGCACTTTCAAAAAAAATAGTTCCCAATGGATATTTTTTTGGATTTTTTTCAGGATGAAGTTCATGACACCAAAACGCTTCAGGATGTGGCATCATACCCATTATTAACCCTGAACGTGTTGCAATTGCAGCAGTGTTGAGAAATGCCCCGTTCACATTTTCAGTGTATTGCAAAACAGATGTACCATCCTTAAATGATAATTTTGCTTTTTGCTCATCTGCAAACAAGAGTCTGCCTTCGCCATGTCGTACGGGCAATGTAATTTGATTTATCTTATTTTGAATAAATGTTCTGGTAAAAATACTTTTACCTGTCACATACATCTCAACCCACTTGTTCATAAATCTTCCGTTTTCATTATGAGCAAGCATACATTTGGTTTGAAACGTGTCATCGAATAGTCCAAGTTGAACGAGAGTTTGAAATCCGTTGCATATACCTAATATACTTTTATTTTTACTAATGTATTTATCAATGGCGTCAGTCATTCCGTGCTTTAATTTTAAAGATAATATTTTTCCTGAGCCTAGTTCATCTCCAAATGAAAAACCGCCCGGGATTACAAGCAATTCTGTATTTTCTAAATCTTTGCCATTCGAAGATAACAAATCATTGATATGAATTATTTTTGAATTAAATCCAACTTCTGAACAAATGATATTTGTTTCTTTTTCACAATTTAATCCATCACCTGCTAATATTAGTGAATTAATTTTCATATGCATTCACCAATTCTTTTAAATCTATCTCTTGATCATTGATTTTGAATTTTGATTGATTTGTAACAATTCCTACTTCTTGCATGAAATAATCTTTTAATACATCTTTAAACTCTGCGTTTTTATCATCTCTAACTATACAAACAAATCCAGCTGCAAAATCTGCAAATAAATTTTCAATCTTGTTTTTTTCTAAATTAATTTCAGCTCCACAACCCGTTCCTAAAAACATTTCAGCAGTAGTTGTAAGCCATCCACCGTCAGAAACATCATGAATCGATTGAATGAGTCCAAGCTGAATGCACTCATGAACCAATTGATAGTATTTTTTAAGATTCAAATAATTTAATTTTGAATACCCGCTTTGAGTATACTGCAATTGAGAAAGTTTATGTTCTTGGCCAGAAATCCAAACTATATTTTGTTTTTGTTGATTGAGAGTAGCATAACCTCTTGGGATTTTTCGTACGTCTTGAACTTTTCCCATAATCGAAATTAATATGGTGGGTAAAATACTGATTTTTAGATCACCTTTACGATAATCATTTTTCATCGAATCTTTGCCAGATACAAATGGCATTTCAAAAACGTTTGCCATTTCTGCAATTGTACTTGATGTAAGAACCAATTCTCCGCATTTCTTTAATGCATCTGGATTTGAATGTGATTCTAATGGATCGGGCCAACAGAAATTATCTACAGATACTGCATGTGATGGATCAACTCCTGCACATATTGCATTTCGAATTGCTTCATCAAATGCATATTCAGCAGAAGATTTCATATCATATTTTGCAATTTGAGGTGCAAGTCCAATTCCTAAAGCAACTCCTTCAAATGTAGATCGAGATAAACTAAGTGCTCCTCCATCTGTTGGACTAATATGATTCGGACTACCATATGGCTTTTGAATCGTTCGAGCTTGCACTTCATGATCGTATTGTTGAGTTAACTTTTTTTGCGAATGAACATTCGCACTTGCAAGCGTTTGTTTAAGTAAAGCTTTAATATTTTGCAAGTCAGTTTTTACATTTTGGTCAGAATTGATTTTAGGTTTTTCAATTTTTGCTTTTAAGTTAAGTTTTGGGCAACCCTCATGCAAGAATTTCATATCAAGATTACCCACAGTTTCATTTTTATATAAAATATGAAATTTTCCGGTGTCTACAAATTCGCCTAAAACTGTACTTTCTACCCCACGTCTTAATGATAATTCCATAAATGAATTTAAATTTTCTTTGGAAACCGCAAAACTCATACGTTCTTGTGATTCGCTAACAACCAATTCAAAAGGTTTCAATCCTGGGTATTTGGTTTTTGCAAGGCTTACGTCTAAATTCGCACCACCATTTTTACCACAGAGTCTTGCCAGCTCTCCGATGCTTGAAGATAAACCGCCTGCACCATTATCTGTTACCGCTCTAAATAAATTTAAATTCCTAGCTTCAATTAAAAAGTCCCAAACACGTTTTTGAGTCAAAGGATCTCCTAATTGAACCGCACTGACTGGAGAATTTTCTGATAATTCAACCGAACTAAACGTTGCTCCGTGAATTCCATCCGCTCCAATTCTTCCACCTGACATGACGATGAGATCTCCATGCACAATGCTTTTATCAATGTACGGATTTGGATTTGGCATTAATCCGATAGTTCCGCAAAATACGAGTGGTTTGCCTACATAACAGTCATTTTCAACTACTGCGCCTGTGATTGTGGGAATACCGCTTTTATTACCACCATGTTCAATTCCTAATCGCACACCTTCTAGTATTCGTTTAGGATGATGTAATCCATTAGGAACTTCTTGATCATTCATTTTAGTATTGCCTACACAAAATATATCTAAATTTGCAATTGGCTCAGCTCCTAAACCCACACCTAAAATATCGCGATTAACACCTACGACTCCTGTTAATGATCCACCATAAGGATCTAAAGCCGAAGGTGTATTGTGAGTTTCAACTTTGATCGCACATGAATATTGATCTGTAATTTCAACGACTCCCGCATTATCTTCAAAGATTGACTGAAGGATATTTTTTTTATTCTCGTTTTTCCACTTCTCTTGAATTTGGAGCGTAGATCCTTTGATATAAGTTTTAAAAATACTATCTACTTGTGTTGGAATCATTACATCATCACGTTGATTTGTTATATCAATATGAGCTGAGAATATTTTATGTTTACAATGTTCAGACCATGTTTGTGCAAGTATTTCAATTTCTACATCAGTTGGATTTCGTTTTAAATCTGCGAAATATTTTTGAATGACTTTTATTTCGTCTTTAGAAAATGCCCAAAAATGATCAATTGATTTTTGATAAAGTTCTTCGACTGTAGAATAAATAAACTCATACTGAACTGGTTTTAAATATTTTTCTTCTTGAAATTGAAATAAATTAGGATTTTTATGTAATTTCACATCACATTCACGTGCCTCATCAAAGGTGTAAATATTACATTTTTCAATAAGTGAATTGAAAAATACCTTTTGCGAATACTCTTCGACTTGTGATTTTAATTGTGATTTATCTAAGTGCTTTTCAAAACCAATCCAAAGTCGCGCGCCTGAATGAGCTGTAATGTGTTTTTTTGTTGTTAAAAGTAAACTTTCAGAAAACGCATTTCCTACATTATCTGTAACACCTGGCTTAAACCATTTTTCTAAACAAAACCAATGTCGGTCACTTTTAGGAAAAAATGAACTATCAAAATATATTTCTGCAAAAGGGTGATTTAATATCTCATCTCGAATGATTTGATTATGAGATTGATCACAATTTAAAATAAATATTTCAGTTGTACTTACTTCTATATTTAGAACCTCTTTCCATTTTGGAAAATGAACTGCAAAATCAGAAATGATTCTTTTTGAATTTGAATCGATATCTGACCTAGTCACCACTCTTTCGATTCGAATATGTGATGTCATAGAAACACCACTTTCTTTCTTTGATTTGGTAAATCATGAATTTTCCAATTCTTAGATGCTAAATCATTTAATACTTTTGGATACATTTTATTTTCTAATTCGATTCCACGCTCTTCTATTGCGTTGATCGAATCTGTATCTTTAATTTCAAAACTATTTTGAGAAATAATGGCTCCATGATCGCACTCTTCATCAACTAAATGAATTGTATGACCAGTTATTTTTGATCCAAAATTAAACGCCTGTTGATAACCATTGATTCCTTTAAAACTGGGAAGAAGTGATGGGTGAATATTTATAATAAATTTATTAGAATATTTTTGAATAAATTCAGAACTAAATATTCTCATATATCCTGCAAGTACAATCCAATCGAATGTAATATTATTGAGTACTTTATGAATTTCCTTTTCATGATCTGATCGCTTCATAGTAGTTGAATCAATTGTATATATTGGAATATTATATTCTTTGGCAAATTGAGTCGCTCCACAATTCGGAATATTGATAATAAGTGCTTGAACTTTTACATTACATTTCTTGTCTCGAACTGATTGACAGATTGCTTTGAAATTTGAACCGCGTCCAGAAGCAAAAACAACTATAGATGGGGTAAGATTAGAAGGAGTGCGATTCATTGATAACTCCTCATATTTGCAATGTCTTTACGATAATGAATGTTTTTAAATTCGATTTTACGAATTTCTGTATACGCCAACTCTCTTGCACTATTTAAATCTTTTGAAAGAGCACTAATACTTAAGACTCTGCCTCCGTTTGTATACCAGTGATTCAATTTTTTAGTCACACCAGAGAAAAATATTTTTGAATTATCATTTAAATTCTGAATAAATATTTCATCACCTTTTTGTACGTTTTCTGGATAACCACTTGCAGTAGCCACAACATTCACGCATGCATTACCAAAAAACTTCCAAGGATTTTGTTTATTTATTTCTTTTAATGACTTATCTGAATCAACAGACCATACTAAATACTCTAATAAATCACAATCAAGACGAGGCAGTAGGCATTGTGTTTCAGGATCTCCGAATCGCGCATTAAACTCTAGTACTTCAAAAGTGTCATTATAAACCATCAATCCAGCAAATAACAAACCACGAAAAGGAGTTCCATTTTCTTGCATTGTTTTTAATATATTTGGAAATATTTTTTCGCCAAACAAAGTGGCTTTATCAAACGAAAACCAAGGAACCGGACTGAAAGCACCCATTCCGCCCGTATTGGGACCTAAATTTTGATCATTGAGTCGTTTATGATCACAGGCAGGTTCAAATAAAACATATTCAGAACCGTTACAAAGTGCAAATAATGATACTTCTTGTCCTTTAGAAAATTGTTCTGCAAAAATAGATGCATCTTTTCCGTATTTAGAGACGATTGATTCGTAAAAATCTTTAGCCTCTTGAAGTGAATTGCAAACACAAACACCTTTTCCAAGCGCTAGACCATCATATTTTAAAACATACGGATAACCTGAAAGCGAATCAGCAACTGTATGTAATTCAAGTTCATTTTTGATTTCAATATATTTTGCAGTAGGAACCTGAGCTTGTGTCATTATTTTTTTGGCAAATAACTTACTCCATTCAAGTTTTGCTGCCTGCTTCGTAGGGCCAAAGGTTTTAATTTTACTTTCACTCAAATAATCTACAACACCATCAGATAACAATTGATCAGGACCAACGATAACAAAATCAATTTTATTATCATTGATGATATTTTTTAAAATATTAAAATCTTTTTGATCCCAATTCATACAAGTAAATTGTTCAGCAATTCCATCATTGCCTGGAATCACAAATACTTCATTGGTTAAATTACTTTCAGATATTTTTGAAGCCAATGCATGTTCACGACCACCGCTACCCAATACGGCAACATTCATTTTTTTAGTTTGAACGCATTTTTTCATTTCATTTAATAAAGTTGGCAAGTTAGAAGCGTTATTGCTTGTAATGATATTTGCTAAAGTAATGAATAAGTTCTCGGTAGTTTTAAGATACTGTGGCGATAAATTTGTTGGCTGTATATTTAGTTTTTTCACTCTCGATTTCCAATCACCACCGATTTCTTTTTCAGTTGTGATTGTTTTATACCATTTCGAATTTCGATAATAATTTCGTAAAAACTCTTTAGAGAGTTGTAATATTTTAGAAGAATCTAAAATTCTTAACTCGTCTGGACCAATCGAATCAACCAAAACAAAATTTCGATTCGCATCAATTGCCCATTCTGTTTTTCCGTCAATGAGAACCAATCCACTTTTTTCGATTATTTCTTTTAAAAAGATAACCGTTAGCATCTTTGTTATTTTTAACTTTTGAAATTCTTCTTTTGAAAGAGAAGAAATAACAAATGCTTCTTGTTCATTTAAAAAACGATCTTGTGGTTCTAGTTTTGAAAACATTTCTAAAATTGGAAAACCAAAATACGAATCTTCAGGAATATTTACTCGTTTTAGATAACTTGATCCTTTTGTAACTCCAAAACGAAATACAATTTCAAGAGGAATGAAATGAGCATCAGTTACTTTAGGATATTCATATTGAGATTGCCCATTCACCATTTTTTCAACTGGCCTATGCACTTCAACTTTTTTAACTAATATTTTTTGATCACTTGTGCGTTTAACAAAATGTGTTTTTAAACCAGATTTTTTAAGGTCATTTAAAACATTATTAAACAATTTAAAAAATTCAGACTCACTTTTAGAATAATGATCGATCGTTTGTGCAATTGTTTTTTTAAAAGTCTCGGATGTTTCTAATTTTTTCCACTCATTTGGATTTTGTAACTTTAAAAATACACTTTCTGTTATATCTGTTAAAGCCTTGCCTTTACCTTTGATAAGATCAGGCATTCTTCCCCAATCAAAAACGGAGTACTGATCTGTAAATTCAAATTCTAAATGGTCAAAGTCAACTTGGTATACGTTTTTTACACTTCCTTGGTAAAGAAGTTTACTCACGTAGTACGCTCTTTTCTTCGAAGCTCAGTAAATCTTTGTGCTTCAGCAATATTGGTTGGGTATTGACCATTTAAACACGCCATACAAGGATTGGTCACTCTCCCTTGACTCATTGTTAAGATACTATTTTGTAATCCTTCAATCGTTTGATAAATCACTGCATCTGCACCGATTTCAAGTGCAACTTTTTTCTCTAGCTCTCGCAAACTCTCTGATTTATTTTTAGCCGCAATCAATTCATTTGCATCTGGAAAATCAATTCCATAATAACAAGGATTTACAACGGGAGGACATGTGCTCACAAAATAAACTTTATTCGCACCAGCAGAACGTACCAACTGCACAAGTTTGCGTGAAGTGGTTCCGCGCACAATCGAATCATCAACTAACAAAACATTCTTACCTTTGATTTCGCTAAAAATAGGATGTAGTTTAAGGTCGACAGCTTTTTCTCGTTTTGATTGTGTTCCCAAAATAAATGTACGATTGATATATCGATTTTTAATTAAAATATCTCGATACACAATTCCCATTTCTTCTGCAATGGCAAGAGCTGAAGGTCTGGCGGTATCAGGCACTGGGGTTACTAAATCAGCAGAAATTTCGCCGCTATCAAGACGTGATTTAATTAATTTCGCAAGTGATCGTCCTAAAGAAAGTCTTACTCCATACACAGGAGCATATTCAATTTCACTTTCAGCTGATGCAAAATAAACCCATTCAAACATGCATGGTCTTCGTGAAGTAGTTGGTTTAACTGAACTATACACTTGTGAATGAAGTTCACCAAAGCGATCAATAAAAACTACCTCTCCAGGTAGAAGATTGCGTACTAATTTGTAGCCTAGAAACGACAAAGGTGAAGTTTCAGAAGCAATCATGTATGCTTTTTTGCCACTTTCAAAAACTTTTTCACCAAGCATCAGTGGTCGAATTCCATTGGGATCACGAAAGGCAATCATTCCTGCATCAGCAATCAAACCCACCACAGAATAAGAACCTCGAATATTTTCAAAAACAGAACTTACTGCTTTAAAAATATGAGAAAAACTTACCCCTTCTAAATTTTGAGCAATCCAATTTAAAATTGTTTCTGTATCAGAGTTTGTTAAACTCTTTACTCTCATTTCAGATTGTAAACACTCTTTAACTTCAAGATAGTTTACTACGTTACCGTTATGAACAATGCCGATTCCGTAAGGATAATTACATAACATAGGTTGAACTTCAGAGAGTTCACCTTTTCCAACCGTTGAGTAGCGTGTGTGTCCTACTGCAAATTGACCTTTTAATATTTCGATTTGAGAAGCACCAAAAACTTTTTCTACTAAACCTATATCTTTGATTTGATGAAATTTTGAATCAGCGTGATCGAACTCTAAAGATAAAATACCTGCAGCATCTTGGCCACGATGTTGAAGCGTGATTAAGCCAAGAAACGTTTCTTTTGCGGCATCAGGTGTGCCGACTACCCCTATGACCCCACACATTGATAATGAATTTACTGATTTGTTTTAAGAAGGTAAAGACAAGTAAAAAATATTTTTTAAAACTTTTCTTTTGCGAGCACTATAATCTCAACACGTCGATTTTTAGCCCGTCCTTGCTCTGTGTCATTTGGTGCAATAGGATGAAATTCAGCAAGACCTGCTGCTTCTAATCTCATAGGATCGAACTCAAACTTTTTAATCAAATAACGGACTACCCAAGTTGCTCTCGCGGTTGAGAGTTCCCAATTTGAAGCATAATTTTCATTAATGAGTTTCGATGAATCTGTATGCCCTTCAATTCTGATTTGATGATTTTCGGTTTTCAATATTTTAGCCATACGATCTAAAACTGGAATGGCTTCTTTTCGAACGGATGCCTCTGAGGGAAGAAAAAAATCATTGGCCATTAACCGCACCACTAAACCTCTCTCATCCATGAAAATTTGCATTTTTTCATCTTCCGGTTTTTTACCGAGTTCTAAAATCACAGTTTGTTCCAACTCTTCACTTAATTTTTTTAGTTCTTCTTGCGTTTTAGGTTTTGTATTGGGATTTGGCAAATCAATCGCACCTCCACCCATTTGTGAAGCAGGATCAAAAGGCGCTATTGAACTTCCACCGGATGTATTTCCTTGCATGGCCGATCCACCAAAGGCTTTTTCAATCGATTCTCCCACTTTTTTTAGTTTTTCACTATCTCGGTTAGAAGATGCATATAAAATGACAAAAAATGCAAATAGAAGAGTTATAAAATCAGCATACGATACAAGCCAACGTTCATTGTTGGCATGTTCAGTTGATTTCTTTGGCATAACTTTCCATTTTTTCTTTTAGAAAAGCAGGATTCATACCTTCTTGAATACCCGCAACTCCGATTTTAATGATTTCTTTAGATTGAGCAGTTAAGAATGCTTTTCGTTTTAATTTAGTTCCAAATGGTAAAAATAATAAGTTAGCTGAAGCAACACCATAGATCGTAGCTACGAATGCAACGGCAATACCACCTCCTAAATTAAAATTAGGATCTTTCAATCCACTCATTACGTGAATCAAACCTAGTACTGCACCAATGATTCCGATCGTAGGAGAATAGCCACCCGCAGCTTCCCACACCTTTGCCGCTGCCTCTTCTTCTTCATAGGCATGATCTATTTCAACTTGAATGATTTCTTTTACTGTTGGCGGATCAAACCCATCAACAACATATTTTACAGCACGTTTAAAATCTTGGTTTTTAATATTTCCACGATTTTGTTCTACGGCAAGTACTCCGTCTTTTCTTGCAATTTGAGCAATATTTGTAATTTCTTCTATCAGATCTTTTGAATCGTTTTTTACAGGACTTAATATTTTTCCAATAAAACCAAATGCTCGTTTAATATCTCTTGATGGAAACGAAACAAACACGGCAGCAAAAGTACCACCAAACACGATCAAAGCAGCGGTCGGTTGAACGATCGAAGAAATATGAAGACCTTCTAAGACTGCTCCACCAATAATTGCAACTACACCTAAAATTAAACCAAATAAAGTTATGAATTCCATTTTGTAATTTCTTTTTTATAGTTTTTAATGCGTTCAATAATAATATCGACAGATTCTTTGACCATCAGTTTTTCTTGATTTGTAAAAGTAATCACAGTGTCAGGAGTTTTTTCTAAACTCTGAATTAAATCAGAATTAATTACAAATTCCTTGCCATTTATCTTGGTAACGTTGATCATAAAAGCAAGTGTAACATTGCAGGTTTGACTGTCAAATGACTACTCAAGATCAAAACGATTTACCTCAAATAGAAGTAGTGGGTCGAGGACTTGGCGAATTGCCAATTCCTAAACGAATTCGTTTTTTATATTTTCTGATCCTTTTTGGATTTTTCTTTTTCGTTTTATCTTTTGGATTTTATTTATCGAATTGGAAATTTTTAAGTTCAGGTTTTTCTACTCTAGTAGCACTCATCGGTGCATTCATCATTACATTAGCATTTGGACTATCAATGTATTTAGTTCGATCAGGAATTGTTCGAAATATTTTGAAAATCAAAAAACGTAAAGATGGAAAAGATTGGGTATTTACCGATTATTTAAATAATCTAGAAGCATCAAAACCAATCCTACTTGCAATTGCTTTATATGGTTTTTCATTTACTTTTATTTATAAAATTGTCGAAACCTGTCCTTTGCCAAGAGAAATTGTGCGTACACTGTATCGAGTTTCGACCGGATACAATCAAAAAATACTTCCAATCTTCTTTTGGGATTATTCTACAATGATTGATCCAAATTGGCTCAAAGACCGAGATATTGTGATTCCATACGAAAAAGGTCCTCCAGAAAAATTATTATCTAAAATTATTTTTAGAAACTCAAAAACCAAACAGGTTGAACTTGAACTTAACGGAAGACGACCACGATCATATCCACAAGATAAAGTTTACGAATTATTCAATCAAGCTTCAAACCAATCCGCATCAAACCAAGCGCGAAGCTCAGTAATATGGTCTCCTAGTTTTTATCCATTATTGTATTCTTTAACTAAAGAAGCAGGACTTGCGAGTTTAACAAAACGACCAGATCAATTTTATATGATTGATTACGACAATGGAACAAAACTAATTGGAATTCCTTGGGAAGATTTACTTTCAGGAAACTCAAAAACAATTGCGGGACGATTTTTCTTTTGGGGACCGGATGGCTCTGTCTTTCAAGTTCGATGTTTTGAACCATGTGTTGCTCAAGATATGCTGACCAGAGTGCAATTCCCTTCTGATCCAAGAGGTTCATCAGAGCAGAGAAAAATATTTACAAAAAATCACATTCAAAAACTTTTATCATTTATTGCAGATCCCAAACGTCCACCTGAATTCGAAAAACAATTATTAATATATTTAGTTTCTTACTTAACGCTTGATCCTCGTGATGCCGAAGCTTATTTTCATATTGGTAAACTTGCCCACAATCGAGACACCGTAAACGCTATGATTAAATACGCTCGTGATGTTAGAATGGAAGGCGCAAAAGTAGCGGAATTAGAGGCAACACTTAACACCTTATCAGATTGAAAGATTAAATTTTTGAATCGTTTGAATACCTTCAAATTTAGTTTTTTTCTTCAAAATTTCTTCTGCAGGATATTCATCTAATTCATCTTCTGATTCTTCTTTGCTTTTTTCATAATCCCAATCAGAATTTTCAGACTTCATTTTAAGCGCTAAATCAGAATGATATAATCCTTTTAAACTATCTTTCCAAATTCTTCCGGGAGAAATTGTTTTCATTGCACCCCACTCGGCAAGATAAAAATCATACTCTGCATAAATCGTTTCTTTTTCACTAATTTTTTCTAATATAATCACGCCATCTGATTGCACCATTGTTTCACCACCAACCAAATGATATCTAAATATTTTAGTGATATCAGTATCTTCAATTAAATATCTCATCTGATACTCGAAGTTTGGAAGAAAAAATACAGGTACTCTTACTTTCCAGGATGTTAAATAATTATTGGCTTTTTGATCTATAATTTTTACATATTTTAAGTCCGGAAATAATTCTGCATATTTATCAAATGACTTTAGAATTTTAGCCACAGTATTAATCGGTGCATGAAAACAACTTTTCTGTAAGAACGCCATATAATATTCGTCTTCGGTCAGCGTATGTGCATCAATTTTAATATGATTTTTTTCATTTACACATTTTGAAGGTTTAATTTCTTTCCATCGATTAATGATATCAATAACTGTTTGAGTATATTTAGAATCTTTGATTTCAATTTTTGATTGAATGGGAATATTCTCATTTGCATGAATATTCGAACTTATGATTATAAAAAAAAACACACAGTGAATACTCATATTTATATAATATACGTAGCGATCAAATTTATTTTTGAATAATATCATATTTAATGTCGATTCTAATTGTAGACTCTGGAAAATATCAACCAGATAACATGATACACGCGTTTAAAGTTGAATTCAATACTTCAGCTCATATGTGTTTTAATGCCCTCGAAACAATTCAATACTTAGAATCGCATATTAAAAATGTTGAAGTAATTATATTTAATACAAATCATGTTAACGACATCATTCATCCGATCGTTCAATATATAAAAGAAAACGGACCACAAATTTCAACACTACATTTAACACAAATTAAAAAATCACACCCATACATCGATTTAAAAATAAGTAAACCCGTAAAAATGCAAGATATTTTGAATGGTATTTTTCACGCATATAAAATTCATATGCAAAAAACTAAAAATATTATTTGGATTTCTCAAAATGCAATCAATGATCATTTTGAGTTTTGCAATATCATCACAACACTTCAACCTACACAACTTGATTTAATTAAAGCAAGAGGTGTTATGATTGATACAACATCAATTGATAATTCTACTGCGGATAAAATTAAAAAATCTCTTCAAGGTCATTCAATGCCCATCGCAATGTATGGAATTGAAAATTCAAACAGTAGAAAACTATTTTCAATTGCCACTGACATATACTCTGAACAACTGAGCATTAAAGAAGCATTTAAGCTATACGAGATTGCTTCAGCAAAATTTATGCATCGGAAATTTTTAATACAAAATGCGAAAATGTATATGCAATTAAATGAATATAAACAAACCATAAGTAGATTAAAATTTTTATTAAGTATTGAACCACGTTACTCGATGGCTCATACCTTTTTAGGCAATTGTTATCGAAAATTAAATCAAGATCAGAATGCTCAAGAGTGTTATGAAAAAGCAATTCAATATAATCCATTTAATCCAGAAAATTATTTACGAATTTTAGAACTGAATCCAAGTAATTCTGATATTTTAAATAAAGCAAAACATTTTTGTCCAAATATTCCATCTTTTCATCAAATTAAAAATGAATCAGAGGCAGCCTTTGCAAAGTAAGGAATATTTAGAAAACGTATTAAAATATGGCACTAATTTTCAATCATTTTTAGGTACATACGAAGGTTACGAATATTCTAAATATAGCCAATCGATTCTATCTCATCTCAATATTGGAAAAAACATAATCAGCATTGGACCGCCGGTTGGTCCGAAAGAAGATCTTGAAAACGCAATCATTGAATTAAAAAATAATGTAACTCAAATAAATCAAAAAGCATTAATGGTAGCATTAACTAAACAAGAAGCTTTGATTTCTACTCAATTGGGTTTTGGAAAATGCTTATTAGGTCATGATGCGATTTTTGAATTAAAAAACTATACATTTGATTTAAAAACATATCCTGCTGCAAAGAGATTAAAACTTGCGGGCGCTAAAGTCACCCAAGTAAAAGCAAGTGATTTAAACACAATTGAAAGAAGCAAATATGAAGAAATTTTATACCATTGGTTAAACACAAGAAAATCTCCGCCTTTACAGTTCGTTAATCGTGTTGAGCTTTGGCAAAACAAAACACATCGAAAATATTTTAAACTTGAAATGGATGGACAAATATTATCTATCCTTGCCTGCATTCCGATTCCTAAAGAAAATGCATGGTATTT
>CAZNGN010000029.1:0-38652 GCA_964572865.1 uncultured Bacteriovoracaceae bacterium | reverse complement strand
ATGTTCTTAAAGGTTTTGTGTGGGGCTTCCCACCATTGAATGAGTAGAATCAGAATTTTGGTACCGAGGGCCGGAATCGAACCGGCACGCCGTTATTCACAGCCCAGGATTTTAAGTCCTGTGCGTCTACCAGTTCCGCCACCCCGGCACGAGTGTTGAAAAATTTGAGAAAACAAATTACCTAATCAGTTAAGTATTTGCAAGCATTCACTTTAAGGAGCTAAAAATAAAATTAATTCACCTTTTTGATTCATCACGCCAGAAGCTAATTCAGCGTATAAATCATCACCAAAATAGTAATCGATACGCTCAAAACCAGCGATTGCGCCTCCAACATCTTGCGTAATAACTAAACTTGAAAAGTTTTCGAACGTAAAACTTTCATTTTGGCTGTCAAACTTTGGTTTTTCTGAGTTTAAAATCGCAAATGCACTTAATGGATTATACTTTTTATCAATCGCAATCGAATGTGAATTTGTTAAGACTGTATTGGTAGCTCCCAAAGGTCCTACCTCTGATACAGTAAAAAACACATAACTAGGATTTTGATATAAAACAGGTTCTAACATTTCGGGATGTTCTTGAAAGTATTTCTTTTGTCCTTGAGCGGTTAGATATTTTTCTTCAACACCTTTTTCTTTTAAAATTCTTCGAATTGAAACATATTGGCGACCATTTTGAGCTGAATAATTCAAAATGATACGTTTACCATTAGTGCCATCTATATTAACAAACTGCAATGCTCCGGCCCCTTCAACTTGAAGATTTGCTACAGCAAGTAAGTCTTTTGCATAGGCAATTTCTAAATTTTTTCCTTTAAGTGAACGATTGCGATCAATGTTTGCGCGATCATCATAGAGACTATAGGATCCATTTTTAATATATTTGCGCCATACTTTTTTGCCATTCACATTCACTAAAACTAAATCATTTGGTTTTTTATAAATGGGAAATTTATATTCGCTATCTTCTACTTCGCGCACTTCAATCGTAGGAAAATGATATCCAGTTACTTTCATTGGCTGTGGATCCGATTTAGGACCCACTCGATAAAACTCAAGATTTGATTTCATGAGTTTCAATAATTCATCGAAATTTGAGGCGTTTTTAGACAATTCTAAAATCTTACTGCCTGTTTCAATGCACCAATTTTTCAATTTAACTTTTCGATTTCCAAATTGTAATACGGGCTGATGATCATGTGCTTTGACATAAGACTTACAAGACTCAACTTCTCTAGAAACTCCATCTAAGTAAGACTGATAATTTCCAGCCCAATTCAAAGAAGAAAGTTTGATTTCATTTTCTTTTGAATTTGGATCAATTTTCTTAATGATTGGTGGATTTTTTGGCTTTTCGCCTGCAATCGAATTGTCTGTTTCATTTTTATCAGCACATGCAGAGCCAATAAAAACAACAAAGCAAATTAAAATGAAATGCAGTTTTTTAGTGATGGTGATGTCCATTCGGGTCGTGCGCATGTCCGTGTTCCATTTCTTCTGCCGTAGCCAACCTTGTAGAAACGATTTCAATATCAAATGTTAAATCTTGTCCAGCCAAAGGATGATTTCCATCTACCGTTACTTCAGCAGTGGTAACCGTTTTTACAGTAAATATTGGACCTGGTTCATTCGCCGAACCTGCTCTAAATTGATCACCTTCTTGAATGTCAGCATCTTTAGGAAAACGATCACGTGGAACTTTCATCACTAATTTTTGATCGAATTCACCATACGCTTCTTTTGCTTCAACGGTAATTTTGCGTTTATCACCCACGTTTAATAAGCCAATTACTTTTTCTAATCCAGGAATGATCTGTCCTGCACCTTCTAAAAACATCATTGGATTATCGCTTGTGCGAGAACTATCGATTTGATCACCTTTTGTGTTTGTTAATACATAGTGAAAAGTTACTACTCTTTGATTTGATTGGCTCATGAGATCTCCTCTAAATTTATGACTAAAAGAAGACCATAATTGATGCAGTTCTTCAATCAAAAGAAATTAGGTGATAATTCTTTTTACCTTTACGTAATACTAAAAACTTGGAATCAATTAACATTGTAGAATTTACTTTAATTCCAACATCTTGCACACGTTCATTATTTACGTAAATCGCACCTGCTTGAATATCTTGCCGCGCGTTACCTTTTGATTTACACAACCCAGATTCAACGATTAAATCTAAAAGAAAAAGATCTGATTTTAAGTCATTTTTAGACTTCTTAGTCGATGGTGCATCTGCAAAAACATCAAGTAACGTTTTAGAATCTAGGTTTTTAATTTCTGTTCCAAATAATGCTTTCGAAGCGTTTTCAACTTTAGTCAATTCCGCCTCTCCATGAACCAACTTTGTTAATTCTCGTGCTAACGTAATTTGTGCGATTCTTTTTTCAGGTTCAGTTTTTAGTGAATTTTCACATTGTGAAATTTCACTTTCAGTTAAAAAAGTAAAATATTTTAGCATTTGAATTACATCAGCGTCTGCCGTCTGAATAAAGAATTGATAGAACTGATATACGGATGATCGTGAAGTATCTAACCAGATATTTCCTTTTTCAGTTTTACCAAATTTAGCTCCATCTGATTTTGTCACTAAAGGATGCGTAAAACCAAACACTTCGTGGTCAACATTCGGAGTTGTTGATTGCGTTTCTACAAACTTCATTCGTCGAATCAGTTCGCATCCGGCAGTGATATTTCCCCATTGATCTGAACCACCAATTTGAAGTCTGCAATTGTATTTTTTATTTAAAACATAATAGTCATAGGCTTGTAATAGCATATACGAAAATTCTGTATACGATATACCGTGTTCACGATCTTCAAGACGTGCGCGCACTGATTCTTTTGCCATCATGTGATTGATTGTAAAATGTTTGCCGACATCACGCAGAAAATCGATATAACTTACACCCTCAAACCAATCAGCATTATTTACAACTGTGGCTGAATTTGAACCAGACATGATTAAAAATTTGGAAATAATTTTTGAAATACCTTTTAAATTATTATCTAGAATTTCTTTAGTTAAAAGTTGTCGTTCGGCAGATTTACCTGATGGATCACCGATCATTCCCGTTGCTCCACCTGCCACCGCAATGACTTTGTGTCCTGCCATTTGAAAACGTTTTAATGTGAGAAGTGGTAATAGACTTCCGATATGTAAACAATCAGAGGTAGGATCAAAACCTGCATAAAGAGTCATTGGTTTTTGAGCTAATACTTTCTCTAAATTAGGATCCGTAACTTGATGAAATATTCCTCGATACATTAAATCTTTAAATAACTTAGAATCAACACTCATTTGGTCAATGCCACCTATTCTTCAACACTAGATTGTGAATACATTTCATCCACAACAGCTCTATAATTATTTTCAATAATATTTCTTTTCATTTTTAATGTGGGAGTCATTTCACCAGCATCAATCGTAAAATCTTTGGCTAATATTTTAAAATATTTAATTTTTTCATAATTACCTAAACTTTTATTAATTGAATCTATGTGGCTTTTAATTTTTGAATTGATTTCTGAATCGGTAATATATGCTTTCCCATTTATTTTACCAGTGGTTTTTAAATCATTTAAAACACTTTCAGATAAAGTGATTAATGCTGAAAAATATTTTCTACCATCTCCTACCATACATGCTTGGCTGATAAGCGGAGACTGCCTAATTTGATTTTCAATAGGCACTGGAGCAATCATTTTACCACCAGAAGTTTTCATGATTTCTTTTTTGCGACCTTTAATTCGAATGAGACCTTTGGCTGTCATTTCTCCTAAATCACCAGTTTTAAGCCAACCATCTTCAGTCATTGTATCTTTTGTAGCCTGTTCATTTTTCAAGTACCCAATAAAAATATGACGGCCACGAGTCCATATTTCTCCATCTTCAACGATTTTTAGTTCTGTTCCAGTCACTGCAACACCAACTGTGCCAGAAGATTCCACACCCGGTTGAGTCATACAAACAACACCCGTTGATTCTGTTTGACCATAGTCTTCTAATATTTCGATACCGATTGCTTGATACCACTTTGAAACAAAAGATGCCAAAGCTGCTGAACCAGAGGCACCTTTGGTTACTTTTTGAATTCCAATTGTTGATTTAATTTTTTGTAATACTAACTTTTCTGCAAGCATACGTGTGAAAGCAGTCCAGGGATCAATAAATTGTTTTGCATATTTTTTAGATGCATAACGAGCGCCTACTTTGAGAGCCCATTGTACCAAAGCCTTTTGTACGCCAGACATTTTTTCAATTTTAGATTGAACACCTTCCATGATTTTTTCCCATACTCTGGGAACACACAGTAAAAGTGAAGGCGTTACATCGGGCAACTCTTGCATCAAATATTCCATGCGAGAAGAAAACGTGACCGGAAAACGTCCTGTAATTCCTACGCCTAAATTTTGCAGTTTTTCAGCAATGTGACATAACGGTAAAAATGAAAATAAATTTCCTTTTCCTAATTCTAATTTCCAATGCTCAATCGTCATATCCGCTGTAAATGCTAAATTATCATGAGATAAAATTGCACCTTTTGGTTCTCCGGTTGTTCCAGAAGTAAAAATTAAATATGCACCGTCTTTTTCATTAATTTTAGATAAATAATTTGAAAAAGATTTTGTGCCTAAATTTTTGCGTCCAATCTCTAAAGCTTTTTCATAAGATATTGCTTTGGGATGAAAACTGGTTTCTCCATCATAAACCAATATTGCTTGTACAGAATTGGGAATATTTTCAGCACCCATTTTTGCAAAATATTTTTTATCTTGAACTGCAATCACTTTAGGCTGACTTAAATTTAAAATATATTGAATGTCTTTTAACGGAGCATTGGGATACAACCCACCAGAAATAGATTGAATTAAATTGAATGCATTTTCAGTCTGCACCCACTGTGGACAGTTATATGAAAATATAATTCCAATATCGGATTTACCCATTCCTAAGGTTTCAAAATAAGAAGCCAAATGAGTAATATTCTCTTTCATTTGTGAAACTGTGATCGAAACCCAGTCTCCAGTCTTTGCAAAACCAGGCTTATAACGCTGCGCAATATCACTTGGACTTTCATCTGCCCATTTAGCTATTCTATGTAATATCGTAGACATACGCTCTCCTTAGAAATTATATAATAAAGACTAAACCACAATCGGCATCCTTGCATCTGCTAAACGCATAAAATTCTTGAAAAATCTAACAAAGATAGCTAAAAACTTCTCTCTATACATTTTTATCGGAGGATAATTAAAGTGGCTAATCACGTATCTGCATTTAAAAGAGCTCGTCAAAATTTAAGACGCGCTAAACGTAATCAAATGTTAAAAAACGACATGAAATCTAAAGTAAAAACAGCTGTTGCTTCAATCGCAAAAGCGAAAGATCGCAAAGAAGCTTTAACCGCATTGGTTGCTGCTGAAAAAGCGTTGAATAAAGCTGCATCAAAAGGTGCGATTCCACGTGAACGTGCGATTCGTAAAACATCAAGAATTGCTGCTCAAATCAATTCTCAATTCAAAGCTTAATTAACTTAAAATAAATTCTTCTACAGCAACTGAACTCTCAGTTGCTGTAGACTTTAATCTTCCATCTAATTTCAATAATCTTTTCATTAAAATACTAATTTCATTCTTAGACATACTTCGATTCACATTCATATAAACCCATTTTGGATTCTTAATTGCCCAAGTCGCAAATCCTACAAATCCCAATGCATCTTCATTTGTTCGAATGATTTTTTCTGCCAGAATGAGTGCCCTTGTTTTCTTTTTAGCAAGATACGATACGACAAGTTCTACCATTTCATGATTTAAATGTTGTGAAGAAACAGCGGCTACGTCACTTTCAGTAATTTCAACTTTTTCATCTGCGCCAGCATAAAGCCACGCTTTTTCTAATTCAGCTTTTAAGCGATACAAAGATCCATCTGCAATAATCGATAGCATTTGAGATGCTTTTTGATGAATTTTGATTTTCATTTTTTTAGCTAAATAATCAACCCAAGTGATCATTTCTGAATCGGTTGCTTTTTTAAATTCGATTGAATAATTATTTTTTTTAATCCATTGATGAAATTTTTTACGGCCATCAATCGTGTCTGAAATCATGATAATGATATGGTCGAGTAATACATCATTTCGATTTTTTTCAGTTACACTAGACAATATTTCAAATAATTCATCGATTTCTTTTAACTGATTTGCATTATTTACAATGATAATTTTTTGATTCGAACTTCCAAATAAACCATTTGTCTGAAGTGCATTTACGATTTCGTTACCATTGGCTTTTGTACCATCTAGTTTTTCAATATCATATGCATTACTTTGTTCGCCCAATGTTGTTTGAATCAGTTTTTCAACAAATTCGTCTATCTTAAAGGGTTCATCACCAAATAAATAATAAACTGGCCAAAGTTTTTTAGATTTAATGTCAGAAAAAGCTAATTTTGCTGTACTCATATACTACTTTAAAAATACTCAAGCATTGTATCATATGCATCTGCTGAAATACCTGTGGCTATTTCATTTAATGCCATTTGAAATTGTGATTCGTTGATTAAAACACTAGTTGTTCCTTGCAATCCGAATTGAGAATTCCCAGGATAAATTTTAATTCTAGAAAAATTTTGGGTTAATAATACGGCAGGAACTTTTGGATTATGATTATTTTCTCCCTTTGTAAGTGAAACCGATACAGTAGCTGTAGCTGCATATTCAGTTGCGATTACCATGTCTGACAACGTTTGAGATGCTAACTTATCTTTTGTAAGCGTGGGTACGTTGGTACTTGAACTAATCGTAGAAGTAATATTTTCAATTGTCGCATTTACAACCAAATCAGCTCTTTTTGAATCATTGACTACTTTTAATTTATTACCGCGCGAAAATGTTTTAATGAAAGCACTGGTAAAAGGAACTTCTTCTCCAGAACGAAGAGAATTATTTGTCATAATGTTGATATAGACAGTTTCAACAGATTTATCTTTCCAAGGATTTTCAGTGCCTTGAAATTGGTATGCGCAACCAGATAAAAACATAATAGAAATAATAATTATTTTAATCA
Source organism: uncultured Bacteriovoracaceae bacterium (assembly GCA_964572865.1). Lineage (GTDB taxonomy): Bacteria > Bdellovibrionota > UBA1018 > UBA1018 > UBA923 > CAZNGN01. Next base: position 31,574 of record CAZNGN010000029.1, on the reverse strand, counting down.
ACGCACTAGCCCTTCACTACAAAATTAATTAATTTTTGAGGTACTACAATCACTTTTACAATTTCTTTTCCTGTTAAAAATGTTTGAATTTTTTGGTCTTTTTCAGCCATTTCACGCAGTTCATAATCTGAAATGTTTTTTGAAACGACAAACTGTGATCTTAATTTTCCATTCACTTGAACTACTACTGTAACAGAATCTAAATCGATTGCAGCAGGGTCAAATTTTGGCCAATCTGTATAACTTAATTGCGTTTTCATTCCAATTGATTCCCAACATTCTTCTGAAAGATGCGGCGCAAATGGATTTAATATTTTAAGTAATGACTCAATTGTTTCACGAAGCACTTCTCTTGCTTGAATGTCGTTTAGTTCAATTTTGTAAACATAAATTTCATTCACTAATTCCATCATTGCAGAAATGGCTGTATTAAAACGCATGTGTGGATCTAAATCCATCGTCACTTTACGAATGGTTTGATGGGTTTTGGCTCGCAATTTTTTAGCTGTAGCACTTGAAATTTGAGTGTGGCTTCCTGAAAAAGCTTTTACATCTTGAATGAGACTTAAGTTATTATAAACCATTCGATACGTACGATTTAAAAATCTTGAAACACCTTCAACGCCATCCATTTGCCATGGTTTTACTTGTTCAAGAGGTCCCATAAATAATTCATATAAACGTAATGAATCTGAACCATATTTGTCGATTACATCATCAGGATTCACTACATTGTATTTTGATTTCGACATTTTCTCGATTTGAACTTCTAATTTCGAACGATTTTCAGTTGATTGTGGATCAGCACTTTTTACAAAATATTCTCCACATTTTTCTTCTACTTCAGTGTAATGATAATATTTACCTTTTTCATCACGATAACTGTAAGCCAAAATCATTCCTTGATTGAATAATTTTTTAAATGGCTCTTTGGTTGAAACCAAACCGCAATCATATAAAACTTTATGCCAAAACCGTGAATACAATAAATGTAAAACGGCATGCTCTACTCCGCCCACATAAAGATCTACCGGCATCCAATAATTCTCTGCATCTTTTGGCCAAGCGGATGTTTCTGTTCCATTCATTTCTGTTTTTGAACATAAATAACGCAAATAGTACCAACAAGAACCAGCCCATTGAGGCATTGTGTTTGTTTCACGAACACCTTTTCTTCCATCAGGAAGTGTTACCATCAACCAATCATCTTGTGCTCTTGCAAGTGGAGGCTTTCCGTCAGCTGTAGGACGATATTCATCAACACTCGGAAGTTTTACAGGCAATTGACTATCGGGAACTGCAACTGTTTTTCCATCTTCTAAATGCACGATGGGAAATGGCTCCCCCCAATAACGTTGACGAGAAAATAACCAATCACGTAATTTGTACTGAACTAATTTTTTACCTTTATTGTTTTCTTCTAAATAAGAAATCATTTTAAGTTTTGCAGCTTCCACATCAAGTGTATTTAAGAAATCAGAGTTAACTAACTTTCCATCCCCTTCGTGAGCTGCTAACTGAACTGATTTCTGCGCACCCGAAATTACTTCTTTGATTTCAATATTAAATGTTTTTGCAAATTCATGATCTCTTGAATCATGTGCTGGAACCGCCATGATCGCGCCAGTACCATAACTCATTAATACATAATCAGCGATCCAAATCGGAATTTCAGCACCCGTTACGGGATGTTCTGCATAACTGCCTGAAAAAATGCCTGTTTTTTCTTTTGCTAAATCTGTACGTGCTAATTCAGTTTTTTGTCGAGCCTCATAACAATATTTTTCAACTGCAGACTTTTGTGAAGTTGATACTATTTTTGCAACCAATGGGTGTTCAGGTGAAAGTACGCAAAAAGTGGCACCAAACAAAGTATCAGGTCTTGTCGTAAATACAGTAAATTGTTCTTTCGAATTTTTGATTTTAAAATGAATTTCAGCTCCATTTGATTTTCCAATCCAATTTCGCTGCATTTCTTTAACACCTTCGGGCCAGTCAAGTTCATCTAAATCAACTAAAAGTCTTTCAGCATATGCAGTAATTTTTAACATCCACTGCTTCATCATTCTACGTTCAACAGGATCACCTGTTTCAACGTACGCTCCGTCTTTCACTTCTTCATTTGCTAAAACGGTTCCTAAAGCAGGACACCAATTCACTGGAACTTCAGCAATGTATGCGAGATTTTTTTCAAATAGTTTTAAGAAAATCCATTGAGTCCATTTATAATATTCAACTGAGGAAGTGTCGATTTCACGATCCCAATCATAACTAAATCCAAGACGTTTAATTTGTTTTCTAAAATTATCTACATTTCGTTTTGTAATTACAGCAGGATGAATGTTTTCTCTCAATGCTGCTCTTTCGGCGGGCAGTCCAAATGCATCCCATCCCATTGGATGTAAAACGTTGAAACCTTGCATTCGTTTCATTCGAGCTACTACATCTGTTGCCGTATAACCTTCTGGATGTCCAACGTGTAAACCTGCACCAGAAGGATATGGAAACATATCCAAAATATAATATTTTGGTTTTTGTTTTAAAACGGCAGGGTCATTCGATGTTTTAAAGGTTTTTTCATCTTCCCAAATTTTCTGCCATTTAGGTTCAATCGTTTTAAAGGAGTACTGTTCATTCATAGTTGTTAATTCAGACTATATTTCAATATCTTAACCGCTTTTTCAAGCTTTCTTGGCTCTAATTTTCCTTCAAAGTTTTTTTCTAATTTATCGATGGCTTCAAAACATCTATCTCGTAGTTTTTCTTTTGTGCTTTCAGAAATTAATTCATCGTAAGTATTTGCAATTGTAACGATTCTACTTAAATCATAAATTTGTGTGCCTTTTAAAGCATCGGGGTAACCGCTTCCATCCATATATTCATGATGCTGAGCAACAATCATAATTACTTCATTTGAAATTTTATCTTTTAACGATTCTTTCATTTTAACTAAATGAGCTGCTCCAACAGCAGGGTGCTTTCTAAGTTCTTTTTCGTCATCATCTTTTAGTAAATCATTTGTTTTTTTCATTAATCCTTTTCCAATATCATGAAATAAGCCCCCCACAGCTAAATTTTCTAAAATTAGCTGATGAGTATATCCCATGCGCATACCTAAGAAAACTGAAAGTAAAGAGACGTTTACACTATGATCTACTGTTCCTTTAGAATATTTTTGTAATGTAGAAATATTGTTAATTACATATGGTTTTTTTAAAAACTCTGTAACAATTTTTTTAGATGTATCAAGCGCTATTCTTACCTGAGGTTCATCTTTTGCTACGGTAAACAAATCCATTACGGCTCTTCTCTCATCAGCTAATGCAATCACAATATCATTCGCATCTGCGGGAATAGGCTCATCCACTACTACTTCTGTTTGATTACTTGCTTCAATCCATTTTTCAAAATCAGTTTTATGAGTGTCTTCAATAAACACAAAAGTAACTTGATTTAAAATTAATTTATTCAAAAGTGCCGCATCTAATAAGTCATCCTTATTTCGATATTTCACCATTCTTTGATTTAAAAAAATATAAATTGGCGCAGGAAGTTTCTTGCCTGCGCTTAAATCGGCTACAGGAATTGTAACATATGATATACGGCCCGACTTCTCATTTTCGTCGCTCTGACCCATGTGATTATAGTATTGTTTTTTTGTACTATTGTAAATAAAGTGTACGCAATAAAATGAATAACCTTAAAGATATATTAAATTCACTTTTAAAATCAAAAGTCCCTGGCTTTTCAGATAAAGAACTCGAATTTCAAATACACTCGATTTGGAATGAGGCTGTAGGTGATAAAATCTCCAAAAACTGTTGGCCTATTAAATGCATTGATCAACATACTCTTCTAGTAGCTTCTGACAATTCTGTTTGGCTTAACCAATTACGCTATTTAGAAAATGAAATTTTGAACAAACTTGAAGAAAAACTGAAAAGAAAACAGATATTAAAATTAAAATTTAAAATAGAAACTCGAACTAAATAGGTTATTCAAGTGGCGCATTCAATCGATGCAATATCCACACTACTGCTAATATAGAAAAAATAACTCCTGTAAAAAAAATAATACCCATAATATGAATTCGTTCAATCCCCATAAAAGTTTTAGCTCTTTGTGGAGCATTTTGATTTTGAAATTGTTGAAGTGAAATGGGCCTTGTCGCTTCATTATGGTCTAAATCCAATTGCAGAGATGTAACTTTTAATAAATGTGTTATTTCATCTTTTGAAAAAAATTTTTGCAACTCATCTAAATCGTCGATTGTAAACCAATAACTATTTTCAGGACAAATTTCAGAATCCAGTTGAAACTTTCCATGATCAATGAATCGCTTTAGTTCTGTTTTAGTTACAGGGCCTATGATTTGACCTGAAATATTGCGAATAAGCCACTGCGACTCAGCTTGTTTCATTTCGATATAGATCCTGCCGCTGATGTTGCGAAAAGTTTTAAATCATTATCTGTAAATCGTAATCCAGCACCCACAAACACATTTCGGTAGTTATTATTAATTAAATCATCACCACCGAGCCATACATAGAATGGTTTATATAAATGTAACTCAGCACCTAAGTTAATTTGCGCTTTAGCAGAGCTGCCCGCAGATGTAGAAAATCGATAAACTTCTGAATACAACTTTAATTCATCATCCATAAAAAATTGATCTACTGCAAATCCACCAGTAGTTTCAAACAAACCTAAACGCACAACTGTATCATCAAATCGTTTTGCAAATTGAGCGTTAATGAATATTGCATTTTCGGTTTGAACTTCAGTTCGCTGAGTACTTGATGAGGACGCTGACGTATCCGGATTATTAGTAGTAGTTGTTCTCGTAGCATTACTTGAATATCGAGGACCTGTATTGACTCCTAACAAATAGTATTTATCCCAGGTTGGTTGAAACGCTAGAGACACATACATTTTAGAACCACCCGTATGCGTAAGTAGCCCACCGTGACCGTCTAACACAAGTGCTGTTTTATCTGCTTTACTGATGAATTTGTTAACGCCTGATAATGTTGAATTAATTTTATCGATGGTTTCTGAATCTGTGAGTAACTTACCAACTGTACCTTCACCCTTTTTAATTTTATCAGTAATGTCTCGAACATTGATCGCAACTTCATTTAATCTGTCAGCAAGTTCTCCGTATTTTTCGATTGAAGACAATCCTGCTGTAAAGTTTTCCATATTGTCTAAGATACGATCTAGACGTGAGTCTTCATCTTCAGCATTTCCTTTAAGAGCATCTTTAAGTACTTGAGTTATGTCTTTGATATTATCGAGAACTTCTGTTGTTTTCTGAGTTAACTCTTCTAGCCCCCCTGAAACATTTCCTTCGGCAATCATACCACCTTCTTCCATTAAAGGAGCAGTTGATGATCCTGGAAATAATTCAATATATTTATCACCTAAAAATCCGATAGACTTAACGGCTACTCGTGCATCTTTATGCATTGCTATGTCAGCAGCGACCATCATTGTGAGTTTTGCTTTTCCACCTTCAAGCTCTACATTAGCAAGTTCACCCACATCAAGGCCTGCCATTTTTAACTTAGTTTTGTTAAATAAGCCGGTCGCGTCTTTTAATATCGCATGGTAGCTTTTGGTTCCTTTATAAGAATATCTATTTTGTGTAAGCTTTGTGGTCATCATCACCAGTGCCGCAAGGGCAGCTAAAACAAAGAAACCTGCTTTTAGTTCTGCACTCATTTAGATTAGCTCCTTTTTATGTCTTTGTTCAGCATTCAAAAAACTTCTAACCATTTCGTGATCACATTTAACAAACTCTGCGGGAGTTCCCCAAAATACAATTTTACCGCCAAATAAAAATCCAATATGGTCAGCTGTATTAATCGCAGATAAAATATCGTGACTTATTACTACAGATGTAAGTCCAAATTTTTTATTCGTTTCAACAATCAAATCATCAACCATGGCACGAGTTACAGGATCTAATCCTGTTGTCGGTTCGTCGTACAATAAAATTTGTGGTTCTAAAATAATGGCCCTGGCAAGTGCTACCCGTTTTTTCATACCGCCAGATAGTTCTGACGGAAATTTAGGTATTGTAGGAGTAGGATCAAGCCCTACAGCTTTTAATTTATCAATTACTTTTGCTTTAATTTCAGGTTCAGTGATTCCTTTACGATGTTCACGCAACGGAAAAGCTACATTTTCGTAAACAGTAAAATCATCGAAAAGTGCTGAGTTTTGAAATAGCATTCCAAAGTGTTTTCGCATTTCGTTTAATTCACGTTTATCTTCATATGGAATTTCTTTTCCGAAAATTTTAACAGAGCCACTGTCTGGCTTTAATAAACCAAGTGTATGTTTGAGCATCACTGATTTACCAACTCCAGATGGACCTAAAATAAATGTAACTGTGTTTTTGGGAACTTGGATGTTTAAACCACGATAAACAGTGAAGCTTCCACCTTTAAAAGATTTGTGGATCTCTCGTAAATCAATCGCGATACGACTGTTTGCTATACTACCTTCTGAAATTGCCAATGCTTAAACCCATCCTTAGTTTCCATAAAGCAATGCACGAATCATAATGGTTAAGAAATAATCAGAAACTAAAATCAAAACGAGTGTAGCTACTACTGCTTCATTCGTAGATTTTCCGACTGCTTCAGCGCCTCCATGCGTGTTGTAACCTTTATACGTTCCTACTGTAGAGAAAATTATCCCAAAAAACGCGGCTTTAATCAATCCTTGCCAGATATCTTTCACTGCGACAAAGTCTTGCAAGTGGGCAAAATAAATCACTGGATCGATACCCAAAAGTACTGTTCCTGTAAAAAAGCTTCCAATATTTCCAATGAAAATGAATAGGCAACAGAGCAATGGCATTGCAATGAAACTTGCTAAAATTCTAGGTGCAACAAGATATTGCATAGAACTTACAGCCATCACATCTAATGCATCAATCTGTTCGGTTACTCTCATCGTACCAAGTTGAGCTGCCATCGCTGCTCCACATCTTCCCGTCACAACAATTGCTGTAAAAACTGGACCTAACTCACGAACATAAGCAACTGCAGTTGTGGGACCAACCAAACCATCGGCTTTAATAATTTTAAAACCGAAATACGTTTGAACGGCAAATACCATTCCGGTAAAAACAGATGTCAATGCCACAATAAAGAATGATTTGTTGGCTACAAAGATGAATTGTTCAAGAAAAACTTTAACTCTGAACGGAGATCTAAAGCCCCACGAAACGGCATCCACTAAAAACGAAGACATTCGTCCAGTTTCTTCAATGAAATTTAAGATGAATTTACCTAAACTTTCAATCCATTTCATGGCTATTTATATATTCTCTCAACCCTTTGAGTGATTGAAGTTAATATTTCATAGCTAATGGTTTGCGCATTTAGAGCTAGCACATCCATTTGCTTATGCCCTTCTCCTAAAATTGTAACGTAGTTACCAAGTTTTGCACTTAAATTGAGTGAAATCATATCCATACTTATACGACCAAGTATTTGAATATTCTTACCGCCTATTAGAATTTTTTGATTCGATAATTTTCGATGAAATCCATCTCCATATCCGATTGAACAGACCGATTGTGATAAAGAATTTTTAGCGGTAAAAGTTCCATCATAACCAACTTGGTCATCGCGTTTTAATTTTCGAGTTTGAATTACTTTGGTTTTTAAAGTTAATGCAGGTTTTAATCCAGCTACTACTCCACGCTTTTCTGCATAACCATACAGACCAATTCCAGGTCTAATGAGATTAGTAAAATCGATTTGTTTTAAAATTTTACTACTTAAACTTGCGACTGAATTGGCTGCATGAACCCATCGAAATGAGTGAGATGATAGTAATGCATATGCGATCTGAAATTCTTCAATTTGTTTTTGAGTTAGCTTAGATTCTTCAAGTAATGCTTGAGCAAAATGAGTACAAAATCCATTACAGTTTTTTGTAGTTTTTAAGAGCTGATTTACTTTATTTAAATCGTTAAATGAAACTCCCAATCGATTCATTCCAGAATTGAATTTAATTTGAAAATTAGGGAGCCGTTTTCTTTTGCTAGCTGAACTGTACTTTTGAATATCCTCAACTGAAGACAAAATTGGATTAATATTAAATTTTTGAAGGATTGAAATCGAATCATCGCTCAAGCCCCCCACTCCAGAAAAAATCCAAATTGGCTTCTGAATATTTGCATTTCGTATCTCAATAGCCTCATTTAAATCAGCAACACCTAAAGCTACCGTATTTTGATTTCGAGCAAAGACTTTTGCAGATTCAATGAGTCCATGTCCATATGCATTGGCCTTTATCATGGGAACTGCCCCTTCAAATAAAGGCAGGTGCTTTTGAGCATTTTTAGCTAAAATAGAGAGATTCTGATCTAAAACCGATCGTTTCACTATGGCAATAGTCCTTTTGCAATTGTTGCTCATATGTTAAAGATAACTTGAAAACCTATGCGAATGGAAACAGATTTTCTTATTATTGGATCAGGAATTGCGGGATTAAGTTTTGCGCTCAAAGCCTCAGAACTAGGACGAGTTACGTTGATATCCAAGAGTAGTCTTGATGAAGGCTCCACTCGATATGCACAAGGCGGAATTGCATCTGTTTTTTCTGAAACAGACACAATCGAACAACATGTTCAAGACACGATGATTGCAGGCGATGGACTTTGCAATGAAAGCATTGTCAAAATCACAGCAAGCGAAGGTCCCAAGCGTGTTAAGGAACTCATTCAATTGGGAGTTCCCTTTACTAAACGTGAGGCAAGTGTTGCTAGTTACCCAGACGAATTTGATCTCACCAAAGAAGGCGGTCATTCAAAACGCAGAATTCTACATGCAGATGATTTTACGGGTCTTGCAATTGAAAACACACTCATCGATCAAGCGAGAAAAAATCCAAATATAAAAGTATTAGAAAATCATATCGCTATTGATTTAATTACAAATAAATCTAAACGTAAATTTTTCAAATTAAATCCAACTGATAAAACGCAAGCATTGGGTGCATATATTTTAGATTCAAAAAACAATCTAATTCATACAATTTCTGCAACATTTACAGTGCTTGCAACCGGTGGAGCAGGAAAAGTTTATTTATATACAACCAATCCAAATACAGCCACAGGTGATGGAATTGCAATGGCATACCGAGCAGGCGCTCGCATTGCTAATATGGAATTCATGCAATTTCACCCTACTTGTTTGTATGTTTCTAAAAAATCTTCAAACAAAAAAGAAAATACGTTTTTAATTTCTGAAGCTTTGCGTGGCGAAGGTGGAATTTTAAGAGATAAAAATGGCATAGCATTCATGGAAAAATACCATCCTCTCAAGAATCTAGCCCCTCGTGATATTGTGGCTCGTGCCATCGATTCAGAAATGAAACGCCAGGCACTCGACTGCGTTTACTTAGACATGACCGCTCATTCAAAAGAACAACTTATGAAACGTTTTCCAAATATTTATGAGCATTGTATCAATGCAGGAATTGATATGGCTAAAGATTATATTCCTGTCGTACCTGCTGCACATTATACATGTGGCGGAATTTATACAGATGACTTCGCTCGCACTACCATTGATCATTTGTATGCTATCGGAGAAACCGCCTGTACAGGTCTTCACGGAGCAAACCGACTTGCAAGTAATTCTCTATTAGAAGGTGTTGTATTTTCTCATCGTGCATTCGAAAACATTCGAGAAATTTTAAAACAATATCCAAAAATATTTCAAAATAAAAAAGAGTACATGCCTGACCCACTTCCAGAATGGGATTCAGGACAAGCCGTTCCGATGGAAGAACAAATCAATATTCATCACACTTGGCGCGAAATCAGAACGCTTATGTGGAATTATATTGGAATTGTAAGATCAAACAAACGATTACTTCGCGCTCAAACTAGACTTGAAATCATTCGTCACGAAGTACAAGAATACTATTGGCACTATTTATTGACAGCAGACCTTATAGAATTGCGTAATTTAATATGCGTTGCTGAACTCATCGTTCAAAGTGCATTAGAAAGAAAAGAGTCTCGTGGGTTACATTACAATATAGATTATCCTTCTCACGAAGATCGTTTCTTTTTAAAAGATACTATACTTTAATAAAATCTCTTTAAGGTCTTTGATACGTAATATTCGGACGGTCATTACCAATCATTTTAGCAGTACCATTTAAATGAATCACATATCCAGTCTGTTGATCAGCATTAAATGCTGTTACAGTACCATTGGATTGCATGATTCCTGTGATTGTGTAAACAGTCTGAGGACCACCCCCATAGTTCCAACCATTTGTATTATTTTCAGGAATTTCATGTCCATTTTTATAAACTTTAATTGTTCCAGGAAGCGGTTCTTGTGTTAGAACCAAATTTTCACGAACAAATGCTTCACGAACAATTTCAATATCACTTGCAATAGATGCAAGTACGGTTTGTAATGAATTGATATTACATAAGTCTGATCTTAATCCTGGCAATAATCCGTCGGTAATCATACGAGAATAAGAAGTACCGATTAAAGATGAGCCACCTAAACAATTTGTTCCATATGTAGGATTTGTTGTTTGAGAAGCTGCTACAGAATAAAATCGAACTAAATCAGGATTTACTCTCAACGCTTTGATTTGGTTTGCATAATTTGCTAAGCCACCAGAACTTACGATACCGTTTGTATTTGGGTCTAACGTAATATCTGCACCATTTGTAAGAACGATCACAGCAAGCAATGAATCTTTTCTTAAAAGATAATCGTTCGTGCCTATGATTTGGTTATAAGTAGCATTGTAGGTTTTAGTAATAAAGCTTTGATATGTGTGATCGTTGTTGCCAGCACCAGTATTGATTGAACCAACCAAGGGTAAAAATTGAGATGAATCAGTCCACACACTTGTAGAAGGAAGCACATCATTTACATATGGATTAGGTGTTCCATCTGGTAATGTCGCTGCATTAAAATCTGGATTTACTAAAACTTTATTTATTTCAGTAGGATTTGAAATCATTACTTTACCAACACGGTAGTTCCAGTAATTAGCTTTTAATCCACTAATGAATCCGCTGAATTGTGATTCTACAGATCCTAATGCTGTATTCATTGAGCCTGTATTATCGGCTACAACTACGATATCAACTTTAGCAGGAACCGAACGAAAGCTAGGTTGCTCTTCGTTGGCTACGAATTCTTGCTTTTTATATTCTTGCTTTCCGCATGCAGATAGAAACACTGATGCGATCGCAAATAAACTAATAGATAATAGTACTCTTCTCTTCATAAGACTTTTCCTCTTATGGATAAGAAAAGCAAGCCGCGTGCCGAGTTTTAGTTTTTATAGTATAATTGTATATATTTGTTTTTATTATGTTTTTTAAATATTCAGTCATTTTTCTAACACTGAATTGTATACTATTTAATCGCCACCTGTATATATTATAAACACTTTATTTTTCAACTATTTAGTCATTAACCTGGCGGCCAGGCTAGTTTTCTGCCTGCTAGCAAATGTAAATGTATGTGGTAAACAGCCTGTCCACCATCAGAATTACAATTCATTACAAGTCTGTATCCTTTTTCAGAAACACCTAAATCTTTTGCAATTTTTGCAGCAGTCAAAGTTAATTTTCCGACTAATTCTGCTTGTGTAGTTTTAATATCATTTGCCGTTGCAATAAATGTTTTAGGAATAATCAGTACATGTATCGGTGCTTGAGGTGCAATGTCGTGAAATGCCAAAACATCATCGTCTTCATATACAATTTTTGCAGGAATTTCTTTTCGAATTATTTTTGAAAATATGGTTTCGCTCATTTACAACTCACTCATGCGTATATGAATCAATCGTTTTTTTGGCATCACTCGATAATTTTGTAAATCGAAATGAAAAACCACGACCGTCTTCAAGTTTACGAACAATTTCACCTTCAGCAATAAAGCCAGTTACTTTTTTAGAATCAGCCGGTGTAACATTTAATTTAATTTTAGTTCCAATCTCGCCAGGAATACGATCTGTCAAAACCTGCATTCCCCCAATTGAGATATCTCTGCAAACCGCAATGACAACATCTTCATTGTTTGAAACAAAAAGTCGTGCGATCAATGGTTTTCTTGGAGTAGTTCTTCTTTCTCTTCTGTTAGAAACAATTTTTGTTTTGTCCTTCTTAGGTTTTGATTCTTTACTAGACTTTTCAGTCTTCTGAACCGGAGTCGTAGATGCAATTTTTGCAAACTCTTCAATCTCAGATACGCTCTTCCAATTTGGCCATCCCGTTTGCCATAAATAAGCTGTTGAATCTAATTTATGTGCTTCAAATAAATGTTTTAATTCTTGATTCGTGAACGGTCCATATTGCGACTTATGAAAAAACACAAAATACAAAGGCGGTGTTTCGACTTTTACCGATGACTTTTTCTTACTTTGAATCGTCTTACGTACAGCCTGCAAATCAGTAACTTTTGGTTTTTCAGGATTGAGCATTTCAAATTCTTTGATTTCACAAATTCTTTTGAAATCTGAAAATGAATCTTCATAAATAAAATGCATCAGAGAAAGTTTATTATTTTGAATGTTTTCATAAATTTCTTGAGCAGTCAGAGGACCTACCACTTGAGTACCTTCAATGAAATAATACTTTTCATCTTTTTGATCAAATAGTAGCGAGCTTGTATTTTCCATATGTAAGATATTTTCTTTTGAAATTGATTAAATTGCAAACGCAATGTTAGAGTATTAACAAGATGACGCTTGCTACCAATTCTTTTATTATTACCACACTTGATGAACAAAGACTTTTCGTAAATATCTTCGATTCAGAAAATTTTAAGTCAGATAAACAAAACAATCCTAAAAAAGTTTTGTTTATTCTACACGGATATGGTGAACACTCAGGAAGATACAATCATTTTTCACACTACTTAAAAAACGAATACGATCGTTTTTATGCTATGGATTTACGAGGACACGGCAGAAGTTCAGGCCTCAGAGGCCATACTCCCAGTTTTCAAACGTTAATTGATGACATATATCTAGTAATTCAAGAAGTTGTAAAAAGAGAACCCAATGCAAGCTTTGCATTCTGTTGTCATAGTTTTGGTGGACTTTTAGGTTTAGCACTTCTCTTTCAAGCATATCAAAGATCAGATCGAAAACTGCCGTTTCAATATGCAATCGTATCTGCTCCTCAATTAGAAATTGCAGTAAAAGTTCCTAAAATTTTATCTGGAATTGCTTCTATTTTAGATAAATCACTTTATAAATTGCAATTAACAAGCAACATTGATTATCGTGATTTATCTCATGATCCCGCAAATAATTTAGCATATAGACAAGATAAATTAGTGCACGCAAAAATTACTCCTCGAATGTTTTTTTCAATGCAAGAAGGAATGCAATGGGTGCGATCACAGCATGGAGATCTACCGTGCCCACTTCTTTTGATTGTTCCCGGTAAAGATAAAATTGTTTCTGCTGAAGCTGAGCGAATTTTCTATCGACAATTAAATTTTAGTAAAAAAGATATAATTGAATACCCAGAATACTTTCATGAATCATTTAATGAATTAGAAAAATCAAAAGTTTTTGATGACATTAAAAAATGGGTTCAAAAGCAATGAGTGAAACTCAAAAAGCTAAAAAAAACTTAATCTCTCTGATTCGAAAACTAGCCTACAAAGAAGGTGATTTCACTTTAGCCTCAGGACAAAAAAGTACTTTTTATGTTGATATTAAGAATCTCTCACTTCATCCATTAGGTGCAAAAGCAATAGCTGAAAATGCTTGGACACAATTAAATCCTAAAGACTTTGACGGTGTGGGTGGGCCAACACTAGGCGCAGATCCTATGGCTACAGCAATCTCTTTAAAAGCTCTTGAATTAGGAGTAGAACTTCCTGCGTTCATCATTCGCAAAGAAGCAAAATCGCATGGAACAACAAAAATGATTGAAGGAGCTGATAATTTAAAACAAAGCGCTCGCCTTCTCATTTTAGAAGATGTCGTCACCACTGGTGGTTCTTCTTTAAAAGGTATTGAAGTGGTTCGAGCTGCAGGATTTAAAGTGGATACTCTTTTATGTGTTTTAGACCGCCATCAAGGTGGCAAAGAAACTCTTGAAAAAGCAAAAGTGAAATTAGTTTCATTAACAACAATTGATGAAATTAAAAATTACAGTTAATCTTAATATGATGCATCGACTGAATCTAAAATTGGTGACTAGCCAATTATTGACGTGTGCTTTAATTCTAACTTTCAACAGCTGCTCACATAAGCCAGTCTCACAACTCGATCAATTTGCACAAAATCAAAAAACTAAACTACAATACAAAGATGTTTATGATGATGCTAATTTCATGTTTTCTGCAACTTTATATCAACCCACTATAGAAGATGTAAATAATTTGAAACAATCTTGGATTGAATACGGAAATGCTTTTCCTGAAAGCAAAGCAATTTCTCATGTTCAAGACGAAGTAAAATTAAATAATACAAAAGCAGTCATCGTGGCACTTTTCATGTCTGAATATGACAATGCAGATTTAAAAAACAAAACATTGGGATGGTCCGTAGGCCCCGCTCCCATGAACATTGAAGAACTCACCGAGCGTGATGTACCGCTTCGTACACTTATGCCAGTAAGAAACGATTGGGCTCGTTATTATTTACTTCGCTATCCTAAAGGGCAAGACATTTCGAATTTAACAGTTAGTAACAGATTCGGAAAAGTTCAGTTTACTTCAAATCAAAATTAAATGCTTTTTATTCTATTCTCATCTCAGGCACATTGCCTTCGATGATGAGTTTTGCTTCAGTAGCTTTCTGAATGTGCTCTACGGTCACTCCGGGAGCACGTTCTAATAAACGAATTCCTTTAGAAGTCACTTCCATCACGGCAAGTTCAGTTACAATCATGTTCACACACTTCACACCAGTTAATGGAAGCTGACATTTTTTCAAGACTTTGCTCTTACCGTCCTTCGACACATGCTGCATGGCTACGATCACGCGTTTTGCTCCTGCAACCAAGTCCATTGCACCACCCATGCCCTTCACTACTTTTCCAGGAATCATCCAGTTTGCTAGATTTCCTTGTTCGTCCACTTCCATAGCACCCAGTACTGTTAAATCAACGTGGCCACCACGAATCATTGCAAATGAATCAGCTGAGCTAAAAAAAGAAGACCCAGGAATTGTAGTCACTGTTTCTTTTCCAGCATTAATTAAGTCTGCATCGATTTGAGATTCGGTTGGATATGGCCCAATTCCTAACAACCCATTTTCAGATTGCAATACAACTGTTTTTCCTTTGGGAATAAAATTAGCTACCAACGTTGGAATTCCTATGCCTAAATTTACAAAATATCCGTCTTCTAATTCTCGAGCAATTCGTTGTGCAATATGTTCTCTTGATAATTCCATAATTAATTCCTCACAACTTTCTTTTCAATGCGTTTTACGTAATTTGTACCTTTAAATAAGCGTTTAATGTAAATTCCGGGAACATGAACTTGATCAGGATCGATTGAACCCGTTTCAACAATCTCTTCTGCTTCAACGATTGTAATTTTTGCAGCCGTACACATCATTGGATTAAAATTTCTTGAAGTTTTTCTAAAAACTAAATTTCCCATTTTGTCAGCTTTCCAAGCTTTCACTAATGCAAAATCTCCATGAATGGGCATTTCTAATAAATACTCTTTGCCATTGATTACTTTGCTCTCTTTACCTTGAGCTACCAATGTTCCCACACCAGTTCTTGTATAAAAACCACCGATGCCAGCTCCTGCAGCTCTGATTTTTTCTGCAAGCGTTCCTTGAGGAGTAAGTTCAACTTCTAATTCTCCAGCTAAAACTTGTTTTTCAAAATTCTTATTTTCACCCACGTACGAAGAAATCATTTTTTTAATTTGGTGTTTGTGCAGAAGCAATCCTAAACCAAAATCATCTACGCCACAGTTATTTGAAACGCATGTAAGTCCTGTCACACCTTTGTCGACCAAAGCTTGAATTGAATTTTCTGGAATTCCACAAAGTCCAAATCCGCCAACCAATAGTGTCGCTCCATTTGGAATATCTGCACACGCTTCTTTTGCATTTTGATATATTTTTAATGCCATTTTTAATTTCCTCTCAAAACTAATATCGCTACTTTTTACATTACTTCTAACGTCATTGCAGTAGCTTCTCCGCCGCCTATACAAATTGAAGCCATGCCTTTTTTCTTTCCATTATTTCGTAATGCCCAAATAAGGGTTGTTAAAATACGAGCTCCCGATGCTCCAATTGGATGACCAATTGAAACAGCTCCACCGTTAACATTTACTTTTGCATGTGGAAGATTCAACTCTCTCATCGCAGCCATTGTGACTAATGCAAATGCTTCATTGATTTCAAACAATTCTACGTCTTCTAATTTCCAACCTGATTTAGCAGAAACTTTTCTCATTGCCTCTACTGGAGCTGTCGTAAACCACTCTGGAGCTTGCGCGTGTTGAGCATAAGCAACTAATTTTGCAATTGGTTTTAAGTTATGTTTTTTAACATACTCTTCAGAAGCAAGCACTAATGCAGCCGCTCCGTCGTTAATCGTCGAAGCGTTGGCAGCAGTAACCGATCCTTGCTTATCAAAAACTGGTTTTAATCCTGGAATTTTATCAAACTGAGCTTTGCCTGGTCCTTCATCTTGATCCATTAAAATTGGATCGCCTTTTTTCTGTGGCAATTGTATTGCAACCATTTCACTTTTAAATTTACCGGCTTTTGTAGCATCTTGTGCGCGTTTAAAACTCTCGATTGCAAACGCATCTTGATCGGCTCGAGTTATATTTTTTTCTTTAGCACATAACTCAGCAGCTGAGCCCATGTGATAGTCGTTGTATACATCCCAAAGACCGTCTTTAATCATACCATCTACTAATTTTTGGTGGCCCATTCGATAGCCGTTTCTTGTATTTTCCATATAAAATGGAACTTGAGTCATGTTCTCCATTCCTCCCGCAACTACTAAATCACACTCACCCGTTTCAATACTTTGTGCTGCAAGCATGACTGCTTTCATTCCTGAGCCGCAAACTTTGTTAACCGTTGTACAAGCAACAGATTTTGGAAGATTTGCATAAATTGCAGCTTGTCGTGCTGGAGCTTGTCCCATACCTGCGCTTAAAACATTGCCCATATAAACTTGTTCAATATCTTTTGCATTTACGCCTGATTCTTTTACAGCAGCTTCAATAGCAATCGCTCCAAGTTTTGAAGCTTTGAATTCAGATAACTGCCCCATGAATGAACCAAAAGGTGTACGTTTAGCACTTAGTATATAAATGTTTTTGATCATATGAATATCCTCTCTGTTTTAGATTATTACATTTGGAATATTGAGATCTTGCACCAGTCGCATGCGCTCTAAGGTGCTGCGATCTCAAAATTCCAAACACAACAATCGCTGATAGCATCGGCTTACATAGAAATATTGTCAATATTCATTCTAATAACAAATAGCGTTAACATACCGCTTTTACTTGAATAAACATAAATCTCATTTAACTTATAATTATGAAATATTTTTGGACATTTTTGCTCGCTCTAACTCTACAGGCAAACGCAAATACTCCCCCACAAATGAACACCTCACTTCCAGATTTAGTAGAGAAAGTGCTCCCATCAGTTGTAAATATTTCATCCACTCGAGTTGTTAAACAATGGGTGATGCAAGGCATGCCTGAATTTTTTGGAATGTTTGGAATTCCACAAGAATCGGTTCAAAAACAATCTTCATTAGGATCTGGTTTTATCATCGATTCAAATGGATTTATTTTAACAAACAATCACGTCATAGAAAACGCATCTGAAATCATTGTCACTCTATATGACAAGAGAAGAATTCCAGCAAAAATCATCGGCAAAGACAAACTCTTTGATTTAGGTCTCATTCAACTCAAAGGTGGTTCTTCTGTTCCCAATATTAAACCTGCTACGTTAGGTGATTCTGAAGTTGTTCGCATTGCAGAATCAGTTTTTGCTATTGGAAATCCATTTGGATTATCACACACAGTTACATCCGGAATTATTTCTGCAAAAAATCGTTCGATCGGAATTGGTCCATACGATGACTTTTTACAAACAGACTGTTCGATTAATTTCGGCAACTCAGGTGGGCCGCTCTTCAATCTAAAAGGAGAAGTCATTGGAATTAACACCGCAATCAATGCTCAAGGACAAGGTTTAGGGTTTGCCATTCCAATGATGGAAGCAAAAAAAGCACTCCCCGATTTAAAAAACTTTGGCTATATCGTGAGATCTTGGCTTGGCATCTTAGGTGAATCGATCACTGAAGCATTACGAAATTATTATGACCTTCCTGTTGATAACGGTGTTGTGATTGCAAGATTAGTTGATGGCGGACCTGCCGCCAAAGCAGGCCTTCGATCAGGCGATATAATCGTATCTATTAACGAGCAAGAAGTGAAAGAACGCGCCGACATTCAAAGAATTTTAGGAAAAATTAAACCAGGTGAAAATGCAAAAATAAAATACAATCGTCAGGGAAAAAACATTTCAAAAGACATCTCACTCAAAGCAGCCCCTGATTCAGCCAAAATACCGGAAGGAATTTTATGATCGAACGTAGAAAAGATACAAACTTAAAAGGCGTAACATTACCAAAAGAATATTTAACGATCATTGAATCTGCTTTAAATAAAAATTTTAAATCTGAACTGAAAAGCGAAAAATCAAATCAAGAAAAATTCGTTGTTTACGGAATGCTCTACCCAGATGAAGTTGTTGTGTTAGCATCTCTTAAAAACACGGCCAATTTACGAATGACTTCTTGTTACGCATCCGTTGATTTTCCACCCAAACAAGCAAAAACAGAAAGTTCTCGCAAAAATGCCATGAACGACTCTGAAGCAGTTCAAGTTTGCGTTGGAAATTGCGTTGATGCCATCGCTAGTTTTTTTGCAACCTACTTTGAAGAAAAACGCCCCATCGATTACGACGAAGAGTACCGACAAAATTGGGTTTCATACGATTTAGAAGATAAATCTCAAGTATTCATGAAAATCAATCGCGACAATCCAGAACTCGACGCACAAGCTGATGAAATTTTACGTCAAGATGAAGAGTCTCAGTTGATTGAAAAACCAACGAAGAGTTCTAAAAAATCGAAAGCTACCAAAAAGAAAACTCTTCATTAATAAGGGCATTTTGACTGTTTAAAATATTACTTTTATTTTTTATAACTCCTCTCACTTCTCATGCTACTTACAATAGTTGTAGCAATATTAATCTTACTGATCCAGGCTATTCTCTCGAACACGTTCCAGTAATGGATCAAGGCTATTTAGGTTTGTGCACCGATTATGCAGTTGCACAAATGTATGATGCTTTTCGATTTACTCATGGCGAACGAAATTACCAAAACCGTACTTCTCCTCAATACTTAGCTTTTGAACATAAAAGTTTATATTATAAAAAAGCATCAAGCGCAGATAGAATGAGAAATTTTACTGAAAATGACTCATATCTCGATGGGGATTCGATAGCTCCTCTGTTGCGTTTTTTAAATAATACTGGTGGTTGTAATTTAAATTACATTAATAATTATTTTGAGAAAAATAATATTAACCTAGATGAATCAATTATTACATTGAGTAAGTATATCAAAGAATTAGAAGATACTTTGATTCCTGATTTGCCTTCAATTCCAAAAAGCATTGAAAATGCCCCAGATAATCTAAGGGCTGAATTAGCAAATAAGTTTATAATAGCAGCTTACAATGCTGAAAAAACAATTAAATTGAACAAATTCATAGAGAACTCTTCTTGCCCAGTTAATTTGTCACCAAATAAATCAAAGGAATTTGATCAAATTATAAAAGTAATGAAATCTAAAAACTACATGGACTTATTTAAGAAATTATTTCCAGTTTGCAACGATGCTAACCGAATTAAAACTAAATTTAAAATACACACTGAATACACACCCGTTGTATTTTCAGAATCTGTAAACTCAAATTACCAACTATCAAATACGAATATGTTGAAAGATATGGTTAATTTCTACACTGGTTTGCTTACACCTTTAAAACCTGAACCAAAATTAGTAGAATCTGAATTTAATAAAGGTAAAATGGCTCAGCCAATTGGTATTAGCCTAGATGCAGATATATACAATCTTGGAAATCAATATAAAAAGAAAAACTCAAATATATTATTTTTTAGAGTTAATCACAGTGCTTTAATTATTGGCAGAAGAAAAAACCCTTCAACAGGCAAATGCGAACTTTTAGTTCGCAATGCATACGGTGGCTATAATCCCTCAAAGCATGCAAACGGAATAACATTTATAGATAAAACAGGTGATCTATGGATAGAACAAGATATTTTAAAACAAGCAGTTTCAGAATATGATGTTATTGAAAAACTAAATTAAAAAATATCGCCATCATCGTCATCAAAATCACGACGAATGCTTTCAACAATATTTTCTGCTGATTCTTGTTCTTCACCGATAAAGTCATCCATATCCTCTTCGATTTCGAGGTCGGTGATTACTTTAGCAAAATCTTTTTCAGAAGATAAATCTTGTCTGATTGCTTCAATGTATTTGTCTGGATATTTAGAAACCAATTCTTCAATATATTGATTGAGTTTTTTCTCTTTAAGTATTTGTTCTTTACGCTGAATTTTTGCCCAATTTTTAATGTAATGTAATCGGCAATATCCTTTTGTTGTTGCCGCTAATTCACAAGCTATTTCGCGACAAATAGGAGTTCCACTCAATGCCATTTTTTCTGTTTTAGGAGATTTAGCATTTAGTTTAGGATTCAGTGCCGCACCTTTAGCTCCTTTTTGAGCCTTACCACCTTTTACTTCGATAACAGTAACGCTTGATTCAATCACCACTTTTGCAGAAATTTTTGCACCTTTTTTAGGAGCTAAATCTTTTTTAGCTTTTTTAGGATCTACTTTTTTAGTATCCGCTTTTAAAGTTGGCTTTTTAACTGGTAAAGCTTTTTTAGCTTTAGCAGGTTTTGCTGTTTTTGCAGAAGTTGCTTTTTTTGCTTTTGCCTTCTTAGGTTTGGTTGGCATAAATTCAGATTCTCCTATAAACTAATGTTAAAGCTTTAAAGTCATGGAGCATCTAAGTCAATGAAAAACACAATAAAATCTCCACTCTTTTGGGATCTTCACATTCACGGGGCCTGCGGTGTTGACTTTATGCGTCCAGAAACAAACCAAATTTTGAATGCTCTCAAAGTTTTAAAATCTTCTGGAATTGGATACATCGCGCCAACATTACTGACATCTGAAACTAAACTTTTCGAATCAGCTCTGCATTTTTGGGGAATTTTTCTAAAAAAATACACTCCTGAAAGACTAGTAAAAATAAATGCAGCAATTCCTATTGGATTACATTTAGAAGGACCCTTTTTAAATTCAGAAGCCTCTGGTGCTCATCCTAAATCACAATTAAAAAATCCAAATTTAAAGATATTTAAAAAATATTTAAAATTATCTCAAAATTCTATCTCAATCGTTACAATTGCTCCTGAGCTAAAAGGAGCTAAATCAGTCATTCAATTCTGTAATAAAAATAAAATTAGAATCCAAATTGGTCACACGACAGCTTCAGAACAAACCATTCTCGATGCTAACAAATGGGGCGCCAAAGGTTTCACTCATCTATTTAATGCTATGAAAATTGCACATAGAAATCCTGCCGCAATTACTCCACTTTTACAGGGTAAAATGCAGGCAGAAATCATAACTGACAGCTATCATATCGATTCTAGTTACTTAAACTTTGTATTTAAATCACTTTCGCATTCACTGTACTCAGTATCTGATGCGTGTTCTGCTCTTTGTTCTCACTCTAAAACGAACACATTAGGAAGCATTCAAGTTGTAACCAAAACCTCTCACTCTCACTTACCCATTGCGATCGTTAAAAAAAGCAAAATTTTAGCTGGTGGAGCAAGTTTTCTAACTGACCACCCTTCAAATTTAATTAAAAACTGGAATACAAAAAAACTAGAAAAGCCTACTTATAACGATTTATTAAAGCTTTTTTACAAAATTCCTTCTTTGGCATTTGGAAAATTTAAAAAGTATTATCAAAATCAAAACAACTATTTTGACTCAAAATCATTAAGACTTGTTAAAACTGATCATTCTTGACACTTTGCGAGCATCTAGATAGAAAACAACACTTTATGCGTATATTTTTGCACGAACTATCAGAAGAACCTACGCTACTAGATTACACAGAAAAAGATAATTGGGTTAAAACTGTAATTTCAGAAACAGAAGAGTCTCCTGCTGAGAATCCTTCAACTATTTTGCCTCAAAAAGTACATTTTGAATTACGAAAAACCCATGAATTAGTTTTTATGAACGCGCAAATCGACTGTAATCTAGGAATGCTTTGTTCTAGATGTGCAAAAAGCATTACCGTACCAATAAAGTCAGATTTTGAGTCCCTTTTTACAAAAGATCGTGACTATAACCCAGTTTCTGGAGCCTCACACGGCATCGCCTATAGCGCTCCTACAGGGTCTACAGGCCAAGAAATGGAAGTACAAACTTTAGAAAAAGATTACATTGAGCTTGAAGAAGTGCTAAAAGAACAAGTATATTTGCAACTTCCTGTTCAGCCGCTATGCAAAGAAGACTGCAAAGGTATTTGTGCTACATGCGGACAAGATCAGAACGTTGAACCATGTCAGTGTCATCGTATTAAAAACAATGCACTGGCAAATGCATTAAGAAAATTTATAAGGAGTTAAGTAAAATGGCAGTTCCTAAGAAAAAAGTATCACCAGGTCGTAAAAAAATTCGTCGTCAATTTTACGCATTAAAAGCTGTGAGCGCAAATACATGTCCAAACTGTTTAAGCTCACGCCGTCCTCACAGAGTTTGTGGAACTTGTGGTTACTATAACGGTAAACAAGTAAAACAAATTAAAGAAGAACGCGCTTCTTCGTAATTTTTTGAGAACTAATTCTTAAATGAAAGTTTTTGTTGATGCCTTTGGTGGCGATCATGCTCCTGATGCTGTAATCTCAGGAGTGATTGCAGCTCAAAAAGATCCTAATGTAAAAGCAGAAATTGTTCTCGTAGGTAACAAAGAAAAACTTAAACCATATTTATCTCGTTTCAAAAATAAAATTCCAGAAATTGTTGATTGCACTGAAGTCATTGAAATGGATGAGTCACCCATCACAGCAATCAAAACTAAAAAAGATTCATCAATTGTTCGTGGATTAAAAGCACATTCTGAAACTCCTCATTCTGCATTTTTTAGCGCTGGTCACTCTGGTGCATGTTTTGCTGCTGCATTAATGACACTTGGACGCATTAAAGGTGTTGAAAGACCTGCAATTGCAGCCGTGATTCCTTCTCAAAAAGGATATTTTATATTACTCGATGCAGGTGCAAATACAGAATGCAGACCTTCGCATTTGGCAGATTTTGCACGTATGGGACACACGTACGCACAAGTTTATTTAGGAATTGAAAAACCAGTTGTGGGAATTCTTTCAAACGGCGAAGAAGATTCTAAAGGAATCGAACTCACTCGTGAATCAAATCAACTACTAAAACAAGAAACCACATTAAATTACCAAGGCTATATTGAAGGAAAAGCATTATTTAAAGGTAAATATCATGTTGTAGTTACTGATGGTTTTACAGGTAATGTAGTTTTGAAATCACTTGAAGGATTAGGAAAAGCATTTTCCACACTATTGAAAGAAGAAATAAAATCTCATTTTTGGTCAAAATTTGGTGCCGTGTTTATGTTACCAGCATTAAATGGACTAAAAAAACGACTCGATTACGCTGAAGTAGGCGCTGGTCCACTCTTAGGTGTAGATGGAAATTGTTTTATTGGTCACGGCAGTTCAAATGCAAAAGCAATTAAAAACGGAATCATCAGAGCACAAGAAGCAATTGAACTTGGTCTTCATGAAAAACTTTCTTCTCAATTTAAAGCGATAAAAGATGCAGCAAAAGCAGCTTCATCTCAAAATGCTGAAACTGGAAATCAGCCATGATTGCAAATCAAATGTACCAATCAAAAATCACTTCCACTGGTTCTTATTTTCCTGAAAAAATTGTAACGAATTTTGATTTAGAAAAAACAATCGATACAAACGATGAGTGGATATTTGAAAGAACTGGAATTAAAGAGCGACGTATTGCCGATCAGTCAAAAGATTTAACAAACTCAGAATTAGCATTTAGAGCTACTAAAATAGCTTTAGAACGTGCAAACTTAACAGCTGATGATTTAGATTGCATTGTTTTCTGTACTGTATCTGCTGATAGAATTGTTCCCACTGCTGCTTGCCTATTACAAGAAAAGTTACAAACAAAAAAAGACATTCCTTCTTTTGATTTATCTGCTGCCTGTTCAGGATTTGTTTATGGACTTTCTGTTGCTGATGCTTTTATACGAATGGGCCAATATAAAAATGTTTTAGTTGTAGGCGCCGAAGTTCTTTCAACGATGGTTGACTGGCAAGATCGCAATACTTGTATTTTATTCGGTGATGGCGCAGGTGTTGCTATTGTAAGTCGTTCAGAGTCTCAAAATGACTCTGCAAAACAAAGTAAAGTATACTCTACTCACCTACACGCAGACGGAAAATTAAAAGAACTTTTCTACATACAAGCTGGCGGATCAGCTGAAAGAATCGATGCTTCGGTTTTAGAAAAACGTACTCAATTCATGAAAATGAAGGGTAAAGAAATTTTTAAAGAAGCTGTTCGTACACTTGCTGATTGTGCCGCTGAAGTTTTAGAACACAATAAAGTGGACTTAAAAGATGTCGACTGGTTTATCCCTCACCAAGCAAATATGAGAATTATTGAGGCTGTTGCAAAAAGACTTCATTTTCCCATGGATAAAGTCATTACGAATGTACGCAATTTTGGAAATACCTCTGCTGCGACAGTACCTACTGCTCTTGACCAAGCAATTACAGACGGAAGAATCAAACGTGGTGATTTAATTTTAATTTCTGTTTTTGGTGCAGGACTTACGTTTGGCTCTGCTTTGATTCGTTATTAAAATTGCTTTTGCGTGCTCGGTTCAGCATTGAATAGCCCAATAATGTAATCACAATTAATACATAGTCAAAAGGCACTCGCAATCTTGCCTCAGCTTTAAAAATATAAACACAACTAAACAATGCAAGTGTCGGAATGATCCAGACATAATAATTTGATTTTAAAATATTTTTTTCTAAAAATAAAAATGCAATCAGTCCTCCGAAAGAAAAAATAGCAAAAATCATATCATATAGCCTGATCCAATGTGCATTATCACTTTGATTGATTGGCCAAACAAAATTTCCGATCCAAAGAAATGGAATATTTTCTAAAGATTGAATTAAAACAACCGGTCGATCAATGATACAGTTGAGGCCTTGTTGAAAGAAATAACCTGACTTCCAAAACGGTTCATTCCAAATGTGTTTATCACTTGGATTATGATATCCTAATTGATAATACATAGGTGAAAGCCAATTGGCACCTTCAGAGTCTTGATTCCATTTTTGAACACATTTACCTTCAACAAAATTCAAACCACCATTTCGAGGACTTGTAAAAAATTTTCCAATTTTTGATTGCGAGTAAAATCCTAAAATAAGCATTGAAAAAAGTATTGGTATAATGATTTTAATGTTAGTTTGTAATATTTTTTCTTTATTAAAAAAAATAAAATATAAAACTAAAAATGGTACGCAAAAAATAAGCAAACCTTTTATCCAACTAGAAACTGCTAATGTAATTCCTAAATAAAGCCATTTTTTATTATAAAAGAAAGTAACCACGAGAGCTGTCATTAAGCCCGATAAACTTTCTGTCATCGAGTATCCATCAAATATGATAAACGGAATATGTAATGTCATGATCCAACAACTAATTACAGTGAAATTTTTTGTGAACTCTTTATTGAGAATTCGATAAATCAAATAAATTGCAAAAGTGGATGCCATAGACTGCAAGATTGCTAGTACAAAGTGCCAATTTGAGTTAAAAATAATTTTTATAAGCGCAATCAGTAACGAATAACCGATTGGCTGAAAAAAATGTGATGTATTTAAATTTCCTTGAATAATTCGATCTGCAACTTCTACATAATTAGCGGCGTCAGAGAAAATAAAATTTCGAATCGGATGAATATATAATGAAACTACTAATCTGATTAAAAGTGCAACAAATAAAATCCATTTAATATTCGTTAAGTATTTTTTCACTAAGATTAGTTTATCTTATTTTTTAATTTTTGCAAAATACTGATCAAGACGTTTCATAAAACTCTCATTGATTTGTCTAAGAGTTAATTGCGAAATGTCTGACGATGTGAGCATCATCATTTCATCTTTAATTGCCTCAAAAACAACTCTCATTACCAATGCTTTATTTTGATTATAAAGTGGATTACTCAAATAGTATTTATAAATATAATACCTAGTTGGAGACAATTCGATGTGTGAATCTCCAAAACTTACATCATCCCAACTAAATTTCTTATCAAATCTTCTTAATTCTAAATTTTTAAGAATTTTCTTTTCCATATTGGTTTGTTGATTCGAGTTTCTAATTTTTGTTGTGTAAACTGCCTTCCATACTACTGTTGGATTATAATTGAAAAATGTAATAGCCATCACGTCAGCATAAAATTCATGATATTTACCTAATGTTGTAAATAAATTTGCATACCCTTCACTATATGGTTCCATTTGTGCTTCTAAGTTTTGTAAAAGTTTAGCAAGTTCATTTCCTTTTTGAATGAGTTTTACTACTTCGGTATCAGAATCACTGGCACCAGATTTTTTCTTTTCTTCTAAAATTTGTTTGATTTGATCTAACTCAAGCTTAACTTCTTCGAGTTGAGCATTTAATGCTTCCCATTTATAAAAATCAATAAATCTAGTTTTATTAACTACTTTATTTCTAAATTGATCATTTAATCCTAAGTTTTCAGCCAAAACACAATGACCATATTCATGAACTAAAATTGGATTGGAGTAATTTGGATGTTTTATATTGTTAAATAATTTAAATTGATAAGGAACTGTTATTCGATGTCCTTTGGGCATAAAAGATTCATGGTATGCATCTTCACCTTGATATTGTAATCGTAAGAGTAAATTTTGAGGAACTTTCAAAGTAGGAAGAATCATTTGATCGATCGCTAAAAGTAGAGATTTCTTTTCAGCAATTTGTTTTGAGTTTAATTTTGGATCAGCTTGTATCTGTAAATTTACGGAAGCCAATGCAATGGTTTGGTATAAACAAAAAAGTGCTATAAAAAATATTAAGACAGCTTTCTTGTTATTAAATAGCTTCTTCATGCAAAAATCCCCCTTAATATCAACCAATTAGGTTGCCATCACAATTTCTTTGTAATAGGCTTCATATTTATGATGCAATACGTAATTACCTTTCCTGGCCAGGGAAGTCAAGTTGTTGGAATGGGCCGAGATTTTTATGACAATATAAAGGAGTGTAAACTCGTTTATGAAGAAACTTCAGATGTAATTAAAGTTGATATAGCTAAACTTTGTTTCGAAGGTCCTCTAGAAACCCTAACTTTAACAGAAAACCTTCAGCCTGCCCTTTTTACTACCGAAGCAGCGATTTTAACTGCTATTCGAGTACATAAGAACCCTGAATTGAAGGTTACTGCCGGCCACAGTCTTGGAGAATATACCGCTTTATATGCCGCTCAAGTCATCGACCTATCAACCGCTGTGAAGCTCACCCGTGCTCGTGGTGAAGCTATGCAAAGAGCCGTACCTTCTGGATTAGGAGCAATGGCAGCAATCTTAGGATTAGAAGATTCGATTATTGAAAAAGCATGTTTAAAGGCATCTCAAGATTCAGGAAAAGTTGTGGAACCCGCAAACTTCAATTCACCAGGACAAGTAGTGATTTCAGGACACAAAGAAGCCTGTGACCGATTTGCAGAACTACTAAAAACTGATGCTGATTTCAAAGGTGGCAAATACATGCCGCTTACTGTATCTGCGCCCTTTCATTGCACATTAATGAAACCAGCACTAGATACAATGAAACCTTTGATTGAATCAGCTAAATTTAATAATGCTAAGTTTTCAATTATTCAAAACAACGATGCCGGAGTTCATACAAATTCAGATGCAATTAAAATGAATTTAACAAATCAAATTGTAAAACCAGTTCGATGGACTCAAAGTATGCTTAAGTTAAAAGAATTAGGAATTGAAAATATGATTGAAGCAGGGCCCGGTAAAGTATTGGCAGGCCTTCAAAAGAGAATTGATAAATCTGTGCAAGTTGTAAGCGTTTCAACACTGGAATTAATGAAAGAAACATTAAAATAAAATGTTCATTGGTCATTACGCGCTCGCTTTAGGCTCTAAAAAATTAACTCCCAAAACATCGTTGGGTACGTTAATGCTAGCAACTGGTTTTATCGATGTTCTCTGGCCATTTTTTTTACTTTTAAACATTGAACAGGTAAAAATAGATCCAGGCAATACGGCAGTAACACCATTAGATTTTGTACACTATCCATATTCACATAGTTTACTTATGTGTACCGTATGGGCTTTATTGTTTTCATTTATTTACTTTAAAAAAACCAAAAATAAAAAAGGCATGCTGGTTTTATTTATATTGGTAATCAGTCATTGGGTTTTAGATTTAATTACTCATCGAGCTGATTTACCTTTATCCATTTTTTCTACAACAAAATTTGGTTTTGGATTATGGAATTATAAAATCACTACCATTGTCATTGAAACATTAATGTATTTATTTGGTTGTTTCATATATCTTAAAAGCACAAAAGCATTAAATAAAATAGGCAGTATTGGTTTTTTAATATTTTTTTCTTTTTTATTTTTAATGTATTTAGCAAATATATTTGGACCGCCACCACCAAATGAAATAATTTTGGCTAAAATGGCACCCGTAATATTGATTTTATATTATTTTCCATATTGGATAGATAAGAATAGAACTTGTTAAATTGAGATTAAAACAAATCTGAAATATCTGCATCTAAACCATCTAAGGTTTTAAGCATTTTTCCAGTTTCGTCTAATAAGATTACTTTATTATCGTGTCCAATCACTTTAGTTTTTGGATTTTTAGAATATCGAATATTCACAACCATAGATAACATTCGAGTATCTTTTTCGGATCCAGTTAAAAAATTCCAATAATCTGATACCTCATTGTCTTTTTTAAATTTAGCTAAACTTTCAACTGTATCATGATCAGGATCTAGACTAATGATTAAAAATTCGTATTTAACTTTTTTTTCATTCAATGATGCTTCAATTTTTTTTAATTTTTTCATCATTAATGGGCAACTAAATTTACAGGAACTATAAATCATTGTGAGCAGCGTTTTTTTACCATTCCAATGAGAAAGTGTTACCGTTTCACCTTTATCTGTTTTCCATTTCATAGGCAATTCATAAACAGACTGTGGAGTAGCTCCTAAAAAAATAAAAATAAATAGTACTATTTTTAAAATATCCTTACTGAAAGTCATATGCGCACCTAAATCCTAAATTTGAAGTTGAATAATTTGCATTTAAACTACTTCTAAATGCATAACGCATAAATGCAGCATAGTCTTCACGGTTTTTAGCACCAATCGAAGAACCCCCGCAAAACATGTTCTTTATTTTTTCACCATCAGAACGGTTATCGTTTGCCACAAAAAAGCTATTAAAATCAGAAGTCCATTCCCACACTAATTCATGTAAATCTTGAACACCATAATAATTTTTTTCACTTTTTCCTACGGTACTTTGTGAAATGTTTTTATTATTTTTTTGATACCAACCTAATATTTTATCTACAAATTCTGAATCTCTTGATGCATCAGATTTAGATTTACTTGCAGCGGCTACATATTCCCATTCTAAAGTGGTTGGAAGTCTTCCTTTCACTGATTCGCAATAAGCACTTGCTGCAAACCATGATATATTTGTAACAGGTGCATTTTTATTTTTGTTTTTAAATTGAGATCCACTCCATTCTTCTAAATATTTTTCATCTTTATATAATTTAGAAATATTTGCCTTTTGCCATTGTGGATTTTTTATAAGAAATTTTGAAAATTCTAGATTTGTTACAGGTTTTATATCAATGCGAAATGGGTTAACTTCAAAATACTTTTGATTTTCATCTAATCCAAACAGTGGCGTTAATTTACCAGAAGGGATATTAACAATATTTGTATCTGAAAAAGCATAAAGGACTCTTGCATATATTATTACCACAACCAAATATGCAAAGAGTCCTCTATTTTTAATCATAAAATAATCTTACAAAGATAATCTTTATTAAGATTATTTTTTATCAGAAATTTTACCTTTTGCAGCTTTCACTTCACTAGCTGTAAATGCTGGTGCTTTGTTACCCCAGTTGTTTGATACAAATGTAAGAACTGTTGCCAATTCTTCATCTGACAATCCAGATATTGGAGTCATTACACCGTTGTATTCTTTTCCATTTACTACCACTTTACCGTTTTTACCTTTAAGAACGATTGAGATAACTTCAGATCTATCTTTTTGGTTAGCTAGTTTTGATAAATAATCTGATTTAGCTAATGGAGGGAATACTCCTTCTAAACCTTGACCATTTGCTTGGTGACACATGGCGCAGTTATTAGCAAACAATGTTTTACCATCAGACTTTGCTTTTTTCTCAACTACATCACCGCCTTTTGATTTAATCGCAGTAGCTACACCTTCGTCGCCTAAGTAAACTTCATCTAACTCTTTACCAGAGTAGATTTCTTTATTTTGCTCTCCTTCAACTTTCATCATACCAAGAGAACCTTTGTTGAAAGTTCTAAAGAGTGCGTGGTCAACTAAGATATAAGTACCAGTAGTATCTACTCTATACTCAACCATTGCAGAACCACCAGGTGGTACAACTGTAGTTTGAACTTGTTCTTGAGATACTTTCACTCCACCTTCTTGATAAACTTTATCAAAAATTTCACCAATTACGTGAAACGAAGATGTTAAGTTTGGACCGCCGTTTCCAACGAATAATCTAACAGTCTCACCCACTTTTGCTTTTAAAGCATTATCACCTGTAAGTGAAGTGGTAGATCCGTTGAACACAACATAGGTTGGATGCTCATCAATACCTCTTTGCATTGAGAAGTTATGTAAACCTTTTGTTCCAAATGGTTTATCTGTATAAAAGTCACCTTGAACTACATAATATTCATGATCAACTTTTGGTAATGCTTTTTCTGGTTGAACATAAATTAATCCATACATTCCGTTTGCGATATGCATACCTACTGGAGCTGTAGCGCAGTGGTAAATATACAATCCTGGATTCATTGCTTTAAATGTAAATTTTGATTTATGTCCAGGGGCTGTAAATGTTGAAGCAGCACCACCACCTGGTCCAGTTACAGCATGTAAGTCAATGTTATGTGGTAATTTATTGTTTGGATTGTTCATTAAATAAAATTCAACTGTATCGCCTTCACGAACACGTATGAATTTTCCTGGAACTGA